>NZ_JNLX01000046.1 GCF_000715495.1 Hymenobacter sp. IS2118 | reverse complement strand
ATCGAACGCTTTTTCGGACGCATGAAGCAGTATCGCCGCTTGGCCACCCGCTACGAGAAGACCATCGTTTCCTTCCTCGCGTTCTGGCATATCGGAGCAGCACTTGATTGGCTTAGATGAATAACTCATTTCTTAATGTCCTCACGCCCTAGCCTTAGCTCTAAAAAAATAATTTCTAGTAACTAAAGCTAAAAACTAGTCCCCCCTCTCTTTTGGAGAGGGGGCCAGGGGGTGAGGCGAACGTGAGGCGGGCGTGAGGCGGGCGTGAGGCGAACGTGAGGCGAACGCAAGATTAACCTACTTTTATACATGCAAGAAACCACCCGCGTCTTCACCGTTCCCGGCCTCGGCAGCTCGGGGCCCGACCATTGGCAAACGTATTTCGAGCGCACGCAGCCGGATATCACCCGCATTGAGCAGTGCGAATGGGACGTGCCCGACCGCGCCGAATGGGTCGAGCGCCTCGAAGCCGCCCTCGATGGCCAGGACCTGAGCCAGGTGGTGCTGGTGGGCCACAGCCTGGGCTGCGTCACCGTGGCGCACTGGGCCGGCAAGTACAGCCACCGCATCAAGGGCGCGCTGCTGGTGGCGCCCAGCGACGTGGAAACCGCGCGTTTTGCCACTTTCCCCACCACTGGCTTCGCCCCGATGCCGCTGGCCCGGCTGCCCTTCCCGAGCAAAGTGGTTTTCAGCCAGAACGATGAATGGGTGACGCCCGCCCGCGCCCGGCAGTTTGCTGAGGCGTGGGGCAGCGAGCTGGTGGACATTGGCGAGGCCGGCCACGTCAACGCGGCCGGCGGCTACGGCGAGTGGCCGGCCGGGCTGGCGCTGCTGGAAGAATGGCTGTAAATAGGTAATGGCTGAAAGAAGGGGCTGGCCGCGTGGTCAGTCCCTTCTTTTTCTTCGGTATTTCCTGGTGTAGCGCCACTCGCGGTGAGCAGGCGAACAATATTTTGGCTGATTCGGGCATTGCCGTCTATGTATCCCAATAAAAAAGACCGGACGCCTGGCGTCCGGTCTTTTTACCAATGGGTCAGTTGCTGCCCACAAGTAGTAAGTGCGTTTACTGCCATTTCAGGCTGTTCACGTGCTGGCCGATTTTGCGGCCTTCGCGCAGGCCCACTTCGTTGTCCTGACGGGAGTGGATGCCGCCCAGGAAGCGGGAGAGTGCCGATTCTTCGGCCGTTTCCCAGAATGAGTGGAAGGTGCGGGCCTTAAAGTCAGTGGCCCGGCCCACGTCGCGCACCCGGCCCACGTGCGAGTCGTCGGTGAACGTGACGTTGCCGTAGAGGCTTTCCAGCACAATGGCCGCGGCGGCCGACTGCGTGGCGTGACCCGAGGAGTAGCCCGGAAACGGCGGCGAGGGCCAGAAGGGAACCCAATTGGGGTCGATAACCCGGCGCACGAAGGTGTAGGGCCGCTCATTGTTGAAGGCAAATTTGCACTTCCAGCAGATGATAAACGCATCGGCCACGGCAATGCCCGTGCGGGCGAAGGTTTCGGCCGCTTTGCCCAGGTCGGCTCCGGTGGTACTCACCAGGATGCGGGCCAGGTTGTAGGAGTGGCCGGGAGGCGTAAAGGTGTCGCTCGGGTCATCGGCCCACCAAATCGATATTTCCTTCTCCTCCTGGGTGAGGCTGATGTTCTTGGCGTACACTTCCAGGTACTGGGCGTAGTACTGCGAAGTTGGGGAGGAAGAATAGGGCAGCGGCTGAGGCAGGGGCATGGCCGCATCGGAGGCCAGGAAGGTACGGTTGCTGCCCCAGTACGGCTGAAGCGGGATTTTCAGGCCGTTCTCGGTGGGCTGCCAGTCGCCCAGGGCGGTAGAGGGCACAAACGAAGTGGGAAAGTTGCGCCGGTAGCCTTCGTGGCCCCCGTCCGACTTCGACCACTCAAAAATGGCCTGGGCCACCTCGCGGCCGTAAGCCACCGAGCGGTCGGCGACGCCTTGGTTGGTGCCGGCGTACTCGCGGGCCAGGGCATTCTCCAGCGAGTCGATGCGGGCCAGGTTGGCAGCGGGAGCGTTGGCAAACAGGTTTTTGAGGATGTAGGCCTGCCCGGCGTTGGCGCTCAGGGGCCAGCGGTACACCTGGCCGGCGGCGGGCTGCGGCAACGTGCCGAGCTGCTGCAACTGCCCGGCCAGGGAGCGGCTTCCGGGCATGCCGGCCACCACCGATTCGTACATCGTCAGGCCGGCGTAGCCTACGGCGCGGGCCGTCACGGGGGGCGTAAAGCCGGGGCTCGCGCGCACGAGCTGCAGGGTGAGCTTGCTCCATTTGTTGGCCACCGCCGCATCGTAGGAGCTGGCCGGCGCCGATTCAGGGGCTACCTCCAGGTCGCTTTGGCAGCTTTGCAGCCCCAGCAGGGCCAGCGCTACACCAAAACCAGCCAGCCGCCGGGTAGCGAAAGAGCGGAGAAGTGCAGTCATATGGTTAGGGTGAAAGAAGTAGAGAGGTCGGTTGGAAGGGGATGAAATACTATGATTAATCAACAATATTAATATTATTTATTTAAATAATAAAATATAAATAAAGTACTTGAGATTTAAAAATTGCCAAAAGCCTCGCTATCAATTCAGGTAGAAACACCAGAATTGGTAGGCTTCTGCTCGACGCGGGGGACGAGGAACTTTAGTTATACTCGTCGTAAAGTGGAAAGAGAAAACGTCTGTCATGCAGAGCATTCTGCGCATCAAGCAGAGACGAAGCATCTCGCTTGATGCGCAGAATGCTCTGCATGACAGACGTTTTCGCAAATGACTTAGTGATAGGTATAGCATATCACGGCTCTTTACTGCGTCATATGAATGGACCAGCCCTTCAATCGGCCCGGCCACCAAACGGCGGCCGGGTCCTTTTCAAGGGGCACTATTCTATTATCACGCGCTGTGTTACGGTTTGGCCGCCGGCCAGCGTCACGCGCAGGGCGTACACGCCCGTGGCCAGGCCCTGCAGGCTCACCGTGGTTTCGGTGGTGGGCAAGGCCATCGTACGCATCTGCTGGCCAATGGCGTTGAACAGCACGGCCGAAGCCGCCCCGCCCGCCGGCCGGCTCACGGTGAGCCGGTCCCGGGCCGGGTTGGGGTAGGCCCGCACCTGGGCGGCCAGCGCGGCCGAGTTCGTGGCCAGCACGGCGCCGGGGCGCAGGTGGAGCACAAAACGACCGGCCAGGTGGCGGGTGGCGGCCGAGAAGGCGTAGCCAGCCGCTGGCAGCTGGCGCAGGTCGTGGCGGGTGCCGGTCAGGTTGTCCACCAGGTCCACGCGCATGTTCGGTGGCATGTTGGCCAGGCGTGGGGCCGTCAGGGCGAAGCTTCCGGGCTGGGGCACGTCTACCGTCAGCGGTACCACTACCTCCTCGCTGGCCAGCGCGGGTAGGCCGTTCACGGCCAGCGCCTCACCCGTAGCCGCCACCGAGGCCAGGTTCAGGCCCGTGGTGTTGAGCAGCTTCTCGGCGTCGAAGCGAGGGTCGAACCCTGCGGTGGCACCGGCTTCAAAGTAAACGAAGGTGGGTTCGTGGGTACCGGGGGCATCTACGAGGTCCAGCTGCACGGCGGGCCGGGTGTCGGCCGTGGTGCGGTTGAAGGCCGGATTCTCGTAGCTGGTCACGCGCCAGCTGTTCTGGAAGCTGAAGGCGGGCACAGACTGGCTCACCCGCAGGAAGAAGCCCTGCATGGCCGGGATGCGGCCGTCGGTCAGCGTGCCAAACCCGTTCTGAAAGAAGCGGTAAGTGCCGTCGTAGCGGCTGCTCGACGCGTACACGTACACGGCATCCAGCACGCCGGCTGGCAGGTCGGGGCGGGCCCGGTTCCAGTCGAGCGGGGCGGGGTAGGGGTTGCCCAGCATCTGCCAGCCGGCGTTGGCCTCGGCGCCGCGCGTGAGCGGGCCCACGGCCACGGCACCGTTGCCGAGGGTTCCGGTCAGGGCCACCGTCTCGCTGGCGCCGATGTTGACCGTATAGCCCCGGCCCGGCGACAGGATGCTGGCCAAAGTGGTGGGGGAGAAGAAGCCGAAGCCAAAGGCCCGCGTCGTGGCCGAGGTGGCCGTCAGGCGGGTCTCGTCGTAGCCGTACACGGTGGGGAAGGGCTTCACGCTGCCCGGGTTGGGGGCCGTGTTGAAGGCCGGGTTCACCACGGGCGTGAAGCCGGCCGTAGCCAGGTTGCCGACGGTGGCCGCCTGCACAGGCGAGCTGTAGTGGCGGTAGCCCAGTCCGGCGTTCCGGCTGGGGTCGATGGCCCGCTGCATGGTAGCGTTGCCGCTCACCGCGCCCGTGCCGTTATTAACAACCATGGCCGTGCCGCTGGCATCGGAAAGCAGGGTGAAGGCCCGGCCGCCGGTGGTCAGCACGCCGTCGAGCGTGAGCAGGCGCTGCACGTCGGCCGCGCCGTTCAGGGTGGCGCCGCTGGCCCCGATGGTCAGGTTCCAGAAGCTGGTGCGGCTGATGCCGCCCAGCGTCTGGCCGGTGGCGCCGCTCAGGCTAACCAGGCCGCCGGTGGCGCTGAAGGTACCGTTGTTGCCGAAACTGCCGGTTAGCGCCAGCGTACCGCCGCTTTGCGACAGCGTAGCCCCGGCGGCCAGGGTCAGTGACTTTACATTGGCCGTGCCGGCGCTCAGCAACGGGTAGCGCGGCCGGCCGGCCGGGATGCTGGCATCGACCGTGCTGGTGGGCACGCCCCCGGTCCAGTTGGCATCCGCGAACCAGTTATCGCTTTCGGCACCGGTCCAGGTAGTTAGCGTGATGGGAACTACGTATTGGATGCTGAGCTGGCTGGCGGCCGGGTTGCCGTTGCCGGCCGCGTCCTGGGCCGTGTTAGCAGCCACATCTACCGTTACCGAGCCGGCGGTGGTGGGCGTCACGTCGAAGGTGTAGACCATGCCGCTGCCGCCAAAGCCGCTCAGGATACCGTTGCTCACCATTACATCAGCCGCGTTGAAACCGCTCACGCTTTCCGAGAAGGTCACCGTCACGGGAATGGGCGAGGTGCTGGTCGGGTTCGTGGCCGAGCTGCTGATGACCACAGTCGGGGCCACGGTATCCACGGTGAACGTATTAGTAGCGGAGTTGGCACTCCCAGTCTGGCCGCTGAGCTGGGCCGTGGCATACACGGTGTGGCTGCCCTGGGCTAAGGCCGTGGGCTGGGTCAGGCTGAAGTTGCCCGCCCCATTGGTCGTCGCCGTGCCGATGGCCGCGTTGTCCACGTACACCGTGACGGTGCTGCCGGCCGGTGCCGTGCCCGTGTAGGTAGGCGTGGCTGTGGCGATGAAGCGGCCATTGGCCGGTGCCGTCACAACCGGGGCCGGGGTGGTGGCGGCCGGCTGGGTGATGCTGAACGTGCGACGGATAGTGCAGCCGTTGGCGTCGGTCGCCGTCACCTCGTAGGTCCCGGCGGTCAGGTTGCTGGCCGTGGCCGTCGTGCTCACGCTCGGGTCCCAAACGTAGGTGTAGCCCGGCGTACCGCCGCTCACTATGATGGTGGCCGAGCCATCGGCTCCGCCATTGGTGGTGGCGTTGGTTTGCGAGGTGGTGGCCGTGAGGACTGCGGGCTGGGTGATGGTGAAGCTGGCCGTTTGGGTGCAGCCGTTGGCATCCGTCACCAGCACCGAGTAAGTGCCCGCACTCAGCCCCGATACGGCCGCCGTGCCGTCGCCGGTTGGGTTGCCGGGGCTCCAGTTGTAGCCATACGGAGCGGTACCGCCACTCACCGTAACGGTGGCCGCTCCGGTGCTGCTGCCGTTGCAGGCAACGTTGGTCTGGCTGGCGGGGGCTGCTACCAGCAAGGCGGGCTCCGTCAGCGCAAAGTTGCGGGTCGTGGTGGCATTCACCGCATCGGTCACGGTTACGGAGTAGGTGCCGGCCGTCAGGCCCGTGAGGGTGCTGCTGGTGGCCGTGCCGCTGCTGGGCGTCACCGAACCCGTAGTGGGCGCCGTGCGGCTCCACTCGAATGTGTAGGGCGCCGTGCCCCCGCTCACGTTCACGGTGGCCGTGCCGTTGCTGCCCCCGTTGCAGCTCAGGTTGGTGCGGGAGCCCGACGTGGCCAGGGCCGTGGTGGTGGCAAAGGTCTGGGTGGCGCCGTAGCTGGTGCCCACGGCGTTGGTGGCGTAGGCCCGGACCGAATAGGTGGCATTAGCCGTCAGGCCCGATACCGTTTGCGAGAAGCTGCCGGTACCCGAACCGTTCGCGACCTTGGTGTCGGCCGTGGTGGGGGTGCCGGTGCCCAGGAGGTAAACGATGCCGCGCTCGGTTACGGCCGTGCCGCCATCGGCCGTCACGTTGCCACCCAGCGTCGCACTGTTGGTGGTCACGTTGCCAGGAGCCGCCGTGGCCACGGTGGGCGCTACCAGGGCTACGTACTGAATGCTGAACTGCGGGGCGGCCGTGTTGCCATTGCCGGCCGCGTCCTGGGCCACGTTGGCGGCCACGTTCACCGTTACGGTGCCGTCGCCGGCCGGGGTCACATTGAAGGTATAGGTAGCGCCGCTGCCGCCGAAGCCGCTGGCCGTACCGTTGGTCACGTCTACATCACCCAGCACGAAGCTTGTAACGGCTTTGGAGAACGTCACCGTCACCGGAATGGGCGAGGTGGTGGTGCTGGGGCTGGCCGTGCTCGAAACAACCACCGAGGGCTGCTGCGAGTCCACGGTAAAGGAATTGGTACCGCTGTTCGCACTCACCGTGGCGTTGCTGCTCTGGGCCGTGGCGTACACGGAGTGGTTGCCCTGGCCGAGGGCGCTGGGCTGAGTCAGGCTCCAGGTGCCCCCAGCAGTGGCAGTGGTGGTACCGATGGCCGCGCCGTCTACATACACCGTCACGGTGCTGCTGTTGGGGGCCGTGCCGCTGTAGGTCGGGGTAGTATCGTTGGTGAGTCTGCCGTCGGGCGGACTAGTAACAACGGGGGCCGCCGTGCTGGGCTGATTGTAGGTAATGGTGAATTGCGAAGCAGCAGTGTTGCCATTGCCGGCTCCGTCCTGCGCCACGTTGGCGGCGATGTTGACCGTTACGAGGCCAGAGGCGGTGGCCGTCACGTTCAGGGTGAAGGTGGTGCCGCTGCCGCTCAGGGTGCCTTTGGTGCCATTCGTCACCACGATGTCGGCCAGTATTAGGCCCGTTACGGGCTCCGATAAGGTGATGGTAATTGGAATAACGTTGCTGCTGGTGGGGTTCGGGGCCGTAGTCGTCACGTTGGCCGTGGGGGCCACGCCGTCCACGAGGATGCCGACGGTCATGGGGGGGGTGATGCCGGGCAGAAACAGCAGGGCATCGGTGTTAGTGGCGTTGCGGATGGTGCCGCCGTTGAGGTCGATGGTGCTGGACACCTGCACGCCGTTGGCATCGAGGTCGGGGCTGACCACGGTGTAGCGGAAGAGGAGCGTGGCCGTGCCGCTGCCGCTCACGTAGCTCACGGCGCGGGGGGTAGTGCCCACCACCATATTCAGCAGCGGCGTACCCGTCACGTTCACCACCTGGTCGAACGTCACGGCAAAATCCAGATTCTGGCCGATGCGGTAGGTGCCGTCGGCCGGCAAGGCCACGTTCTGCGCTACCGGCCCAAACGGCGTCACGGTGAACGTCACGCCATTGCTCGTGCCATTGGGCGTGGTGATGGTCACGTTGCCAGTGGTGGCGCCGGCGGGCACGGTGGCCGTGGCCGTGGTGGCATTGGTGGCATCGAAGGTCTCCGCCGCCGTACCGTTGAAACTTACGCCAGTAGCCCCGGTGAAGCCCGTGCCGGTGAGCGTAACAATAGTGCCCACCGGCCCGCTCGTGGGGTTGAGGCTGGCCAGCGTAGGGGCCAGCGGCTGGTTGAGCAGCACGTTCACGCGGTTATCGGTGGTGCCAGTTGAGAGTACGTCGAGGTCGCCGTCGCCGTCGATATCGGCCAGAGCCAGCCCGAAGTTATTGACATCGACGTTGAAGGTCTGGTACGGGGCCGGGGGGGCAGCAAACGTGCCGGTGCCGTTGTTACGCAGGACAGACACCTGACCATCATTCACCTTGGTGAACACCATATCCAGGTCGCCGTCGGCATCGATGTCCTTCAGCTCCAGCCCGGACACGGCCCCGCTGGCGTCGTAGTTGCCGCCGGGGGGCGTGGTAAAGGTGCCGGAGCCATCGTTGAGGCGCAGGTTCAGCTCCCCGTCATTTACGCTGGCAGCCACGAAATCCAGGTCGCCGTCGCCATCTACGTCGCCCACGCGGATGTGGGAAGGGACGGAGCCGACGGCGGTAGTAAAGCTGGCCGTAGCCCCGAATATGCCCGCCCCGTTATTCAGAAACACGCCTACATCGGCCAGCCCGCTGAAGTACGCACTCTGCGCCATCAGCAGGTCGAGGTCGCCGTCGCCATCCACATCGCCGAATTCCAGCGTCTTAATGTCGTTGGTCATTGTCAGGCGCTGCGTGCCCGTAAAACCGCCGGTGCCATCGTTGAAGCGCACCAGCGCCACGCCCTGCGTGCTGTTGTTGTCCATCGCTACTACTAGGTCGAGGTCGCCGTCGCCGTCGATATCGCCCATCTTCACCACGTTGGGCCGAGGCTCGGCGCTTACTTCGGCGTTGAGGGCCGGGGCCGAAAAGGTGCCGCTGCCGTCGTTGAGGCGGATGCTCACTGTGCTGTTATTCACCGAAAACGATGCCCCGAAGGCCGCCGCCACCAGGTCGAGGTCGCCGTCGCCATCCACATCGGCCAACAACAGGTCGCGCGAGGGGGCGGCCACGGGGATTTCCGTGGTGCCGCTGAATACGCCGCTGCCATTATTGAGACGCAGGCTCACCGTGCTGGCACTGCCGTTGGCCGTGAGCATATCCAGGTGGCCGTCGCCATTCACATCACCCATTGCCAAGGCATAGGGGGTGGCGCCGGTCGCCACATTGGCATTGGTGGCCGGGGCCACAAAATTCCCCCGGCCCGTGCCGCTCACCGCCGTGATAAACTGGTGCACCTGCCCGGCTGTCAGCGTGCCGCCGCCGGTGCTGGTAGCCGCCGTGGTGACGGTAGTAGAAATGGTTTCGCCGGGCTTGAAGTTGTTGGTGGGGTTGAAGGTGACGGTGTTGCCGCTCACGCTGGCCACGCCGCGCGTGCTGCCGAACATCTGCCCGCCGCGCTGGTGGCTGAACACGCGCACCGCCTGCTGGGTGGCCGCCGTGTTCTGCATCGGGGCCGAGAACGTCACGGCCACATCGGCCGAAGCCGCCGCGTTGCGCCGGTTGCGCGTCGGGCTGAGGGCCGTGATGGTGATGGGCGGCACGGTCACCGTGAAGCTCACCCCGTTGCTGGTGCCGTTGGGCGTGGTGATGGTCACGTTGCCGGTAGTCGCGCCCGCTGGCACGGTGGCCGTGATGCTGGTGGCTGAATTCACCACGAAGCTGGCCGCCGCCGTGCCGTTGAACGCCACCGCCGTGGCCCCGGTAAAGCCTGTGCCGCTCACGGTCACGCTCGTGCCCACCGGCCCGCTGCTGGGCATCAAGCTGGTGATGGCCGGGGCCGACCCGGCGTTGAGGCGCACGCTCACCGTGTTGCCGTTGCTGTTGGCGGCCACGAAGTCGAGGTCGCCGTCGCCGTCCACGTCGCCCAGGGCCACGCTGCTGGGCTGGGTGCCCACGGCGGGGTTGGGGTTGGTGGCCGGGGCCGTGAAGTTACCCGTGCCGTTGTTGAGGCTGATGGCCACACTGCCGTTGGCACCGTTGAACGAAGTCAGGGTAGTCGCCAGTAGGTCGAGGTCGCCGTCGCCGTCCACGTCGCCCAGCGCCACGCTGCTGAGCCGGAAGTCGAAGAGGGGTTCGGGGTTGGTGGCCGGGGGCGTGAAGTTGCCCGTGCCGTCGTTGAGGCGCACGCTCACCGTGCTGCCGTTGGCGTTGCTGGCGGTCACCAAATCCAGGTCGCCGTCGCCGTCCACGTCGCCCAGGGCCACACTCAGGGGGTCGCTGCCCACGCCGACTTCGGGGTTGGTGGCCGGGGCTGCGAAGTTGCCCGTGCCGTTGTTGAGGCGCACACTCACCGTGTTGCTGTTGTTGTTGACCACCAGCATATCCAAGTCGCCATCGCCGTCCACGTCACCCAGGGCCACGCTGACGGGGCCGGTGCCCACGGCGGGGTTGGCGTTGGTGGCCGGGGGCGTGAAGTTGCCCGTGCCGTCGTTGAGGCGCACACTCACCGTACCACCAAATAAGTTGGCCACCACGAAATCGAGGTCGCCGTCGCCATCCACGTCGCCCAGCGCCACGTTGGCGGGGCTGGCACCCACGGCCGGGTTGGCGTTGGTGGCCGGGGGCGTGAAGTTGCCCGTGCCGTCGTTGAGGCGCACGCTCACCGTGTTGCTGTTGAAGTTGGCCGCGAGCAGGTCGAGGTCGCCGTCGCCGTCCACGTCGCCCAGGGCCACGCTGCTGGGGTTGGCCCCCACGCCCACTTCCGGGTTGGTGGCCGGGGCCGAAAAGCTGCCCGTGCCGTTGTTGAGGCGCACACTCACCGTGCCACTGGCGTTGCTATTGGCCGTGAGCAGGTCGAGGTCGCCGTCACCGTCCACGTCGCCCAAGGCCACGCCACTGGGCTTGCTGCCCACGGCAGGGTTAGGGTTGGTGGCCGGGGCCACGAAGTTGCCTACGCCCGTGCCGCCCGTGGCCGCCGTGAACTGCGCCACCTGCCCCCGCGCCAGGCTGCCGCCGCCGCTGCTGGCCGTCGTAGTCACGGTCGTAAACACCGTTTCGCCGGGCCGGAAGTTATTCGTCGGGTTGAAGGTGAGGGTGCTGCCGCTCACCGTCGTCACGCCCCGCGCCCCGTTCTGCATCCGCCCGCCGCGCTGCTGGCTGAACACCTTGAGCGCCCCTTGCGTGGCCGCGTTGTTGGTCAGGGCCTGGTTGAAGGTGACGGCCACGTCGCTGTCAGTCGCCGCGTTGCGCCGGTTGCGCGTCGGGCTGAGGGCCGTAATAGCCAGCGGTACCGTCACCGTGAAGCTACCGCTGCTGGTGGCTGTGCCGCCGGGCGTGGTCACGCTCACCGTGCCGGTGGTGGTGCCCGCCGCCACGGTGGCCGTAATACTGGTGGGCGTATTCACGGTGAAGCTAGCCGCGGCCGTGCCATTGAAGGCCACGGCCGTGGCCCCCGTGAAGTTGCTGCCCGTAATGTTCACCGAGGTGCCCACCGGCCCGCTGAGTGGCGTAAAGCCGCCGATGGTCGGCACCGAAGCCGTCACTGTGAAGCTGCCGCTGCTGGTAGCCGTGCCGCCCGGCGATACCACGCTCACCGCGCCCGTAGTGCTGCCCGCCGCCACCGTGAAGGTGAGGCTGGTAGCCGTGGGCGTACCCGTGATGGTGCCGGCCGTGCCGTTCACCGCCGCGCTGGTCACGTCGTTCAGGTTGGTGCCCGTGATGGTGACACTCGTGCCCACCGGCCCGCTGCCGGGCATAAAGGACGCAATGGTGGGCATCCCCGCCTGCTCGTAGTGACGCAGCAGGCCATCGCTGCCGCCTATTATCAGGTCGAGCAGCCCGTCGCCGTCGAGGTCGGTGATGGCCGGGGTGGTGTAGCCCGCCAGGCCCAGGCCGTTGAAGGTGGCCGTCACGGCGGTGAAGGCGGTGCCGTTGGCGCTGTTTTGCTGGTAATGCGCTAGCCGTCCGTTGGACCCGCCCACCAGCATATCCAGCCGGCCGTTGCCGTCGAGGTCCGTCACGCAGGCCGCCGCGCCGCCGTTGCCCGCATCGGTGGTCGGGCCGAAATTCTGGTTGTTCGACCGCGTGAAGGTGGCCCCGTTGGCGGCCGTCTGCTCGTAGCGGCTCAGAAACTCGTCGCCCACCAAGAGGTCCAGCAGGCCGTCGCCGTCGATGTCGGTGAAGTGCGGAACCTGGAACGTGATGCCCCCGGCGCTGAAGACGTTGTTGAAGTCGTTGTCGAGCTGCGTGAAGCTGGTGCTGTTGGCGGTCGTCTGCTCGTAGCGTTTGAAGTTGCCGCCCCCGGTGCCCACCACCAGCTCCAGCAGGCCGTCGCCGTCGGTATCCGCCACCGACACCAGCGCGTTGTAGTGCCCCGCCAGCCCGTTCAGGTTGGTGCTCCGCAGCGTGAAGGCAGTGCTATTGGCCGCACTCTGTTCATAATGGCTCACTTCGCCGGTTTCGCGCCCCACCAGCATATCAATCAGCCCGTCGTGGTCGAGGTCGGTGAAGGCCGGGGCCGAGAAGCTGCTCACGTTGATGCTGTTGAAGCTGCTGCTGCGCAGCACGTAGGTCAGCGAGCTGCTGGACCTCGTCACCGTAAAGTCGCTGCCACTCAGTACCGTGCCGCCCGTGGTCGTCAGGCGCACTTTGCCGGTGCTGGCCTGGGCCGGCACCACAAACGAGGCGCTACTGGCCGAAATCGGCGTGATGTTGCACGGAATACCGCGCAGCACCACCGAGGTGAGGCCGTTCAGGTTGCTGCCCGTGATGGTGACCACCGTACCGGCCGGCCCGCTGCTGGGGTTGAAGCTGGTGATGGTAGGGCTGGGTACGGCGGTGCCAAACACCCGCAGGTCGTCGAAAGCCGATTCCTTAGTGCCGGACTTCTGGTCCACTTCCACGCGCACGACCAACGAGCTGCCGGTGGCCCCGGCCGGCAGGGTGAAGGTAAAATCGGTCATGTTCACGCCCAGAATGGGCGCGCTCAGGTCGTCCGACGACAGCCCGTCCAGGTCCAGGTCCTGGCGCAGGTTTCCCTGAAACGCCACGTCGCCCCCCACAAACTGCCCGATGGTCGTCAGGGGCCCGCCGTCGAGCTGGTACTGAATGCGGACGAAGTCGTCGGGAGACCATTGCCGCGACGCCACCGGCGAGCCGGGGCCCCTGGCGTCGGCCAGGCGCAGGCGCACCTGCAGGTTCGTGTAGCCGGTCACGTTGAGGGGGGCGAGTTGGACAAAGCCCGGGTTGAGGAAAGGCGCGAAGCTGCGCCGCACGTCTTCGCCAGCCCAGAACCAGCTGCCTTGCAGGTTGCCGATGGTGACGGGGTTGGCAACGGTGCCGAACGAGGGATTACCGGTGAAGGGGTTGGTGACCACGTTCTGCGCCCGCAAAAAATAGCGCGTGCTGATGGAGGCCGTGCGCTCGTCGTAGGTATTGGACGTGTAGCGGGCCCCGGTGGCATCGGGCGTCTCGAAGCTTTCCTGCCGGAGCAGCGTTTGAGCCGAGGCAGCCGACGTAGCGAGGAGCAACCCCGCGCAAACCAGGCCCCGTAGGCCATTCAGTAGAGAAAAAACCATAATAAACAGCGAAAAAGTCCGAAGGGATGCCGCAAAACTAGGCGGCATCCCTCCGGACTTTCTAACCCGGCTTGTACCCTAAACAGGGTACAAGCGCTGGCCGGCTCTCGCCCGAACGTTGCCGTTCGCGCTACGCGGATACCGTCCTGAAAACTGCGCTAGTCATCCTGCGACGGATAAATGCCCACCAGGGCAATGATGTAGTTCAGGGCCAGGTAGGGCGAGCGGTTGTTGTGGGGTTGGTTGCCGCCGGTTGGGGCCACGGTGGTGGTCAGGGCCCCGGGGGCCAGCTCGGCTTCTACCGTCAGCTCGTCGGCGTAGGGGTTTCCGGCCGAGGAGATGGCCAGGTAATTGCCGGCCGGCGAGGAGTTGTTGCCGGGGTTGGGCTCCACCGCCATGGTTGTGCGGGCCGAGTGGCTGTGGGCCGGCAGCGTGGCGGCGGTCAGCGTAACCTGCTCCTGGCCGCCGGCCTCGCCCAGCTCATAATTATCGAGGCCGGCGCCCTGGCCGGCGCTGATGGGCGTGCGCCCGCGCAGGTCGGGTAGGGCAAAGGTGTTTACCCCATCGCCGCCGTAAATGGCCCCCAACAGGCTAAAAAGGGCCGAGTTCTGCTGCACCGACAGTAATTGTCCGTTGCAGAAGGCCCAGCCCTTCGGCGCGAATTTACCGGCAAACAGGATGACGGTACCCATGATGGCATCATACATAAAGAAAGGAGGTTAAGGGTTGAGAAAGCAGTTTTTAGCTGTAGGATATTTGTTTTGTTTAACAATTGGCGGCAGTGCCGTTAAGGCGCGTTTCCTGTTGGCTCATTACCTGGAGCCTATCCGAACCGGGCGTTGTGCTCATCTGGCGTTCGCGCAGTCCAGGCAGCTCTATTGCGTGGTAGAGCTGCTCCGCCAAGCAGACGTCAGATAACCCCTGACGCCCGGTTCGGACAGGTTGTTAGCCGTTGGTCTGCACCGACGTTACGAAGCTGAGCACGTTGGCCTGCGCCACGTAGCCAAATCCTTTGGCCCCGGCATTGTCGCGCTTGTCGCCGTAGTCGTGGCCTTTCACGGTCGTTTCGATGGCCGTGCGCAGGGCCCCGCCGATGTCGCCGTCGGGGGTTTGGGCCAGCGTAATGGGCGGGATGTGAAAGTTGGATGCGCCGCCCCCCTCAAACTGCGCCGAGGCCTGCGCCATCAGCAGCTTGCCGGCCCCGTCGAAGCCGCACAGCAGGGTGAGGTGGAAATCCTGTTCGCCCCCCCGGATGTAGTCGAGCTTGGCCGACACCAGCAGGCCGGCATTCGCGCCCGCTACCGATGTTTCCATGTACCAGGCGCGGTAGTTGAGGGGGTTGTCGGAATCATCGACCTGGTCCTGCAGCTCGAACTCGACCACCTGGTTGTACTTGCTGTCCTTGTTGCCGTGGTACTGCCAGGCATCCTTGCCCTTGTCGTCGGCCTGGAAGTCGGGGATGTTTATTTTGCCGATTTTTTCGAGCTGCAGCGGATAAGTATTGTAGTCGAAAAAGATGCTGTTCTGACTCATGATTTTAGGGATTACGATGCGCTTACAATGAAAAAAACTACTTCACCGACATGCTGCTGCACGCCCGGTTGAGCGTGTGGCACGCCACGGCCAGCGTGTAGAGCCGGCCGCCGTCGTCGCTGAGCTTGAGCAGGGCGGGCGACAGCGCATTGAACAGCTCGCAGGACACGTCGAACGCGGCCACCGCCAGCCCCATCGCCACCTCCGAGATGCCCAGGGTTTCGGGGGCACCGAGGGCCCCGGCAATGACGGCGGCGGCATCGACGGCCGTGACCACAATGGCCGGAATCTGGACGCCCGTGCCGCCGGCCTCCCAATTGGCTTGCACGGCCTGCAGGCGGGCGGTGGCCGGGTCGAAGGTGAGCACCAGCGTCACGTGGTCGTCGGTGGCACCCCCACGAATGTGGTCGAGCACCACCACCAGGTCATTGCCCGAGAACGTGGGGGATTTTACCCGATACTCGGAATCCATGATGGTGTATTCGACCGCCTTGCTGCTGACAGAGGCGTTTGGGAACGACTGGGTGAAGGTTCCCAAATTGAAGCTTAGTTTCATCTAGTGGGTCAGTATTACTCATGGTAATGCCTACTCTATGGGCTTTTCGGCGTTCGCCACCTGCGTACGGAAGGTCGTCGGTGTGGTCCTGGCCGGGGGCTGGGTGGGCGCGCTCCACCTTGCGCCCCGGCTGCCACAAAGCTGGTGGGGGGCGCGGGGCTTACTACAACCCGGCTTGTACCCTAAACAGGGTACAGCCGGCCGGCCGACAGGCGCGGCCGGCTGTCGCACCTTTGTAGCATGAGCCCCCCATCCTACCCCATCCAGCTGGCCATTGTGGAAGACGATGCCCGTGTGCGCAGCCTGCTCCAGGAGTATCTGGGCCACCAGCCCGAATTCAATTGCACCATCGTGGTCGATTCGGTGGAGGCACTCTGGGCCGAGCTCGACCTGAGCCTGCCCCCGCGCGTGCTGCTGCTCGACGTGAGCCTGCCCGGCCAGACCGGCATCGAGGCCCTGCCCGAGCTCCGGAAAGCCCTGCCCGGTACCGACATCATCCTGCAAACCATGCACGACGACCCCGAGCGCATTTTTCAGGCGCTGCGGGCCGGGGCCACGGGCTACGTCATCAAAAACGCCACCAGCCTGTCCCAGTACAAGCAAGCCATTTTCGACGTGCTGGCCGGCGGGGCGGCCCTCTCGCCCTCGGTGGCGCGCAAGGCGCTGCGCCACTTCCAGCCGGCCCCCAGCCAGCAGCCCGAGCTGCTTTCGCCCCGCGAAACCGAAGTCCTCCAGGCCCTTACCGAAGGCCTGAGCGAAAAGCAGGTGGCCGCCCGCCTCAACCTCTCGCCCGATACGGTGCACACCTACGTGAAACGCCTTTACGACAAGCTGAAAGTGCGCTCGCGCGGCGAGCTGCTGAGCCGGGCGGCCAAAGGAGATTTGTGAGGGCGCGGGGCGGTTGGCACGGGCCAAAGCCCCGCGTCGCAGTGTCTTGTACCCGCCCCCTTACGCCAGCAGGCGCAGCCGCACCTGCCAGCCGCCGGGCACCGGTCCCAGCCCCAGCTCGGCGTTGAGCAGCTTGGCGCGGTGGCGGATGTTGCGCAGGCCCTGGCCCGCCCGCGAGGTGGCCGGGGCCTCGCCCTGGCTGCTCACCCGCAGCTCCAGCAGCGGGTAGCAGCAAAGCATGATGTTGATGGGGCTGTTAGGCTGGGAGTATTTGAGGGCATTGTTCACCGCTTCCTTAAAAATAAGGTAGACGTGCTGGCGCACGGCGGGAGCCAGCGACCGGTCCGGCGAGGTCGGCAGGTCAGCATCGTCAAACAGTAGGGTGCGGCCGGTGGCGCGGGCCGTAGCGTCGAGGTAGTCGCGGATGCGGTCGGTGAGGGCGCCCAGGGTATCGGCGGCGGTGTCTACGCTCCAGATGATGTCGCGCACGGTGCTGGCGGCGGCGCGGGAGTCTTCCACCAGCAGGGCCAGGCGGGGGGCGGGGCCGGGTGCCAGCTCATGCAGCATTTCGGCCTGCATGGTAACGCGGGTCAGCAGCGCCCCTACTTCGTCGTGCAGGTCGGCGGCAAGGCGGGCGCGGAGAGTTGTTTCCTGGCGCATGCGTTGCAGGCGGGTGCGTTGCCAGAAGTAAACGAAGGCCACCACCACCAGGCCGGCCAGCAGCCAAGTGAGGGGCCGGTTCCACCAGGTGGCGGTCACGGTCAGGGGCAGGCGCAGCGTGTTGGCGGCGGGCACGCCCTGGCTGGTCTCGGCCCGCACCTCCACCGTGTACTGGCCGGGCGGCAGGCCCTGCAGGCGCAGGCGCGACTCATTGCCCAAGCCCAGCCAGCGGTCGGCCAGCCAGCCACGCACCCGGTAGAAGTAGCGCGCACGGCGGGCGTCAAAGTCGTCGGTCAGGGCCAGGTGCAGGTCTACCAGGGGGACGTCCGGGGCCAGACGTAGGGCGGGCAAAGCTTCAGCAGCCAACAGGTGGCGGGTGCGGCTGGCCTCCGCCGAGGCGCTGAGGGCCGTGAGGCCAGTGAGCAGCAGCCGGGGCCGCACCGGGCGCGGGCCGGGCACCTGGGCCGGCCATACCCGGTGCAGGCCGGCCACGCCCCCAATGAGCAGGGAGCCATCCAGGGGGTCGATGTAGGCAGCGCGGGCGTTGCATTCGTCCGAGAGTAGGCCCTGGGCCGTGGTGAAAACCGCCAGTTGGCTGGTAGCGGGCCGGTAGCGTACCAAGCCTTGGTAAGTGCCCAGCCACAGATAACCGCCGGGGCTGGGCGTGATGGTAGCCACCGAGGCATTGGGCAAACCCTGGCCCCGGGAAAGTGCGGCGTGGGCCCGGCCGTCGGGCTCCACCACGGCCAGGCCGTGGGCGCGGGTGCCCACCCAGAGCCGGCCTTCGGGAGCCAGGTACAGGCAGCGCGCCCCGGTGAAGGCCGCGCTCCGGATTACTTGCCGCGCTCCGCTGGCCAGGTTGAGCCGCTCCACGCCTTCGGGCGTCGCCAGCCACAAGTGCCCGCGTCCGTCGGGGGCAATGTCTTCGATGATGCGCCCGGCCAGCACCGGCTGCGTAGCTCCTGGCGCCTGATACGGCCGAAAAGTTTCCCGGGCGGGGTCGTACCAATAGAGGCCCGTGCGGGTACCGCCCCACACCCGCCCCGTAGCAGCGTCGCGGCAGAGGCTCAGCACCCCGGCATTGTTCTGGGGCAGGCCCTGCACGGGCACCTCCCGCAGCCTGCCGGTTTGGGGGTTGAAGCGCAGAAACGGGGTGGCCCCCCCCATCAGCCAGTCGCGGTCTGGTCCCAGCGGGGCCGGCACCATGCCCATGATGATGGGCACGTTGCCGGTGGGCAGCATGCCCACCGCCCAAGGCCGTAGCGGGGCCAGCGGCGAGTCGCGGGCCTGGGTTAGCAGCCCGGCTTCGTAGGTGCTCACCAGCAGGCGGCCATCGGGCAAGCGCACACTGGTTCGCACACTGTAGGGGGTGCCGCCTGGCCCGGCCAGCCCCCGGATGAAGACCGGGCTGGCCGTGCGCTGCCAGCAGCCCCTGGTGTTGCTGTCGAATACCCACCAGTTTCCGCTGCGGTCGGTGTGCAGGCGGCCACTCCAGCCGGCGGTGGGCCAGGGCGGCAGCGGCAGCTCAAATTGCATTTGCGGGTGCGGGTCAGGCCCGGCCGTCCATTCCAATTGACGCACCAGCTCGCGGCAGAGCAGGGTTGGGCCCGTGGGCCGGCGGTTTATATCCAGCCAGTTTTCGTGACGGGGGTCGGCCCAGCGCACCACGGCCACCAGCTGCCCTGCCGGCCCGGGGCGGTAGGCGGCGCAGTCGCTCAACAGCCAGATGCGGCCCTTCGGGTCGGCCACGGGGCAAAGCCGGCTTTGGGGATGACGCCAGGTGCCGAGCAGGCGGCCATTGGGGGCCAAGTGCCGGATGTTCCCTTTCAGGCCAACTACCCAGAGGCTGCCGTCGGGAGCCGGCCAGGTTTCGTACACTTCCTCCAACTGGGGCAGCAAGGGTCCGGTGGGGCGGCCGTTCAGCGTGTAGGCCTGCACGCCCACGCGGCCTTGCGTCACCCACACATGCTGGTTATCCGGGGCCAGGGCCAGCCCTTTCACGTCGCGGGTGGCGCTCCGCAGGCGCGGCAGCGGCAAGGCCTCCAGCCGACCATTGGGCAAAAACCGGAACAAGCCCGCGTCGGTGCCCAGCCAAAGCTGCCCATCGGGCAGGGCCAGCAACAGGTTACAGGGCACGGTCGGCAGGGCCGGCCCGGTGCGTCGCAAGTCGTTGATGGAGACGAGGGTATTGCCGTCGTAACGGTATACGCCGTCGTCGGTGCCGGCCCAGAGCAGGCCGCCGGGGGCCTGCACCAGCGTGCGCAGCATCAGGCCGCTGAGGGCTTCGTCGGGGAGCCAGCCGGCGGCGCGCGGCGGCTCGGCGCCGCCGAGCAGTGGCAGCAGCGCAGCCAGGAGTAGAAGTATCCGACGCCAGATTTTCACGCGGCCAAGGTACGGCCTGGGCCGCTTACCTTCATTCTAATCCAAGGTTATACCAATGTTAACGTATGGTTTTTCAGGTCAGTGAAGCAAGTAGCCCCAAGTTGACCTTCTACTTATCGTCTGGCTCATGCGGGACCCGCGCAACAAATAACGAGCGACTCACAAGGGTTGCGCATCATCAATTCCCAAGCAGGTGGCCGGCTGTAGCAGCGCTGGTCGCCGATGATTCAGCTACCCAATTATGCAAGGCCTCTCCATGCCCGGCGTCTATTGCGGTGGGCGTGACAAACCTGCCGGCCTTCGTTGCGTTTATCAGAACACTTAGTTTCTCCATTAACCCAACCCCCGATATGCAAACCTGGAACGACGTTATCCGCCTCGCCAACCACCCCCTGCCCGCCCCGCGCCGCGTGGAGAAAACACCCGCCGAGTGGCGCGCCCAGCTCACCGACATGCAGTTCCACGTCACCCGCGAGCACGGCACCGAGCGCGCCGGCTCCGGCGAGTACTGCGAGGCCCACGAGGCCGGCCTCTACGCCTGCGTGTGCTGCGGCACCCCGCTCTACGACTCGCGCACCAAATTTGAAAGCGGCACCGGCTGGCCCTCGTTCACCCAGCCCGTGGAGGACGATGCCATTCGCTACAAGAAGGACACCAGCTACGGCATGACCCGCATCGAAGTGCTCTGCAACGTGTGCGATGCCCACCAGGGCCACGCCTTCCCCGACGGCCCGGCTCCCACCGGCCTGCGCCTGTGCATCAACTCGGCCAGCGTGAAACTGGTGACGGAAGCCGAAAAGCAGTCCGCCTAACCCGATAGGGTAAATGCTGCGCCCGCCGTAGCTTGGGGCCTGATTGGCATGTCGCCGGTCAGGCCCTTTTTGTTGCTGCCCCCATGACCCGCGAAGCCTTCGTTGCCCGCCTCGAACACCTTCATCCACTGGCTCAGGCCAATCCGCAGGCCTACCGTTGGCGGGTGCGGGGCTGGGCCTTGCTGGGCTACGGGTTTATTCTGCTGCTGCTATTGGGCACGGTGGGCATCATGCTGGGCTTGTTGGCGCTGCTGGTTTTCGGCAAGGCCATCGTGGTGTTGCTGAAAGTGGGCCTGCTGGTGGGCTTTTTTGCCTGGAAAATCATCCGCTCGCTGTGGGTGAAGTTTGACTTGCCGCAGGGCCGTGCCCTCACCCCCGCCGAGGCCGCGCCGCTATTTGCCGCGCTGCACGAGCAGTCCCGGGCCCTAGCCGCGCCGCCGGTGCACCGCGTGCTGCTCACCACCGATTTCAACGCTTCCATTGTGCAGCTGCCGCGTCTGGGCGTGCTGGGCTGGCCCCGCAATTACCTCATGGTGGGTTTGCCGCTGCTCCAGGCCCTGAGCCCGGAGCAGGCCGCCGCTGTGGTGGCGCACGAGCTGGGCCACCTGCGCGGCGGGCACGGCAGGTTCAGCGCCTGGGTGTACCGCGTCAGCCAGTCGTGGGAGCAGCTGCTGGGCCAGCTGGAAAGCCACGGAGCCGGAACCTGGCTCAGCAAGTTTGCCAACTGGTACGTGCCGCGCTTCAACGCCTGGTCGCACCCCATGCGGCGGGCCGATGAGTTTGAAGCCGATGCGGCGGCCGGGCGCGTAACCAGCCCGCGGGCCCTGGCGCAGGCCCTGTGCGCGCTGGTGGTGCGCGATTCGGCCATCGACAAGCTGCACTGGGATGTGGTAACGGCCGGCATATCCGCGCAGCCCTACCCGCCCGCCGATGCCATCAGCCGCTTGCTGCCCCTGGCCAAAAGCGCCCGCCTCGACGATGCCACGGAAGGAGATTTGCTGAAAACCGCGCTGGCCGCCGACCCCGACGTGTTCGACACGCACCCCGTGCTGCTGGAACGGCTCGCGGCGCTGGGCGAGCAACCGGCCGTGCCCGCATTGCCCACCACCACCGCCGCCGAAGCGTGGTTTGGAACCAATCTGCCCACTCTCGCCGCCGAGCTGGATAAGACCTGGGCCTTTGGCGTAGAAGAATTTTGGAAGGAGCGGCATCAGTTCCTGAGCACCCAGAAAAAGCGCCTGGGCGAGCTGGCGGCGCGCCACGAAGCGCAGGAAACGCTGTCAGCGGATGAAGCCTGGGAGCTGGCCGACCTCACCGAAGACCACGTCAGCTCGGCCAAAGCCCTTGCGCTGTTCCAGGGCCTGTTCGACAACGCGGAGCATGGGCTCGCGGCGAAATTTGCCGTCGGCCGCATCCTCATCATGCAAGACGACCCCGCCGGACTGCCCCTGCTGGAAGAGGTGATGGCGCAGCTGCCCGCCGCCCGCACCGGGGGCCTGGCCCTGCAGCAGGCCTACCACCAGCGGCGCGGCGACAAGGACGCCGCCCGCCGGCTGCACACCGAAACCCTGCGCCATGCCGACCGCAACGACGCCGCCGAGGCCGAGCGCAACACCATCAGCCGGACCGATAATTTCCTGCCCCACGGCCTGGGCGAGGAGGAGCTGGCCGGCTTGCGCACGAGCCTGGCCGCTTTTGGCGACCAAATCAAGCGGGCCTGGCTCCTGCGCAAGGAGCTCACACACTTTGTCGAGCACCCGCTCTACGTGTTGGTGGTAGAGCACAAATCAGGTCGCAGCGTGGCCGAAAAAACCAGTACATTATTGATAAACAGCGTGGTGGAAGCGGTGAAGCTGCCCGGTCAGGGCTTCATCGTGCCCCTCACCAAAGCCACCGACTGGCTCGACGCCCCCGTGCGCCGCCATCCCGAAACCCTACTCTATGCCTCGGTGGCGGGCTAGTGGCCGGCTGCCGCTTGCCGCGCCCGCGTAGCTTTGCGCCCCAGCCGCAGCACCTTCGGCCGCAGCTTTGCGTTTAGCCCTCACTTCCCTGTCTCAATCCCACCCGTCATGTCGCTTCTCTTCAACGATTTTGCCTCCTGGGGCGCGCACTGCGCCGCTACCGGCGAGCCCCTGCACCAGCCCGTGCTCGATTATGAAATTGAGCAAAAAGGCCGCACCGAAGACGAAATATGGACCGGCCTGCAGCGCGCCTACGACGTGATGCGCGACGCCGTGCACGAGGGCCTGACCGGCGACATGACCTCGCGCTCGGGCATGATAAACAACGGGGCCAAGAAAATTGCCGCCTCGCCCGTCACCGTGCTTTCGCCCGAATTCAAGCAGCTTATAACCCGCGCCTTGGGTGCCAAGGAGGTGAACTCCTGCATGGGCCGCGTGGTGGCCGCGCCCACGGCCGGCGCCTCCGGCATCCTGCCCGGCGTGCTCGTCACCATTCAGGATTTGCATAAGCTCTCTGACCGCCAGATTCTGGAAGGACTGCTCGTGGCGGCCGGCATCGCCCTCATCATCGAGCAAAATGCCTCGCTGGCCGGGGCCGTGGGGGGCTGCCAGGCCGAAACCGGCTCGGCGGCGGCCATGGGCAGTGGCGCCATTGTGTATTGCCTGGGTGGGCCGGTCGAGCAGGTGTTTGCCGCCGTGGCCGTCACCATTCAGTGCATGCTGGGCCTAGTCTGCGACCCGGTGGCCGGGCTGGTGGAAGTGCCCTGCGTGGTGCGCAATGCTTCGGCGGCGGCCATTGCCTTCAGCTCGGCCCAGATTGCCATTGCCGGTATCGACCCGGTTATTCCCGTGGACCAGTGCGTGGCGGCCCTCGGCGAAGTGGGCCAGGCCATGGAAACGCGCTACAAGGAAACCGCCCTGGGCGGGTTGGCCGCCACCAAGCGCGGCAAGGAAATCGAGCAGCGCGTGCTGGTGCAGGACATCAACATTCTGCCCGACGACGGGGAGTAGCCGCGCTTGCGGCCCACGAGGCTAGCGGGTACCGCTCACGTTGGCCAGGCCCGGGGCCATGGTCAGGCGGGCCAGAAAGCGCAGGGCCGTTACGTAGCGATTCCGCAGGTCGTGGAAGTGCGTCCAGGCGGCTTCGCGGTCTTCGAGCAGCGTCAGGCCTTTTTCCGCCATCTCGTGGCAGGCCAGGTCAAAGTCGGCGCGGCTGGGGGCTTTCAGGCCGTCGCCCGGCCCGAGGTAGTCGGGCTCGGTATTGGCTTTATCGTCGAAAAAGCGATACACCCGGTTCAGGGCGAGGCAGCCGGCCTTAAAAGTGATTTCCACCTGCCGGGGCCGGGGGCCGTCTACCACGGCAAAGAGCAGGGCCGCCGTGTCCAGAATCAGCCCGCTGCTGACCACCCAGGAACGGCCGGGCTGGGGCGAGCGAAAGAAGGCGAGGATGGGCAGCGACGTGTGGCTTTCTTCAATCTCCACGAACCACCGCTCCCAGTCGGCCCATTGCTGGTCGTCGTTCTGTACCGAGCCGTCGTGGTTGAGCCAGCCCAGCAGACACGAAGCCGTGGGTGGGGTGCCGGCCCGCAGCTCCAGCAGTCCCACCGTCACCTCACGCCGCGAAAACGCCTGGTAGATGGTAGGTAGGTAGGAGAGCAGCAGCGTGAGTAGCAACAGGCCCAGGGCCGCTTCGGAGTAGGAGAGCACGGCGATGCCGATGTGCCGTGTGCTGGTAGTGCCCAGGGTCATCAGGGAGCTGTTGCTTAGCTCATAGCAGCGTTTCCAGCTGCCCTCGCCCAGTGCCCAGTAGAGGCTGGTGTAGCCCAGCCCCACCAGTGCCTCCCACACCAACGGCAGCGCCACCAGGGCCACCGGCGCGTAGTGGGCCATAATGCGGTCGCGCCGCTCGTAGGAGTTGGCCAGCTTGGCCGTGGCCTCAAACAGCCCCCGTATCCAGACGAATACCTTCACGTTCATGGACACTACCTCGTTGCGGGGCAGCACAAACGAGCGGATGGCCGCCGATACCGTGGTGATAATCAGAATGACGCCCCCCAGTCCGGTAAAAACGCGCAAAACAAGTAGGAGGTAAGGGTGCATAAAAGGCGGAAATGCCTGTTACGCACAACGCCACCAAATAGCCGGCTATCCAAAGCCCTGAGCCAGCTAAAGCGTTGCTGCCCGCTGCTTCCACAGCTCCCGGAATGAGGCCGGCGCCACCGCCAGCGCGGCGCGGCGCTTGCTCCAGCCCACCTGGCCCAGCAGGCGGCCCAGGCTCCAGTCCTTCACTTTGGCAGGCAGCACATCCAGGGCCCAGCGGTGCTGCATGCTCCACTTCCACAGGCCGATGGCCAGCCGCTCTTCGGTGGGCGCATGGCCTTCCTGCACGCTTTGCTTACGGTTGAGCAGTAGCAGGTTGTGTAGCGGAATGCGTACCGGGCACACAGTGGTGCAGGCGCCGCACAGGCTGCTGGCGAAGCTCAGGTGCTGGTGCTCGGGCAGGCCGCTCAGGTGCGGGCTGATGACGGAGCCGATGGGGCCGGAGTACGTGGTTTCGTAAGTGTGCCCGCCGATGTTTTTGTACACCGGACACACGTTGAGGCAGGCGCCGCAACGAATGCAGCGCAGGGCGGCGCGCTTGTCGGGCTGGGCCAGCAGGTTGGTGCGGCCGTTGTCGAGCAGAATCACCACCATTTCCTCGGGCCCGTCCACCTCGCCGGGCTGGCGCGGCCCGAAGTACACGGTGTTGTACACCGTCACCTGCTGGCCGGTGCCGCTGGTGCTCAGCAGGGGCCAGAACAGGTCTAAATCCGTCAGCTCGGGAATCACTTTCTCGATGCCCACAATGGCAATGTGCAGCTTGGGGAAGGTGGCCGAGAGGCGGGCGTTGCCCTCGTTCTCGGTCACGGCCACGCCGCCTTCTTTGGCAACCAGGAAGTTGCCGCCGGTCACGCCCACTTCGGCACTGGTGTACTTGTTGCGCAGCAGGTGCCGCGCCGTGAGCACCAGCTCCTGGGCGTCGTCGGTGGATTTCGTGCCCAGGTGCTTCACGAAAATGTTGTTGATGTCGGCCTTGCTCAGGTGCATAGCGGGCGTCACAATGTGGTAGGGCCGCTCGCCGTTCAGCTGCACGATGTACTCGCCCAGGTCGGTTTCAACGGACTCGATGCCCTGCGTGGCGAGGTACTTGTTGAGGTGAATTTCCTCGGTGGTCATGCTTTTGGCCTTCACCACGGTTTTGGCGTTGTGGGCCGTGGTCAGCTTGCCGATTTCGGCCAGGGCCTCGGCCGCGTCGCGGGCCCAGATTACGCGGCCGCCGCGTGCCGTGAAGGCCGCCTCGAACTGCAGCAGGTACTCATCGAGCTTTTCGAGCACGGTGGCCTTGAGGTAGGCGCCGCGGTCGCGGGCCAGCTCGTGCTGGTCGTAGAGCTTGAGGCCGACGCTCACGGCCGCATCGTACTTGCCGATATTGAAGCGGATTTTGCGGCGGTGCTCACGGTCGAAGGCTTTGGCTTCGCTATCGAGCTGAAATTGGCTTTTTTTCGTAAGCATGGGCCTCGGTTTTTTTGCTGTCTACCTAAATTATATGACCTCGTCATTCATTCCCAACCCATTGCCTGCCAATGGTTTTCCCGTAGCAGTCAACGAAATTCGCGCCGGGTTCACCTTGTTTGGCTTTCTGCCTTTTGGCCATTCCTACAACTCCATGAGTCCCCGGCTGGTGCTACATAACAATAAGCTGGAAGTTAAGATTTTGCGGACGGATTATTACGAATATAAATCCATCAGCCAGGCCGACTACCTGCCCGAGCGGTTTTTCGCGAGCTCCCAGCTGCTGCTGGAGCTGCCCACGCACAATGTTTCCTTTTACCTCAAGCTGACCACACCCGCAGCCGAAAAAGAGCTGTTGCAATTTCTGCGCGCCCAGGGCGTTGCTTTGTCTGGTAAGGCCCTGCAAGTAGCTGGTCTTTAAATTGATAGAGCCCGGTGCTGCTTACGGCTTGTTCGAGTCCACCACAATCCGCTGCTCCCGGTTCACCAGCTCCCAGGCGGTGTGGAATACCAGCTGCGCCCGCTCGGCCAGCTTATCGAATTCGATTTTATCCACGTCGTCGGTGGCCTTGTGGTAGTCGGCGTGCTCGCCGGTAGTATAAAAAATGACCGGGATTTTGCGTCGTGCAAAGTTGTAGTGGTCAGAGCGGTAGTAAATCTGTTCGGGCTCGTTCGGCACGTTGTAGCGGTAGTCCAGCTCCAGCTTGGTGTAAGTGCGGTTAGCCGTTTCGTTGATGGCGTGCAGCTCCGACGACAGTTTATCGGAGCCCACGATGCACACAAAATGCCGCTTCGGGCTGTGCTTGCGGTCGGTGCGGCCCACCATGTCGATGTTGAGGTCGGCAATGGTATTGGCCAGCGGCACCACGGGGTTGGCCGTGTAGTATTCCGACCCGAAAAGCCCCTTTTCCTCCGCCGTCATGGCCGCAAACAGGATGCTGCGGCGGGGTCCGTGGCCTTCGGCCTTGGCTTGGGCAAAGGCTTTGGCCAGGGCCAGCATCGCCACCGTGCCCGACCCGTCGTCGTCGGCGCCGTTGTAAATGGTATCGTTTTTCACCCCCAAATGGTCGTAGTGGGCGGAAATGACCAGCACCTCGTCCTTCTTATCAGTCCCTTCCAGGAAGCCCAGCACATTCTCGGTCGTGAGCTGCTCCTGCCCCTGCGGCAGGGAAATAGTGGTAGCCGGCGGCTGAAAGGACGGCCGCACCGGCTTGCCCGCGCGCTCCAGTTCCCGAACGTACTCCCGCAGCCCCGGCAGCGTGGTGCCGGCCAGCTGCAGGCCCAGGTCCAGAGACGTCAGGTACACGCCCATGCCCGCCGGAATATCCTCCCGCACGGTATCAACAATGGCCGGGCCCGGCGTGGTCAACCCAAAAACCGGTTCGCGTAGCGAAGCAGTAAACGCCACATCCTGCTTGCTGAATTCTTTGGTGGGCGCAAACGTGACCAGGAAGATGCTGCGCGCGCCCTTGGCCTTGGCCAGGGCAGCTTTGCGCAGTCCGGAATCCCAGTAGGTGGCCGCGCGGCCGCTGGGCCGGAGCAGCTTGCGGCCGCGCGCGTCCTGCGGCTCGCCCATCAGGGCCACCACGTCCTTGCCCCGCAAATCGAGGCCGGCATAATCTGAATAAGCCCCCTGCTCCACGCCAAACCCCACAAATACCGGCTGCAATGCCGTTTCCGCCGGAAAAGCCGACAGCATGGCGCCGTAGCTCAGAAAGTCGCGCAGCCACTCGTAGCGCTGGCCGCCGGCCTGCACGTAGCCGCTTGGCGCGTGGGTGCCGCGCGTGAGCAGGAAGTGCTGCAAGTACGGACTGTCGCTGCCGGGCACGGGGCCTTGCAGTCCCAGCGCCGCAAACTCCTGCACCAAATACGCAGCCGCCAGCTTCTGCCCCGGCTGGCCTGCCTCGCGCCCCAAAAAAGCATCCGACGCCACCACGGTCAGGTGCCTGCGCAGCTCTTCGGGCCGGATGGTGGCCGCGTAAGTCCGGGCCCGGTCTGGAGTGGCCGGGGTCTCGGTGGCGGCCTTGGTTTTTGCGTTGGGGGCCGCCTGCTGGGCCAGCACGGGTAAGCCGTGGGCCAGCACCAGCAGCCCGGACAATAAAACAGTCTTCACAAAAAAGTAGAAAGGATGAAAAGGAAGGCGAGAAGGCTAAAAAAGAACGTCATGCCGCGCCTGTGCGCAACATGACGTTCCCCTGCGGTTGCCCAACGCAACCCGCAGCCTTGGAATTACGGCTTGTTCGAGTCCACTACGATGCGCTCGTCGCGGTTGGCCAGCTCCCAGGCCAGGTGAAACACGAGCTTGGCGCGCTTCTCCATTTTCGGAAACTCGATTTTCTCAATTTCGTCGCTCTGCTGATGGTAGTCGGCGTGCACGCCGTTGAAGAAGAACGAAACCGGGACTTTGTTTACTGCGAAGTTGTAGTGGTCGGAGCGGTAGTAAAAGCGGTTGGGGTCGGCGGGGTCGTCGAAGCGGTAGTCCAGGTCGAGCTGGGTGTATTTGGCATTTTGCGCCTCCTGCACCACCTTCAGCTGCGAGGCCAGCTTGTCGGAACCGATGACGTAGATGTAGTCGGGCTTGCCCTCGTGCTCCACGTCGGTGCGGCCTATCATGTCCACGTTCAGGTCCACCATGGTTTGGGCCAGCGGGAAAATGGGGTTTTTGGCGTAGTACTCCGAGCCGAATAGGCCCTTCTCCTCGCCCGTCACGCTCAGAAACAGCAGGCTGCGGCGCGGCCCGTGGCCTTCGGCCTTGGCTTTGGCAAACGCTTCGGCCAGGGTAATGATGGCCGAGGTGCCCGAGCCGTCGTCGTCGGCGCCGTTGAACACCACGCCGTCCTGAATGCCGAGGTGGTCGTGGTGGGCCGAAATCACGATGATGTCCTGCTTCAAATCGCTGCCTTCAATGAAGCCCAGCGCGTTTTCCGTTCCCAGCGGCACGCGCTTGCGAGCGGCTTTCAGCTGCATGGGCTTCACCTTGAAAGGGGAAGCCACCGGCTGCTTGGCCGTGTTGATTTTGGCCAGGTGCTTCTGCACGTTGGCATCCGAAGTGCCCAGCACCTGCAGGGCCACGGCCGGCGAAATGAAGAAGGCCGGCGTGCGGGTGGGCCGGTCCGAGTTGGCCATTACCGTAGCCGCGCGGCTGATGTTGGGGGCCAGGCGAGCGGCCTGCTTGGCAAAGTTGCTGGTGGGGTTGAAGCTCACGAAAAATACCGAGCGGGCGCCTTTCTGCGAGGCCATCTGGGCTTTGGCGCGGTAGTCGGTGCCCCATTTGGTGGGCGAGCCGTCGGCGCTCAGCAGCGCTTTGCCGTCGGGGCCGGTGGGCTCGCCCAGCGCCACCAGAATGTCTTTGCCCTTCACGTCCACGCCCTTGTAATCGGAGTAGCCGTCCTGCTCGATGCCGTAGCCCACAAACACTGGCGTCACGGCTGTAACCTCGGCAAAGGGCGAGTCGCCCATGCCATAGAAATCAACCAGCCACTGGTAGCTGTTCTTGCCCACTTTCAGGCTGGCACCGTCGGCCCAGGTCACCTGCTCCAGGTTGAAGCGCTGTTGGTACGGGTCGGTACCGGTGGCCACGGGCCCCGTGAGGCCGGCCGTTTTGAACTGCGTGGCCACGTATTCGGCCGCCATGTGCTGGCCCTTCATGCCGGTTTCGCGGCCTTCGTACTCGTCCGAAGCTAGTACTGCCAGGTGCGTGCGCAGGCGCTCGGCCGTCACCATATCAGCGTATTGCACGCTCCAATCGGCGGGAGTTGGGGCTGGGGTGGGGAAAAGCACCTGCTCGGTCGGAACCGTCATTTTGCCTTTCGTGGTGCCGGTTTTGCTGCTCTTGTTTTTGACTTTTATCTTGGTTTGCGCGTCGGCCGGGGCTGCGCTGGCCAGGGCCAGGAACGCCAGCAGGAGGGAGGTTTTATTCATGAATAAGTAAGAATGGTGGGAAACAGGCGTGGGGGGTGGCCCTGCTTCAGCAAAGCCGGCAGGTCATTTTGAAAGGGCGCGGGTGTGGTTTACACCTGGTGAATAAGGACGCTGGCGTAGGCCGCCACGCCTTCGCCCGTGCCCACAAAACCCAGTTTTTCGGTGGTGGTTGCTTTAATGGAAATATCGTCTTCGGCAATGCCCATTACGGCGGCCAGCACGCGCCGCATTTCCGGGATGTGCGGGTTCACCTTGGGCTGCTCCAGGCAGATGGTGGAGTCAATGTTGCCCACCTCGTAGCCCTTCTCCCGCAGCAGGCGCATCACGCCGGAGAGAAGTTTTTTGGAGTCGATGCCCTTGTACTGCGGGTCGGTGTCGGGGAAGTGGAAGCCGATGTCGCGCAGGTTGGCCGCGCCCAGCAGCGCGTCGCAAATAACGTGGATGAGCACGTCGGCATCGGAGTGGCCGAGCGCGCCGTGGGTGTGCGGTACCAGAATGCCGCCGAGCCAGAACGGCAGGCCTTCCTGCAATTGGTGAACGTCGTAGCCGAAGCCGGTGCGAATTTTCATGAGGTGGAATAAGGTAGAGCCGACGCGGCTGCTGCAAAAGTACCCGGCGCAGGGTTTATGGTCTGCAAAATACCGGGAGACGGCATTTATAATTTAATAACACGATTAATGAATAAAAATCCGCTAAAAATATTAGCTTTGCATTGCTATCAAAATTAGTTAAAGATGGCAGCTATTCCGCAGCTATTTTCCAAATACTGTAAAGTAAACGGAGCCGCTCTGCGTCACATCAAAGCGGAAAGTGCCCGGAACCGACTGGGGCGCTAAAAAGAAAATGGAAACTTTGAGCACAATAAAAGTTTCCATTGTATCTTTGCGGCGTTAATTATGGAAATCAAAGACCGAATCCTGAGCCAGGCGCAGCAGCTTTTCATGCGCAATGGCATCAAAAGCGTGAGTATGGACGACATTGCCGCCGACCTGGGCATGTCGAAAAAGACCCTCTACAAATGGTTCGAGAACAAAGACCAGATTGTGGAAGGCGTGATGACCCGACACCTGCTAGAAGCGCAGCACGACTGCGAGCGGATGCAGGCGCAGGCCACCTCGGCGGTGGACGAGCTGTTCGGCATGATGAATTGGATGCGCCAGCAGTTCAGCGAGGTGCACCCGAGCATCTTCTACGATATGCAGAAGTTTCACCCCAGCACGTGGCAGCTTTGGCTCGACCACAAGCAGGAGTACATTCTGGAACAAATAACCGATAACCTGCGCCGGGGCATGAGCGAGGAGCTATTCCGCGCCGACCTCGACGTGCCCGTGCTGGCCCGCCTGCGCCTGGCCCAGATTGAGCTGGCCTTCAACCCCGACGTGTTTCCGCCCCGGCAATTCGACGTGCAGCGCCTGCAGCAGGTCATCATCGAACACTACATGCTGGGCATTGCTTCGCTCAAGGGGCACAAGCTCATCAACGACCTCCGCCACGTCACGGAGCAAGAATAACCCGCTTTTCCCCGCTTCCCCGTTCCCTTTTTGCTGTTAATAATGATGCTGTTTCGACCAAAAACACTGCTGCTGGTGGCCCTGAGTGCCGCCGTGCCACAGGCACTGCTTGCCCAGTCGGCTCCGGCCGCGCTGCCGGTCGCCCCGCCCACCACGGGCACCATGCCCCTGAGCCTGCAACAGGCGGTGAGCTACGCCGTTCAGAACAAATCGAGCCTGCTGGCCACCCGCTTGGGCGAGGCTGCCGCCGCCGCCAAAGTGGGCGAAATCAAGAGTGCTGGCCTGCCCCAGGTGAACGTAGGCGCCACCATTTCCGACAACTTCAAGCTGCAAAAGAGCCTGGTGAACTTCCCGGTGCAGCAAACCGTGCTCACGCCCGGCAAAGTGGCCGATGCCAGCAGCGGTCAGGAAGTAGTGCTGGAACAGCGCAGCCTGGCCGTGCCGCCGCAGCCGTTCGCCTTTGGCCTGCAATTCGCCGGCAACACCAGCGCTTCGGTATCGCAGCTGCTCTTCGATGGCGCGTATCTGATTGGTTTGAAGGCGGCTAAGGTGTACACCGAGCTGGCCAAGAAGCAAACCCAGCAGGCCGAAATCGACGTGGTGGAGCAGGTGAGTAAGGCGTATTACAGCACGCTGGTGGCCCGCTCGCGCCTGGCGCTGCTGGCCCGCAACGTGCAGCGCCTCGATACCGTGCTGTATCAGACCAATGAAACCTACAAAGCTGGTTTTGTGGAGAAGCTCGACGTGGACCGCCTGCGCGTGCAGCGCAACAACCTGGTGGTGGAGCAGCAGAAAGCCCAGCGCCTCACCGAGCTGAGCGTGGGCTTGCTCAAGTTTCAGATGGGCCTGCCGCAGCAGCAGCGCATTCAGCTCACCGACTCGCTCGGCGCAGCCGTGGTGGATGCCGGCGCCCTGCGCCAGCGCCTCGGCGTGGCCGATATGAGCACCGGCGGCGGCGTGAACGGCCTGGGCGACCTGCCCACGGCCCCGGCCCAGACTAGCAGCGACCCCGCCGCCCAAAACCGCCTCGACCAGCAGAACGCGCTGTCGGGCGGCCAGCCGGTAGCGGCTCGCGGCGCGCTCAACTACAACAACCGCATCGAATTCTCGACCCTGGAAACCCAGCAGGCCCTGGCCGGCCTCGACCTGCGCAACCGTCAGGCTGGCGCTTACCCGCGTCTCGTGCTCTCGGGCGCCTACGGCTTCACGGGCTCGGCGAACAAGGCCAGCGAGCTGTTTGCCTTTCGCGGTCCGGATTCGCGCAACTCGGCCGGCTTTGTCAACCAGAACTGGTTCGGCTTTGGCAACGTGGGCCTGAGCCTGCAGGTGCCGGTGTTCGATGGCTTCCGCCGCAAGTACCTGGTGCAGCAGAGCCGCCTGCAGCAGCAGACGATTGAGCGCGGCTTCGAGACGCTGAAGCAAAGCATTGACTTGCAGGATGCCCAGAGCCGCACTACGCTCATCAACGCCCTCGACGTGCTGGACAACCAGCAGGCCAACCTGACCCTGGCCACCGACGTGGCCCGCGTCACGCGCATCAAGTTCAATGCCGGTGTGGGCTCCAACCTGGAGGTGATTACGGCCGAAACCGACCTGCGCTCGGCCCAGACCAACTACTACGGCGCGATTTACGACGTGCTGGTAGCCAAAGTGGACCGCGACAAAGCGACCGGCGAGCTGTATAAAAATAGCCGTTAGCTAGTAGCTGTTAGCCAGTAGCTTTTCTCCTTGTCAAACCTTAGAATGTCCTACAATGAACTTGTCTTTCAAAAAAGCTAACAGCCAGCCGCTATTAGCTAACAGCTCCCCTAAAAACAGCTTCCTCAAAAAGGCTATTAGCTACCAGTTAATAGCTATCAGCTTAATCACCGTTTCCTGCGGCGGCGCCGAAGACCCCAAAGCCGAGCTGGCCAAACTCAAGAAAGAGCAGGCCGACACGCAGGCTAAAATAGCCACCCTCGAAGCCAAAACCGGCCCCGGCGAAACCGCTCCGGCCACGCCCGTGAGCGTGATGAACGCCAAGCCCGAGAGCTTCAAAAGCTACCTGGAAGTGCAGGGCCGCGTCGATTTCGACCAGAATGCCACTGTGGGCAGCCGGGCCGCCGGTACCCTCACCAGCATCCGCGTGCAGCGCGGCGACCGGGTGCGCAAGGGCCAGGTGCTCGCCACCGTGGATGCCAGCATCCTCGATGCCAACGTCGCCGAATTGAAAACCCGCATGGACCTGGCCCGCGTGATTTACGAGAAGCAAAAAAGCCTCTGGGACCAGCAGATTGGCACCGAAGTGCAGTTCTTGACGGCCCGCAACAACTACCGCGCCCTGCAAAACGGCCTCAATACCCTCAACCAGCAAAAGGCCCTTTACAACGTAATTGCCCCGTTCTCGGGTACTGTGGATGAGGTGCTGCCCAAGCTGGGCGAAATTACCGCGCCCGGTGCGCCGGTAGTGCGCCTGAACGGCGGCACGGGCGGCAAGATTCTGGCCGACGTGTCGGAGGCTTACGGCAACAGCATCAAGGCCGGCGATAATGCCGTGGTGACCATTCCGGACCTGGGCGGCGAGGAGCTGCCCGCCACCGTGCGCGTGGTGAGCCGCAGCATCAATGCCACCAGCCGCACCTTCACGGTGGAGCTGCGCCTGAAAAACGCCAAAGCCGCCGACCTGCGCCCCAATATGGTGGCCACGGTGCGCATCCAGAACTACGCCGCCGCCGCCGCCACCGTTATTCCGGTGGACCTGGTGCAGCGCGACGAGCAGAACAGCTACGTGTATGTGGTGGGCAAAGCCGAGGGCAAAATGACCGCCGAAAAGCGCATCATCAAAACCGGCAACACCTACAACGGCAAGGTGGAAGTCACCAGCGGCCTCACCGCCGCCGACCAGATTATCTCGGCCGGTTACCAGAATCTGAACGACGGCCAACTAATAGCTATTAGCGGCTAGCTATTAGCTGTTAGCTTTTTCTCGGATAACAGTAGATGGCGTAATATGAAAAATTACAAGGAATTGAAGGTATGGCAGCGGGGTATTGAACTTGCAAAATCCACCTATGAGTTGGTGCGTCAGTTGCCCCGCGAGGAGACATACAGCCTTCGCAGCCAGATGACGCGGGCTGCGGTTTCAATTCCTTCTAACATCGCCGAAGGCAGCAGCCGGAGCAGCGAAAAGGAATACCGGCACTTTCTGGAAATTGCTTTGGGCTCCTGTTTTGAATTGGATACGCAGTTAATTATCGCAGTGCAGTCTGGCCTGTTAACACTGCCCGCAGATTGCTCACTACCCGAGATGCTGGAAGAAGAAATCAAAATGCTGCACGGATTCATCGCCCGTTTAAAAGCAAATAGCTAAAGGAAACCTGTCTTAAACCCAAGAGCTATCAGCTACCAGCTAATAGCTAACAGCTAAATCAACATGCAGGATATAGAGAAGGAATTTGGGCCCACCAGTTGGTCCATTAATAACAAGACGAGCATTTACATCATCACGGTGATTTTGTGCATCGCGGGCATCTTCGCCTACCTCAAGCTGGGCAAGGAGAAGTTTCCCGACATCGTGATTCCGCGCATTATCGTGGCCACGGTGTACCCCGGCACCTCGCCGGCCGACATTGAAAACCTGGTGACCCGGCAGCTCGAAAAGGAGATGAAGAGCATCAACGGGGTGAAGCACATCAACTCGACCTCGAACCAGGATTACTGCATCGTGGACATCGAGTTCACCTCCGGCATCGACGTGCAGGTGGCCAAGCAGCTGGTGAAGGACGCCGTGGACAAGGCCAGCACGGAGCTGCCCAACGACCTGCCCAGCGCCCCGCTGGTGAAGGAAGTTAACATTTCCGAGCAGCCGATTATGTACGTCAACCTGGCCGGCAACCTCCCCGCCGCCCAGCTCAAAAAGTACGCCGACGACTTCCAGGATAAGATTGAGGCGCTGTCCGAAATCACCCGCGTGGACATCATCGGCGCCCTCGACCAGCAGGTGAACGTGGACGTGGACCTGAACAAGCTGCGGGCCTCGCGCCTGGGTTTCAATGACATTGCGCGCGCCATCGGGGCCGAAAACGTGACTATTTCGGGCGGTACCATCGACGTGGGCGGGCAGAAGCGCGCCGTGCGCGTGGCCGGCCAGTACGTGCGGGCCGAAAACCTGGCCAACATTCAAATCAAGAACCTCAACGGCGCGCCTGTGCGCCTCGGCGACATTGCCACCGTTACCGACGGCTTCAAGGACCGCGAAAGCTACGCCCGCCTCGATGGCAAGCCCGCCATTACCCTCAACGTGGTGAAGCGCCAGGGCGAAAACCTGATTGACGCCAGCGATAAAATCAAGGCGCTAATTGCTGAGTCGGAGGCCAGCTTGCCCAAGGAGTTGACCATCACCGTGACCGGTGACACCAGCAACGACACCCGCGTGACGCTGCACGACCTCATCAACACCATCATCATCGGCTTTTTGCTGGTGACGTTCATTCTCATGTTCTTCATGGGCACCACCAACGCCATGTTTGTGGGCCTGTCGGTGCCGCTATCGATGTTTCTGGCCTTCCTCATCCTGCCGGCCTTCGACTTCTCGCTGAACATGATTGTGCTTTTCGCCTTCCTGCTCGTACTGGGCATTGTGGTGGACGACGCCATTGTGGTGATTGAAAACACTCACCGCCTGTTGCACGAGCATCCCGAGCTGAGCACCGAAAAAGCCGCCAAATTTGCATCGGGCGAAGTATTTGTGCCCGTGCTGGCCGGCACGCTCACCACCATTGCACCATTTATTCCGCTGCTGTTCTGGCCGGGCATTGTGGGCTCGTTCATGTACTACCTGCCCGTCACGCTCATCATCACGCTCATGGCGTCGCTGTTGGTAGCTTTCGTGATGAACCCCGTGTTTGCCGTAAGTTTCATGCAGCGCGAGGAGCATTTTGAGGAGGACCTGCACCGCCGGCCCAAGGCCACCAAAGGCTTCCTCATTACCATGGGCGTACTCGTGGCGCTGGGCATTCTGTTCAACGTGCTGGCCCTGGGCAAAACGCCCGAAATAGGCGTCGACGGCAAGACTAGCGGCCTGCTGGGCCACTTCCTCGGCAACCTCTGCCTGGCCCTGGCCGCCTTCATCGCCCTCGACCGCTACGTGCTGGTGAAGATGATTGCCTGGTTCCAGACCCGCGCCCTGCCCAAATTCCAGAACGGCTACGCCAAGCTGGTGGGCTGGTCCATCGGCCACCCGGCCATTGTGATGGTGGGCGTGATTATCCTCTTCATCGGCTCCTTCGTGGCCGTGGGCATCCGCAGCCCCGCCGTGCAGTTCTTCCCCAAAGGCGACCCCAAGTTCATCTACACCTACCTGAAAATGCCCGTGGGTACCCGCGTATCGGTCACCGACTCGGTAACGCGCGTGCTGGAAAACCGCATCTACGGTGTCATCGGTAAGAAAAACGCCGACGTGGAATCGGTGATTACCAACGTGGCCATCGGCGCCGGCGACCCCGGCGAAGCCACAGCTTCGGGCGTGTCGCAGTCGCACCTGGGCAAAATTGGCGTGGCCTTCAAGGAGATGAGCGACCGCACCGGTCCTGCCACCAGCACCTACATGGACAAAATCCGGGAGGTGGTGAAGGGCATTCCGGGCGCCGAAATATCGGTGGACCAGGAAGCCAGCGGCCCGCCCACGGGTAAGGAAATTGCCATTGAAGTAGCCGGCGACGACTACCCCAAGCTGGCCGCCCTGTCCAAGAAAGTGACCCGCTACCTCGACTCGCTCAACATTGGCGGCGTGGAGCAGCTGCGCTCGAACCTGGAAGACCGCAACCCCGAAATTGCCGTGAACATCAACCGCACCCGCGCCAACCGCGAGGGCATCAGCACCGGCCAGATTGGCCTGGAAGTGCGCACGGCCATCTACGGCACCGAGGCCAGTAAATTCAAAACCGCCGACGACGAATATCCCATTCAGGTGCGCTACGCCGAGCCCTACCGCTCCGACGTGGACGCCATCGTGAACGCGCCGCTCACCTTCCGCGATGCCACCGGCGCCGTGCGCCAGGTGCCCATTTCCTCGGTGGCCGACGTTACTTATGGCAGCACCTACGGCGGCATCAAGCGCAAAGACACCAAGCGCGTTATCACCATCAGCTCCAACGTGCTGGGCGGCTTCACCGGCCCCGACGTGGTAGCCAACATCGAAACGGCGCTCAAATCCTATCCGCTGCCGCCCGGCTACACCATCAACATGGGCGGCGCCCAGGAAAACCAGAAGGAAACCAGCGACTTCCTGCCCATGGCTGGCATCGGTGCCCTGGGCCTCATCTTCCTGATTCTGGTGACGCAGTTCAACTCGTTCAGCAAGCCGCTCATCATTCTCTCCGAGGTTCTGTTTTCCATCGCCGGCGTGTTCTGGGGCCTGGCCATCACAGGTCAGAACATCAGCATCGTGATGACGGGCGTGGGCATCATTGCCCTGGCCGGCATCGTGGTGAAAAACGGTATTCTCCTGGTTGAATTCACCGATATGCTGCGGGCGCAGGGCATGCCGCTGCGCGAAGCCATTGTGCTGGCCGGCCGCACCCGCCTCAACCCCGTGGTGCTCACGGCCACGGCCGCCACGCTGGGCCTCATCCCCCTGGCTATTGGCCTGAACATCGATTTTTACGAGCTGTTCGCCTCCGGCAACGCGCACTTCTTCATCGGGGGCGAGTCGGTTACCTTCTGGGGCCCGCTGGCCTGGACCATCATCTTCGGTCTGGTGTTCGCCACGCTCGTCACGCTGGTGGTAGTGCCGGTGATGTACTTGCTGAGCGAAACCCTCAAGGGAAAAATAACCGGAAAAAACCCAGACCACCTTGCAACCAATTCGGAAGAGGTGGACTCTGAAGAAATACAGGCGGCTACGCCGCCAATACTAGCCTAACTATTTAGGCGTTGTGGGAGCTCGCTGGTACGTTTTTGTTGCAGCAAAAACGACCGGCGAGCACCTTAAACAAACCTGTTCTCATCAATTCTACTCCCTCCTTTTTGCTTATTATTATGTACGTATCCGCTACAAGGCCCACCCTTAGCCCTACTATTGAACAGCAGGTCTTTCGAATCATCAGCAAGCGCAAAGCCATTCGGGCCAGCCGGGTGCGCAAAACTGCCAGCCTCGCCCGCGACCTGCGCTTCGAAACGCTCGACGTAGTGGATATCATTCTGGAGTTGGAGCGCAACTTCAGCATCGTCATTCCCGACGAAGTGCCTTTGTACACGGTGGGCGACTTTGTGCGCTACGTGCGCGACCATGCTGCCGCTGCGTAAGCAATAATTCGTTTTCTCACCAACGCAAAAAATCCCGGTAACGTGAGTTACCGGGATTTTTTGCGTTGGATGCGGGAGGAAACTTACCGGACGTTGCCGCCGGTATCGAGGTTGCCGGCATCCGCAGGGTTGCGGCTACCTTCCCAAGCCCGAACAGTAGGGCCATTGGTAGGAGTAGTGGGCTCGGAACCGGAGGTAGAATCGGTAGCCGAAGGGCCACCCACCGCAGGAGCGCCGGGCAGGTCGGTCGTGCCGTGAGACTTGGCCGATTCCTTGGAGAGCACCGCACCTTCTGAAAGTGCGGTAGTACCGGTGCTGCTGCTACGACGGGCTGCTGATGCTTCGGCTTGCTCGTCGAGCGCGTCGGCATCGTGCTTCACCTCGTTGCTGGCCGTGGCAGTAGCCGAAGCAGCTACGTCTGCCGCCGAAGCCGGCGTTTCCTTATCCGTGGCGGCATACGCCTGAGCTGGGCTGCCCGTGACGGCTACCACGCGGGCACTGCTGGTTTCCCATTCCTGAAATTTATCCATCTCGCCCTTGAGTGTAGTTGAGAACCATGCTACCAGTGCCACGTCATCGAGCAAACCAATCACCGGAATGAAATCCGGAATCAGGTCAATAGGGCTCAGAAAATAGATGAGCACGGCTACGGCCGCCGCAATGGTCGTACCGGGTACGCCCGTGTATTCACCCGACATCGAGGCCTTGATGAGCCGGAACATCGTCTGGAGGGTTTCCCAGGCTTCGTGAGCCAGCGTGCCCACGTCGTTTTTGTCGCTGGCCTTTTTGTAGGCATCCGTCAGCAGCGTTTTCATGCGGGTGGGCTGGCGGATGTAGCCTTCGGCAGTGCCCAGGAACTTCTTGAAAAGAGCCGAGCCAGCAACGTCGTTGCTGCTAGGGGGAGTTTGTTGATTTTGAGCCACGGGAAGCGGAGTTAAGTAATATGGAATGGTAGGATTCAGGCACGCTTGGCCTGAGTCTGAATACTGAAATAAGGGTGTTAAGGTTGTTGGCAAAGGGGCTATTTGTGTCTCCAACAGCGAAAAAGGGGCAAAACCCAACGCCAGGTAAAACTGGTAAAAACGAACAGCAAAAAGGCCTGTCTCAATGAAGAAACAGGCCTTTCTGATGCGAATAGCGGCGTAGCGCAGCCATCACCAACAAAATCAATGCTTATTCAAACACCTTCACGACGAATACATAATCCTGCAGCTTTTTGAGCTGCTGCGGGCGGCTGTTACCCGCCAGCTGCCCGTAGCGGGGCAGGAGGTAGGGCACGGCCGGTTTGGCGGCAGCCAGAGAATCGACGAGCCGCACCAGATACGACGATTTGGTGGCGAAAGCAGCGCTCTGCGCATCATTCTGCCGGCCGCTTACCACGCCAATCAGGTTGCCGCGCTCATCGAGCAGCGGGCCGCCGGAGTTGCCCGGATTCACCGGAATGCTAACCTGGTAGAACGCGGTATCGCCCTTGAAGCCCGAGCGGGCACTCAGAGCGCCTTCGCCGTACACCACGTCTTCGCGGGGGAAGCCCAGGGTATAAACCCGTTCGCCCAAATCTGCCTCGCCTTCTTTGATGGCGTAGGGCAGCCGGCCAAAACCGGTGAATTTCTTGTCGGTGATGCGCAGAATGGCCAAATCGTGCTTGCGGTCGGAATACACCGGTTCGGCGTGGTAGCGCTTGCGGTCGTGGCCCTCCACCAGCACCGAATCAGCTCCCTGGATGACGTGGTAACTCGTTACCAGATAGCCTTCTGAAGTCAGGGCGAAGCCGGTGCCGCTGCTTTCCCGAGCCACCGGCGGGGTTGCGGCGGAGCGGCCAAACTGGTTTAGCGTAATGCTCAAATCCTTCTGGCTCTTCTTGATGCGTTCTACTTCGCGCCGAAGCACGGTGTAGCCATACATCGAAGGCTGGGTTTTGGCAGCGCGCCACCATTCCAGGCCCAGCAAGGTGCTGAACACCGCCAGCACCGCCACCGAAGCAGCTACGCCCATCGTGGCCCGGTGGCCGTTCCAGAAGTCGCGCAGCCGGCGCTCGGTGCGCGAAATCCGCAATATGGGGTTCACCGAGGAGGTAAGCTGACCGGTCTCAGGAAGGGTTCCAGCAGGGATGAATGCTTCGGGCGCGTCAGCGGCCAGCATGGTGGCGTGCATGCTTTTTAATTGCTGGCGCACCTGTTGCCGCTGTCCATAAGCGCGCAGGGTATCGGTCAGCTCCGTAAAGTCAGCGTAACGCAGGGCCAGTGCCGGGTCGGCGGCCAGGCGCGCTTCGAGGTTGGCGCGGGCAGGCCCGGCCAGCTCGCCCAGGGCGTAGGCTTCAAATAAGGCGTAGTAGTCTGCTTCGGTCATCATGGGTAAGAGCTACCGGCCCGGAGCCGGTGGCGGTAAGCAAACGGCGTGTGTGCCGGGCAATGGGCCCGGACCCAAAAACCATCAGGTAGACTCTTCTTTGTAATGGGTAAAAAATAGCTTTTTCAAGCGCACCAGGCACTTATATTTCTGATTCTTAGCGTTGTCGGCATTTGTGTAGCCAAACGCTGCAGTTAAGTCCTGCATCGATTTATCATGAAGGTAAAAACCTTCTAAAAGCGAGCGGCAGGGCTCGCCAAGGTGGTTGAGGGCCTCGCTCATGGTATCGAAGCGGCGGTCCTGTTCCTCGGCGGCAAGCAGGTCTTCCTCGGCCCCGGTGTTAAGGTAGGGGCCGTGCTCCTCGTCGTCGAGCAAGCGCACGCCGAAGCGGCTTTTGCTGGTCAGCCGCTTGAGCCACAGGCGACGGCACACGGCGTAGAGGTAGGTTTTAATCTGGCAGCTAAGCTCTAGAGAGCCGTCGCGAACTTTTTCATAAAACACCATCACCCCTTCCTGATACACGTCCTGGGCATCGTCGTCCGTGCCGCTGTTCTGCAGCACGAAGTGGGATACCATGGGCCAATGCAACCGGTAGAGATGGGCCAGGGCCCGCTCGTCGCCGCCGCGAATGGCAACAATCAGTGCGTCGTCAGTAGGAGTCAAAGGAGAAGAAGTTGGATTGCCCCTGCTCATTCGCTTTCGGGGGTTAATACGCGTTAAGGCTACAAGTAACCCACTAAAATAATTTTTTTATCGGCCGGGTTACTTTTTCACGAAGCCAGCATAAAGGGCAGTTTTTGAGCTAACCCACTTTCAAAATTACCCCCAAAATGAAGAACCTGATTAAAGTTGCTGCCCTGGGCCTCGCCCTGACTGCTGGTCTGACCTCGTGCGAGTCGAAGACGACCGAAACCACCACCGTTGAGGCTCCTGCCACTACGGAAACCACCACGACCACGACCACCGACACCACGATGATGGCTCCTGCCACCGACGCGATGGCCCCTGCTACCACCGAGGCTTCGAGCACTACCACGACCACCGAGGTAGTTCAATAGTGGCATGCTGAGCCTTTAATAAGCTCAACGCCAATTAATTTGAAGCAGCCCATGTTTCCCGCCAGGGAAGCATGGGCTGCTTTTTTATTTGCAAGGTGCAGGCAACTACGCTGGCTTTTCGGCAACCAAACCCAACAAGTCGGCCGCGATGCCGGGCCAGGGCTGGTGCAGGTTGAGGGTGACCACGCGCACCGGATGGCCGCCCAACGTGTAGCTAAGGTGCACGTCTTGGGTGGCAGTAGGGTAGAGGAGAATGCCTTCCAGGGCTTGTTCCGGGGCTGGCCGCTGGTTCTGGAGGTAGGCGTAGAGCTGGTAGAGGTGCGGGGCAATGAGCCGCTGCCGGTCGTAGCGGGTGCGCAGAGCGGCCGCGTAATATTTGGTATCGAGGATAATTTTCTGGTCTGGCGCTTCGAGGGTCGTGTCCGTGAGCATGGTGGGGAGCAGGGCGAGGTCGTCGGTCTGGCCCTCGGCCTGCCAGGCAATGGTTTCGGCGTAAACGCGGTAGCGGCGTTGCTCGCGCCGGAAAAAATTGCGGGTAAACTGCTCAAACAGCCGCGCCATAAACACTTCATCGCGGTGGAAATCAACGAAGCGGCCGCGGCCCTGGGCAGTGGGATTGGGCAGGGCCGTTTGCCACACCAGCTCGCACACGTGCAGCAGAAAAGCGTCCGCATTGCCCGGCCGCTGCCGCCGCAACTCCCGGAAAGTAGCTGGCGTAGGTCTGGCCGCCGTCGTCTCGGCAGCGGCACCGGGCAAACGCCGCCGTAACTGGCTCAACTCCCGGCGCAAGGCTGGGGGCACGTCGGCGGCGGTAGTCAGGCTGGCCAGCGTCTGGGCCAGCAGGCGGTGTAGCGGCGTGTCGGTGGTCAGCTCATCGAAGGTGCAGCTGGCGCGGCCCCGCTCCAGCAACCCCCGGTGCAGGCTGGGCGTCAGCTCAACGCGGCCGCGCAGGGTGGTGAGCTCGGCCTCCTGGGGCTGAAACGTGCGCGGCAGGCCGGTTTTGAGCAGGCGCCGCGTGCCGTGCAGCAGCACCTGGGCCAGCATGGCCAGCGGCCGGTGAAACGGCGTGGCCTCGCTCGCTTGCAGCACCGCCGGCTCGGGCAGCCGGTTCCAGGCATAGCACAGGAAGTAGTAGAGCGTGGGAAGCGGTATCACAGCTTTGGTCGGATTTTGGGAATTTCGCGAATTAATCTCAGTAGAAAAAAGCTGAAAACACGCCGCTGGTTACGCTAGCAGCTTGCGCAGTTGGGCTGCCGCCGTGGCGGGTTGCTCGCGCCAGTAATCGGCGAGGAGCGGGCCGATTTCCTGCTCCAGAATCAGGCGCAGCCAACCGGTGGCCTGCTCAGGCTCGGCAGGCGGCTGGCAGAAGTAGCTGTGGCCAACCACAAAGTCGGGCCCCAATTCCGGGTCGTCGGCAATGGTTTGGTTGAGAGCGGCCATGCGGGAGCACAGCTGCTCGATGATTTCTTCGGGCACTTGCCGCCCTTTAAGAAACTGCCGCAGCGCCGTTCCAAACCGGGGCTTCAACTCCACAAACGCGAAGCGGCGGCGCAGCGCATAGTCCAGCGGACTCAGCGAACGGTCGGCCAGGTTGAGCGTGCCAATGACGAACAGGTTTTCGGGCACGAAGAAGCGGGGCGCCTCCGGGGGCGCGTAGGGCAGGCGCAGGGCGTGGGCAGGGCCGCGCTTGTCGGCTTCGAGCAGCAGCAGCAGCTCGCCGAAAATGCGCGGCACGTTACCCCGGTTCACCTCATCGATGAGTAAGAAATAAGGCCGGTCAGGGTCGGCCATTGCCCGCTGGCACAGCAGCGGCAGCACGCCGGGCACGAGCTGAAAACGGCCATCGGCACCGGGCCGAAAGCCCAAGATGAAATCCTCGTAGCCGTAGCTGGGATGAAACTGCACGACCTCAATGCGGCGCTCGTCTCTGGCGCCCAGCAGCAGCCACGCCAGGCGGCGGGCCAGGAAGGTTTTGCCCGTGCCGGGCGGGCCCTGCAGCAGCAGGTTCCGGCGCCGGGCCAGCCCCGCCAGCGTCGCTTCCAGCTCGCTTTCGCTGATAAACAACTCGGCCAGGGCATCGGCGCGGGAGTAAGCCGGCGCCTCGTAAGAGGCGTTGGGCTCGGCGGCTGTGGGCAGGGCAGTTGCCGCTTGCCGGGCCTCATCTACCGGACCCGTGTAGAGGTCTTCGGCCTGCTGGCGGGCGGTTTCCTCGCCATCGTGGGCCGAGCCCGAGGTGAGGACGGGGCGTTTGGTGCTGATGGTAAAGTCGAGCCCTTCCAGCAAGGCGTTGGTGGGGGCCCCGGCCGGCCGGGGCCAGCGAGCGGCCGGGTCGCTGGTAGCCAGGCGATAGGCGCGCTCGGCCACGGCGCGGGGCGGATAGCGGCGCCCCCGGTACACCAGCTCGTAAACGGTGCCGGCGGGCAGGTGCGGCGGTCCCTCGCGTGCTAGCTGGCGCAAAGCCCGGAGCACTTGCTCGCGGGTGAGCAGCGGAGGCGGCGAAGCAGCAGGAGCGGAAGGCATGATAAACAATACTGAATCGGGACCGAATGCAAATGAAGCTAAAAACACGTTCTGCTGAACGCCAAAAAGCATCCCCACCGCCCAAGTAAGCTCGTTACTCTGTGGTGAAGATGCCTTCAGAAATTCAGCAGAACGTGCTGATGGCGAGCCGCCAAAACGGATTAGGGGGCAACTGTGAACGTGCGGGTGACCGAGTTGAAGGCGCCGGGCAGCAAGTTGCCACTAGAGTCAATCAGCTCCAGCTTCACCGTGTTTTCGCCGGCTGGCAGGCCTTCCATCTGGTAGGGCAGCCAGTTTTCAATCATGAACTCGGTGCCGTTGATGGTGGCGCGCACGCGGTTGCCGCCGGGCTCCAAGTTGGTATTTACCAGGTAGAAGTCCAGCATGATACGACGGGCATCGGCGCCGGAATACGTGTCTTTGGGACGGCTGTAGAACAGGTTGGGTGCATTCACGTCGATGATGGGCGCGCCGGTTGGGGTGACATCGCCCACATTGATGATGCGCAGGTCGTAGGCACCGCGGTGCTTGAGGCTTTCGTGGTAGGAGCGCGACAGGAAAGAAAGCACGGCGTGCTGACCATCGGGAAGGGCCTTCTTGAAGCTTGTTTCGTAATGGGCCGTGTAGGGCTCGTTATCCACGATGTTGTGGATGTGCTGGCCTTTCATGGAGTTGGCCATGCGGCCCGTTTGCGGGCCGCTGCTCATTTTGGTGAGCTGAAAATTGGATACCAGATAAGAGAAAGGCACCTCGCCGCTGGGAATTGTGGAATTGCCAATGGGCGAGCGCAGCTTCATCTGGGCCTCGGGGTAGCGGGGCGAATCGCTGAAAGGGGTCAGGCGAATACCGTTCGACTCCATGCTTTCGGCTCTGGCAACGCCACTAGGGGCCGTGGTGCCATTGTTGGCCGTAGCGCTTACATCGGTGGCAGGTTTGCTCGTTTCGCAGCTGGCCAGCAGGGCTAAGGTCAGGGTAGTGCTGCAAAGCATCAAGAGAGAACGTTTCATAGGGGTTAGAATCAAAAAATGGTTGTCGGCTGTTTATTCAAAAATAGAGATAAGCTGAGCTACTTACGGGCCGCACCCGGTACAAGGTTTTGCTTAACTTGCGTCGTTGCCAACCGCAGGGCCCACTCGGCCTCAAAGTAAACCTAATTTTTCCATGCAAAACCAACTTCTTGACCAAATCCCTTCGCTCGACCTCGCCGACTTTCGTTCCGGCGACTCCACGCGAAAGGCCCGCTTCGTGCAGCAGCTCGGGGAGGCCTACCAAAACATTGGGTTCGTAGCCCTCAAAAACCACGGCCTGAACGACGAGCAGACCAAGCAGCTCTACGCCGACGTGCAAGCGTTTTTTCAGCTGCCCGACGAGGACAAGCAGCGCTACGAAAAGCCCGAGCTGGCTGGCCAGCGCGGCTACATCAGCAAGGGCAAGGAGCACGCTAAGGGCCGCAATACCGGCGACCTGAAGGAGTTCTACCACGTGGGCCAGGAAGTGGAGGAGGAAGACCCCATCAAAAACGAGTACCCGGACAACATCTGGCCCGAAGAAGTGCCCGGCTTCCAGAAAAGCACCTTCCTGGCTTACCGGACGCTGGAAAGCGCCGGCCAGGACGTGCTGCGCGCCATTGCCATTTTCCTGGAGCTGCCCGAAAACTATTTCGATGACAAGGTGAAGCACGGCAACAGCATTCTGCGTCCCATTCACTACTTCCCCATCGAAGACCCCGACGCGGTACCGGCCGATGCCGTGCGCGCCGCCGAGCACGGCGACATCAACCTGATTACCCTGCTCATGGGCGCCAGCGCCGACGGCCTGCAGGTGAAGCGCCGCGACGGCCAGTGGATTGCCATTACGGCCCTGCCCGACCAGATTGTGGTGAACGTGGGCGACATGCTCCAGCGTCTCACCAACGGCGTGCTCCGGTCCACCATTCACCGCGTGGTGAACCCGGCCCGCGAAAAAATGAATACCTCGCGCTTCAGCATTCCCTTCTTCATGCACCCGCGCTCCGAAATGAGCCTGGCGGCCCTGGAGCATTGCGTAACGCCCGACAACCCCAAGAAGGAAGCCGACATCACGGCCGGCGAATTCCTGAATGAGCGGCTGATTGAGCTGGGGCTGAAAAAGAAGTAGGGTTTGTGCGGTAAGCTCTAGCTTGCCGTGGTCTTGAACAAAAGCCTGCTGTCTACGCCAGACGGCAAGCTAAAGCTTACCGCACGTTGCAACCTGCCCCGCACCCCGCCGCTTCCGTCTCCCTGGCGCCACCACCGCGCCGCTCGGGCAAGCGGACGCGCCGGGTGCGGGGCATTATTTTTTTGAAGGATGTGGCCGGGCTGGGCCTCACGGCCTTTGGCGGTCCGCAGGCACACCTGGCCATGATGTTCCGGCTGCTGGTTGAAAAGCGCCGCTACATCAGCATGGCCGAGCTGCTGGAGCTGCAGGCCCTGTGCGCGCTGCTGCCCGGCCCCACGTCCACCCAAACCATCACCGTGATTGGTTTCCGACTCGGCGGGCCCAACCTGGCCTACCTCACCCTGCTGGTGTGGATGCTACCGGCCGTGACGCTGATGACGCTGGCCGCCCTCACCCTAAGCCACCTCGACCCGGTGCGGGTGACGGCTCTGGTGCAATTTGTGCAGCCCGTGGCGGTGGGTTTCGTGGCTTTTTCGGCCTACCGCATCGCCGAAAAGGTAATTCATACCAAAACGGCCGTGGGCCTGATGGTGGCTTCCGCCATGCTGGCCTATTTTTTCCAGCTGCCCTGGATGCTGCCGCTGCTGCTGGTGGCCGGCGGGGCCGTCACCACGCTGCGCTACCGCAAGCACACCATCATTCAGGAGAAAAAGCCCTTGCGTATCGAATGGGCGAATTTTGTGCTGTGGCTGGGCTTTCTGGTGGGGGCGGCCGTATTGGGACACTATACCCGCTGGCTGCCGGTGCGGCTGTTCGAGAACTTTTACCGGAACGGCTCGCTCGTGTTTGGCGGGGGGCAAGTGCTGGCGCCACTGCTGTACGCCGAGTTCGTGGAGTTTAAGGGCTACCTCACGGGGCCGGAATTTCTGTCGGGGCTGGGGTTGGTGCAGGCCATGCCGGGGCCCAATTTTTCAATAGCCGCCTACATCGGGGCACTGGCCATGCGGCCGGCCGGCGGCCCGGCCGCGCAGGTGCTGGGCGCGCTGGTGGGCACGGCGGGTATTTTTTTGCCGGGCACGTTTCTTATTTTCTTCGTGATACGCTTCTGGGACCGGCTGCGGCAGTACCGCGTGGTGCAGGCCTCGCTCGAAGGCGTGAATGCCGTGAGTGCCGGGCTGGTGTGCGCGGCTACCTTCCTGCTCTACCACCCGCTGCCCGACAGAACCCTGGCCCTGCCCTTTCACCTGGGCCCCATCGATAGCCTGCCCCTGAACCCCCTGCTGGTAGGCACCACTTTCCTGCTGCTCTTATCGGAAAAAGTGCCGTCAGTATTCATCGTGGGGGTCGCCCTGCTGGCCGGTATGTTTATCTGATAGGGGAAAGTAACCCGCAACGACGCTATTTGAGCGTTTTGGGCTGGGGAATGAATCCGGGTTTGCCCCGATAAAAATCATAGGGGTTTTGAAACGGCCGGGGCCGACCTTTGCGAACGTGCTGCCCGCGCCGGTATTGGTCCGCAGCCACTCAGCCTTCGCCCCATGAACGTCACCTTTTTCAATACCAAGCAGTACGACCAGCAATTCTTCGAGCAGGTGAACGCCGACGACGCGCACGGGCACGCGCTCCGGTTCCTGGATGTGCCGCTGAATGCCCACACCGCCGTGCTGGCCAAGGGCGCCGATGCCGTCTGCGTGTTCGTAAATGACCGGGTCGATGCCGAGGTTTTGCAGCACCTTGCTCACGCGGGGGTACGGCTGCTGGCCCTGCGGTGCGCCGGCTTCAACAACGTTGACCTCGGGGCTGCGGCCTCCCTGAGTATGCCCGTGGTGCGGGTGCCCGCCTATTCGCCCTATGCCGTGGCCGAACACGCCCTGGCCCTCATCCTGACGCTGAACCGCAAAACGCACCGGGCCTACAACCGCGTGCGGGAAGGCAATTTCGCCCTCACCGGCCTGATGGGCTTCGACCTGCACGGCCGCACGGTGGGCCTCATCGGGCTGGGCACCATTGGGCTGGTCGCGGCCCGCATTCTGAAAGGATTTGGCTGCCGGGTGCTGGGCTACGACGTCAAAAACAATGCGGAAGCCGGGGAAATAGGCGTGGAATTCGTGGACCTCGACACCCTGTATGCGCAGGCCGACATTATTTCGCTGCATTGCCCGCTCACGCCCCAAACCCACCACCTAATCAACGAGGCCGCCATCGCCAAAATGAAGCCCGGCATGATGCTCATCAATACCAGCCGGGGCGCCATCATCGATACCAAAGCCGTAATCGAGGGACTGAAAAACGAGAGAATCAAGTACCTGGGGCTCGACGTGTACGAGGAAGAAGGCGACTTATTCTTTGAAGACTGCTCCGATAAAGTTATTCAGGACGACGTATTCATGCGCCTGCTGTCTTTCAACAACGTCCTCATCACCGGCCATCAGGCCTTCTTTACGTCGGATGCGCTGCACAACATCGCCCAGATTACCCTGCAAAATATCTCCGACTTCGAGCAGGGCCGGGCGCTAACAAACGCGGTGCCCGCACCCGCCGCCGCCCGGTAGCCCAGTCCGGTTTCCTAATCCTGTTCCGGCCGGGCCAGGTAGGCGTCGCGGGCTTCCTCCAGCTGGGCGGCCAGGGTGGCGCGCTGTTGCAGCAGGGCCGCGCCCACGGCCGGCGTGCGCTGAAACAGGCGCAGGGCGCGCAGCCGGGCCAGGCGGGCGGTCAGGGTTTGCCAGTAGCTCAAGGCATAAAAACCGGTGAGCGGCAGGCTAAGCACGTAAAGCGCCGTCAGGCGCCAGTCGTGGGTGAGCCAATGGTGCACGGCCGCCGCCTGCAAAGCATACGCCAGCGGAAACGTAAACATCCCCACCGTGAGCATAATGGGCGCTACAAACTCCACTTCCTTGGTAGCGCGCCGGGCCACTGCCGAAGGCAAAATATAGGGCAAATAGTTGTTGAGCAAGCCGTAGAGCCACACGGGCAGGCCCAATGCGAGGTTGAGCAGGCCGGCGATGGTGCCGCGGCGTTGTCCTTCCAGCGCTTCGTCGGTCAGGCGGTGCGTGCGCAGGTCCCGCAGGTAGGTTTGGAGCTGTTGCCGCAAGGCTACCAGGCGCGAGGGCGCATTTTGCTCGAACCAGGCCAGGGCCTGCAACAGCGTCTGGCTGAACTGGAAGTTGTCGTAGAGCGTGTTCGGGTCGTCGTCGGGATTGAGATGGTCGCCAAACGTTTGCTCAATCTGCTGCACAAAAACGTCGTCGGCCGCGTCGCGGGTAATAACCAAGTGGCGCTCCAGGGCTTCGCGAATGGCATCGGTGAGCTGCATGGCTGCCGCTTCGGGGTCGGCGGCGTACTGCGCAGCATAATCGGCCACCACAATGGGCGCCGCCACATTCAGCAGCACATCGGAGCGAAAGCGCGAGGGGTCGAAGTAATTGATGGCAATGGGCACCACCTTTAGCCCCAGCCGAAACTGGTGCCGGGCCTCGGCGCCCAGGGCAATGCGGGCGGCGCCGGTTTTCAGCGGCCGCAGCCGGCGCTCGCTCACGCTGGTGCCTTCCGGGAAAATCATGATAGTGCCGCCTTCGCCCAGGTAGTCGTAGCAGCGGCCGAAGGTGGCCTCGTTCTGGATTGCAAATTCTTCGGGCGTAGCGGGTCCGGTGCCCGTGTCCTGCCGTCGGTAGATGGGAATGGAGTTGCCTGAGGCCAGAACAGTTCGGCTAACGGGATTCTGGAAAAAAGTGCTTTTGGCCAGAAAAGCCACCGGCTGGCGGCTGTTGATGCCTACCAGCAAGGGGTCCATCAGGGTGTTGGGGTGGTTGCCGGCAAACAGCAGCGGGCCCGGCAGCGCCAGCCGCTCGCGGTGCCGCACCTCGATTTTGCGAAAAAATACCCGCAGTGCCACCTGCAAAACGGGTTTGATAAGGGTGTAAAAAAGCATGGGCCGGAAAGATTACGCCCGCTAAGGTAGGCGGCTCGCCGGTGCACGGCCACCACCGTCGCCCCCAAAAAAAAGCCGCCATACCCAAAGGCATGGCGGCGTAGGCTGCGCGGGGACCGGTGCAGAAGGCGTTACCGGCGGGCTTTGGCTTTGGCGCGCTTCTCGGCGGCTTTGGCCTTTTCTTCGGCAAGTTTGGTTTTGGCTTTGGCTTTGCGCTCGGCATCTTCCATCATTTGCTTGCGCTTGCCGGGGTACTTCAGGTCGAAGGTTTTGATTTTGAGCAGGCTGTCGGCCTCCACCACCGATTTGCGGGTAGTTATGCGGCCCGTGAGCGAAGACAAGTCACCCTCAACCATTTGCGTGGTGGTGCCGTCGGTGGCCGTCACGAGGCCGGTGGTCGAAACCATGGTGCCGTTCAGCAGCTTGCGGTCGGCCGTGATGGGATTGGTGATGCCCTGCTCCGTTAGTACAACCCGCCCGTCTTTCATGGCAAGGCCGTCTTTCAGGCCCGCGCCTTTGGACACCATCCGGGCTTTGGGGGCTACCCCACCGGGCCGGCGCGCGGGGAGAGGAGTTTGGGCCTGGGCGACGGTAGCGCCCAGGAGCGTTACCGACATAATGCAGCTAAAGAGAAAACGAAAATTCATGGGAATTTGGGGATAGAGCGCGTGAAAAGAAAAATTTATACAAGTAAAAAGAGTAATGAAAGAAGCGCGACTTTTTGTGCGATAAGCGCCAGCAGTGATTAATTCATCAATTGCAAAACCAGGGCCAGTTTTTCATCGGGGGAACAAATTTACTCGGTTAAACCGAAATTCGGTGGGACTTCACAAGGCTGATTTTTGAAATAAATACCGGCCGGGGCATCAGGAAGTAAGTAGCGTGATATTATTGCTTTTGGTGTGTCAAATAAATGGTAAGCAATAAAATAGGGCTTCAAATAAGCTGGCTGTAAGATGGCGGCCGCCTCATTGCGCGTGGCCGCTTGCCCGCGCGCCGTCGCGTTTAGTCGTAAAAGCAGGTTGGAATTCGGTAGCAAATGCAGACTTCTCGTAAAAGGGCAGGACGTAGGTGAAAAATTAGCTGGCGCGAAGAATCGGACAAGCTGCTCAACGGCCAGAAGCACTCAAAAAAAGCAAGCCGTGGATTACAAAGATTACTACAAGGTGCTGGGCGTGGAGAAGAGCGCGACGCCCGAGCAAATCAAAAAGGCCTACCGCAAGCTGGCCCGTCAGCACCATCCCGACGTGAACCCGGACGACCAAGAGGCCGAGCGGAAGTTCAAAGACCTGAACGAGGCCAACGAAGTGCTCAGTGACCCCGAAAAACGCAAAAAATACGACCAGTTTGGGGCCGACTGGCAGCGCTACCAGCAGCAGCCCGGCGGCGCTGGCCCTGGCGGCCAATCCGGCGCGGGCTTCGACTGGAGCCAGTACGCGCAAGGTGGCGGCGGCGGTAATCCGTTTGGCGAAGGCGATGATTTCTCGGACTTTTTCGGCTCGCTTTTCGGTAGCGCGGGCGGCAGCCGGGCGGGCAGCCGTCGTCCCGGTGCCGGCCCCGATTACCAGGCCGAGTTGGAGCTGACGCTGGCCGAAGCCTATCACGGCGGCCCCCGCACGCTCACGGTGAACGGCAAAAACTTACGCCTCACCATTCAGCCCGGTGTGGCCGACGGGCAAACCATCCGGCTGCGCGACCAGGGCGGGCCCGGTCGCAATGGTGGCCCCAATGGCTCACTGCTCATCACCTTCCGCCTGCAGCCCGATGCCCGCTACGCCCGCACCGGCAACGACCTGACCCAGGACGTGCCCGTGAGCGTCTACAAAGCGCTACTGGGCGGCGAGCACACCGTGGAAACCCTCAGCGGCTCCGTGAAAATCAAGCTCAAGCCCGAAACCCAGAACGGCACCCGCCTGCGCCTGCGCGGCAAGGGCCTGCCGGTCTACAACAAGACCGGGGAGTTTGGCGACCTCTACCTGCGCCTCACCCTTGCGCTGCCCCAACACTTGAGTGACCAGGAAAAAGAGCTGATTCAGCAGTTGGCCGCGCTTCGGCCCGAAGCATAACCTGTTCTATTATAGCTATGGAAACACACATCCTTATCCTCACTTTTCAGGAATGCTCAGTGCGTTACGGCCTGGAAACTAGTGTTGTGCACGAGTTGCTACAGGCCGGCTTGCTACGTCCGGCCGCCGCTCCCGAAACCGTCATCGTGGACGAGCCCGACGACTTGCCCCGCCTCGCGCGGCTGCACCACGAGCTGGGCCTGGCGCCGGAAGCCCTGGATGTTATCATGGCCATGCGCCGGCGGCTGGTGCGGCTCCAGGCTACGTTGGATTACGAAAGGGCCAGAGTGCGCCAGCTGGAAGATTTTGTGCGGGGTAGCGGGCCGGTTCTGGATTTCAATTAAGTGAGCGTAGTTTTCAAGCCGTCATGCCTCAGCTGCGCTCGGCATGACTAAACGCAATACCGTTACTTTTGCGCGACCATTTAAACCCAGGCCGGCCCCACTTACGCTACGGCCAGCGCCAGCAGCAGCCCGGCCAATGTGGCGCCCAGCTTGGGCCAGTTGAGGCGGTGCTCCGGACTGGTTTCGAAGAGAATGGTGGTGGAAACGTGCAGGAAATTGCCGGCCACCAGGCCCAGCAGGGCCGCGTACAGCCCCCCGCTCAGCAGCTCGGCCAGCACCACGTAGTTGCTGAACAGAATGCCCACCGGCGATGCCAGCGCGAACACCAGCAGCCAGGGCCACACCCGCCGGAAATTGCCCAGCCGCAGCCGCAGCAGCGTGGCCAGCGCAAACGCGGCCGGCATGTGGTGCAGCGCTACGCCCACCACAATGGCGTAAAAATTCTGGCTCATGTGGCCCACTTTCGGGGTGTGCACCAAAATGCTGCCCTCCAGAAAGGAGTGCACAACCAGCGCGGCCAGCAGCAAAAACGGTACCCGTCCCGCAGCATCGTGCGGGCCGTGCGCGGCTTCGTGGTGTACGTGTCCGTGCTCCACGCCCTGCGAAAGCACTTCGAGCAGCAGCTGCCCAAAAAAACCAGCCAGCACCCAATAACCCACCTGATGGGGCTGCGCGGGCAGCATTTGCAATGCCTCGGGCAGAATGTGGGTAACCGTGAGCGTGAACAAATAAGCGCCACTGAAAGCCAGCAACGGCTTCAGCCACTGGCTGCCGCGGGCCACGGGTACCCAGGCAGCCGCCGCGCCCGCGCCCAGCACCGTTAGCAGCAGCAGAAAAATAGCAAAGCCCATGCAAGAAGGAATGAGGAGTAGGCCGGGAAGGCAGGCGCACGCGAGAACCGACCGTAACAGTCGATTCTATACCTGCGCCTGGCGTGCTGGCTCACGCAAAAACAGCGGCAGCTTCGCAACCGCCAGCTGGCGGGCAAAGCTGCCACCCAATCGAGAGTTTTAGAAATTCTGGCCGTTAAGCGTCGCCGCTATTCGGCTTTGTGGACCTCGTCGGCCTGCTGGCCCGACTTGCCGGCGTCGTTCAGCGTGCCCCGCTTGCGCATGCCTTCTTCGGCATTGGCCGACATCGCTGACTTGGCAGAAGGGGCTTCTTCGGCCTGTTCGGTCTGGCTGCCCTTGTTATCAATCGAAGGATTGGGGGTTGTAGGCGCATAGCTTTCCGAAGCCCGTGTGCCGGGTTCCACCATGTCGAGGGATACTTTGTCGTCGGGGCGCCAGTCGGAGGGCTCGCTGCTGCACGAAGACAGGGCCAGGGAAGCAGTGGCCAGGGCCAGCAACAAAGTGTGGGTCAGTTTCATCAGGAAAAAATTAGCAGGTATAGATTTCGAAGAAAAGGAGCAACCGGTAATAGGGCAGGCCGTCTTCCGGCGTGCTATCCAACCGCCCGCGCCCCTATACGGTTGCGGCGGCGGCGGGGGCAGCTGGCAAAAGGTTTTTGCGGCGCAGCAGCGATTCAAATAGCTTCACGTCGTTGGGCGAATTGAAGATGCGCAGGGGCAAATGTAGAAACACGGGCACATCGAACGCCTTCGCCAGCCACTTGCGCCACGACGCGATGCCCTCGGGGGGCGTGCCGGGCTTGAGGTACAGCAGGTAGGCATCGGCATCGCGGCGAACGCGGCCAATCATGTCCCAGGTCAGCTGCATGGCTTTGCCTTCTTTCTCGGGGCCCACGCGCAGCAGCAGCTGTTTCTGGTCCATCTCAAAGCTCATGCGCTCAAACAGCGGCTTGCTTTGTTCCATCTGCGTCACGCCGGTTACCTGGGCCGACCGAAACAGCACAAACAGCACCGTGAGCACCACCGCCAGCACCAGCCACCACCACGAATGCACGAAAATGGCGGGCAGCAACCCCAGCGCAAACGGAATCAGGGCGTATACCCAGTCCTTTTTCCATACCTCAGCCATGGCCAGGCGGGTGTAGGTATTGGTATCAAACTGCGTTTTCTTGGTGCGAATAGCCAGCGGCGAAGCCTGCTGGGCCTGGCGGAAGCCGCCGCCACCGCCGCGTTGGTTGGGTTGGTTCACGTTGATTTTTTAATGTGATAAATGTGGCAAATGTGGCAAATGTGAAGATGTGGGGAATATTGAAGAATGTGGGGAATGTGCTACGCCTACTCATTGGCATCTTTATCACATCTTCACATTCCTCATCTTTATCACATTTCCCACAGCATCTTAATATGCTTTTAAGCTCAAGTCCAGGCTTTTGACCGAGTGCGTGAGGGCTCCTACGGAGATGTAGTCGACGCCGGTGCTGGCTACTCTGGCAATGGTTTGCTCGGTGATGCCGCCGCTGGCTTCGGTCGGAAACCGGCCATCAATCAGTGCCACGGCTTCGCGCAGTAGCTCAACATCCATGTTGTCGAGCATGATGCGGTCGACGCCACCAGCGTCCAGTACCTGCTGCACTTCCCCCAGGGAGCGGGTTTCGATTTCGATGGGTAGTTGCCGGCCGGTGCCGGCCAGGTAGGCCCGGCTGGCCGCAATGGCCTGGGCCACGCCCCCGGCATAGTCCACATGGTTGTCCTTCAGAATAATCATGTCAAACAGCCCGTAGCGGTGGTTTACGCCGCCACCAATGAGCACCGCCCACTTCTCGCAGATGCGGAAATTGGGAGTGGTTTTGCGGGTGTCGAGCAGCTTGGCCTTAGTGCCGGCCAGCAGCGTGTTGAGATGCGCCGTGTAGGTGGCAATGCCGCTCATGCGCTGCATGCAGTTGAGCACCAGGCGTTCGGCCGTGAGAATGCTGCGTGCCGGGCCCTCCACCGTGAAGGCAATGTCGCCGTACTTCACCGGTGTGCCGTCGGTGAGCAGCACGTTTAGGGTCAGGGAAGGGTCAACTGCGCTGAAAATCAGCGGGGCCAGCGCCACGCCGGCAAGCAGCCCTTCGCCCTTCACCAGCAAGTGGGCACGGTTGCGGGCATCGGCCGGAATGGAGGAGAGGGCCGAATGGTCGCCGTCGCCCACGTCCTCGGCCAGGGCCGTGCGGATGAAGGCGGTTAGCGCTTCGGGCGTCAGATAGGATGGGGTAGGAGTTTGCACGGGACAAAGGTACGGCCCCTGTCTTTGCGAATAAAACCGGAGGCCCCACCTTCGTGAAAACAGTGGTGGCCGGGCCTTCCCGGCGCGGCGACGCTTTGGGCCGTGCCGATAGCGCATAAAAAAACCTGGCCGGTGCCGGCCAGGTTTCTCAAAAAAGCTGATTCAGAAGTTATTCCTTCGTGAAATCCAGCGTGTCAATCTGCGGGGCGCCCTTGGAGGGCTTGAGCTTCACATACACACGGTACACGCCGTTGCGGCCCGTGTAGCGGCCAATGCCGTATTGAATGCCCTCCTTGCTCTCGCCTTGGTGAATGAATTCAAACGCGCTGGGGGCGTTTTTGGCAAAGAAGTCTTTGATGACCAACTCGGCCTGGGTGGCGTTGTAGCCTTTCTTGTCACCATCAAAACCAACTTCGACGGTGGGAGCAAGGTATTGCGACAATTCCCGGGAAGAACCGTTGCGCATTGCCGAGCGGATAGCCCCAAGGTTTTCGGACTGTGCGTGAGCCGCAACAAAACCGAACAGGAATAGCCAGCTTAGAAATAGTGTCTTAAAGAAATAACGTTTCATCGAATAGGGTAGTAGATGCGTCATCCGCGTCAGGAATAAAGCTAAAATGGTGCCAGGAAGTAAGGCCTCTGTGCTCTTCGGAGAAAAAATATCCGGTCAGCGACAGGGCCAGGTAAGGAGTTGCGAAGGTAGATAAATCCCGCCTACTGGGCGGGGCTGCCGTATCTTTGCGGCATGAGCAAACAGGTGTTATTGGTGATTCTGGATGGGTGGGGAATTCCCCAGAACGCAACGGTTTCGGCAGTAGACGCGGCTAAAACCCCGTTCTATGAGGAGTTGTTGCAGCATTTTCCGCACAGCCGGCTGCAGGCTTCGGGCGAGGCCGTGGGTCTGCCCGAAGGCCAGATGGGCAACTCCGAAGTGGGGCACATGAACATTGGGGCCGGCCGCGTGGTAAACCAGGAGCTGGTGCGCATCGGCAAATCCATCCGGGAGCGCAAGCTGGGCCAGATGCCCGCGCTGGTGAAAGCGTTCGATTACGCCATTGCCAACGACAAACCCTTGCACCTCATTGGCTTGCTTTCGGATGGCGGCGTGCATTCGCACATCGACCACGTGAAGGCGCTGTGCACCATTGCCCACGAAGCCGGGGTGCGGCGCGTGTTCGTGCACGCTTTCACCGACGGCCGCGACACCGACCCCAAGAGCGGCGTGCGCTACGTGAACGAGCTGGAAGCGTCGCTGGAACGCAGCGGGGCCAAAATCGCCTCCGTAGTGGGCCGCTACTATGCCATGGACCGCGACCGCCGCTGGGAGCGGGTGAAGGTGGCCTATGACTTGTTGGTAAACGGCATCGGTACGCCTTCGCAAAACCTGATTCAAACCATTCAGGAGCAGTACAAGGAAGGCATTACGGATGAGTTTCTGAAGCCCATCGTGAAGACCGGGGCCGACGGCCAGCCGCTGGCCACCATTCAGGCCGACGATGTGGTGCTATGCTTCAACTTCCGTACCGACCGGGGCCGCGAAATCACCGAGGTACTTACCCAGCAGGATTTTCACGCCTTCCAGATGAAGCGCCTGAACCTGCACTACCTCACCCTGACCAACTACGACGACACGTTCACGGGCGTCACGCCCGTTTTCGAAACGGACAATCTCAACAATACTCTGGGTGAGGTGCTGGCCGCGCACGGCAAAACCCAGATTCGCATTGCCGAAACCGAGAAGTATCCGCACGTCACGTTCTTTTTCTCGGGCGGCCGCGAAGTGGCTTTTGAGGGCGAAACGCGCATCATGCGGGCCTCGCCCAAAGTGGCCACCTACGACCTGCAACCCGAAATGAGCGCCGCCGAGCTGGTGGAGGCGCTGGTACCGGAGCTACAGGCCCGCGCCGCCGATTTCGTAGTCCTCAATTTCGCCAACCCCGACATGGTGGGCCACACCGGCGTGTTTGAAGCCGTGGTGAAGGCCGTGGAAACGACCGATTCCTGCGCCCGCGCGGTGGTAGAAACCGCCCTGGCCGCCGGCTACGCCAGCATCATCATCGCCGACCACGGCAACGCGGAGTTCATGCGCAACGCCAACGGCTCGCCCAACACGGCGCACACCACCAATTTGGTGCCCTGCATTCTGGTTGATAACAACTATGTGGGTTCGCTGGCCGATGGCAAGCTGGGCGACCTGGCTCCCACTATCCTCGAGCTGATGGGCCTGCCCCAGCCGCTGGAAATGACCGGGCAGAGCCTGCTGCGCCCGGTAATGGCCCCGAGCCCGACACTGAATGCGTAAGGCCATCCCGATGGTAAAGGCGCTATGTTGGCTGGCCGGCAGCGTGGTGCTGGCGGGTTGCGGCGACGCCGCGCCGGCGGCCCCGGCCGCGCGCGCCCCGCTTTATTTTGACGTGAAAGGGTTGGTGAACGAGCAGATTGAGGCGCTGGCCCAACGCCAGGCGGCCGTTACCAAACGGGTGAGCCTGCGCGGCAACCCAGTCGAAACCGTGCGCGTGCCCACCGTGAAATGGGCCGACGAGCTGCAGATTTTTTTGCAGGCCGACATCAACAAAGCTGCCCTGCGTGGTGCCTATGCCGTGGATTCGGTGTTGCTGCCTGGCGGGCAGCTGCGGCGCACCTACACCCGCTTGGCCGGCCAGCCCAACGCGCCTGTTTCGCGTCTTACAGTGGTGCAGCAAGGCCCGCAGGCCCAGGAAATCGCGGCCACCATCGTGCAGAGCAACCCGCTTTTTTCGGCCCAAAAAGAGCTGCGCTTCCGGCTGCAAAACGGCCAGCTGCGCACCTACGAAGTAACGGGAACCCAAAAGCTGGTGCTGTTTGACACGCTGCATTACACCGCCGCGGGGCGGGTAGAATAAGCTTATCTGCTGTTACGCCAGCGCCCCGGCAAGCTTGCCGCTCAACGCTTGTGCTCGTAAGCTCCCAGGCTGGGGTTGGGGTTGCGCGGCAGGTTGCGCAAATCGGCGGGCGGCACGGGGCCGGCGGCGGGGCGGCGGGGCGTGGTGGCGGGCGAAGCGTCCTGCAAGGTGTAGTCCGGGGTGTCGAAGAAAACCCGCTTGAACAGCGGGTCCACGTTGATGAGGTTGAGCCCAGCGGCGCCGATAACAGCCGGCGTGGTGGCGTATTCCTTGGTGCGCAGCAGCGATTTCTGAATGATGAGCTCGGCGTATTCGGGATAGTTTTTCACGAACAGCTCGTCCTCGAAGGAGCCCCACAGAATGGAATTGCGTAGGCTGAGCGACAGGGGGCGCTTGATGAGCGGATTGGTAGCGTCTTCGTTGGTGAAGGTGAGCGAGGAGGTTTCGCGGCGGAAGGAAGGCGTGTAGTTGGCGAAGGTGCAGAAGTTGAAATCGTAGCTGCCGCCGCCGATGCCGAGCACGGCATACTCGCCGCAGTTGGTGAACAGGCAATTCGTGGCCGTCAGGTTGCCGGCCAGGCTGATGATGCCGCCGCCCGACGACGCCCTGGCATTGGCAAACGACACGGTGGCCCCCGAAATATTGCGAATTACCGTGTTGTCGAGCGTCAGGGAGGGCCGGTCCGGGCCCGGGGTCTCGCCCACATTCAGCAGGCCGCCAAAGGTCGAATTCTTGATTTCGGCGTAGCGAATGCGGTTGTTACGGCTGTTTTCCGAAAATACGATGCCGCCCCACTGGCCCGGAATATCGTCGTAGTACGGCTCCAGCCGGTCGCCCTGAAAGCGCACGATGTTGGCATTGCCGGCCTTCACTGTGTCAGTGGGCTCGAAGGGGTTGGGCTCGCTCAGGTCATTCACCAGCAAGGTGCCATCGACCTGCAAAAAAGCGCCGGCGTGGGAATAGATACGGGCGCCCCGAGGGATGCGCAGCGTGACGCCTGGCAGCACGAGGACACCCACGGCGTAGGTTTCGCCGCCAAACACCACGTTGTCGTTGATGATGACATGCGGCTTGTCGGTAGCCCATGTGGTGTTGGTGGTGATAAAATCGGCGCGGTGGAAGTAGGCGTTTTGGCCGTAGGCTACCAGCTTTACCACCTGCTCGTTGCCGTTGGTGCGGAAGCGCAGGTCTTCCGATACCAGAAACTGCTTGGCTGCAGTGGCCTGGCCATTATCGCCAATTACGGCCCGCACCAGGACCAGCAAGCTGTCGTTGCCCCGAATGGTGACGCCCGAAACGGCCGGCCCGGCATCGCCATTGATGAGCACGGAAAACGTGCTGCCCGCCGCCCCGGCCAGACTCACGTCGGTTTTCACCGCCCCGCGGTTGCGGTTGTACACCCACAGCCGCTTGGTAACGGTTCGGACGGTGGTAAAAACCGTGTCAAACAGCACTGTGTCGGCCGAGAATTCCAGGCTGCCCGAGGTTTGCACCAGGTTTTCCTTGGGCTCACAGCCGGGCAGGAGTGTGAGCAAGCAGCTGAAAACGAGGAATAACGGGAATAGGTAGCGCATATATAGAACGTCAACTCCCCTCCTTACCAAGGAGGGGACGTTTCAGCGCAGCTGAAACCGGGGTGGTTGTGGGCGTTGAACGTGCGGGCTGAGGAGAAATTGCCAGAACAGCCCGGAGGTAAATGCAGACGGCCCGGACGCCGGCAACCACCCCCGTTTCAGCCAAAGGCTGAAACATCCCCTCCTTGGTAAGGAGGGGAGTAGGCCGTTCAACGTTGCCGCTTACTTGGTTACGCCTTCCTGCAGGCGCTCAGCGCTTTCGGCGAGGCGGAGCTGCTCCACGAAGTCGTCCACGTTACCTTCCATCACGCTGGCCAGGTTATACACCGTGTAGCCGATGCGGTGGTCCGTCACCCGGCCCTGGGGGTAGTTGTAGGTGCGGATTTTGTCGCTGCGGTCGCCGCCGCCAATCATGCTTTTGCGCACCAGGCCGTCGGCTTCGTTCTTTTTGGCCAGCTCCATGTCGTACACGCGGGAGCGCAGCACGGCCAGGGCCTTGTCGAAGTTCTTGAGCTGTGATTTCTGGTCCTGGCACTGGGCCACAAGGCCGGAGGGCAGGTGGGTGAGGCGCACGGCCGAGTAGGTGGTGTTTACGGACTGGCCACCGGGGCCGCTGGAGCAGAAGTAGTCCTTGCGGATATCGCCCATATTCAGTTCGATGTCGAACTCCTCCACTTCGGGAATCACCACAATGGAGGCTACGCTGGTGTGAATGCGGCCCTGGGTTTCGGTGGCCGGCACGCGCTGCACGCGGTGCACGCCGCTTTCAAACTTGAGCTTGCCGTACACGTCCTCGCCACGCACGGCCACGATGATTTCCTTGTAGCCGCCGGCGGTGCCTTCCATGGCGTCAATCAGCTCCATTTTCCAGTTCTGCTTTTCGGCGAAGCGCATGTACATGCGCTGCAGGTCGCCGGCAAACAGGGCCGCCTCGTCGCCGCCCGCGCCGGCCCGGATTTCCATAATCACGTCTTTGGAGTCGTTCGGGTCCTTGGGCAGCAGCAGGTCTTTGATGAGGGTTTCGAGGCGCTCCTGCTCGGGCTGCAGCTCGTCGAGCTCGTCCTTGGCCATCTGGCGGAAGTCCTCGTCTTTCTCAGTCGAAATCACCGAGCGGGCGTTTTCGATGTTGCTGAGCACGCCCTGGTAGTTGCGGTACTCGGCCACAATCTTGCCTAGCTCCTTGTATTCCTTGTTAAGTGCCTTGTAGCGTTTCAAGTCCGACATCACGTCGGGCTGCATCAGCTCCTCGTTCACGTTGTTGTAGCGCTGGCTGATGGCTTCTAGTTTATCAAGCATCGGGTATTCGGGAATTAGTCAGTAGGGTGCAAAGATACTGAATCTAAACACCGCTATGTAGGCCGGACGTTCCGTCGGGAAAAGGGCTGGCGCGCGTTGGAGAGGCGCGCCAGCCTGTAGGTGCGCAAGTCTCGCGGTAGTAGCTTGCTGGGGTAAGTTTAGTTTGCACTCGAATTAATTTCAGCCACAAAGCCGCCCGCTACCCCCCATGCGCTACTTTCTACTGCTGATGAGCCTGTGGCTGCTGGCCCCGGCCGTGGCCCAAACCCCCAGCCCCACCGTGCTGCGCGTGGATAGCCTGGCTCCGAACAGCGCCCGAAACGGCCTGCTCCTGGAGCGGGGCTGGCGCTATGAGGTGGGCGACAACCCACAGTGGGCCCGGCCCGACTTCGACGACAGCCGCTGGGACACAATTAACCCCGCCCGGCTCCGGCAGGAGCTACCCCCGCGCCTGCGCACCGGTATCAGCTGGCTGCGCCTGCGCTTCCGGCCCGCCGACAGCCTGCGCCAGCGGGCGCTGCGGCTCCAGGCGTTTGGGTACGGGGCCTGGGAAATCTACCTCAACGGGCGGCTGGTGCAGCGCTCGGGCACCGTGCGGGCCAACCCCACCCAGGTGCCTGACCCTGAACACCTCCCGGCGATTGGCGTGCCCAGTGACGGCCCCGCCGAGCAGGTACTGGCCGTCCGCTTCGCCCCCTGGCAGTCGCCGCTGCTGCGGCTGGCCACGGAAAAGCACTTGCTGGACGTATTCCTGCGCAGCGAGGCTCAAGTGCAGCAGCAGGCAGCTAAGGATATGGAAGGTGTGCTCGGGAGCTGCGTGCTAGCCGGCATATTCGGGTTGCTTGCCCTGTTGCACCTGGCTTTTTTTCGCTACTATCCGGTCCAGCGGGCCAACCTCTATTTCGCCTTCTCCGCTTTGGCGATGGCGTTAAGCGGTCTGGCCACGTTTAGTCAATGGGCGGCAGACCAACCAACCCTAGAGGCGATGCTGCCCCTTTGGTTTGTCCGGTCTTTCCTGGGCCTTTCCGTTTATCTGTGGGCCGTGCGGGCGCTCTATGCCTTGTTCGGCTTCCGGCTCGGCTGGCTATACAAGTCGTTATGGGTAGGGTTTTGGGTGTTTGTAGCTCTTACCCTATTCGCTAAAGCATACGCTGGCTACGTAGGCTTGGCCCTAATCTTCTTAACCTTTATCGAGCTGCTGCGCCTGACTGGGCGCGCCCTGCGCCAGCGCCAGCGCGGGGCCTGGATGGTCGGAGCTGGGTTTGCACTCATCCTCCTGTTCCTGGTGGTACAGCTCGGTTTTGCTGTGGTGAGTACGCTGCTGAAGGTTTCGAATCCACTACAACAGGTGCTACAGGGCGGATTTGAGACGTTCGTGAGCCTGCTGGTGTTCCTTTCCCCGGCGCTGGGCATCTCGCTGTATCTGGCCCGCGAGTTCGCCCTCGACAGCCAGCTGCTGCAAGTGAAGCTGGGCGAAGTGGAGCGCCTCTCGGCCCAAACCATCGCCCAGGAGCAGGAGAAGCAAGCCCTGCTGGCCGCCCAAAACGAGACGCTGGAGCAGCAGGTGGCTCAGCGCACCGACGCGCTGCAACGCTCCCTCACCGACTTGCGCGCCACGCAGGCGCAGCTCATTCAGCGGGAGAAGATGGCCAGCCTGGGCGAGCTGACGGCGGGCATCGCCCACGAGATTCAGAACCCGCTCAACTTCGTCAACAACTTCTCGGAGGTGAGCACCGAGCTGCTGGAGGAGCTGGAAGAGGAGCAGGCCCGGCCCGCGCGCGATGCCGGGCTG
>NZ_JNLX01000045.1 GCF_000715495.1 Hymenobacter sp. IS2118 | reverse complement strand
TTCCGTGGCCGCCAGCGCCGCCGCCTGGGCGGGCGTGGGCACGGCGGCCCCGGTGGCAAACAGGCGGGCAGCCACGGCCGGCGCCAGGGCCAGCGGCACCACCAGGCAGCCCACGCCCCAGCCCGCCAGCGCCAACGATTTAGAGAAGCCACTCACCACGACGTGCCGCTGCTGCGCATCGGGCTGGGCCAACAGCGTGGGCACCGCTTCCGGCCCAAAGCAAATGCCTTCGTAAATCTCATCGCTGAGCACCCAGAGCTGCGGAAACTCGACAGTCACGGCCAGCAGCGCAGCCCATTCGGCCGCCGAATACACGCGTCCGGTGGGGTTGTTAGGGTTGCTGATAATGAGCAGCCGGGTGGCCGGGGTCAGGGCGGCCCGCAGCGCCTCGGGGCTGAGGACGTAATTATCGGCGGCGGCCAGCGGCAAGGTTCGCAGGGTTCCCCCGGCCCGGCGCACCAGGTCGTAGAAACCGAACCAGTTGGGCGTGGGCAGCAGCACGTCATCGCCGGGTTGCAGGAGCTCGCTGAGCAAGGCAAAAAGCCCCGTTTTGGCCCCGGCCGTCACCAGCACCTGCCCGGCGGTGATGCTGGCAGCGCCGCGCTCGCGGTAGCGCCGGGCTAAGGCCTCGCGCAACTCCGGCAGGCCAGCAGCCGGACTCACGACTAGCGGAACACAGCCGCGTTGAGTGTCGGCCAGAACCCCGGCAGCCGCTTTCAGGGCTACTGTCGGCACGGCAAAAGTCCCGTAGCCGGAAGCTAAACTGATGGTTGCCGGAGTCATTAATTTGTTGATTGGAACAGAGAGAATGAGCGCATTTCAGCCTCGTCCGGCAGTCTTATTCGTGCTGGGTGGCCAGTACCACATCGGCAAAGTCGCCCGCGGCGTCCGTAAATGATTCGACCACGCGCAAGCCGGCTTCATCGGCCAGCGCTTCGATTTGGCTGAGGGTAAACTTATAGGAATTTTCGGTGTGAATCACCTCCCAGGCGGCAAAGGCGAAGGTTTCGTCCAGCGCTTCAACATGGACTTGCTGGGCTTCGGTGCTGACCAAATACGAGCGTACCGCGCCGTTCAGGGGGTTGTAATCGGTGTAGTGCTGCCACTTGGCAAGGCCGAAATCGGCTCCCAGCTCCCGGTTGAGGCGCATGAGCAGGTTCAGGTTGAACGCTGCGGTGATGCCCTGCGCGTCGTCGTAGGCGGCGCGGATGCGGCGCGGGTCTTTCTGCAAATCGAAGCCAATGAGCAAGCGGTCGGCCGGGGCCAGCGGGAAGGCCAGCTTGCGCAGAAAGTCCAGCCGGTCAGATGGATTAAAGTTACCGATATTGGAGCCCAGAAACAGCACGGCCTTGCGGCCCGGCCGGGTGCGCAGCTCGGTGAGGGCCGTAGCGTAGTCCGACACCACCGGCACCACCCGCAGCGCGGGCAGCTCCTGCCCAAGCGCATCCACTAGGCCGGTCATCGCCCCCGCCGAAATATCAACGGGCGCGTAGGTGAACGCCGTGCCGGCCCGCAGCAGCTCGCGCAGCAGCAGCTTGGTTTTGGCCCCGTCGCCCGCGCCCAGCTCCACCAGCTCAAACGCCCCGCCGGCCGGCGGACTCAGCGCTGCGGCAATGGCGGCGCCGTGCTCCCGGAAGATGGAAAATTCTGCCCGGGTGGGGTAATATTCCGGCAGCTCCATTATTTGCTGAAACAGCCGGCTTCCCAAGTCGTCGTAGAAATACATCGACGACAGCGTTTTCGGCTCCCGGCGCAGCCCTTCGGCCACATGCTGGGCGAGCTCACTTACTACATTTACCATTTGTTATTCTATTTAACACTCAGACCATCAATTATTTATTAAGGATTGATGGTCTGGATTCTATTTTTTTGAACGACAAGAATCTGATTGCCAGCTGCTGGTTGCGGCCTACTCCTTTGGGGAGCGGGCCAGCCGGATGCCGGTGAACTGCCAGCGCTTGTCGGCGTGGAAAAAATTTCGGTAGCTGACGCGAATATGGTCTTCCGGCGTGGCGCAGGAGCCCCCGCGCAGTACCAGCTGGTTCACCATAAACTTACCGTTGTATTCGCCCAGGGCGCCTGCGGCGCGTTGGTAGCCGGGGTAGGCGTGGTAGGCCGAATAAGTCCATTCCCAGCAGTCGCCCAGCAGCTGATGGCAGGCCGTGGGGTCGGCATCGGCCGGCAGGGGCTGCGGGTCCAGGATGCTGCTCTCCAGCCAGGTGCCGGCGGCCGTGTCGGCGCCAAAATACCGTGCGGCGGTTTCCCACTCCTGCTCGGTGGGCAGGCGCGCACCGGCCCAGTTGGCATACGCGTCGGCCTCGTAGAAGCTGATGTGCGTGACGGGAGCCTGCGGGTTCACGGCGTGCAGGCCGTGGTGCGTGAACCGGTGCCAGCCGCCGTCCTTTTGCACCCAGTACAACGGCGCTTCCCAGCCCTGGGCCTGCGCCAGGTCCCAGCCCTCGCCCATCCAGTACCGGAAGTCCTGGTAGCCCCCGGCTTCCATAAAGGCCTGGTATTCGGCATTGGTTACCAGCCGGTTCTGTAATTCGAATGGCGCCAGCAGCACCTCGTGCGCCGCCAGCTCGTTATCGAAGCAAAAACCGGTTTCCTGAAACCCAATGCGGTGCACGCCGCCCGGCACGGCCAGCCACGCGGCGGCGGCCAAATCCGTAGTTTCAGCAGTCGCGGCGGCGGGCTCCCGGCCTGCTTGTTCAGGCAAATATGCCGGAGCCAACGGGCTGGTACTGAGAATGTATTTGATATCGGTGGCCAGCAGCTCCTGATGTTGCTGCTCGTGCTGCAAGCCCAGCTCCAGCAGCTCGTAGAAAGTGGCGGGCAACTCCTCGTTATCAGTGAGTAGCGCGTGCATCGCGGCATCGACGTGGGCACGGTAGGCCAGCACGTCGGCCAGGGGTGGGCGCGAGAGCGTGCCACGGTCGGCCCGGTTCACACGGGAGCCCAGGGAGTTATAATAGGAATTGAACAGAAACGCGTAATCAGGATGGAACAGCCGGTAGCCGGGCGCGTACTCCGTCAGCAAAAACGTTTCCCAAAACCACGTGGTATGGGCCAGGTGCCATTTCGGCGGGCTCACGTCGAGCATGGGCTGCACCACGGTGTCTTCGGGCAGCAGCGGGGCGCACAGGGCCTGGCTTTGAGCGCGCACGGCCTGGTAGCGCACGGGCCAGGATGTCGCAATGCGGGCAGCCGCTGGGTGGGTTTGGGTTTCGAGCATAGGACGGGACAAGTGGGGAACCGCAGCAGTAACCCAATTTGCCGGCAGGAGGTTACGTTGGGCGCCAGTGCGGCTTCGCACGCGGGCCATCAATCAGAAGGAGAAAAACACGCAGGCCATTGTTGTAAAATACGTACAAGCTCCTCCGTAAAAATCGGTATTTAGGTCCGCATTTAGACTAACTTTAAACTAAACAGGAAAATTGGAGTAGGTTAATTGACAGCGTGTTATTACACTTGCATACAACGAACAACTCTTCCACTATTCCGATGGCTTCTTCAATTCCAACTACCGATGACTCGGCGGCTGCGGCTGCTAAAGTACCGCCCCGTCCCGCCAACCGGGTGGGCGCCAAGAGCCGTCGCGGTTTCGCGGCCATGAGCCCGGAAACGCAACGCCGCATTGCCAGCGAAGGCGGCAAAGCGTCCCACGCCAGCGGCCGGGGCCACCGCTTCTCCGCCGAGGAAGCCCGCGACGCCGGCCGCAAGGGCGGCATGGTAAGCCGCCGGGGTAAGTCAGCCCCCGGTAAGTAAGTTTTTAGTTGTTGCTTGTCAGTTGTTGGTGCTATCATTTGAAATCACTGATAACTGCCAACCACCGACTGCCAACCCCCTTTGCTTTTTAAAAGCGGCCGGCCGCGCATCTTTGCGGCATGCTTTGTCTCCGCTTTACGCAACGCGCGCTGCGCTTCAATTTCCCGGCCCGCACCTCTCGCGGGGCCCTGGCCGAACACGTGGCCTGGTACCTGCACCTCGCCGATGATGCCGCACCCGCCGTGGCAGGCGTGGGCGAAGCCGCCCCGCTCGCCGGCCTCAGCCCCGATTTTGGCGCCGACTTTCCGGCGGCCGTTGCGCAGCTCTGCAACCGGTTTAATGCCGGCGCATTTGCCACCTTCGCGGCGGCCGATGCGCCGGCATTCGTGGGTCCGGGGTATCCGGCGCTGGTTTTCGCGCTCGAAACTGCCGTGCTGGACCTGGCCTTGGGCGGGCGCCGCCAGCTTTACGCCAACGCTTTCAGCCAGGGCCGAGCCCCGCTGCCCATCAACGGCTTGGTGTGGATGGGCGACGCGCCCTTCATGCGCCAGCAGATTCAGCAAAAGCTGGCCGCCGGTTATTCGTGCCTCAAGCTCAAAATTGGCAGCCTGGATTTTGAAACCGAGCTGGCGCTGCTGGCCGAAATCAGGGCCGTGGCGGGCCCCGACCAACTCATGCTGCGGGTGGATGCCAACGGCGCATTTGCCCCGGCCGAAGCGGCCGGCAAACTGGCGCGGCTGGCGGCGTTTCGGGTTCACTCCATCGAGCAGCCCATTGCTGCCGGTCAGCGGCCCGAGCTGGCGGCACTTTGCCGCGCCTCCCCCATCCCCATCGCACTCGATGAAGAGCTAATTGGGGTGAGCGACCCCGCCCAACAAGCCGCCCTGCTGGACCAGGTGCGGCCTGCCTACATCGTGCTCAAGCCCACGCTGCTGGGCGGCCACGCGGCCACCCGCCGCTGGATTGCCCTGGCCGAGGCCCGCGACATTGACTGGTGGATTACGTCGGCGCTGGAATCCAACGTTGGCCTCAATGCCGTGGCGCAGCTCACCGGCGAGTACGAGGTGCGGGGCTTCGCGCAGGGCCTAGGCACGGGCCAGCTCTACCACAACAATATTGCCGCGCCGCTGTCTATTGAGCGCGGAAACCTATTTTTTGACCCCAACGGAACTTGGGAACCATTTAAATAACGGGGCGGTGTAGGGCAAAGGCGCGGCTAATTCGCTTTATTTACCAGTCCGGTTTCGCCCTGCTGTTTATGTTGGCCCCACATTTTGTGTGTTTGCTGGTTTTCCTAAGCTTTTGCTGGGGAATGCCTTCCCGCGCACAGGCGCAGGCCAAACCGGAAGAAACTCTTTTTGAGTTGACGAACCGCCAGCGGCAGCGGGTACACGTGCCCATTCAGCTACAACGTAACCTTCTGGTTATAAAAGCGAAGCTAAACGGGTCGGGGCCCTACAATTTCCTGCTCGATACGGGCGTCAGCACCTCCATCATTACCTCGCCCACCCTGGCCGATTCGCTGGGGCTGCGGAAAGGGCAACTGTTCCGGGTGGTGGGCGCGGGCGGCGCCAACACCGGCCTGCAGGCCTACCAAACCGACAGCGTGCGCGTGGAGCTGGCCGGCGCCGTGGCCCCCCGCATGACGTGGCTGGTGATTTCGGAAGATGTCCTCAACCTCTCCGGCTACATCGGCATGCCCATTCACGGCATTTTGGGGTCGGAGCTTTTTCGCAGCTTCGTGGTGACCCTGCGCCCCGAAAACGGGGATATTATTCTCAACAACCCGGATACGTATAAGGCGCCACGAGGCCGGAGCTGGGCCTCGATTCCGCTGACCATCGAGAAAAACAAGGCCTACATCACCGCCCCGGTCCGGTTCACGGACTCGCTTACGCTGCCGCTCAAGCTGGTGCTGGATACCGGGGCCAGCCATGCGCTCTCCATCGAAACCGATTCGGACCCGCGCCTCAGCCTGCCCACCCAGCGCCTGCCAGCCGACCTGGGCCGCGGACTTACGGGCCTCGTTGAAGGCTACCTTGGTCGGGTGCGCGCCCTGCAGCTGGGCCGCTACACCATGCCCGCGGTGCTTACCTCCTACCCCAACGCTGCCGACGTGCACCGCCGCATTGAAGTGCAGCGCAATGGCAACATCGGCTACGAGCTGCTCAAGCGCTTCTACCTCATTATCGACTACCCGCACCAGCAGCTGCTTTTGCGGCCCAACACCAAATTCCGCCAACCTTTCGAGCACGACATGTGCGGCATCGAGCTGCTGGCAGCCGGCCCGCTGTACCGGCGGTTTTTCGTGCTCCGCGTCATGGCCAATTCCCCGGCCGAAGCGGCCGGGCTGGCCGTTGACGATGAGCTGATAAGCATCAACTTCATGCCAGCCGATGCTTTCTCGCTTACCCAGCTCGACCGCATGCTGCACTCCGAAGACGGCCGGTCGCTGTTTATGGTGCTGCGGCGGCGCGATGGCAATCTGCACACCGCCTCACTACGCCTGAAACGGCAAATCTGAGGGCGCTGCCACCGCTCCGGCACGTACCTTTGGGGGCATCTTCCGCCTAATTATCCCACTCGTATGACTGCTCGCCTTATCCTTCAACTTGCGGCCCTGCTTGGGGGCCTGGGCGTGGCCATTGGCGCGTTTGGCGCCCACGCCCTGCGCCCCATGCTGGAAAAATCCGGCCGCTTCGATACCTTCGAAACGGCTGTTCGCTACCAGTTTTACCACGTTCTGGCGCTGCTCGCCATTGGGGTGCTGTGGGCCCTGCGGCCCGAGCTGCGGGCGTTGGGCACCACGGGCTGGCTCTGGGTGGGTGGCATTCTCGTGTTCAGCGGCTCGCTTTATGCGCTGTGTTTCACGGGCATCACCAAGCTCGGCGCCGTGGCGCCCATCGGCGGACTGCTGCTGCTGGGCGGCTGGCTTAGCCTGCTGCTGGCCGTGCGCAAATTGTAGCGGCAGCGGCCGGTTTCAAACATCAAAAAGGGCCATCCGCAGTGCGGATGGCCCTTTTTGATGTTTGAAACCGGGGAAGTCTTACTTCACTTTGGCTTTGAATTTCGAGTCGGAAGTCTTTTCCTTCACTTTTTTGCTACCGGTCGTCATGCTGGTGGTACCGTCGGCAGTGCGGGCGTCCGAAGTCGGCAAGCTCGAAGGCTCCTTCACTTCACCGACCAGGGCCACGGAGGTGCTGCCGGCCGGGGAGTTCGACTCAACGGTCAGAACCTTGTTTTGCATGCCCAGTTTGCCGGCAGTGTTGAAGTGGGCGCTGATGCTACCGGTTTTGCCGGGCATCACCGGCGTTTTGGTCCACTCGGGGGTGGTGCAGCCGCAGCTCACGCCAATATTGGAGATGATGAGGGGGGCAGTGCCCGTGTTTTTGAATTTGAAGGTGTGGTCGACCACGGCACCCTGCGCTACTGCGCCAAAGTCGAATTTCGACTCTTCGAAGGTGATGGCGGGACCGGCAACGGGACCAGCTGCTTTGGCGGCGGGCATGGCAGCCTGGGCTTGGGCGGTGTAAGCGGCGGCGGTCAGGCCCAGGGCGAGAAGCAAGGTTTTCTTCATGAGAGGGAAAAATGGGAGTGAAAAGGGTTCGCTAAAAAGCTGGGGTGAGCAAATTTACTGGTTTCGGGCCGTCAGGCAAATTTCCGACCAAACTGGGCCGGCCACTCCAAAGGCGCACCGAAGTTACGTCCTCAACCAATTCATTCCGCTTATGATTCTGCGAAAGAACAGATTAGCGCAATTTTGTGCGTGAGGCATTTCCTCGGCCCGTTTCGTATGCTGCCCTATTCCTCCTCCGGCACGTCGCTCAGCAGCTTGGGCTGGAAGTTGAGCAGAAAGAGCCGCTCGGAGGCCCGCGTGATGGCCGTGTAGAGCCAGCGCGCAAACTCGCCCGCCAGCGGCTCATCGGGCTTGAGGAAGCCGTGGTCTACGAACACGGCCTGCCATTGCCCGCCCTGGGCTTTGTGGCAGGTCAGGGCGTAGGCAAATTTCACTTGCAGCGCGTTCAGGTACGGGTCTTTGCGCATTTCCTTGTAGCGCTCGCCCTTGGTTTTGAGGTGGGCATAGTCCTCGCTCACGGCCAGGTACAGGGCGTTATTGCGGTCGGCGGGCAGGGCCGGGCTTTCGGTGTGCAGGGTGTCGAGCAGCAGTTTCACTTCAATTTCGGGCTCGTCGGGGTAGTCCACGAGCCGCACTTGGGCCTGGGCAAAATGGAAGCCGTACACTTCCTCCCGCCGGACTATTTTGCTGATTTGCAGGAAGTCGCCGTTGGCCAAAAAGCCGATTTCGGAATCCTTGGGCAGCCAGTAATAGTTGTTGCGCACCACCATGAGGTAGTCGCCGCCCTCAATTTCCTCCTCGGCATCGAACAATGCTCGCCGAATGAGCTGGTTGTACTGGTTAGCGTTGCGGTTGGAGCGGCAAATAATAGTGGTATTTTCGTGCCCGAAATTGCGGTAGGCCCAACGCAAGCCGTCTTCCAGCTTGTCGCCGCCCATCTTAAAAATATCGCCGAAGCCCTTGGTGTGCAGCTGAATATTAGGTACTTCCGAGCGCAGCTCTTCGCGCAGCTCGGTGGCATTCACCAGAATACCCGATTCTTGGGCCTGGCGCATCACCTGGCGCAGCTCCACGCTGCCCACGGTGGCGCGGAAGCGGTGGGCCAGCAGCTCCGGGTCGAGGGCCGGGCTCAGGAGCTGGCCCACGGGCGGCAGCTGCGCCGTGTCGCCGATGAGCAGCAGCTTGTTGCTGGTTTTTTCGAACACGAACCCCATCAAATCGTCGAGCAGGCCGCTTTCGCCAAAGGCTTTCTCGTCCGAAATCATCGACGCCTCGTCCACGATGTAGAGGGTTTGCTCGGTGCGGTTGGGCTGGCGCTGGAAGTTGAGCCGCTCGCTGGGCGCGCCGGAGGTTTGGCGATAGATTTTTTTGTGGATGGTACTGGCGGGCACGCCCGCGTAGCCGGCCATCACCTTGGCGGCGCGGCCGGTGGGCGCCATCAGGGTGTAGCGGCGCTGCAGCTTGTGCAGCCACTGCACCAGGGCGCTGATGACGGTGGTTTTGCCCGTGCCCGCGTAGCCACGCAGCACAAACACCTTGCGGCCCGGCAGGTCGTCGCGCAAAAACGCATCGAGCTGCGTGAACAGGTACGCCTGGTCGTCGGTGGGCTCGTAGGGAAAGTAGTCGCGAACGGAGGGCGTGCGGAGTTTGAGCATAATGCAGGTAATGAGCCATTAGCTTTTCGCTACCAGCTTTATTCTTGGTATTCAACTTATTCTGTTACGCAGTCCAGGCGTCAACCTCACCCCCTAACCCCCTCTCCGAAAAAAGAGGGGGGACTAATTTTAACTCTAAAAATCTAGTTTTGAGAGACTAATACTAAAAACTAGTTCCCCCTCTTTTTTGGAGAGGGGGTTAGGGGGTGAGGTTGGCGTTAGGGCTATGTAATAGCAGTTATTCAGTCAACTTGCCAACCGGTTCAATCACGGCCATCGTCGCCGAAGCTTTGGCGATGAGCAGACCGTCGCACCACACCTCGGCTTCGCAAAACTGCAGGCGGCGGCCGGCTTTCAACACCCAGCCAATGGCTTTTAATTTCTGCCCCACGCCGGGGTGCAGGTAAGATATTTTGAGGTCGGACGTCACCAGCCCGAAGTGGTTGGGAATGAGGGTGACGCCGGCAAAACCGGCTACCAAATCGGCCAGGGTGGCGATGAGGCCGCCGTGGGCAAAGCCGCGCTGCTGCTGGTGCTGCTGCTCCAGCAAGAGTTCGGCCTCGACCCGACCGGGCGTTATCACCGTCAAATCGGCCCCGATGAGGTGCATGAAACGCTGGCCGGTGAGCTTGCGACGGATGCGGGTTTCGAGCGCGGCGAGGGTTTCGGCCGGAGCGGCTTTTTCTGAATTAGTAGACACTGAAAACGTTTATTTTTGCTGAGCAACAGGCGCTAAGCCGACCATTCGGCCGACGCTGACGCTGTTCTTTGGGTTTGTTTGCTTCGAAAAACTGCTTATTGGCCCTTGGAATAGCTTGGCGGCCATTTCAATGGCCCGCAGCAGCCCGATACTCAAAGGTACTGGTGCCGCCGCGGGCGCCGGTTTCCCCTCCTTCACCCTAGCTCCTTAAAACCGATGGACCACTTGCCCACGATGCAGTATTTGGTGGCGGGCGCGCTGGGCCTCGGGCTGGCGGCGTCCAGTGGGTTTCGGGTGTTTGTGCCCCTGCTGACGGCCAGCCTGGCCTACCATTTTGGCTACATGACGCCGGCGGCCGGGTTTGCGTGGCTGGGGAGCTGGCCGGCCCTCCTTACCCTGGCCACGGCCACGGTGGTGGAAATAGCGGGCTACTACCTGCCGGTGGTCGACAACCTGCTTGATACCCTCACCACACCGGCTTCCTTCATTGCCGGCACCATTCTCATGACCTCGGCCCTGCCCCACCTCGACCCCACCCTGCGCTGGACGCTGGGCGTGCTGGTGGGCGGCGGCACGGCGGGCATCATCCAAACCGGCACGGCGCTGCTGCGGGGCGCGTCGACCGTGGCCACCGGCGGCCTGGGCAACCCCGTGCTGGCCACCGTAGAAAACGCCCTGGCCGTGGGCGGGGTAACGTTTACGCTGCTGCTGCCGCTGGTAGCGGCGGGCGTAGTGGTGCTGCTGGTCGTGTTTGTGGTGAGCCGGCTGGGCCGCTGGCGGGCCCGGCGGCAGCTGCGGGTTTAGCCCTTTTTTAGCCGGGGCTAATTCTTTCTTTTTGTAATGGCGTAAAACAACGCCGACAACCGGCCGTTAATCGTACACTGCCGGACGCCAAAACCCAAATTCATCGTGGGCGCCCGCTCCCATTATGTCAATTTCGAATACTATTTCTTCCGATGCCTTGCTTCAGGCCTATTCCGGCCTGGTGCGGGTGCGGGTGGGCGGACTGCTCTTGCGCGACGGCGCGGTGCTGCTGGCGGCCCACCGCGGGCTTTTGGCCAACGGGCAGCCTTTTTGGTCGCCACCGGGCGGCGGCTGGCAGTTTGGCGAGAGCATTCGTGCGGCGCTGGCGCGCGAATTTCAGGAAGAAACGGGTTTGGACGTAACGGCCGGACGTTTTCTGCACCTCCACGAATTCGCCACCGATAAGCTACAGGCGCTGGAGCTGTTTTTCGAAGTAAAAAATCAGGCGGATGCCCAGCCCGAGCTGGGGCACGACCCCGAACACGCCCCGGACCAGCAGCTGCTCACGGAGCTAGCCTGGTTCACGCCGCGCCAGCTCATGCAACTGCCCCCGGCCCAGGTGCATCCGGTGTTGCGCATGGTGCTCAGCACCGACGATTTATTCGTGCCGCAAACCCGCTTTGTCTAGCCCGGCCGCACAGAACGAGTAGCCGATTTGCGGTTCCTGCCCTTATCCTGTTTCGTTCTTCCTGAAGCGCGGCCTTATCTTTAGCCCCGGCCATTGTGCCCGTTTAGCTTCGATTTGTGCCTGTTTCCGCTGCTTCTTCTGCTTCCCCGGCTGCGCCGTCTTCTCTCCTGCGCTTGCACGACGAGACGTTTGACCCCGCCAATCCCGCTGCCTACAACCTGTACCTGCTGGCTGGTCCCGCACGCCTCTACCTGGCCGTAGCCGATGTAGAGCGCGGCAAATTTGTGGCCCTGGAAGACTACGCGCTAACGGCCGGCGGGGTGCCGCCCCTGGCCGCGCAGCACGATTTCCTGGGTCAGCGCGGCTGGAACGCGGTGCGGCTGGCCGTCACGGGCCGGGCCTTCACGCTGCTGCCCGCGTCTTTGTTCCGGCCCGGCGACGAGGCCGCCGCCCTGCGCCTGCACCACACCCTCACGCCCGCCGAAACCGTGCGCCACACCACCCACCCCGGCCAGGAGTTCGTGAACGTATTTGCCGCCGACACGGCGCTGGCCGACTGGCTGGCCGCCACCCACGGCGCCACCGGCCGCATGCTGCACCACACCAGCGCGCTGCTGGCGGGCGTGGTGCACCAGCGCGGCGCCGCAGCCCCGCGCCGCCTCTACCTCAACCCCGGCCAGCACGAACTGACGCTGGTGGTAATGGGCCAGAACCTGGAGTATTGCAACGTTTTTGCCTGCACCACCGCCGAAGATGTGGTGTACTACACCATCCTCGTGATGCAGGAGCTTGGCCTCGACCCCGACCAGGATGAGGTAACCGTGTGGGGTGAGCTGATGCCCGATTCGGCGATATTCAGCTTGCTGCGCACCTACCTGCGCAACGTCCGGTTTGGCTCCCGGCCCGGCAACGTACAGTACAGCTACCGGCTCAACGACGTGTTTGAGTACCGCTATTTCGATTTATTCAGCCTGCACTTTTGCTGAGGCAGTTATGAGTTGTGAGCACTCGCGTAAAAGTAAAGGCAGCAAAAACGGTGGTCATACGGAACTTGTCGAAGTCCCTCTACCGCTTCGTTAGTTTGACTGAATTACTTGTGCTGTAGCGATACTTCGACAAGCTCAGTATGACAGTCAAATCCAACACGATTACTTCATAACTCTTCCCTTCCATGCGCCGCATTGCCCTTTTTCCCGGTTCTTTCGACCCTTTCACCAACGGCCATCTCGACGTGGTCCGGCGCGGGGTCGGGTTGTTCGACGAGGTTATCGTGGCCATTGGCACCAACAGCAGCAAGCAGCGCTACCTGCCCATCGAGCAAATGCTGGCGTTTATTGAAGCAGTTTTTGAGGACGAGCCACGGGTTTCGGTGCGCACCTTCAAAGGACTCACGGCGGAATTTGCCCGCGAAACCGGCGCCCAATACCTGCTGCGGGGCCTGCGCAACAGCCCCGATTTCGAGTACGAAAAGCCCATCGCCTACGGCAATCAGCACGTGAATCCGGACCTGGAAACCGTGTTTCTGCTAACCTCGCCCACGCTCGGAGCCATTAGCAGCACCATCATTCGGGACATTCACCGCTTTGGCGGCAACGTGGATGCTTTTCTGCCTTTCCCGCTACCGCCTCTGGCCAGGTAGCACCCTCGCTTCAGTCGCTTTGATTCCTAATAGCGGATGTTCTGCCGCCCCAGGCTGGTAACGACAACGCGGATGCCCATAATACGGGTCGGGGCCCGTTGCTCGAAAACCGGCATCACCAGGTACTGCTCCCCGCTGAGCTGGAGGTTGGCGCTGCTCATCAGCTGCTGCTCGTCGGCGCCCAGTAGTAAGAGGTTATTTACCTGGCCCGTTTTGTAGTCGTAGGATACCACCAGCGAGAGGCCCTGATAGCGGAAAAGCGCCGCAGAATCCATCCGTTCGGGGGTCCTTGCCGAGGGCAATACCACCGGGTCCGTAAATCCATTTGGCACGGGCATTTGAGGACCCAGGCGGTGGTTCAGCTCCTTGATGGATAAATTCAGCAAGCCGGGAACATCAAGTACGGGCTTCTGCGCAGCAGATTCGGGCGCAGTGCTTACGGACTGGGTGTACGCGGGCTCGTGGGCGCCGGAACAAGCCCCCATCGCGCCACCTAACGCAAGCACAAGCAACAGCCCCGCCTTCATAATCAATGCAGTAGTAAATAATGAGAACGAAGGAACAAGCAGACTTATGACGCACAAGTGGCAGACTTGTGCGTCATAAGTCTGCCACTTGTATCAACGTGCGCCCTGCTGCCTCTTGCTTATTTCCCGGCAGCGGATGTCGTGTTGGCAGGCTTGCCGGCCATGTTGTTAAGGTAGTGCCGCACAACCAGCGCGATGGAAGCGTAGGAATCCTCCAGTTTCGACAGCGCCTCCTGGGGCGACATCCAGCGCACCTCTTCAATGTATTCCTCCGTCTGGGGCTTCATCAGGCTGTCATCCAGCGACTTCATGAGGTACCAGTCCGTCTTTTTCAGCATTTTATTACCCTTGTAGGCGTAGCTGTGCCAGGTGCTGGGCAGCTTCTCGCCGAGTTCCAGCTTGATGTTGGTTTCCTCTTCTACTTCGCGCAGGGCGCCAACGGCCGTGTCTTCGTCGCTTTTGAGCTTGCCCTTGGGCAGGTCCCACTTGCCGAGGCGGTAAATCATGAGCACCTGGTCGTCCTTCACCACCAGTCCGCCACCAGCTTTGGCAATCTTGAACTGGTCTTTAAAGTGCAGAATGACGTGCTTCTTCTTCTTAACCAGCATGGTGAGGGACTTCAGCTTTTTGAGCTTTTTCACCTCCATTAACCGCAGCAGACGGTCGATGAATAGCGGGCCGGCGTCGCGCACCAGCACATCGCCCACCAAGTCTTTCGACGTAAAATCGTCGTTGGGATTAAGCACGAGGTCGAACTTGTGCTTGTACACCTTTTCGCTGAGTTTTTTGATGACCAGCGGAATGTCGTTGATGAAAATATTCATCGGGAATAGCAAATTGAAAAGGTGATGACGGGCAGGAAGTAGCGCCGGAGTCAGAAATTTAACAGAGGAACGGGCTTCGAACAGCGGCCGCAAGATACGGGGCGGCACCGATTTGCCAGCCGGCCGCATCTTTGCGGCATGACACGTATTGGCTTGCTTTCCGACACCCACGGCTACCTCGATGAGCGAATCGCGCACCATTTGCGTGATTGCGACGAAATATGGCACGCCGGAGATTTTGGCGATGCCCAAGTAGTGGCCGGCTTGCAGGCCTTGGCGCCGCGCTTCCGGGGCGTGTACGGCAATATCGACGGAACGGACGTGCGCCAGACCCAACCATTGGTTCAGGACTTCGAAGTGGAGGGCCTGCGCGTGCTCATAACGCACATCGGCGGCTACCCAGGACACTACGCGCCGGCCGCCCGGCCCCTGCTGACGGCAGCCCGGCCGGGCCTGTTCGTCACCGGGCACTCGCACATTCTGCGGGTGATGCCCGACCGGGCGCGGGGCTTGCTCCACCTCAACCCCGGCGCGGCGGGACGGCATGGGTTCCATCAGGTGCGCACGCTGCTGCGCTTCGGCATCGACGCGGGCAAAGTGGTGGAGCTGCAAGCCGTGGAGCTCGGCAAGCGGGGCAGTTGATTGGTGAACTGTTGAGATTTAGCTGCCTGCTTTTCTCCCTAACAGCATATCACAGTTGTCAGCAAATGATTCGCAGATGCTGAATGGGGTTTGGCGCCGAGTGCTACCAGGTAGACCCGCATAATATTCTGGCCAAAGACAAACAGGCAAGCCCCGCCCCCTGCAAGTCAGGGAACGGGGCTTGGTCAATTGGTACGCTAGTGACTGGAAACCACGCAGATTACTCCACTGGCAGCCAACGCTGGCGCAGCAGTTATTTACAGCGCGATTTCGGGCTTGGGGTGCTCACCAGCCTGGCCTTCTTCGGTCACGGGCTTGGTTACGGCTTCGGCGGCTTCGAAGGAAGCGGCGTTGTCGGCCGTTTCGTCCTTATCAGCTTTGGCGGCGGGAGCGGCTTTGGCAGCAGCAGGAGTTGCCGGAGTGGTGAAACGGGCCTTCAGTTCTTCCAAATCAACGTTTTTCAGAACGGGCGTACGGAGCAACTCTTTGATGATGTGCTTCTTGTTGTTGGCACGGGCAATGTTTTTGCGGTGCTTGCGCTTGAGGCGGGTAACGGACATGGTGCCGGATTGGTTAAAGTCTAGGGGCTTACGAAACGGAGGGCAAAAGTAAGGCTTTCATTTCGAAAGTGCAAGCCCAAGAGGCATTTTGCTGAATTACTGTGCCTTCCGGGGAGTAGCAACGGGCCGGTTTCGGGCGGTACTTTTACGCAGGGCAGCGCGGCAGTCACGCCCCCAAGCGGCCTCATTAGCGGCCCGCCTACACTTGCTTATTTCATCCGTCGAATTCAACCATATGTCCGCTGAAGCCCCTGCCCTGCCCTTTATTGACCTGCGCTCCGACACCGTGACGCGGCCCACGCCCGCCATGCTCGCGGCCATGATGGCCGCCCCCGTGGGCGACGACGTGTACGAAGAAGACCCCACCGTGCGCCGCCTCGAAGAAGCGGCCGCGGCCCGCTTTGGCCTCGAAGCCGGCCTGTTTTGCCCCTCGGGCACCATGACCAACCAGATTGCCATCAAGGCCCACACCGAGCCGCTGAGTGAAGTTATCTGCGAGCAAACCGCCCATGTGTACCTGTGGGAAGTGGGCGGCATCGCCTTTCATTCCGGGGCGTCGGTGGCGCTGCTGGCTGGCAACCGGGGCCGTCTCACGGCGGCGCAGGTGGAAGCCGCCATCCGGCCCGAAAACATTCATTACCCCACCACCCGCCTCGTGTGCCTGGAAAACACGCACAACCGCGGCGGTGGCAGCTGCTACAGCTGGGACGAGATGGCCGCTATCAGCGAGGTGGCCCGGCGCCACGGGCTGGCCCGCCACCTCGACGGGGCACGCATCTTCAACGCCCTGGTGGCCACCGGGCAGCGCAGCGAGGACTACGGGCAGGTATTCGACTCCATCTCGGTGTGCTTATCCAAGGGCCTGGGCGCGCCGGTGGGCTCGGTACTGCTGGGCTCGGCCGATTTTATTCGGAAAACCAAGCGTATTCGCAAGGTGATGGGCGGCGGCATGCGCCAGGCCGGCTACCTGGCCGCCGCCGGCCTCTACGCGCTGGAACACAACGTGGCACGCCTGGCCGACGACCACCGCCGCGCCGCCCGCCTGGCCGAGGTGCTACGCCAGCAGCCCTACGTGGCCGAAGTACTGGACCCGGAAACCAACCTCGTCATCTTCCGGCTGCACGACAGCCAGCCGGCCGCCGAATTCCTGCTGGCCCTGGAGCAGCTGGGCATTCGGGCCAGCGGCTTCGGCCCGCAGTGGGTGCGCTTCGTTACGCACCTGGACGTGGACGAAGCGGGCATTGCTCGGGTGGAAGTAGCGTTGCGGCAGGTTGCGCAATCTGCTTAACAACCAGTTTCCGATTCTTAATTCAGACAGGACTTACGCAGCCAGATTTGTGGTGAGCTTTCTCGCAGAGGTCCGCGGATTCTGATGCCGGACCTCTGCGAACCTCCGCTTTTTACCTCCGCGAACCTCTGCGAGAAACAACTGTGAGTAAGTCCTTTCTCATGATTGCACGACAGTGGAGGAGGCGGCGACGACGGCCTCCTGCGTTTCCTCCTTTTCTGCGTCCGGCTCGGCCGCATTGTTCGTGAACCAGAGAATGGTAGCCCCGATTGTGGCCGCCACGGCCGAGCCAATTAGTACGGCCAGCTTGGAAACGTCCACTACGGCCGGGTCCTGGTAGGCCAGCGTGGCAATGAAAATGGCCATTGTGAAGCCGATACCAGCCGTGAAGCCCAGGCCCAACATCTGCCGCCAGTTCACCATTGAAGGGAGTTGTGCCAGCCCCAGGCGCACCAGCACGGCCACTACCCCCACAATGCCCAGGGGCTTGCCCACCAGCAGCCCCAGCCCAATGCCCAGCGCCACGGGGGAAACAAAAATTGCCCCCAACCCGCCGCCACCCAGCACAATGGCGGTGTTGCAGAGCGCAAAAATTGGCAGTAGAATGTAGCTAACCGGCCGCTGCAAAGCGTGCTCCAGCCGCTCGATGTGGGGAATTGGAATGGTGAGGGCCAGCAACACCCCGGCCACTGTGGCGTGAATGCCGGACTCCAGCACGCAGAACCACAGCACCAGCCCCAGCCCCAGGTAAATACCAACAGGCTTCACTTTCAAACGGTTGAGGAGCAGCAGCAGCGCGAAAACGCCAGCCGCCGCCGTGAGGTACGCCAGGTGCAGGTTGCCCGAATAGAACAGCGCGATGATGAGCACGGCCAGCAGGTCGTCGATAATGGCCAGCGCGGTGAGAAAAATACGCAAACTGGCCGGCACCCGCTTGCCCAGCAAGGCCAGAATACCCAGCGAGAAAGCAATGTCGGTGGCAGTGGGAATGGCCCAGCCCGAGGCCTCCGGCTGGCCTTGCGTGAAGGCTAGGTGAATGAGGGCCGGCGCGGCCACGCCACCAATGGCCGCCAGAGCGGGCAGCATGGCCTGGCGCGGGTTCGACAGCTCGCCATCGATGACCTCACGCCTGATTTCCAGGCCCACCAGAAAGAAGAAGATGGCCATCAGGCCGTCATTTATCCAGTGGGTCACGGTTTTATTAAGCACGCCGTAGCCCACGTGCAAGTCCCAGAGGCTCAGGTAGCGTGCGCTGGTGCTGGTGTTGCTGAGCACCAACGACACGATAGTGGCCAGAATGAGCAGCAGCCCAGCCAGCTTCCCACTTTCAGATAATTCCCGGATGGGACGTAAAACTCGACGAATAGGCATAAAGCAATAAAACGAAGCGCGCCCAGAAGGGCCGCCGTAGGGCAAAAGTACGGATTAGGGGTTTGGCTGCCTGCATTCAGGCCGGGGCGTTGCCGCTCAGGGCGCCTGCTTCGGTTGTGGCAGCAATAGCAACTTTAAATCGAATCTATAAAGAATTGTTTCAGGCCAAAAGCGGACCAATTTCGTTACTCAGTGCATGAATCTTTTCATTATCGGGGACATCCACGGCTGCGTCCATACGTTTGGCGAGGTGCTGGAGCATTGGCAGCCGGCCACCGAGCGGCTCATTCAGGTGGGCGACCTGGTGGACCGGGGCCGCCATTCGCCCGAAACGGTGGAGCTGGCCCGCACCTTGAACGACCGGTACCCGGACTCCACCACGTTCCTGCGCGGAAACCACGAGCAGGCCATGCTGCAACACTTTGGCCCTTCGGGGCCGTTCCCCAGCTGGCTGCAGTGGGGCGGCCGCGCCACCGCCCAGCAGTACAAAGGCCGCCCCAGGCTGCTGGCCCAGCACCTGCCGTGGCTGGCCCAACGGCCGCTTCTGTGGCAGAACGAAGCCGTGCTGGTCAGCCACGCGGGACTGGCCAGCTCGCCCCACGCCTTCGACCCCGACCACCCCGACGGCCTGCTTTGGCGGCGCGGCGCACTCCGCAGGCTTTCGCAGCTGCAGGTGGTGGGCCACACGCCCACGCCCGATGGCATGCCGCTGGCCGATGCCGCCACCAATACGCTTTACGTCGATACCGGCGCTTATTTGCGGCGCCACCTGGCGGGCGTACGCCTGCTGCCCACCGGCGAGGTACTGGATACCGTGCTGGTGCCCACCCACCCCAAAGATTTATATTGACGCCCAAATTCAGCCACCCAACCGCTACCCATGAGCAACTCAACCGCTATTCAGCACCTCACTGCTTCCGACCCGGTTTTGGGCCTCGTGATTGCGCAGGGACGCGAAATCCAGCCCCGGCCGCACGAAGACTTGTACCTGGCGCTGCTGCGGGCCATTGTCAGCCAGCAAATTTCGACCAAGGCCGCAGCGGCCATTTGGAAACGCTTTCAGGCCCTGTTCCTGCCCGAGGGCTACCCCGAGCCGCGCGAAGTACTGGCCCTGGACGAGGATGTGCTGCGCGGCGCGGGCCTTTCGCGCCAGAAAGCGGGCTACCTCAAAGCCATTGCTGCGTACAACGAACGGGGCCTGCTCGACTACGACCACCTCAGCAAGCTGTCGGGAGAAGATTTTACGCAGCACCTGACCGCTATTCGGGGCGTGGGGCGCTGGACGGCCCAAATGCTGCAACTTTTTGCCCTCGACCAGCCCGATGTGTTTCCCGAAGGCGACCTGGGCGCGCAAAACGCCATGCGCCGCCTCTACGGCCTGGAAGAAACCGGCCGGGCCCTGCAAAAACGCATGCTCGCAATTGCCGAAAGCTGGCGCCCGTACCGCTCACTCGCCAGCAAATACCTGTGGCAGTCGCTGGATAATGCCGGGGCTTAGTTGCTGGTTGCTGGCTGTTAAACAGATAATATTCAACCCACTGACAACAAGCAATAAACAACTAAAAATCAGGGCTTGCCGGTGAGCTCAAACAGTTCTTCACGCACGAAGAGGTCGCCTTTTTTGCGTAGCAGGGCCAGGTTGTTCACATTCAGCCGCAGGTTGTAGGTTTCCTGGTTGAGGTGGCTGAGGACGGGGCCCAGCAGGTCGGGCGTGGTGTCGTGCAAGGCCAGGGAAAGGTGCGGCAGCCAGCGGTCGGGGCTGTAGTAGGAGCCGGCACGACACAGCGGCGCGGTCACATCGAGCACGCGCTGATGGAGCAGATTCAGGTCGTTGGAGCGCAGCACGGGAATGTAGATAACCGGGTTGTCGCCGGGGAAAACGCCCAAGCCCGTGGTGTAGGCCGAAAACGGTGGCGTGGTGCCGGCTACTTCCCGCAGCACGGCTTTCAGGTCGGCGAGGCGGCGGGTACCCGTGAGCAGGTAGGTCAGGTGCGGGTCGGGAGTGTCCTGCACATCGTCGAGGCCGAATTTGGTTTCCAGCCCTTTCACAATGCGGTTGATGCGGTTGGCGTTGCGGGGATTGAGCAGCGAGGTAATAGCGAACATGGCAGATTAAACTGGAGAATTGGTCACCGGGTTGGCGCGCAGGTGCATTTGGCGGCGGAATTTTTCGCTTGTCGAAATGCCGTGCGAAGGTGCATTCCGCCAAAATCTCACCCCAAAAACCATGCAGCCACTGGGCTGGCATAAAGCCGCCAGTAGCGCGGCGCCAAGGTCGTCGGCAGTTGCGGGAAGAAGCATGCCCAAAGTAACGGCAGCAAACCCGGTCGTGGCACAGGAAACAAACAATTTGAGTTTGTCGGGAATTAGAATTGCCTTTTTGGTCGGGAAAACCACCTGCTTCATCGAATTAGGGCCTTTACTCCAAACCCTACCCGAACCCTTTTTCGTTATACCCGCCTTGCTCCTGTTCCTGTGCCCGAAACGCCTGCCGCTGCTAGTCTTTCCCTTGGTCCCGCCTCGCCGGCCGGGCCGCCGGCAGCCCGGTCCGGCCGCTGGCTGTGGTGGCTTTTAGGCCTGGCCGGACTGCTGCTGGGGCTGGCACTGCTGGCCTCGCATTTTCTGGACCCGTGGCTGAAGCAAAAGCTAGAGCAACAAGTGGCGGCCCAAACCAACGGCCAGTACCGCCTGCAGGTAGCCGAGCTGCGCACCAACCTTTGGCAGCGCGCCATTCGCCTGCGCGGCCTGCGGCTGCGCCCCGCCGCGCAAGTAGCCGACACGCTGCCCCGCGTGCGCCTCAATGCGGCCCGGCTGCACCTCACGGGCGTGGGGCTGCTGGCGCTGCTGCGCAAAGGCGTGGTGCCCATCGACAGCCTCGTGCTCGATTCGGCCCGGATTGAAGTACTGGCCCTGGCCCGGAAACCGCCCCCAAATGCCACCCAACCTTTACACGAGCGGCTGCCGCTGAATGTAGCCGGCGTGGCAGTCGGCTACTTTGGCCTGCTGCACACCCAGGCCAACTACCGGCCCGACAGCCAGCCCACGGCTCACTTCCAACAAGTAAACCTGAGTGCCCGTGACCTGGAAATCAGCGCCAGCGCCGCTACCGACTCGCAGCGCGTGGCCTACGCAGCGAACTGGGAGTTGAAGCTGCTGCAAACCCAGGCGCTGGTAGCGGGCCACACACTGGCACTGGCAGGCCTGCGATTGTCCACGGCGGCTAAGTCGCTTCGGCTTGATTCATTGCGCATCGTACCCACGGGCTCGCGCCAGCCCCAGGACCCCAGCTTCAGCCTGGCCCTTCCCCGGCTGATGCTGACGGGGTTTGAGGCCGCTGCCTTGCAGCACCGGCGCCGCTTTCGGGCCGATTCCTTACTGCTTGAGGGCCCGCGACTTACCGTAGCGCCGGCGGCCGCACCAGCCAAGTCGCCGCCGTCGTTGCCGCGCTGGCTGCGTCAGCTCGATTTCGCTCAATTTGTGGTGCGCGATGGCTTTTTGCGCGTGACTGGCATCGCCGAGGCACCCATTATTTGGGATATTCAGCTGGTCGCAAACTCCCTCCAATATGATTCGGCCGCGGGCGCGGATGAGGGACGGGTGCTTTTTGCGAAGTCCTGGAATGTGGCGCTGGGCAAAAGCCAGGCAACGCTGGCGGCCCACCCGGTTTCGCTGGAAGGGCTGCGGCTGTCCACCGCGGCGGGCACGCTCCGCCTGCGCTCGTTGCGCGTGCTGCCGCCAGCGCCCGGCCAGGGCCAGCCCGGCGGTGTGCGCGTCGACCTGACCTTGCCCAGCCTGGCCGTTACCGGGCTCGATGCGGGGGCGTTGCAGCACCAGCGGCGGTTGCGGGCCGCAGCG
>NZ_JNLX01000044.1 GCF_000715495.1 Hymenobacter sp. IS2118 | reverse complement strand
GTATGCATGCGGCAAGTTATTTCTTCCCACAAAAAAACCGCGTGGCGGACAATTGACCAAAAACAATAAGTTTCGCAATACGCAGCAGGCCCGCAAGCGCGTAGTAGTGGAACACAGCATCGGGGGTCTAAAAAGGTATCGTATTTTATCAGACCGTTTGCGGATGCACAACCTGGAACAGTTCGATGTGGCGCTGGAAGTGTGTGCAGGTTTGTGGAATTTCTGCTTAACTCATTGATAAACCGCTACAACAACTCT
>NZ_JNLX01000043.1 GCF_000715495.1 Hymenobacter sp. IS2118 | reverse complement strand
GGCGGGGCAGCTGGAGCGGCCGTTGCAGCGCGCCGCCCCGGCTGCCCCCACGCGCTGGCACACCTGGCTGGCGGCCGTTGTGGCCGTGTGGGGCCTGCGGGAAACCCTGGCCATCACAGCCCGCGCGCAAGCCGCTACCGAATGCCGCCCCCAATATTCGGGCGGTCCGGTGCCCACCGTCGGGACTTCTGGTTCCCAAAAAACCGTCGCTACTCAGGAAGCCCAAGCGGCTGGAAGGTCGTTGCTAAGTAGTACTTCCTCCAAATCGGTGCTTGGTGATGTTCAGGCGGCAGCTGCGCCGGTGCTGCGGGGTAGCGTTACGGACGCTGGCAGTAGTGAGCCGGTGCCGGGATGTACGGTGCTCATCGTCGGTACTGTTTTTGGGGTTATTACGAATGCCGAGGGGCAGTTTGAGCTGCCGGTGCCGGAATCTTTGCTTGGTGCCCGGGAAATCACCCTGACCGTTATGTCGGTGGGCTTTGTATCGCAGCAGCGCACGCTCGTTGCCAGTACGGCGCCGGTTGAGCAGGTTTTTCGGCTTCAGCAAGATGTGAAAGGGATGCTGATGGACTATGTCCGTAAGATGCCACCCGCGCCCTGGCATCCGCGCCGCTTTTATTATTGGAGTAAATACTGGCTCAGCAAGCCCTTCCGGAACTAATAATCTGCAAAAACCTACATTAGCCGCATGGCCACTCTCCCCCGCATCTCCATTCCGCAGCCCTGCGCCCAGCTCTGGGCCACCATGACGCCCACCGCCGACGGCCGCCACTGCGGCGCCTGCGCCACCGAAGTCGTGGATTTCACGCGCCTGAGCGACGCGGAAATTATGGCGTACCTGGCGCGGCAGGGTGGCCGGCCGGTGTGCGTGCTGGCCCGCGCCCCGCAGCTGGCGGCCTCGGCGCCGGCCAGTCGC
>NZ_JNLX01000042.1 GCF_000715495.1 Hymenobacter sp. IS2118 | reverse complement strand
GCCGAAGCGCACGCCGGTGGCCGTGGCCCGCGCCGTCAGCGTCACCGCCCCGCCCGCCGGCGTAAACTTGATGGCGTTGGCCAGCAGGTTGCGCAGCACGGCGGTGAGCAGGTTCAAATCGGCCCAGGCCCAGGCCCCGGCCGCCGCGTCGAGGCCCACGGCAATGCCCTTGCGCTGCGCCACCGGCGCGTAGAGCTGCGCCACCCCTTGCACGGCCGGGGCGGCTCGCAGCCGTCCGGGGTGGCTGGTCAGCAGGCCGGTTTGCAACCGGGCCCAGTCGAGCAGGTTGTCGACCAGCGCGCCCACGTGCTGGGCGGTGGCGTCAAGCTCCTGCACCAGCTCCGCCGCCTCGCCGGGTGCCCCGGTTTCCAGCGCTTCCCGCAGCAGCGGTGCCACCTGCTGAAACACGCCCACCGGCCCCCGCAAATCGTGGCCGATGATGCGCATCAGCTCTTTTTGGGTGCTGTTGGCCTGGCGCAGCGCGGTTTCGGAGGCTTGCAGCCGGTGCCGCGAGCGCTGCAATGCCAGCAGCAGTGCCCCGCCCCCCAGCAGCAGGAGCAGCAGCGCGCCGGCCACCCCCCCGTACTGCCGGGCGCGGACGGCCTGCTGCTCGGCCCGCAGCTGGCTGATGCGCCGCTGCTGGCGGAGCGCCCGGATGCGGGCCTGCTGCTCGGCCACGCCCAGCAGCGTTTGCTGGCGCACGATTTCCTCGTTGCGGGCCCGGCTTTTCAGCGCGTCGTGCAGCACCGTGTAGCCCAGCAGGGTGTCGAAGGCTTCGGGGCGGCGCAGGGCGTGCAGCACTTTGGCCAGCACCAGGCTATACTCCACCACCTGCGACTGGTCGCCGGTTTCACGGGCCAGGCGCAGGGCTTGCCGGGCGTAGGGCAGGGCCGCCGCCGGCTGGCCCAGCGCCAGGCGGGTAGCCGCCAGGTTGCCCACGGCGTAGGTTTCGAAGCGGCCCTCGTGGGTGGCACGGGCCAGGCGCAGCTCACGCCCGAAGGTGGCGGCGGCCGAGTCGGGATGGTGCTGGGCCAGTTGGAGCAGCCCGATAAGGTCGAGCAGGTTGAGCAGGTCGGGGGGGGTGGTGCGGGAGCTAACCAGGGCCAGGGCCTGCCGCAAAGGGCGGTCGGCCCGGTTGTATTGCTTCACCTGCAGGTAGGTGTTGCCGATGTTGGTGAGCACGCCCACCTCCCGGTCGGGGATGGCGGGGCGGCACCCGGCGTACACGGCCCGTGCCTGCTCGAAGTACGCCACGGCCCCCGGCACGTTATTCATGGCATCGGCCACGATGCCCAGGCCCGAATAGGCCAGGCCCGTAAGGGGGCAGAGGTTGGCGCGGCGGGCGGCGGCCAGGGTGGCCTCGTAGGCCCGTTGGGCGGCGGGGTAGTCGCCCCGGTGGTATTCGCTGCTGGCCAGCGCGTTCAGGGCATAGGTCAGCCCCGGCGCGTCGTCAATGCGCCGGGCCAGGGCCACGCTCCGCAGGGCATAGTGGCGGGCGCTGTCGAGCTGCACGCCGCGCAGTGCCCGCGCCAGTAGCCAGTAGGTACGCACCCGCGCCGTGTCGGGCAGGCCGGGGCGGCGCAGCCGGGCCCGCAGGCTGTCGGGGGGCAGGGGCGGGGCGGCCAGCACCGGCAGTGGGCCACTCAGGCAGCCTGCCAGGCAGCCCACCAGCACCCGCGCCAGCGAACCGAATTGGCGCTTTTTCCACCCCGCCACGGCGCGGGGAAGGGTCGGGAGCAATTGCAGTGGGAGAATCATTGCGCCAGCCGGCTGTTCTGATAGTTCCGCTAAGCTACTCTCTTATGCCCGAAAACAGGCCGTTCGCGGCCGCCGTCGGGACGGGCGGGTAGCTAGTTCCAGCCTTTTCCCTGCCCGCCGCTCCTCCTCCGGTTGTCGTCATTTATCCCAAAGGCAGAGGCCGTAGTTGCCAAAGGTGAGGAGAGCGATAAATGCCTCGTAGCCGGCGTCGGGCAAGGCACTGGCCACCACGGCCCTGGTATTGGTTTCAGGATTTCCACTTGGTCCACGAAGGCCGTCACGTTCACGCTGGTCGCGCCGGGCACGGTGGTGCCGGCGGCGGCGGCCACGCGCGGCGGCAGCAGGCCCTTTCCGGTGCTCACAATATCCTGGGCCGCCGAGGCATCGGGGGCGGTGGTGCCGATGCCCACGCCCCCGGTCTGGGCCTGGGCGAGGTGGGGGGCGGTGGCCAGCAGCAGGGCGGCCAGCGGGGCGAGGAGGTAACGGTTTAGCATCGAATCAGGAATAAAAAAAGTCAGGCAAAATCCGCCCCGCCGTGCGGCGGCGCGGTGGCCGAAGGGTTCGGGCTGCCGGGGCGGTGGTCGACCAGCCCCGGCAGCCCGAACCTGCGCCGGTGGCCGCGCTGTTTCCTAAATGGGAGCGTAGACAAAGTGGGTACAGCTACGCTAACCTGCTGACAGGTAGAGGGTGATTTTTGCATGGTCCGCCGTTTGGGGAGGGGAGGGGCGCGCGGCGGGCTAGGTGGGGCGGCCCGGCGCGCGCCCCTGGCGCGGGGCG
>NZ_JNLX01000041.1 GCF_000715495.1 Hymenobacter sp. IS2118 | reverse complement strand
AGGTTCGTCAGCGCAGCGGCGCTCAGGGTGTAGGCGCCGGCGGCGGGCACGCCCACGGCCAGGGCGATGCGCGTGGCGGCCGTGAAGGCCGGCCGGCCGTCGATGCTCAGCGCCTCGCCCGTGGCCGAGCGGCTGCTCAGGTTCAGGCCCGTCGTGTTGGACAGCTTCCAGGCGTCGTAGCCGGAATCGAAGCTGGCCGTGGCCGGGGCGGCGGC
>NZ_JNLX01000040.1 GCF_000715495.1 Hymenobacter sp. IS2118 | reverse complement strand
CGCAGCCCGAAGTGGGCCCGGATGGCTGGCAGCACGGAAGCATCGGGCATGGCGGGGCAGCAAAAGTGACGGCCCAAGATAGGACCGAGCGGCGGTTTTCTCACACGTTTTGGGTTGGCGCAAAAGCGTGTGAGTACTGGGGCGTACTCACACGCTTTGGGTTGGCGCAAAAGTGTGTGAGTTGGTCGGGAGGACCTTAGGCATAGTTGTTTCTCGCAGCGGTTTGCGGCGGTAAACCGCGAAGGTCCGCCGGGGTCAGGCAGCGAGCCGCTGCGAGAACACTCATCAGGAAGTTGA
>NZ_JNLX01000039.1 GCF_000715495.1 Hymenobacter sp. IS2118 | reverse complement strand
GGGCTCGCGCTGGTTTCCAGCAGATCGTTAATCAGCGCACGACGGGTGGTTTCATCCAGACGCACGGTCACGGTCACCAGCAGATCAATATCGCTATGCGGTTTCAGGCCGCCATCCACCGCGCTGCCATACAGATGCACGGCCAGCAGGGTCGGTTCCAGATGACGTTCAATCACGCCCACCACTTCAGACAGCTGGGTGCTCACTTCCGCAATCACCGCTTCACGCATAATGTTCAGTTTGGTTTTCGGACGGCTGCCCTGCTGGGTCACATCGTTGCTGCTCCACAGCATCAGGCAACGGCCCACCGCATAACGCGCCTGCTGTTTGCTCGCACGCGGCATGCTCTGCACGCCAAAAAAGCAATCATAGCACGCCATAAACACCGCCACCGCACCATTACCGCCGCTACGTTCGGTCAGGGTACGGCTCCAATTACGGCTACGCATACTCTTCCTTTTTCAATATTATTGAAGCATTTATCAGGGTTATTGTCTCATGAGCGGATACATATTTGAATGTATTTAGAAAAATAAACAAATAGGGGTTCCGCGCACATTTCCCCGAAAAGTGCCACCTAAATTGTAAGCGTTAATATTTTGTTAAAATTCGCGTTAAATTTTTGTTAAATCAGCTCATTTTTTAACCAATAGGCCGAAATCGGCAAAATCCCTTATAAATCAAAAGAATAGACCGAGATAGGGTTGAGTGGCCGCTACAGGGCGCTCCCATTCGCCATTCAGGCTGCGCAACTGTTGGGAAGGGCGTTTCGGTGCGGGCCTCTTCGCTATTACGCCAGCTGGCGAAAGGGGGATGTGCTGCAAGGCGATTAAGTTGGGTAACGCCAGGGTTTTCCCAGTCACGACGTTGTAAAACGACGGCCAGTGAGCGCGACGTAATACGACTCACTATAGGGCGAATTGAGTGAAGGCCGTCAAGGCCTAGGCGCGCCGGATCCCCC
>NZ_JNLX01000038.1 GCF_000715495.1 Hymenobacter sp. IS2118 | reverse complement strand
TGGGCCATACTAGTACTGGATGCATCTGCAGGATATCGCGGCCGCTTAATTAACTGGCCTCATGGGCCTTCACTTCACTGCCCGCTTTCCAGTCGGGAAACCTGTCGTGCCAGCTGCATTAACATGGTCATAGCTGTTTCCTTGCGTATTGGGCGCTCTCCGCTTCCTCGCTCACTGACTCGCTGCGCTCGGTCGTTCGGGTAAAGCCTGGGGTGCCTAATGAGCAAAAGGCCAGCAAAAGGCCAGGAACCGTAAAAAGGCCGCGTTGCTGGCGTTTTTCCATAGGCTCCGCCCCCCTGACGAGCATCACAAAAATCGACGCTCAAGTCAGAGGTGGCGAAACCCGACAGGACTATAAAGATACCAGGCGTTTCCCCCTGGAAGCTCCCTCGTGCGCTCTCCTGTTCCGACCCTGCCGCTTACCGGATACCTGTCCGCCTTTCTCCCTTCGGGAAGCGTGGCGCTTTCTCATAGCTCACGCTGTAGGTATCTCAGTTCGGTGTAGGTCGTTCGCTCCAAGCTGGGCTGTGTGCACGAACCCCCCGTTCAGCCCGACCGCTGCGCCTTATCCGGTAACTATCGTCTTGAGTCCAACCCGGTAAGACACGACTTATCGCCACTGGCAGCAGCCACTGGTAACAGGATTAGCAGAGCGAGGTATGTAGGCGGTGCTACAGAGTTCTTGAAGTGGTGGCCTAACTACGGCTACACTAGAAGAACAGTATTTGGTATCTGCGCTCTGCTGAAGCCAGTTACCTTCGGAAAAAGAGTTGGTAGCTCTTGATCCGGCAAACAAACCACCGCTGGTAGCGGTGGTTTTTTTGTTTGCAAGCAGCAGATTACGCGCAGAAAAAAAGGATCTCAAGAAGATCCTTTGATCTTTTCTACGGGGTCTGACGCTCAGTGGAACGAAAACTCACGTTAAGGGATTTTGGTCATGAGATTATCAAAAAGGATCTTCACCTAGATCCTTTTAAATTAAAAATGAAGTTTTAAATCAATCTAAAGTATATATGAGTAAACTTGGTCTGACAGTTATTATTTACCCACCACTTTGGTAATTTCGCCTTTCACGTAATGCACAAATTCTTCCAGCTGATCCGCACGGCTGGCCAGACGATCTTCTTCCTGGCCCAGATACGCCTGACGCGCTTCCAGAATCACCGGCTGATACTGCGCCGGCAGACGTTCCATGGCCCAATCCGCCGCCACATCTTTCGGCGCAATTTTGCCGGTCACCGCGCTATACCAAATACGGCTCAGGGTCAGCACCACGTTGCGTTCATCACCCGCCCAATCCGGCGGGCTGTTCCACAGGGTCAGGGTTTCGTTCAGCGCTTCAAACAGGTCCTGTTCCGGCACCGGATCAAACAGTTCTTCCGCTGCCGGACCAACCAGCGCCACGCTATGTTCACGCGCTTTGGTCAGCAGAATGGCCAGATCGATATCAATGGTCGCCGGTTCAAAAATGCCGGCCAGAATATCGTTACGCTGCCATTCGCCAAACTGCAGCTCACGTTTCGCCGGATAACGCCACGGAATAATGTCATCATGCACCACGATGGTCACTTCCACCGCACGCAGAATTTCGCTTTCACCC
>NZ_JNLX01000037.1 GCF_000715495.1 Hymenobacter sp. IS2118 | reverse complement strand
CCACGCTGCTGGTGCGCACCCAACTGCCGACCCCGTTGCGCTGAATCAGGTACTCGCGGGTGATTGCGTCGTAGAAACCGTTGATTTCGGGGATGTAGTAGTATTGCCGGCCCGCTGGGATGGCTGGGCCCCAACTGGGCTTGGTGGCTGCGGCAGCTTTGTTGTACTTGGCTTGGTAGGCGTCGTAAAGGGTCCAGGGCTTAGCGCCAACGTAATCCATGACCACGGGGTGGAAGCTGGCCGTGCTGGTGGCCACGCTGCTGGTGCGCACCCAACTGCCGACCCCGTTGCGCTGAATCAGGTACTCG
>NZ_JNLX01000036.1 GCF_000715495.1 Hymenobacter sp. IS2118 | reverse complement strand
GGACCGCGCTGTTGCTGAAGCTCAGCGTGAAGCGCCCCAGCAGCAGGGCCTGCGCCTCTGCGGCTGTGACGCTGAAGCTATACGCGGTGCCGCTGGCTAGCTTGAGCGTCTGGCCCGTGGCGGCGTCGCTGAGGTAGGCGTCGAGCCCGGTGGGTAGGTTCGTCAGCGCAGCGGCGCTCAGGGTGTAGGCGCCGGCGGCGGGCACGCCCACGGCCAGGGCGATGCGCGTGGCGGCCGTGAAGGCCGGCCGGCCGTCGATGCTCAGCGCCTCGCCCGTGGCCGAGCGGCTGCTCAGGTTCAGGCCCGTCG
>NZ_JNLX01000035.1 GCF_000715495.1 Hymenobacter sp. IS2118 | reverse complement strand
AGGTTAAATTCGTGAAACGTCAAGGTTCAGCTTATTGAGAATGGTAAAAGGCTGACCTTGATGCTTTGGCCAGCAAACCGCTTGATTTGGGGTAAAGATACGACGGGTAACGGTTGGGGTCGTTTGGGCGCATTGGCCATCTGCAACGTCATGCACCTCCCCCCCAATTCCCACCACCATGCCCGCACTCGACCGTTTTTCTACGCAAGCTGCCGATTACGCCCGCTACCGCATTAATTACCCTGCCGCGCTCTACGACTGGCTGCTGCCCCAGGTAGCGAGCCGTGAGCGCGCCTGGGACTGCGC
>NZ_JNLX01000034.1 GCF_000715495.1 Hymenobacter sp. IS2118 | reverse complement strand
AATCGAACGCTTTTTCGGACGCATGAAGCAGTATCGCCGCTTGGCCACCCGCTACGAGAAGACCATCGTTTCCTTCCTCGCGTTCTGGCATATCGGAGCAGCACTTGATTGGCTTAGATGAATAACTCATTTCTTAATGTCCTCACGCCCTAGTGTGCCGGTGCCGCTCTCGGCCCCCATGCCAGTATCTTTCAACTTCATTTCAACCTTTCCACTTTTTATTCAGTGAACAACTACTTCTCCCGATTCCTGCTGACGGTGCTCCTCGGGCTGGGCCTGCAAGGCGCGGCCCGAGCCACCACCCCACCAACCGGCCGCTCCCTTGCCGAGGCCCTGAACCCGGATGGTACGCTAAAAGCCGGGGCCAATGGCTCCTTCGATGCCCGGCAATTTTGGATGGACACCGCGCCCGATGGGCGGCCGGTGTTTCGGCCGGCTGGCACGACGGGCGCGGGCGATGAGCGGTGGCAGAATGGGTTTGGGCTGCCGAATGGGACCGATAGTGAGGTGCAGGTGGTGGTGCGGGCTGGCACCAACATCTACATCGGCGGGGCTTTTACAGTGGTGGGCACCATATCGGCCAATCGGGTAGCCAAGTGGGATGGCACTGCCTGGAGTGCCCTGGGTACGGGCATTGTCAGTAACGGCGTATTTGATACTTATGTGCGTGCGTTAGCTGTGGCGAGTAATGGCGATTTATTCGTGGGTGGGCAGTTTTCGCAGGCGGGCGGGGTGGCGGCCAACCATGTAGCCCGGTGGAACGGTACGGCCTGGAGCAGCCTCGGCACGGGCGCGGCCAATGGGGTGAGCGCTGGCAGCGGCTATGTTGTGAACGCGCTGGCCGTAGCCGGCAATGGGGATGTGTACGCGGGCGGCAGCTTCGTTCAAGCGGGCGGGGTGGCGGCCGCCAACATGGCCCGCTGGAACGGCACCACGTGGAATGCATTAGGCACTGGCATTCCCAACGGGTCGTCCAGCTACGTGCTGGCGCTGGCGGTAGCGGCCAGCGGCGAGGTTTACGCGGGTGGCCAGTTCACCCAAGCCGGAGGCATATCGGCCGATAACGTGGCCAAATGGAATGGCTTAACGTGGAGCTCATTGAGTTTTGCAGGGGCCAACGGCACAAACAGCGCCGTTAATGCCTTAGCTGTGGCGGCCAATGGGGACCTGTACGCGGGCGGGCGCTTTGTCGCGGCCGGCGGCGTTTTGGCCAACCGAATAGCCCGGTGGAATGGCACTGTTTGGAGCAGCCTGGGCACTGGTGCCGCCAATGGCCTGAACGTAGACGTGGTTGCGCTGGCCGTAACCAGCACGGGCGACGTCTACGCGGGCGGCGGTTTCACGCAGGCTGGTGGCATGGCGGCCAATCAAATAGCCCGCTGGAACGGCACTACGTGGAGCTCGATAGGCGCTGGCCTAGCAGGCGGTTATGCTGCGGCGCTGGCCATCGACGCTGCCGGCGGGGTATACGTGGGCGGTAGCTTCACGCAGGCTGGTGGCGTAGGGGCCAACCGGGTTGCCCACTGGAATGGCTCGGCATGGACCCCGTGGGCCCCTGGCAGCGGGAAAGCCAACGGGGTGAACGGCCCGGTGTATGCGCTGGCCGTGGCCGCCAATGGCGATGTTTACGCGGGAGGAACCTTCACACAAGCAGGCGGCACGCCGGCCAATAACGTAGCGCGCTGGAATGGTACGGCCTGGGTGACGCTGGGCCCCGGTATCTCAAACGGCATCTACCCCAGCTCGGTGACGGCGCTGGCCGTGGCTGCCAACGGCGATGTGTACGTCGGCGGCAGCTTTGGCCAGGCGGGCAGCACTCTGGCCAATAACGTAGCGCGCTGGAGCAACGGAGCCTGGAGTTCGCTGGGCACCGGCCTCGCCAACGGGGTTAACAGCTATGTTGAGTCGCTAGCTATTAGTGGCAGCGGCGACGTGTACGTGGGAGGCGTGTTTACGCAGGCCGGTGGGGCCAGTGCCAACCGCGTGGCTCGTTGGAGTGGCACCGGCTGGAGCAGCTTGGGAACCGGGCTGGACAGCTATGTAAACGTGCTGGCCCTCGCGGCCAACGGAGACTTGTACGTAGGCGGAGAATTTACCCAGGCCGGCGGCATAGTGGCCCACTACGTGGCCTGTTGGAATGGTACCAACTGGAGCGCCTTGGGCACGGGCACGGGGGTTACCAATGGTGTCGGGTATAGCGTGTTTAGCTTGGCCGTGGTCGCCAATGGTGACCTATACGTGGGCGGCACCTTTAGCCAAGCGGGCGGTATCCCGGCCAACGGCGTGGCCCGCTGGAATGGCACCACTTGGAGCAGCTTAGGTACGGGGGCCGCCAATGGGGTGGGTGACACCATTTTTGGCATAGTCGTGACGGGCACTGGGGAAGTGTACGTCGGCGGCCCCCATTTCAGCCAAGCCGGTGGGGTGCCCGCCAGCCGGGTAGCTAAATGGAATGGTACAGCGTGGAGCAGTTTGGGCACCGGCACCAATGATGTTGTGTGGGCGTTGGCTCCTGGTCCCAATGGCCAACTCTATGTGGGCGGAACGTTTACCACCACCGGCGACGGTAGCAAACACCTCGCTCACTTTGGCATCTACGACCCTAATGCGCCGCTGGCCACCACGCCATCGGCCCGTGCCACGCCCGCCGCCCTCTTCCCCAACCCGGCCCACGGTACGGCCACGCTACGTCTGCCCGCTGGCGCTCCCCATTTGCCCCTCACCCTCACCGACGCGCTGGGCCGCGTGGTGCGGCGCTACCTCGCCCCGGTTGGTTCCGAGGCTGCGCTGGACCTGCGCGGCCTGCCCGCCGGCATGTACGTCGTGGGCTGTGGCCAGGTCACGCAGCGCTTGATGGTAGAATAGAGGTTATAACCTCGATTTCCTGCGACAGCAAAAAGCCCGCTGGCCAATTGGTCAGCGGGCTTTTCTATTGCGCGGATGTGTGATTACACGGCGGGCTTGGGTGCTGGCAAATCAAACGCTGTGGCGTCGTGCTCAAAGTGGCCTTTGTGCGAGCCGTCGCAGAACGGCTTTTGCTTGGATAGCCCGCAGCGGCAGATGCTGATGCGCTCGCGGCCGCCGAGGCCGTAGGGCTGGCCTTGGGCGTCAACGAGTTCGATGTTTTCGCCCTCTACGCGGAGGGAGCCATTGGAAAGTACGGTGAGTTTCATCAGTTATGAGTTTAGAAATGTGTTGGGTTTTGATTTAGTAGCTTTTCAAATAAGACTTACGCACGGTTACTTTCTCGAAGAGGGACGCGGAGGGAAAGCTCGTCAGAAAGCTGATGCTGCAAGTTCCGTCGAAACAACTCATAACTCTTTTCGCATGATGTAATCGTTCATGAAGTAGGGGCCGATGGGCACGTCTACTTCGCGGTGCCGGGCAAAGCCACGGCGCTCGTAGAAGGCCAGGGCGGGGTTGTAGCGGTTCACGTTCAGGTCCAGAAACTGGCCGCCGGCGGCGCGGGCCGCGTTTTCCACGGCCTCAATGAGATGCACGCCCAGGCCCTGACCCTGCCGGGTGGGCAGCACGTAAATCTTGTGCAGCTTGAAGCCCGCTTCGTCGTCTTCGGCGGCCGGCAACGGGCTGAAGGAAGCAAAACCGGCTGGCTCGCCCGCCACGTACGCCAGCAGAAACGAGTGCTGCTGCTCGGCCATTTGCCGCTGGAGCGAGGCCGGCGTGTAAATCACCCGGTACATGTAGTCAATCTGCTCGCGCGAGATGATGAACCGATACGTGGGCTCCCAGGTAGCCTCGGCCAGCTGAATAATAGTCGGAATGTCTTTGAGCGTGGCGGGCTCAATGCGCGGCGGCGCGGTAGGGGCGTCAGAAGTCATAAGCAGTAAAACACGAAATTGGGCCGAAAAAAACGAAATCCGGCTTCTGGTTCAGATACGGTTGGCGCGCTCCTTGCGTTAAAGGCGCTATTCTGGTTCTTATTATTTCCTTCTTTATGAAATCTGCACCCTTGCTGATACTCTTGCTGGCCGGTTTGCCACTCCTGGCCACCGCCCAAACTACCACCGACACCCCACGCCAGCCTGGCGAGCTCACCGGCGCCCGCCGCCCTACCCACGACTTACCGGGCCGGCCGCGCACCGCCGCCGCCGCCCCGTCCCGCCCCAATTCCGACCCTATTCAGCAGCGCCTCCTCAATTCCGATGTGAACCTGGCCCGCGTATCGGCCAGCCAGCTGCCCGACCTCTACGAGCGGTTTATTGCCAGCACGCGCGACGAGCGCCGCCAGTGGAGCGCGCAGGACTGGGACAACGCCGGCGTGGTGCTGGCCCGCCTCAACCAGCGCTACGGGCAAGTGCGCACCGACCTGCCGCTGGAAGAGCGTCTGCGGATTCGCTCCTTCCAGGGCGAATTCCACACCCTGCGCGGCGCGCGGCAGGTGAAAAAGGCGATTGACGAATAGCGGGCCGCTGCTACCCGGCCGAGGATGGCCCCGCGGGGGCGTCATCGGTCGGGTGGTTTAACTTCTTCAGCCAATCCAGGGCCACCGCCGGGTCGTCAAAGAGCTCAATGGCGACGTGAGGCCGCAGGGCTTCCACAAATTGCTGGGTGGCGAACCGGTTTTCCTGAGCCGGCGAGAATACGTATGCCAGGGCTTTCAAGCCTCCTTTCAGCGCCTCGGGCAGCCATTCGTATTGCAGCCAGGGCAGGGCGTCGCTCCAGTCGCCGCTGGTGTCGCGCTTGTCGTTCAGAATCATCGTGTACGTGAACTGGTCGCGCCAGGAACTGCCGTGCTTCACGCCGCGCACAATTTCGGCCCCGGTAAGATGGCCGTGCCAGTGCACGCACAGCAGGGAATCTTCGGGATAAATGACGTACTCGGCCAGGTCGGCTCCATGCTCATCGGTAAGCGTGAAATGCTGAGTAGGATGAGAAGAAGACATAGCAGGACGGAGCACAGACGGAAGACAAACCAAATATAGGCAACTGTCAATAAATAGCTTACTATTATTCGGTGCTGCTACCTTTGCGGTTCTGCTTTCTTCTCGTTTATTTTTCTCTGTAGCGCATGCACATTGCCATTGTCGGCAACATTGGGGCTGGTAAAACCACGCTGGCCCACAAGTTGGCCCAGCATTTTCGCTGGGAAGTTTTTTTAGAAGATGTGGACGATAATCCTTATTTGAAGGATTTTTACCACGACATGCCCCGCTGGGCGTTTCACCTGCAGGTGTATTTCCTCAACGGGCGCTTTCGCCAAACCCAACGCATCAAGGAGTTGCAGCGGGCGGGCAAAAGCATCATTCAGGACCGCACCATTTACGAAGATGCCCACATTTTCGCGGCCAATCTGCACGAGTCGGGCCTGCTCGAAACCCGGGACTACAACAACTACTACGCCCTATTCGAGTCGATGATTGACCTGGTAGCGCCGCCCGATTTGGTGCTCTACCTCCGCGCCGATTTGCCCAAGCTCATCGGCCAGATTGAAAAGCGCGGCCGCGACTACGAGAACACCATCAGCATCGAATACCTCAAAAACCTCAACGAGCACTACGAGCGGTGGATAGGCACGTACAGTGCCGGCCGTCACCTCATCGTGGATGTGAGCGAGCTCGACTACGTGCGCAACCCCGAAGACCTCGGCGTCATTATCGACAAAATTAACAATACGCTTTTCGGCCTGTTTTAGCTACTCGAGCTAAAGCAAGCGTAGTTCAAACCACCGTCATGCTTCGACTGCGCTCAGCATGACGGTTTCCAAACACTTCGCACAGGTATTCAGCCTTTTTTCAGCGCAGCTACGGCCCGAAACGCAAGGGGGTATTGCTACAGCGTTTCGGGAAGCGCTTCGTTCAGGAAATCCACAAACGGGCGCGCCGCCGCGATGCCTGCCACCACCTGCGCCACAAAATCTGGCGCCAGCACGTCCGCATCAGGATAAAAGTGGTTCAGACCGAACGTTTTCAGCCGCAGCCAGGCTAAGTCTGGGTCGGCGGCGGCGTAGCCCCGCGGGGGGCGGGTAAGCTGCGGGCCGGTGGTATCGAGGCCAGCCGGAAAATACCGCAGCAGCTCCGGCGCCTGCCGCTGCCGATGAAATTCAGCCGCGTTGTAATGGATTTCCTGCCGGATGGCCGCCAGCATGGCCGGGGTGGGGTGGAAGGTGCCCGCGCCCAGCCAACTGCGCCCGCCCGGCTGAATAGCCAGGTAATACCCGGCACGGGGCGCGTGGCGGCCCCCACGCTTGAGCCCGGCGCCCATGCGGCGCTTGTAAGGCTCGGGGTCGCGGTGGGCCCGGTCGTTCTTGTGCAGCCGAAACAGCACATCGGCGGGGGTGAGGGCGGCCAGGTCGGGGTCGGTGGCGGCGGCCTGGGCCAGCACCTGCCGCACCAGCTCGGTGCAGGCCGCGCGGGCACGCTGGTAGTCGGGGCGGTGGCCGGCCATCCAGGCCGTGGTATTATTGGCCGCCAGCCGGGCCATGAAGTCGAGCAGATAGTCCAGTTCCATGCAGCAGCCGGGCGTTGGGCCCGGTCTGGCACAACGCCGGGGCCCAGGCCAGAGTTGCCGCCCAAGCCGTCATTGGAAGCAGTTTTTGCCTTCGGTGCCCGTTTGTTGGGCTTTACTTGTAGCTCAGCACCGTTAGCGCGTCGCCGGTGCGGAGGCGGCCGGTGCCGGGCCCGGTCACGTTTTGGCCAAACATAATGCTGTCCTCCACTTGCCGGTAGGTTGCCAGCGTGCGCAGGGGTTCGGCGTTGGCATTTTTGGTAGCGCTCTGCTGGTCGATGGTGGTGAGCACGCAACGGCCGCAGCCGCGCACGGCCCGAAACGGCACCTCACCAATCCGAAAGCTCTCCCAATTATCGTCCGCGTAGGCTGCTCCGCCGCCGAACACGAGGTTGGGCCGGAAGCGGTTGAGCGGTACGGGCGCGGCCAGGCGGGCATTCAGGTCGGTCAGCGCGGCTTCGCCAATCAGCAAAAAAGGGTAGCCGTCGGCGAAGCTCACCAGCTGACCTTCGGGATTGAGCTCCGGCTCCACGTCGCGGCGCACCATGTCCGACATATAAACCAGCCGGCAGGAGCGGCCCAGGGCTTCGGCCAGCCACTCATCGGCCTCCGGGGTGCCGCGCCAGGCCCAGGCAATATCGTCCCAGATGGTGACGAACAGCGTGCGCTCCGGCGTGGCTTCGAAGGGAACGAACAGGGGCAGCAAATCGGGCCGCTGCCGGTGGGTAATCAGAAAGCCGTTGTGGGCCGGCGCTACCACCAGCAGGGCCATTTCGGGGATTTGACGCTGCGTCATGAAGCGGTTACGCTCGTCTACCAGTAGCCAGCGGCGGTCGTGCCGCAGCCCGCGGGGCGTCACCTCAGCTTCGGCCACCGCGTAGCCGCCCAGAGATTTAACCGGGTAAAGAAACAGACCAGTGAGTGTGAGGGAAGCAGCCATGCCGCAAAAGTACCCGCTGGTGGGGAAATACTGGGGTAATGGGTTTGGTGGTTTGCGTGGATAAGTTGCGCAGTTGAGGCTTCAGGCCCACTAGCTCACCATTTCCCCACCTCACTCTACCACCAGCAAATCGGCCTGGCGAACATACGCTTCGCCCTGCTGCCACTTCACCCGGTACCAAATATCCTGGCGTCCGAGCACCAGCAGGCGGTCGCCCAAGGCGGCGGTGCTCAACCACGGGGCGCCGGCGCTGGGGCCGGCCATGAGCACCGCCCCCGACCGGGCCACGAGCCCCGCCGGCTTGGGCCGCAGCAAATGCAGGTAGGCGCCCAGCAAGCCGATGTATGCCGCATAGGCCACCCAGGCCCCGCGCTGCCCCCGGCGCCACAGCAGCCAGATGGCCGCCACTACGGCGGCGCCCAGCAGCACCTGCAGGCCGGGGTAGTAGTAGCGCTGCGCCTGCACCCGCACCTCCTGCTGCCAGGTGAGGGGGTAGCCCACCAGCCGGTGCTGGGCCGCCACGGTGGCCAGCTGCCGCCAGGTGCGCACGCGCGGCTGTCGGGCGTAGGCCATGCTCAGGTAGAGCAGCGCCGCCGGATAGTACCCGCGCTGCTGCTGGGCGTAGGCCATTTTCAAAAATAATTCGGGTGAAGCCTGGCGTTGTTGCCACACCTGCTGCTTAAAAGTGGGCATCGCCGCCGCATATTGCCCGATATTAAATAAGGAATCGGCCTGCCTAATGCTCATGGTTGAAGCATTGGGCATTAGAGGTGAATTTTTTTTTGAAATGGTTTGCGCGCTCAAATCGCAGACAGGCAGGGAGATTAATCCCAGCAAAAGTGCACGCACTAGGAAGGAAGAGACTTTTTTTTGCGCCAAGGTTGTGTAGTTCGGGAGGTAGTGGTACTTTTGTGCCACCAAAGAAGGAAACGCCCTTCCAAGGTGCAAGGTACCGATTCTGTAGCTCAGCTGGTAGAGCAGTACACTTTTAATGTACGGGTCCTGGGTTCGAATCCCAGCGGGATCACAAAGTGAGTATCAAACTTACGCAAAAAGCCTCAAATCGTATGATTTGGGGCTTTTTTGTTTTATCTTGTACCCAATCCGTTCACCAAAACTCAACGAAAAGGTGTACCCAGCGGTGAACTCAAAATCAGTTTGGTGCTTAGGTCACCAGAATGCAGGTAAGTAATTGTCTTTCAGAAGGCAATGAGGTTCGGTACAAGCGAACCCGCAGCCCTTATGACGTTACTTGTTAGCCCACTGGTGAACTGAATCTTTAGCTTAGCTATGAGCCACGGCCTCAACATCCTTTTCTTCCTCCGTACGTCCAAAATTGACGCTGCAACCGGCTTAGCGCCCATCTACATCCGCCTCACGGTAGGTGTTCAGCGGAACGAAATTTCTGCCAAGCGAAGCGTTGGCCCGACCCGGTGGGACAGCGGCACGGGCAAAGTCAAAGGCACGAAGGAGGATGCCCGGACCCTGAATGCGTACCTGGATACGCTCCGGGCGAAGCTCAACAAGCAGTTTACACAACTTCTGAACGGTGACGAGCCGGTGACAGCTGAGCTGCTAAAAAACACCTTCCTCGAGAAAGTTGCCCCTACCAAAACCCTGCTGCAGCTGCTCGATTACTACAACATGCAAGCCGAAGCGCGTATTGGAATAGATTTCGTGCGGGCTACCACCCGCCATTACCGCGTCACCGAGGGTAAGGTCCGGGCTTTCCTCAAGTACCAGCACAACCGGTCCGACTTGGCCCTGAGCCAGCTCAACCACCGCTTCGCTACCGAGTTTGAGCATTTTCTTAAAACCGAGCAGGCCCTCGACCATAATACGGTGATGGGCCACCTGAAGTACCTCAAGAAGGTGGCCAACATCGCCGTGACCCACGACTGGCTCGACAAAAACCCCTTCCAAAATTTTCGGTGTACCACCCGGGAGGTGCGGCGCGAATTCCTGACGCCCGAAGAGTTGCAACTGCTGGCCGAGAAACCGTTTACTATGCGCCGCCTGGCCGAAGTTCGTGACATCTTTATCTTTTCTTGCTACACCGGCTATGCCTACTCCGATGTGCTCAAGCTCACGCCCGACCACATCCTGACCGGCATCAATGGCAAGAAGTGGATAATGACCCAGCGGAATAAGACTGACACCAAATCCAATGTGCCGCTGCTGCCTCCGGCGCTGGCCGTGTTGCGCAAGTACGCCGAAGACCCCGAGTGCCTGGCAGCGGGCCGCCTGCTGCCGGTCAAGAGCAACCAGAAGCTCAATGCCTACCTGAAAGAAATTGCCGACGTCTGTGGCATCAAAAAGCCCTTGACCTTCCACATTGCCCGCCACACCTTCGCCACCACCGTCACGCTCACCAACGGTGTGCCCATTGAAACGGTTAGCTCGATGCTGGGCCACAAAAATCTGCGTACCACCCAGATTTACGCCAAAGTAGTGGAACACAAGGTAGGGGAGGACATGGACCGGCTGGAAGAGCGGCTCAACGCTGTCAGCAAATCCGGCAGCGCCGCCCGCAAGTTGGAAGCCTAGCCGTACTTTGTTAGTAGAATCTGCTCATGGAAGTACTCGCTGAACTGTCATTAGGGGCCGTCTATACCCGCGCCTGGGTCGTGGAGCTGTTGCTCGACCTGGCTGGCTACGCCGCCCCGCGCAACCTGGTCGACGCCCGCGCAGTGGAGCCATCGGCGGGGGAGGGGGCATTTCTGCTGCCAATGGTGGCGCGCCTGCTCGATTCGTGTCGTAAGCAGGGGCGTCCGTGGCTTGATTGTCTCGATTCCGTTCGCGCCTACGACGTGGACGCGGCCGCCCTCCGCCAGTGCCGCCGCAAGCTGCTGGGGTTGCTGCAAGAGGCCGGCGTATCCGATACCGACGCCGAGGTGCTGCTGAATGCCTGGCTGGTCGAAGCCGATTACCTGCTGCTGGTCGGCCGCACCACCCCCGGAGCTGCCCGGCCCCCACAGCTCTTTGACGAGGCCGCCCCCGCCGGCGTGGATTTCGTGCTCGGTAATCCGCCCTACGTGCGGGTTGAAAGCATTCCGGAACCACTAAACGCACAGTACCGCCAGCTCTTCCCCACCATGCGGGGCCGCGCCGACCTGTACGTGGGCTTCTACGAAGCCGCCCTGCGCCAGCTAAACCCCAGCGGTGTGTGCGCCTTCATCTGCGCCGACCGCTGGATGGTGAACCAGTACGGCGAAACCTTGCGCCGCTACATCACCAGCGGTTTCGCCGTCGAAACGCTAATTGAAATGCACCACACCGCGGCTTTCGAAGAAGAGGTAAGCGCCTACCCGGCTATTTCCGTCATTCGTAAAGCGCCGCAGGGACCAGCCGTGGTAGCCAGTGCCGCCGCCGAGCTGGAGCAGGCCCCCACCGCTGAAATTGTTGCTCATTTGGCCGCCGTGCGCCATGCCACCGGCGCGGCACCTGTACCCGGCCTCACGGCTGCCCAAGTCCCCGAGTGGTTCCCGGCCGGTGAGTCTTGGACGCGCACCACGCCCGCCCGCATGGTGCTGCTAGCGTACCTGGAGCAACACTTCGAGCCGATGGTATCGGCCGCCACTGGTACCCGCGTGGGCATTGGCGTGGCTACCGGGGCCGATGCCGTGTTCTTCACCACCAACCCCGACCAAGTAGAGCCCGCCCACCAGCTGCGCCTGGCCCGGCCCGCCGACGTGCGCACGGGCCAGCTCGCGTGGGGCGGCCAGTTGCTCATTAGCCCCTGGCACCAAGGCAAGTTGGTAGACCTGACACAGCGGCCCCGCCTGAGCGCCCACCTGACCGCCCACCGCGCCCAGCTTGCCGGTCGGCACGTCGCCAAAAAGAACCCCAATGCCTGGTACCGTACCATCGATAAGGTGGACGAGCAGCTGTACCGCCGCCCCAAGCTCTACATTCCCGACATCAAGAACACCCTCTTCCCGGTGCTTGACCGCGGCGAAACTTACCCCGACCACAACCTCTACTTCATTACCTCTGACACCTGGGACCTTGAAGTATTGGGTGGGCTGCTGCTGAGCGACCTCGGCACCTTCTTCGTCGAGTGCTACGGGGTGCGGATGCGCGGCGGCTACCTCCGAATGCAGGCCCAGTACCTGCGCAAAATCCGGGTGCCGTCCCCGGCTGCCATCCCTCCATCCCAGGCCGCCGCGCTGCGCCAAGCTTTCCGCACCCGCGACGTAGCCGCTGCCACCGCCGCCGCCGTGACCGTGTACGGCATCGGCCACCTCTGGCCCGCCGCTTAATTCTACTTCCCTGTGCCCTTACTCCTCGACGCCCTCTTTCAAAACCTCGATACCGAGCTGCAGCAAGCCGTGCAATACTACTGGGGTGCCCGCGACCAGGCCCGCACCCGGCAGCAAGCCACCGGCCAGCTCGACGCCGGCACCCGCGGCGCCGTCACCGCCGGCGGCCAGATGGGGGCCCTCGAAGCCCTCATCGTGCGCGCGCTACGTCTGGTGGGCTTGCCCAACCTCGACATCAAGATTGGCCGCTCCGAAGATGCCACTTCCCAAGGCCGCCTCGAGATTCCCGGCTACTACCGCCCCGAGAAGAAATGGGACATGCTCATCTTCTCCAACGGCCAGCTTATCGCCGCCCTGGAATTCAAAAGTCAGGTCGGCCCCTCCTTCGGCAACAACGCTAACAACCGCGTGGAAGAAGCCGTGGGCAGCGCCGAGGACGTATGGAAAGCCTACCGCGAGCAGCGGTTCGGCCCCGGCCCGCGCCCGTTCCTGGGCTACCTGTTTCTACTAGAAGACTGCCCCAAAGTCCACGCCCCGGTCAAGCTCAACCAACCCTACTTCGCCGTCGACCCGGTTTTCGTCACGCCTCAAGGCGGCACGTCCTACGCCCAGCGCTACGAAATCCTGTGCCGGCGCCTGATGCACGAAAACCTGTACTCGGCCGCCTGCCTGCTGCTGGCCACCAACGCCACGCCCACCACCGTCACCCAGCCCGCCCCCGACCTCACCTTTCGCTGGCTGCTGGCAGGGCTGGTGAAGCACGCGGAGGCGGTGGTGTTGGGACAGGGTAACTAATGGTTGTTTTCGTGCCTTCCCCAAACTAGCCTTGGTTGCGTCATTGGCTGCCCATCAACAACGGAGTAGACGATTTTCAACCTCCATATCAGGTTGACAAGACGGGTTATGCTAGCTTACAACACTGGCGGTTCCGAGAAAAAGCCGAGTGGGTTGGTTTGGCTTTGGACGAGTTAACAGAATAACACCGCTTCTCAACTGCTATATGCAACGCTTTTGTCACGCGCGCCACACCGGCCATCTCGGTCCGCCAGTTGCTGAAGGCGGCTCGATTGTACAAGAAAACGAGCGTTTTGTGAGCCGGTGTTGCACAAAACGGGACCTGTTAGCAATTCTGCTTAATGATGGGCTTCCCAACCAAGCTATGGAGCCCTCTATTCCCCACCGGCCAACTCTTCGTTAAAGGCCCACAACCGCTGCCCCAACTCTGCATCGTAGGTGCCGGCGGGCACGTGGGTGGGCACGGGGTTGACCGGCGCTGGTTTTTTTTAGAATCGGCCGTTTGTCAGGACAACAGCAGCTACTCATTTCGTCAATGCTAAATCCAAGGCACCACACAGAGCGGGCAGTCCGATTAAAATCTTGGAGAAGGCAGAAGTAAAGTGGTAATGCTTGTGATGGCGAAAAAACCAGTGCAAACCGGCATGTAGGATGAAAAACACCTCCAGCGCCCGAACCAATGGCATATTCAGGGTGCCCGGAAGGGTTGGTTTGTTAAACAGAAACCAAAACATCGCTACGTATAGCGGTATATGTACGGCCGTAAACACCACGTAGCCCACCGAGTCGCTGAGCTTCAAAAACCCGAGTAGAATTCGCCACTCAGCCAAGCGAACCGCATCCATTTCATGCACGAGAATCGTGCTTAGGCCCAGGAAGAAGAGCAGGTGGTTCATTCAGGATGGATTTAGTGTTCAGGAAAAAGGGGATTACCTCGGCAGCGTCAGGCTGCGCTGCTGCCGGGCGTAGGTGCTGAAATACCCCAGCGCCCCGCCGGAGAAATTGGAGGTGGGATTGGCGGGCGACGCGCTGGCCAGGCCGATTTGCAGCAGCATGTTGAGCGATTGGAAATACTCGTACACGCCCGCGTCCACGTGCTGCATGTCCACGCGCACGCTGTCGCCCGCCACCAGGTTGTCTTCCATGGGCGAAGGGCCCTGAACGTTGAGGGCGCGGCTGTTGGGCTGGCCGTCGGTCAGCTGGTCGCTTTGCACGAAAATCCCCCGCGTCAGGCGGCCGTTGCGGTACAGCCGGAAAACGTAGTAATTGGGAACCCCGGCGGGGTCCTGGTACACGGGTAGCATTTCTATTTCATCGCCAAAACCTGAGGGGCGGGCTTGCAGCCCGGTAAGGGGCACGGCGGGCAGCAGCGTGGAGGTAGCCGTGTAGGCCTGCCCGTCGACCTCAACGCGCAGGGTGTACTGGCGTCCGGCCTGGCCGCGCAGGGTGCGCCCGCGTTACTGGCCGGGCGTGGGCGTTTCGCGCAGGGTGTCCAGCCCACCGATGTTGTCGCGCAGCGTAATGACGGCCCCGCCCACGGCCGGAAACGAGCTGGCCGCCGTGAATGCGACGCTGCGTATCAGCCGCACGGTGGCGGGCTGGCCGTCGTCGGTCAGCTGCCCCTCAATGGTCAGGCGCGGCGCGGCATCCTGCAGGTCCAGGTCAATCACCGTTTGGCACGCCGTGGTGAGCAGCAGGCCGGTAGCGGCCAGGAAACGAAGGACGAGTAAGTTGTTCATAAATTGGCAGGCAAGATGCTGTTGCTTAGAACGTATTTAGACCGTCATGCTGAGCTTGTCGAAGCATCTCTACCGCTTCGTGTGAGCCGTTCAAAGAAGCGGTAGAGATGCTTCGACAAGCTCAGCATGACGGTGGGAATATTTGGCCTAATAGAAGGCTAAAAGCTGAAATTGTAGGTGGCCGAAGGCACGAACCGAAACAGCGCCGTTTGCACGGCCTGGGTGCGGGTGGGGTCGTCGGGCACGTTTTCGAAGGTGATGAGAAAGGGGTTTCGGCGGCCCAGCGCGTTGTAAACGGAGAAGTTCCAGCTGCTTTGGAAGCGGCGGCCTTCCTTGCGGGGCTTTTCGTAGGTGGCCCCCACGTCGAGGCGGCGGTAGGCGGGCAGGCGGTTGGCGTTGCGCGGGCCGTACACGCTCACGGTCTGGCCCGCCACGGAGGTCTTGCCCACGGGGTAGGTCACGGCGTTGCCGGTGCTGGCCACGAAGGTGCCCGCCAGGCTCCAGGTGGGCGTGAGCTGGTAAAGGGCCACCACCGACAGGTCGTGGGGCCGGTCCTGCCGGGCGTTGAACCACGCCCCCGCGTTGATGGCCGCAAACTGCCGCTCGCTCTTGCTCAGGGTGTAGCCCACCCAGCCCGTGAGCCGGCCGAGGTCTTTGCGTAGCAGCAGCTCCAGGCCGTAGGCCCGGCCCCGGCCGTAGAGCAGCGTGCTTTCCACGTCCTGCCCCACCAGCAGCTGCGACCCGTCGCGGTAATCGATTTGGCGCTGCAACCATTTGTAATACACCTCGGCCGACAGCGAATAGGCGCGCTTGGCCCCCAGCGCCCGGAAGTAGCCCGCCGACACCTGGTCGGCCAGCTCGGGGCGCACGTTGCGGGAGGTGGGAATGTATAAATCGGTGGGCGACGACGCCAGCGAATTGCTCAGCAGGTGCAGGTTTTGCACGTTGCGCCCGTAGCCGGCCTTCAGGGTGGTGGCGGGTGTGAGCTGGTAGCTGGCGGCCAGGCGGGGCTCCAGGTTGACGTACGTTTTAACCGTTTGCCCGCTGGTGTACGTCTGGCTGGCCAGCGGGCGGCCGGCCGCGTCGTAGGTAGCGTAGGTGCCGGGGCCCAGTAGGCTGAACCCCGAGGCGCGCAGGCCGGTCGTGAAATCGAGCCGGTTGGTGGCCGCCCACTCGTGCGAGGCGTAAGCGGCCGTTTCGAGCGCATCCGCCGGATTGGGGGCCGTGGCGTTGACCGGCGCGGGGGCCGCCGCCGTCACGTAGCCGGGCGTGATGGTGTGGTGCGTGGCGCTGGCGCCCGCCCGCAGCTTCTGCCCGGCGCGGGGCGCCCATTCCACGTCCTGCTTCAGCTGCCAGTCCCGGATATCGGAGGTGATGTTGAAGTCCTGCTCGTTGGCCCGCACGGTCAGCTGCAAGTCGTACCTGCTGTAAATCAGGGCGGTGGTCGAAACCAGCCGGTCCGAAAAATCGTGGCTGAACCGCAGCGAGCCCGCCTGGTTGCCGTAGCGCTGCCCGAAGGTGGGGAGCCCCAGCGCGTCGCGGCCCAGGTAGCCCGAAAACGCGAGCCGGTCGCGCTGGCTCAGGGTGTAATTGGCCTTGGCGTTGAGGTCGTAGAAGAACAGGCTGGCGTTGCGGGCCGCCTCGTCGGGGGCGAGCTTCAGAAACACGTCGGCGTAGGTGCGGCGGGCCGCCACCAAAAACGAGCCTTTGCCCTGCGCCAGCGGCCCTTCCAGCGCCAGGCGGGAAGCAATGAGCCCGATGCCGCCGCTGCCGCGCAGCTGCTGCCGGTCGCCGTCGCGGGTTTGCACGTCCACCACCGACGAGAGCCGCCCGCCGTACTGCGCCGGCATGCCGCCCTTGTAAATGGTCAGCTCGCGCAGCGCATCGGAATTAAAGGCCGAAAAGAAGCCCAGCAGGTGCGAGGGGTTGTAAAGCACAGCGTCGTCGAGCAGCACCAGGTTATGGTCCAGGTTGCCGCCGCGCACGGCAAAGCCGCTGCTGCCCTCGCCGGCCGTCTTCACGCCCGGCAGCAGGGTCAGGGTTTTAATCACGTCCTTCTCGCCGAAGAGCACCGGTACCTTGGCTATCTGCTTGATGTCGAGCGTTTCGACCCCCGCCTGCGCCTGGCTGATGACGGCATCGCGGCGGCGGGCCGTGACGACGACTTCCCCCAAGCTCGCCTCGCTGCGCCCTAGCCGGAAGGCCACCCGCTGACTGCGCGACAGAACGACCTGGCGGGACTGCGTCGTGTAGCCCAAAAAGCTGGCTTCCAGCGTGTACGTGCCCGTCGGCAGCGCAAGTGTAAACGCGCCGTTGACCGCCACGCCCGTGCCCACGCCCGGCCGCTCCCGCACGCGCACCGTGGCCCCCGGCAGGCTTTCCCCCGAGGTCTCATCCCGCACCGTGCCGCTCACCGTTACCGTTGCCGGAGCCTGCGCGGATGCCGGTTGCGTTTGCCAGCCGGCCAGAAGCAGGAGCAGGAGCAGCCCTGCGCCGCAGCCTCGGCCGCAGTTCCCCGCCAGGGCCACAGGCCGCCGCAGCCAGGCCACGAAATACAGATTATAGCGGGTTGGGAGTTGCGGCATGGCTGAATCATGGAAGTAAGCAGCAAGTCCATAAGTAACGAGATTGTTTTTCAAACACTTGACACGTAAAAAATCAGGCGACAGCACCCGACCAGGCGCACCGGGTGCCGTTGGTGGCTAAAATTCCACGATGAACCCGATGGTGGGGGTCGTAATCGGGTCGTCGTTGGTGAGCAGCAGCGGGATGCCGTTCGAGCCGTCCGGCCGGATGGGCTGCCCGTCGGTGGTGGCGAAATCCGAGTTGTCGGGCAGGCGCTGGAAGGCGTAGCTGGGGATGGCCGGATTGCTCAGTACGAAGGCGTTCTGCACGTCAAAGAACAAATCGAGGGTGAAGCGCCGCCAGTTCACGCGTTTGTCGAGGCGGAAGTCGAATTGCTGGAACGTGCCCAGGCGCTGGGTGTTGAGCTGGCTGAAGTCGAACACGCCGCGGCCGGTGGCCAGGTAGCTGGCCCGCGAGGCCGCCAGGTTCAGGGGCGTGTAGGGCGAGCCGCCGCCGGCCCGGTACTTGAGGCCCATCTCCCAGCCCTTGTTGAACTTGCGCCCAAGCAGCGCCGAGGCCAGGAAGCGCGAATCCCAGGCCGAGGGCACGTATTCGCCATTCCGCTGCGTGAATTCCGAGCGGAAGCCGGTGAGCGAGAGCACGGCAAATATTTTCCGGGTCAGCTTCTGCTGAAAGAAGAACTCCACGCCGTAGGCCCGGCCCTGCCCGGTGCTGGTCACGGCTTCGTTGCCGATGGCTCCAAAGTCGCCGCCCAGGTTCGCCAGGCTGATGCCGTCGCGGACGGTCACGGGGTAGTCGTCGTATTTTTTGTAAAAGCCTTCCAGCGTGAAGCGCGTGGCCGGGGCCGGCAGCCACTCCAGGCCCGTCACGTAGTGGTCGGAGCGCAGGTACTGGTTGCTCCGATTGACGAGCCGGCCCGCGTTGTCGCGGAAACCCAGGACCGGGTTCACCGGCAGTTTGTAGTAGCGCCCCACCGAGGCGTTCAGGTTCAGGGTGGGCCGCAGGGCGTAGCTCGCGCTGAGGCGGGGCGAGAGGGTGCGGAGCAGGTCGCGGCCGTCGTCGGTGAGCGAGTTGCCATCCGTGCGCACCCCGGCCGAAAGGGTCAGCCGGTCGCCGGCCAGAAACGAGCGGGTCAGCTGCCCGAAGGCCCCGAAGCGCCCGAAATCAATCGCCGTCTGAAAGCGCACGTCCACGCCCGGCTGCAGCTCGTTGCCGCCCGCGTCGAGCACCGGGCGGCGCAGGCGGTTAAAGAAGCGGTTGTCGTACTGCACGTACTGCCCCATCACGCCGTAGCTGTAGGCCCACGGGCCGGCCGTGCCGTTCACGTCGGCCCGCAGCTTGGTTTCGGTTTCGCCCGAGCGCGTGAGCAGAATGCGCCGGCTTTCGTCGCCCTCCGCCCCGGCCTGAAACTGGTCGAGCTGGTTGTCGAGCTGGGTGCGGCTCAGGGCCACGTTCAGGTAGCCTTTGCGGACGAGCCGCCGCAAGTTCACGCCCACGGTGTAGTTCCACTGGTCGGCGGTGGGGTTCTGCCGCAGCTCCTGCTCGGTTTCCGGGGTGGCGTTGCGGGGCACGCCCAGCCGAAACTTGTCGATAGCTCCGAGGCCCAGCGTGGTGAGCGTGGTTTTCGGCCCCAGCTTGGTGGTGGTTTTGAACTGATAATCCCAGTAAGAGGGCCGGATGGGCAGGTCTATCAGCTCGAAGAGCACTTGCAGGTACGAGCGCCGGGCCGAGGCCAGGAACGTGGTGCGGGCCACCCCGCTCGAATCGCGCCGGCTCAACGGGCCTTCCAGCGTGAGGGCCACCTCGGTGGCCGAGGTGCGCAGGTTGCCCTGCACCCGCTCGGGGTTGCCGTCGCGCTGCCGGAACTGCAGCACCGACGAGAGGGCGTTGTCGTAGCGGGCATTAAAGGCCGACGTGCTGAGGGTCACGTCCTCAAGGAAGCTCACGTTGAGCATCCCCTGCGGGCCGCCCGAGCTGCCCTGGGTCTGGAAGTGGTTGATGACGGGCACCTCGATGCCGTCGAGGTAGTACACGTTTTCGTTGGGCGCGCCGCCCCGGATAACGATGTCGTTGCGGAAGGCCGCCGTGCCGCCTGTGCCCCCGCCGCCCACGCCGGGCAGCGTCTGCACCACCTTCGAGATGTCGAAGTTGCCGCCGGGGTTCGAGCGGATTTCCTCGGTGTTGATGCGCTGCACGCTCAACGGCGTCTCGGCCGTGGCCACGCGGATGGCGCGGTTGGCCACCACCGTCACCTCGCCCAGGGCCTGGGAGCCAGCCCCCAGCTCCAGGTCGATGATGTTGGCGTTGCCGCTGCCCACCCGCACGTTGGCCCGCAGCAGCGGCTCGTAGCCGATAAAGGTGGCCCGCAGGTTGTAGCTGCCCGTCGGCACGCCGGTTAGGCGGTAGCGGCCGGTGCCGTCGGTGGCCGTGCCCAGCGCGGTGCCTTCCAGCAGCACCGTCACGCCGGGCAGCAGCTCCTGCGTGGCCCGGTCGCGCACCAGGCCGGTGATGGTGCCCGTAGTTTGGGCCTGGGCCGTGCGGCCAGCCCCAGCCAGGTGCAGCGCCAGCAACAGGAGCAGCACGGAGTAGCAACGTTTCATCAGCAAACAGATTTGAAATTAAAAAGGAGTTTTGAGGCAAAAGGCAGCCGCACTGCAAGACGACCTTGATTGGAGTTGGGTAGCCAGCTTGCCCGGATGCTGGGCTGCCACTAGCCCGTTTTATCATCGAGGTACCGAACATTCGTCAGCTCTTCGCTTACCTGCCACAGCCGGTCAGCAATGTGTTCGTCCCTGGAAGCGTCATCCGAATCCACTTGGGTCGGATAGCCCCTCATTTGCTGAAAACCGTCCGGGCCGATAAATTCGCCGCCTTTCAGGTGTTCCGCCAACGCCGCGTACAGAATGGGCAGGGCTCCCTGGCTGGCGGGTTGCAAAAACAGGTTGCCCAGCGGTCGAATCAGCGCCGGGAAATACTGGTCCAGATTGGTCTTGGCAAGCCCCGGATGGGCCGCCACCGACCGGACGCGGTAACCCGCGGCGGCTAACCGGCGCTGCAATTCGTAGGCAAACACCAGGCAGGCCCGCTTACTTTGGCCGTAGGCTTTGCCCCGGCTGTAGCCCTGTTGGGCCTGCAAGTCGTCGAAGTCAATCCCGGCCCATTTATAGGACAAACTGCTGAGTGTGACGACCCGGGAGCCGGGCGTAGCGATGAGCAACGGCAGCAGTAAGCCGGTGAGGGCAAAATGGCCCAGGTAGTTGGTGGCCAGCTGGTTCTCGAAGCCGTCTTCGGTCATTTCAAAGGGCGACATCATAATGCCCGCATTGTTGATGAGCAGGTTTAGCTGGTCGTACCGGGTGCGCAGGTGCGTAGCGAATTCGCGGACCGAGCGCAGGCTGCTCACGTCCAGCGCCCTGCATTCAATGTTGGCGGTGGAACAGGCCGCTAGTATCCTCGATTTGGCGGCGGCTGCTTTTTCCAGGTTCCGGCAGGCCAACACCACCCGCACGCCCTTTTTCGCCAGGGCCAGGGCGGTTTCGTACCCCACGCCACTGTTGGCCCCGGTTACCACGGCAATGCTGCCGTGCTGCGCGGGCGCCTGTTCTACGCTCCACTTTTCATCCATGGGCCAGGCGTTTAAAATACGCTGTAGAGCTTGATGGCCGCAGGCTGCGCGGTCGGGCCGTAGTCAATGAGCGCCGACTCAAACTTAGGCTCACCAAAGGGCTTGTAGTTGTTGCCGAAACCGACAGGTTCTTTGGGAATTTGCAGGAAATTCATGCCCAATTCGCCGTTCCCGTTGGTGTCCTGGTAGACAGAAATGGCGTATTTGCCGTGGGGCACCTCAAACACCGCCTTTTTGGTATTGTCGTCGGCCGCTAGCGTCATTCTCCTGAAAGGCTTTTTCAGCCATTCCGCTTTCGCGTTGTAGATTTCAACGACCACCTTGCCGCCGTTTTTTTGGACGTTCAGGATTTGAATCTGCATCGGTGCTTGTTGACTCACCGACTTCGAGGCCGCCAGGGCTGCGGCCAGCAGAAGAATCGTGCATAGAGAAGCTAGGTGGCGTAGCATGGTGCTTTTCTGGTTTTACGTTTGAAAATGCTCATCAAGTAGTGCCAGCACTACTTTGAGTTCGCAAAGGTCAGGAGCGCAACTGCCGCTTCGTTGTCAGGAATCCTGCACGTACTCGGACAAACCGTGCGTAAAGTGAGGGGCTTCTTCGTAAAGCCAGCGGATGGAAAGCGGCAAGGAGCCTTTTCCTGGCGGCTTCGCCACCTAATAGCGTAGAAGAGCCGGTTGCGGCAGCACCCAATAGGCTCCAAGCAAGCTTCGACAAGCGGTTGGACGCCTTCCTAATTGGTGGGGAAGCTCCCCAACGAATTCCGGTATTCGGTGGGCGTTTGCCTGGTCAGCTGCTTAAACAGCCGGCCAAAGTAAGATGGCTCGGAAAAGTTGAGTTCAAATGCAACTTGCGCAATGTCTTTGGAATAATCCTGCAAGAGCACCTTGCTCTGATTAATCACCATTTCATTGATGTGCTGCTTCGGTGGTTTACTGGTAATCGTCCTCACGCACCTGTTCAGGTAGTTTTCCGAAACCGCCAAAGAATCAGCGTAGAATTTCACCTCTCGTTTCACGAGGAAATTATCATACAACAGCTCCTTGAATAACATATTTATGGCGGATGGCCGGTCGGGCCTGGCTAGTGCCGCTGGTGACGCCTCCGCTAGCTTCAAGACAATGGCTCTCAGCAACGTGTAGCCAATGTTGTCGGGTTGTGTATTGGCGGCTTTGTGCGAAACAAGCAATTCGCAGCAGTTGCAAAGCCATTCCATTTCCCGCCTGGAAACAGAATGCTTCGGATAAAAAGTGAGTCGATGTAGTAAAGCGCTGTCAGTGAAAATTTGCGCCAGTACCGTGTTGTCGATGTAGATGTAATATCCATCCGTATCGGGGTCAATGGACTTGATGGCATTCAGGTGGCCTTCTCGAATAAATAAAACGTCATTTGCCTTTAGTTCGACAATCTCATTATCCACCTGTTGCTTTCCGCCACCAGCCAAAAACAGCAGTAGAAAGTTGTACTCTGCTCTGAAAAGAGGGGTCGGCGGTGTTATAAAGGTTGAGGCAATGGATAAGGGGTATAGCTTTATTCCACTCGCCTGAAATGCAAAAGGGTCTGGACCGCTACCCATGTATTGAGCCACAAAGCCCTCGAAGCTTACACTGTCGGCATTCTTGTAGCTCATGCTCTTTGTGATGGGTGTATGGTCCCGGCAGGGGCAGTACGCTAAACTAGATTATTTTTCAGGCCCTCTGCAAACCGGCTGAACCGGCAGTAGTTCAGGGCAGAGGCAAGGGGGCAGTGGATTGTTCCTCCTGCGCATGGTGGCAGGGGCGGGCAGCCTAGCGGCCAGTCTGGGCAACCCCAACGGCCTGTTGATTCAATTTGCCAACCGGTTCCTAGCCGTCCGCTATTAGCTATAGCGTCAAGCAACGGCCGGCTCCATTCGCGCATCGTTGCCGGGCCTGTCGGGCTTCAGCCGCCGCGCTATCTTACCAGTTGCCGGCACTCCCCGTGCCGGGGGCACTCCACGGCATGGTCGTTCACCAGCCCCGCCGCCTGCGTCAGCCCGTAGCACGTGGCCGGCCCCAGCAGCGCGAAGCCGCGCCGCTTCAGCTCCTTGCTCAGGGCCTCGGCGGCGGGCGTGTGCAGCGGCGGGGGTTGCGCGTCGGCGCGTTGGTTATCGACGGGCCGACCGTCCACGAAGCCGTAGAAAAACTTCAGTACCCGGGCCTCGCCGCCTTCGGCCGCGAGCAGCTTTAGCCAGGCCCCGGCATTATGCACCACGACTTCCAGCTTGCGGCGGTTGTGAATGAGGCGCGGGTCATCCAGCAGCTCGTCTACCTGGTAGGCCGTGAACCGCGCCAGCCGGGCCAGGTCGAATCCGACCAGCAACTCGCGCATCGGCTCCCGCTTGGGCAGCACGATGCGCAAGCAGCTGCCCACCCGAAAGGTGTGGGGTGCCACGAACCGTATTTGGCTCAGCGCGGCGAAACCGAAGTTGAGGGCTGGGAACGGCGCGGGCCGGAGCCTCAGCGGCGACGGATGCGGCTGAGCTGGGTGGGGGTAATGCCCAGGTAGGAGGCAATGGCGTACTGAGGGACGAGCTGTTCAACGGCTTTGTACCGCTCCCGAAACAGGCCGTAGCGCTGCTCGGCGTTCAGCATGACGATTTCTACTTCCCGCTCTTCCTTGGCCACGTAGAGCAGCTCGGCCCAGCGGCGGGCCAGCCGTTCCAGCTCCGGCCACTGGGGCAGCAGGGCCTGCAAGTCGGCGTAGCGAAGGGTCCAGCCGGTGCAAGCCGACAGGGCCTGCACCTGGATGTGGCTGGGCGCGCCGGTGATGAGCGAAGCGTAGCCCCCGAAAAACGACGGGGCCTCGAAGAAATGCTTGTTGTAGTCGACGCCCTCGGCGGACGTGTAGAACGCCCGGATAATGCCCGATTCCAGGATGCCCGCGTACTGTGCCACTTCCCCGCACCGCAGGAAATACTCGCCCTTCGCCAATTCGACGCGCTCAAAGAGCGGGGCCAGGACTTGCCAGGTGGTGTCAGAAACCGGCGAAATCCGGCTGAGGTACGTCTGAACGAAGGCGGTCGGCATGGCAGGGGCTTGCGGAGAACGTTAGGGTGGGGCCACCACACCCTGGCGGCGGCACTGGTGGCGTGGGGAGTTGGTAGGAAAGCGGCAGCCCGGAAACATTGTTTCCGGTCCCGGTCTAAGGTAACGAAACGGCCTCGGATTTCTTGCGCCTCAGACGCCGCGCCTGCTGCTACGCGGTGGCCGTCGGCTGCCCGCCTGCCCGGCATTTCTTTACCTATGTAAATGACTGGCGGGGGCAGCTGCCCCCAATTTTGCATCGCCTTACCACTGAACGGTAGGCGCTGCCCAACCGCCCGCTCATGCAACCTTCCGGCAACAAAGTCCTGGTCACCGGCGCTACCTCCGGCATCGGCTACGCCCTTACCCGGCGCTTGTTGCGGGAGGGCAATGAGGTGGTGGCCGTGGGTCGTCGGCTGGCCGCTCTCCAGGAGCTACAGGCGGAGTACCCCCTCGCGCTGCATCCGGTGGCCTGCGACCTCGCGCAACGCGCCCAGCTCGACGACCTGGTCGTGCGCCTGGAGCAGCACCACCCCAATCTGAACGTGCTGGTCAACAACGCGGCCGTACAGTACAACTACGACTTGCTGCACGGCGACAACGTGGTGTTCCACATCGAGCACGAAATCCAGCTCAACCTGACCGTGCCGCTGCAGCTGGTGGGGCTGCTGCTGCCGGGGCTGGCGGCCCAGCCCCAGGCCGCCATCGTCAACGTGAGTTCGGGGCTGGGTTTCGCGCCCAAGCAGTCGGCCCCCGTGTACTGCGCCACCAAGGCGGGGCTGCACGTGTTCACCCAGGCCCTGCGCTACCAGCTGGAAAACACCCGCGTGCAGGTGTTTGAAATCATTCCGCCCGTGGTGGATACCCCCATGACGGCGGGCCGCACCCAGGCCAAAATCTCGCCGGAGGCCCTGGTTGAGGAGTTTTGGCGCGACTTCACCCACAACCGCTGGGAGAGCAACATCGGCAAGGTGAAGCTGCTCCGCCTGCTGCTGCGCGTGGCCCCCGGCCTGGCGGCGCGGCTGATGAAACCTTACTGAACCGCGTAGCGGTGCCTGGCGGTCCGCCCGCCGCTGGATTTCTCAACCTCTGTAACTGCTTCGCGGCAGGATGCCCGGGTACTTTCGATTCGTCAAAAGCTGGAAAATCCAGCGATAAAGCCCTCTATGCAAACGTGTTCGGGTAGATGTGCGGTGCTGCTGTGGCTGTGGCTGGTGCTGTCGGCGGGGGCTGGCTGGGGCGCGGTGCCCCCGGCGGCCGGCGGCGTCACGGCCGCTGTTCGGCAAGCTTATCCCGTCATCGTCATCGACTCCATCAGCATCAGCGGCAACCGGCGCACCAAGGAGTTCATCATCTGGCGCGAAATGGACCTGCGGGTGGGCGATACGCTACGGCTGACCGGGCTGCAAGCGCGCCTGCAGGCCAACGAGCGGCGCATTGCCAACACCCAGCTCTTCGGGTCGGTGCGCCTGGAGGCCGATTCGAGCCGCCTGCCGTTCCTCGCCCTGCGGGTGGTGGTAAAAGAAAACTGGTACGTGTGGGCCGCCCCCTACGCCCGCCTCAACGACCGTAACCTGAACGAGTGGGTGGACCGGGGCAGCCAGCTGGGCCGCCTTAACTACGGCTTCTTCATCGACCATGAAAACCTGTTCGGGCGTCTGCAGAAGCTGGAGTTTGTGGCCGAAACCGGCTTTAGCGACCGGTTGACGCTGCGCTACCACGTGCCTTACCTGGACCGGCAGGGCGTGTACGGGCTGTTCACCGAAACCCGCTACCAGGCCTTGTCCAGCCTGGCTTACAACACGCTCGGCGACCAACTGGCCTTTGCTTACCGCGACGCCGTGCTGCAGACGCAGCTGGAAACCCAGCTGATGCTGCGCCGCCGGCAGGGCTTCTACGTGTTTCACTACGCGGAGCTGGGCTACAGCCGGACCGAGGCAACCACGGCCCTGCGCGAGCTGAACCCCTATTACCTGAGCCGGCGCGGGACGCGGCGGCAGCAGGTGACCACGCTGGGGTACACCTTCCGCTACGACCGGCGCGACAACGTCAACTTCCCCCTGCAGGGCCGGGCCCTGATTGCGGACGTGCGCCGCCTGGGCGTGCTGCCCGCCGACAACTTTCGCAGCTGGCAACTGCGCCTGGCCTTCGGCGACTACTACCCGCTGGGTGGCAAGTGGTACGCCAACTACCTGTTCAAGAGTATGGTGCTGACTACCCCCGACGTGCCTTACAACCTGCTGCGCGGCATCGGCTACGAGGAGGACAACCTGCGCGGCTACGAGCTGTACGTGGTCAACGGCTCGGCCTATGCTTCGGGCCGGCTCAACGTGAAACGCCAGCTGCTGCGGCGCACCCTGCAGCTGGGGTTTGTGCCCTGGCGGCAGTTCAACACGCTGCCGCTCAACCTCTACCTGAATGCTTTCACCGACTGGGGCGGCATCTACAACCGCTACCCCGACCGGCTCGACAACCCGCTGGCCAACCGCCTGCTGCGCAGCGCGGGCGTGGGCCTGGAAATCAACACGTGGTACAACACCGTGGTGCGCCTCAACTTGAGCCGCAACGCCCAAGGAGAAACCAACTTCTTCGTCAACCTGCAGAAAGATTTATGGACCCGTTGGAACTAAGACCTGCCTGGTGGCAGGCCGTTCATCTCTTGCTCGTCGGCGCGCTGGCAACGCCCGCCGCCGCTCAGCTCCCCGCCGCCCGCACCGCCATTGACGAGCGGGCACCGGTGCAAACCCGCGACACGGTGGTGGTGCGGGCCGGACCCGCGCAGGTATGGGCGGTGCTGACCAACATTGGCGGCTGGCCGGCGCACTACGATTTCGTCCGGGCCGCGCAGCCGCCCGCTGCGCTGCGGGCCGGCGAGCGGTTCCGCTGGCGCACCACCAAGCTCAACCTTACCTCCACGCTGTTGCTGGTGGACCCGCCGCGGCAGCTGGGGTGGCGGGGGCGCAAGTACGGCGTCACGGTGTACCACTTCTGGCACCTGGTACCCCAGGGCGACGTCACGCTGGTGATAACGGAAGAAAGCCAGCGGGGCCTGCTGGTTTCGCTCCTGAAAAAGGGCTTCCGCAGCCGGCTGCAAGCGGGCTCCAGGCTGTGGCTCCAGCAGCTCAAGGCGGCGGCCGAAGCCGACCCGCACACCCCCTGATGCGCAGGGCCTGCCCGCCCCAGCTGCCAGAACCGGGCTGCTGACGCGCAAGCCCGCCGCCCCTCCCCAAAACCCTCCTCACTTCTAACCAACAACCTGCTTTCGCCATGCGAACTGTCCTTTTACTTCTGTGCGTACTGCTGGGCACGGCCCTGGCGCAACCCGGTGCCCGCGCCCAATCGGCCGGCCCCACCCAGACCGTGCGTGGCACCATCCTCGATGCCGGGGCCCAGGCGCCCGTGATTGGCGCGACGGTCATCGTCGTCGGCGCGGAGCCGGCGCTGGGCGGCACCACCGACGCCGAGGGCCGCTTCCGGCTGACCGGCGTGCCGGTGGGCCGCGTCAGGCTCCGCGTGACGAGCGTGGGCTACGAAGACCTTTTCCTGAACGAAGTGACGGTAAACGCGGGCAAGGAAGTGGTGCTGAACTTGAGCCTGACCGAGCGCCTGACCAAGCTCGACGAGGTGCAGGTGGTGTACAAGCGCGGCGAAGACCAGCGGGTGCCCAACAACGAGATGGCCACCGTCTCGGCCCGGCCGTTTTCGCCGCTCGAAGCCAACCGCTACGCCGGCAGCCTCGGCGACCCGGCCCGCATGGCCCAGAACTTTGCCGGCGTGGGCAGCGCCAACGACTCGCGCAACGACATCGTGGTGCGCGGCAACTCGCCGGCCTCGCTGCTCTGGCGCCTCGACGGCGTGAACATCCCCAACCCCAACCACTTCGGGGCCGTGGGCACCACGGGCGGCCCGGTGAGTCTGCTCAACAACAACCTGCTGGCCAAGTCCGACTTCCTCACCGGCGCTTTCCCGGCCGAATACGCCAACGCCCTGGGCTCGGTGTTCGACCTGCGCCTGCGCAAGGGCAACGACGAGAAGCGCGAGTTTCTGGGCCAGGTGGGCTTCAATGGTCTGGAAATCGGGGCGGAGGGCCCCTATAGCAAGAACTCCAAGGCCTCGTACCTCATCAATTACCGGTACTCGGTGTTCTCGGCCGTCAAGGCGGTGGGCTTCGACGTGGTGGGGACGCCTGAGTACCAGGACCTGACTTTCAAAACCGACGTGCCGGTGGGCGCGCGGGGCACGTTCAGCGCCTGGGTGCTGGGCGGCAGCAGTCGCATCACGTTCCTGGGCCAGGACGTGGACACGACCCAGGCCGGCGTGTTCGGCGACGAAAACAACAACGGCCGGCCGCGCTTCATGACTGGGGTCGGGGCCGCCAGCTACGAGCACCGCTTCACCGACCGCACCGTGGGCCGGCTGGTGCTGTCGGGTTCCCGCACCACCCAGCGCTACGACCAGGACACGGTGCTCTACCGTGGCGGCCTCATCAGCGCCGAAATTCCGCAGTACAGCGTGGACTACACCCAGGACAAGCTGTCGGCCAACCTCTCGGTGGCCCACAAGCTCAGCGCCCGCGACCGGGTGTCGGCCGGGCTGATTGTGGACTTGCTGCAGTACGATTTCAGCAGCGGCTACACCTACCCGACCCCAAGCGTGGAGCGTGATGTGCAGGACAACACGGCCCTCTCGCAGCTCTACGCGCAGTGGAAGCACCGCTTCACCGACCGGCTCTCGCTCAACGCCGGCCTCAGCGCCACACGCTTCGAGCTGAACGGCAGCACCGTGGTGGAGCCCCGCGCCGGGGTACAGTACCAGGTCGGCCCGGCCGGTACGTTAAGCGCGGCCTACGGCCTGCACAGCAACATTCAGACCCTGGTTACTTACGCTTACCAGAGCCGGCAGGCTAATGGCTCCGTGGCCCGCACCAACCAGCAGTTGGGCTTCACCCGCAGCCACCACGCGGTGCTGGCCTACGACCGCCAGCTCACCGAAAACGTGCGCCTGCGCCTCGAAGGCTACCACCAGTGGCTGTTCGACGCCCCCGTGGAGCGCACCCCCAGCTCCTACTCGCTGCTAACGGAAGGGGCTGATTTTGAGCGCATCAACCGGGGCAACCTCGTGAACGAGGGCACCGGCCGCAACTACGGCGGCGAGCTGACCCTGGAGCGCAGCTTCGCCAAAGGCTACTACTTCCTGCTCACCACGTCCGTCTTCAGCTCTACCTACAAGGGCAGCGACGGCATTTCCCGCAACACGCCCTTCAACACGGGCTACGCGGCCAACGCGCTGGCGGGCCGCGAGTTTCGGGTGGGCCGCCGCGAGAATACGCTGACGCTGAGCTTACGGGCGGCCACCACCGGCGGCCGGTATTTCACGCCGATTGACTTCAACGCCTCCGCCGCCACCCGCCGGCCGGTGTTTCGCGTCGACCAGGCCTTTAGCGAGCAGCAGCCGGCCTACTTCCGGACCGACATCAAGCTGGGCTACAAAATCAACCGCGCCCGCCTCACCCACGAAATCGCCGTGGACTTGCAGAACGTCACCAACCGGGAAAACATCTTCCAGCAGGCCTACAACCCGCGCACCAACCGCATCGGCACGGCCAACCAACAGGGTTTTCTGCCCGTGCCCTTCTACCGGGTTACGTTTTAGCTGGCCGCACAGCCGCAGCAGGTGCCCCGTGCCGGCAACCCCGCTTGGCTGCCATTCTGTTTTTCTCTCCGCATGATTGCCCTACGCTACTTCACCATCCACGTGCCCAACGTCTGGCAAACCTGCGAATGGTACCGCCAGGTGTTCGGCTTCGCCGCCATCCTCAGCGCTGATGCCACTGCTGCCCGCCTCGATGTGCCCGGCCAGCGCCTGGTTTTAGCTGCCCACGACGTGCAGGAAGACGCCTTCGGCCCGCGCCGGCTCAACTCGTTTCTGTCCGACCCACCTGCCTTTCACCTAAACTTGGTCACTGCCGATTTACAGCAGTTGTTCGACTACGCCCTGGCCCACGGTGCCGTGCCAGTACGCGACCCCATACCCGATGCCCAGGGGCAGCTTATTGCCAGCTTACGCGACCTGAACGTTGTCCTCATTCAACTTATTCAACTCGCGTCACCCAACGCGGAGGCCGTGGCACTGGGTTCAATCTTCTGATTGAGCATCAGCTAGGCGGTGTACGCCCGTAAGCCGCTTCCCACGCCACCACGCTCCGAGAGTTGCATCTCACAAATCAGCGGGATGGACCACAATTTATTTAGGGTCTGGTCCAGCCTCTGGAATAGATAATTTAGTTAGGAGTGCCAACTACTTTTGTCAGGTTATTCACCACCAAAAGCTTTGTGCTCCATGAAAAAATCCGTTCTTACGCTGGCCCTGCTCAGCGCTTTCGCTACTGCTGGCCGGGCGCAATCAGCCGCCGCCGGCAAGGCCTACGCCTCGGCCGACTACACGCCTAAAAAGGCGACCGTCAATTACCTGCCCGAGCTGGAAACGCTCGTATTCGAATTCCAGGTAGCGGGCAGCGCTGGCAAAACCCAGCCGCGGCCGGCCGGCAAAACCGACGGCGCGCCCGTGCTCGGCTACGTGTTCCCGACCACGCTCAAGTCGACCGACATTGGCATGGCCGCCACCGAGGGCATCGTGGCCCTGGCCCTGACGTCGCACCCCGATTTTGAGGACACCCCGCTGTGGGACGAAAACGGCGACGGCGACTACAACAACGACGGGCTGGTGTGGCACGCCCACTGGGTGGTGCTCATCAAGGACAGCCGCGTGGCGGGCGGCTTCTCGGTCAAGGAGTTTGGTGCGATGAAGGCAATGGCCGGCATGGACAATATGAGCCCAGCCGCCGCCCCCAAAATGCCGCCCACCAGCACGCCCGGCATGGGCATGTACATGGACTCGCCGGGCTTCACCGTCACCATGAAGGGCAACACCGGGCGGGCCGTGGTGCCGCTCGACCGCATCAACCACCGACGCGACTTCAAATTCGACCTCGTTACCTGCTACATGGAGGTTAACGCCTCGGATAAGAACCGGCCCATGCTCGGCGTGTACCAGGTGTACGGGGTGATGTCGGGCAACCTCTCGCTGCCCTACACGGTGGCCGCGAAATAAGCGCTGCCGCCATGTCTGATTTGCAGCTCGTGCCCGGCAACAGCCTGCGCACGGCCACGCCGGAAGAAGGCCGCCAGCTCGCCGTCAAACTGGCGCGCCTCATCATCAAGCTCACCCAGCCCGACGCCGAAATCCGGCAGCGGCAACGGGCCATCTACGCCGACGACCCGCGGATGCTCATTGCCATTGGCCAGACCGTCGCGGCGGAATTCGCCACCATCGCTGCCGCCAACGATTACTGGCGCACCCCGCCGGTCGTCCCGTAACCGCTCCCTTTTACCGCACAACGCCCGTGTTTGCCCGCCTTTCGGCCGGAGCCGGGCCAGCTTGTTACACCAATTTTTTCACCTTTTTACCCCCATTCTCATGGAAAACCCCACCATCCCCGGCTACGCCTACGGGCAGGTCAGCCGCTCACCCGTCTCGCTCGAAGAGCTGGATTTGCTCAAGCAAACGGTGCTTTTTTCGGCCGACGACGAACAGGCGCTGCGTATGGCCGGCCAGGTGCTGGCCCCGCAAACCGATGCCATCCTCGACGTGTGGTACGGCTTCGTCGGCGCTCACCCGCACTTGCTGCGCTACTTTTCGCTCAATCAGCAGCCCGACGGCAACTACCTGGCCCGCGTCCGGGCCCGGTTCGGGCAGTGGATTCTGGATGTCTGCAACCGGCCCTACGACCAGCAGTGGCTCGACTACCAGCACGAAATCGGCCTGCGTCACACCGCCGCCAAAAAGAATGCGACCGACCACGCCGCCGCCGAGCCGCTCATTCATTTGCGCTACCTCACGGCCTTCGTCGTGCCGCTCACGGTCACCATCAAGTCGTTCCTGCAAAACGGCGGGCACACGGAGGCCGAAGTGGAGGCCATGTACGGTGCCTGGTTCAAGGCCGTCACCCTCACCGCCACGCTCTGGAGCTACCCCTACGTGAAAGAGGGGCAATTCTGATTTTTCTCACTTGGTTTAACTGTTGTACTATCATGGGAGTCGCCGTTTACGATACCTACGTCCGCAAAAAGGACAGCAGCGTGATGCACTTCGATATTCTGGTGCCCGACACGCTCACGAATAAAGAAACCATTTACGGCTACGGCCGCGAGTACCTGAAAAGCAAGGGCCAGGAAGGACTGGCGCTGACGGCCCAGGAGTGCGCCTTTTGCCACGTCGAGCAGCCGACCCTGGAAATGGAAGCTGCTCTCCAGCTGAAGGGTTACTATATCATCGAAATGCAGGGGTGCCAGTAGGCACCCCTGCTTTACCCTCCCAACCCATGCTGCCGTACCAGCCCATCGACTGTGCGTTTCACGACCTGCTGGAAGCCACCATCACGTGGCGCACCTACTCGCACCTGCAATACTTCACCGACCTTTGGGAGTTCACCACCGTGACGACGCTGCTCAAAGACCTGACCAGCGAGCGGCACGCCGACGGGCTGGCCGAGTACCTCGTCATCGGCACCGGCGAGCGAATCCGGCTCGACCGGGTGGTGAACGTGAACGGCACGTTTGCGCCGCCTTTTCGCCACTACCTGGACTTCACTTGTGACTGCTGAACCCGCCCCCAACACGCCCTTCGACCCCGACCAGCAAAACCACCCGCCCAGCGTGGACCGCAAAATTGTGGCCGCGCTGGAGCGGCTGAGCGGGGTGTTCCGGCTCTTGCTCTGGCAGCAGGCCACCGGGGAAGGACTGAGCCCCTTGCAGCTGCAGCTGCTGGTGTTTCTGCGGTTTCACCGGCCCGGCCAGGACACCGTGAGCCACCTGGCCCGCGAGTACCACGTGAGCCGCCCGACCGTGAGCGAGGCCGTGAAAACCCTCGAACACAAGCAGTTGGTGCAGCGCCACGCCGACCCGGCCGACCTGCGCAGCCACTCCCTGCAACTCACGCCCGGCGGCCGGGAACTGGCCGACCGCGCCAGCCAGTTTGCCGGGCCGCTGCACCAGCCGGTGGCCCGCCTGCCGGCCCGCCAAAAGCTAAGCCTGTACCAAAGCCTATTCGGGGTGATTGATGAGCTACAGCAGGCCGGCGTGATTCCGGTGCAGCGCATGTGTTTTTCCTGTCGGTTTTATGGGCAGCAGCCAGACAGTGGACACTTTTGCCACCTGCTGCAAATCCCCTTGGAAGGGGCGCAGCTGCGCCTCGACTGCCCCGAACACGAAATCGGGCCGGCCTGATACCGTTCCCTTTTATTTCAACCCACGCCATGCAAAAACGAGATTTTATGCGCCGGGGCTTGCTGGCAGCAGTTGGGGCTTTGGTTGGGCCGGCGCTGCTGGCCCGCACCCACGCCGAGCAGCTGCTGGCCGAAGCACGCGCCAGGCCGGTGGCCCCCGGTCCCTTTGGGCTGCCGCCGCTGCCGTATGCTTTTGGCGCGCTGGCCCCGCACTTCGACGCGCGCACCATGGAAATCCACCACGACGCGCACCACAAAACCTACGTCTCCCGACTCAACGAGGCGCTGGCGAATACTCCCCGTGCCAACCTGACCCTGGAGCAGCTGTGCGCCACCGCCAGCCAACTGCCCGATGCCGTGCGCAACAACGCCGGCGGGCACTACAACCACTCGTTGTTTTGGCCGCAGCTGGCAGCTGCCGGGGTGGGGGGCGGGTTGCCCACCGGGCCGCTGGCCGCGGCCCTGACGCGGGACTTTACCTCGTTCAACCAGTTTAAGGCTGAATTCACGGCCGTCGCTACCGGCCGCTTCGGCTCCGGCTGGGCCTGGCTCAACTGCGACCCGGCCGGGAAGCTGTTCGTGTCCGGCACGCCCAATCAGGATAATCCACTCATGGACCTGCCCGGCATCCGGCGCGGCACCCCGCTGCTGGGGCTTGATGTCTGGGAGCACGCTTACTACTTGCAGTACCAGAACAAGCGGGCCGATTACGTAGCCGCGTTCTGGCAGGTGGTAAACTGGCCCTGGGTGGGCCAATTGTTTGCAAAAGCAGCCCAGGAATGAGCCCGCGTATTCCGGTTTGAATTCGTCGCCGCCACTGCCCAGCAAACCCCGCCGGTTGCTTGTCTAGCAGCGGCGGAAAAGCGGGCCACTAAACGCCTCGTTACTGGCTGGTGCAGTGCCCCGCCGATTCCTCATAACCCTACCGGGAGTCTGCTTGACCTGGTATTCTCAACGAAAATGAGCCTTTACTTTCCTGTCCGCGAACTGCTGCTGCCGAACAAGCCGGCGGTCAGCCGGCAGATAGTGGAAGACGCAGCATTATTGCTCGCCCCACTCATTCAGAAAATACAGGGCCGCCTCGAAACCCTTCGCCTCGAAGAGCTGAACCGCTACCAGAGAAAGGCTACCCCCGCCGAAAGCGCACTACTCGATGAAGCCACCAAATTACTGACGCGCAGACTGCTGGAACGGTATGCCTCGCACTTGCAACGGGCCTGCCAACGCCACGAAATCGGGCCGGTGCTGACAATGTGGGGCGAACTAATTGGGTAGCAACCGCGCCGGCGGCCCGGCGGCTTAGCTGCAGCAACCACTGCCACTCTCAGGTAAGTTTTACTTTCTCATCAGTCGCCGCCAAAATGGTTGATGGCCACAGGCCGCGATGGGTGAATTACCCTCGTTTTTCTCATTTTGTTTATGGCGTTTCCTCTCATTTCCGGCAGTCTGCTCGACGGGCTGCACCCGCCCACTGGCGAGCAAAAAGGTCTAATTCTATTAAATCGGGACGGCCAGAAAATCATCTACAAAACCTTTCGCGACGGCGAAACAATGCCCACGCACCAGCACTCCGCCGGCGACGTGCTGGTGGTGGTGCTCGCTGGCAAGCTGGCCGTTACGCAGGAAGAAACTACCGTGGACGTGCAGGCCGGCGACTACGTGATTTTCGCGGCCGGGGCTCCGCATTCACTGGCCTGCCAGCAGGCCGCCCGCATCCTCATTTACCGCTAAGGGAGCCTGCTTTCCCCGCTCTTTTCTTAGCCGATTTCCCCTCATGGCCCCCTCCGCTTTAGCTGACATCCGCGAGCAGGACGACATCCGCCGGCTCATCGACGCCTTCTACGCGCGAGTACAAGCGGACGAGCTGTTGGGGCCGGTGTTCGCCGCCCGCATTCCGGCCGGCCACTGGCCCCAACACCTCGACACCATGACGCGCTTCTGGACGGCCGCCCTGCTGGCGCAAGCGGCCGGCTACCGCGGCAACCCAGGGGCCAAGCATATGTACCTGCCCATCGAGGACGCCCACTTTGCCCGCTGGCTCGCCCTGTTCGGACAAACGGTAGACGAGTTGTTTGCCGGCGACAACGCCACGGAAATGAAGCTGCGCGCCCGAAAAATGGGGGAAATGTTCAAGGCCAAGATAGCCTCGGCCCGTGCCGGCGGCATTGTGCCGGTGCTATAAGTCCGGAGCAGATTGATTTAAATGGCCGCGCTAGCCAGCTGTTTTACAAACACGTCGCGCCAGGAAGGGGGCAAAAAGGGCAGACGGATAATCTGCTCAAGTAATGCCACATCCGGGTGCGGCAGGTAGCGGCAATCCGACACGTCCTGAATGGTTATCGGATACGGCGAGCGTTCGACCAGCTCCAGGGCGTCGCCCGCTTGTAGCACTCCGGTTTGCTCGACCCGGAAGTAAATACCCAATCGGCGGGCATCCTGAAACTGCTTCACCAGGCGTTCGTCGTTCAGCCGAATGCCCAGCTTGAAGCAGGGCTGGCGGGGCTGCACAGCGCGCAATACCGCGGTGCCGGCCCGAAAACAATCCCCCAACCGCACCTCGCTTTCCAGCAGGCCGGCGGTGGTCAGATTTTCGCCGAACGCTCCCAGCATCAGCAGCTCGGCCGGCACCAGCCCGTGCCAGTAGGCGTAATGCTCTTGGGGGTAGGCGTACACCGCCTTGCCGGGGCCGCCGTGCACCCGTAGGTCGGCTTGGCCGTCACCGGCCAGGTTTTCGGCGTGTACCGCCACCGCTCCCTTCACAGGCTGCTTGAAAATACCGGTGCTCACAACTTTGCCCTTCCAGATTACTTCACGGGGCTGGCCAACATTGACGGATACGATGTGCATAAAAAAGAGCAATAGAGGGTGCAAAGCTGCTTTGGTCGGCTAAAATACCGGGCAATTCGCTCCCTGACCAAGCTGGCCCACCTGGTTTGATACTATCGGTCCCCTCCCCTTAGGACCGCAATTGACGCAGCACGGCTCCCAGCTGCGCTACGCCGTGCGCCAGTTCTTCGGGCGTGAGCGCCGCGTAGCCCAGCCGCACGGCATTGGCGGCCGGTTCGCCCACATAATAGCGGCTGCCCGGCGTGATGACTACTTTGCGTAGCCGCAATTCTTCCGCCAACCGCTCCACGTTCACGTCGGCGCGGAACTCCACCCACAGCGCCAGCCCCCCGGCGGGCAGCACAAAGTCTAGCTGGTTGCCCGGCAGGCGGCGCAGGCCGTCGGCCAGCGCGTCGCGGCGGGCGTGATAGGCCGCGTGCGCCCGGCGAGCGTGCCGCTTGATTTCGCCCTCCTCAATCAGCTCGGCCACCGCCTGCTCCAAAATGGTGTCGCCCTGCCGGTCCACCAGCGCCCGCAGCCGGCCCAGCGCCGTCACGAATTCCAGCGGACCCGTCACGTAGCCCACCCGCAAGGCCGGCGCAATCAGCTTGGACAGCGAGCCGATGTAGAGGACCACGCCGTGGGTGTCGGCGCTGGCCAGCGGCAGCATGGGCTGGTGCTGGTAATGAAACTCGTGGTCGTAATCGTCTTCAATGATGGCCACCCCGTACCGGGCGGCCAAAGCCAGCAGCTGCACCCGCCGCGCGGCTTTGAGCGTCACCGTGGTCGGAAACTGGTGATGCGGCGTCAGGTACAAGGCCCGCACCGGGCGGCGGCGGCAGAGCTGCTCCAGCTCGTCCACGCACAGCCCTTCCGCATCCACTGCCACCGGGGCCAGCTGGGCACCCAGCAGCCGGAACGTCTGCCAGGCCGGGGGGTAGCCAGGGTTTTCTACGGCCACCACGTCGCCGGGCTGGATGAGCAGACGGGCCGTCAGGTACAAGGCCATTTGGGTGCCCCGCGTCAGGCAAATGCCGGCCGGCGTGGTGCTTAGCCCCCGGTCCTGGTTGAGCATCCGGGACAACGCTTCGCGCAGGGGCAGGCTGCCCAGCGGGCTGTCGTAGCCCAGCTGGTTGCGCCGGCCCCGACCCTGCAATACCCGGCGGTAGGCGCTGGCCAGCGGGGGAATGGGCGCGAGCCGCGCATCCGGGGTGCCGTCGTTGAACACCAGCGCCCCCGGTAGCACCGGAGCCGCCAGGTCCGGCTCCAATAGGTTCTGCCATCGGAAGCCCGGCTGCTCGGCCTGGCCAGCGGCGGCCGGCGCAAATGCCGCCGGGGTACTCTCGGGCAGCCGGCTCGACACGAACGTGCCGCGGGTGTGCTGCGACTCCAGCCAGCCCTGGGCCAGCAATTCCTCGTAGGCCAGCACCGCCGTTTTGCGGTTCACTCCCAGCTGCTTCGCCAGCTCCCGGGTGCCCGGCAGCGCCGTTCCCGGCAGCAGCCGACCCCGCCGTATTTCACCCGCAATCAGCTCGCCGATTTGCAGGTAGATGGCCTTGCCCGACGCGAAATCAGGTTGAAAATTGGTATCCCAGGCGCGCAACATAACTGGACCCGTTGGTTTGTGAAAACTGGACGAATTGAGAGGGCCAAGGTAAGACCAATTTTGTATTGTCGGAGGCGGGCATATTGGCTGCCCCGGGTTCTAAAAACAGCCAATGGCTTGCTTCCGACGCCATTATTCACCTCAACCATTCTCACTTCATGGAAACCCCAGTAAAAGAGAAAGCCTTTCAGTCGGCCGACTTCCACCGGACCTACGCCCGCCCCGAAGTACACATGCCCGACCGGCTGCACCACCCCAACGTGGAGCAGGCCGGGGCCCACGACCAGTTCTCGACCGAGCGCAAACACCCCGTCTTTTTCGTGGACCTGCCCACCGTGGCCATCAGCATGACCATCGGCGGCCTGCTGCCCGGCCAGGTCACCAACCAGCACCGCCACACCTACGAGACGGTCATCTACGTGATAGAAGGGGAGGGCTACACCCAAATTGAAGACCGGCGCGTGGAATGGAAGGCCGGCGACGCCCTCTACATCCCGATTTGGGCCTGGCACAACCACGGCAATCGCAGCGAGTCGGTTTCTGCCCGCTACATCGCCTGTGAAAACGCGCCGCTATTGCAAAACCTCGGCGTGGCCTTACGCGAAGAGCGGGGCCGCGACCTCTAATTCCTTCGTCCCATGTCGAAGCAAACTCCCTTCACGGGCATTATTGCCTATCCCATCACGCCCTTTACCGCCGCCGGGGCCGTGGACCTCGACCTCTATTGCCAGTTGGTCGAACGGCTCGTCGCCAGCGGCTCCCACGGCATTGCCCCGCTTGGCAGCACCGGAGTGCTGCCCTACCTCACCGATGCCGAACGGGACGCGGTGACCACGGCCACCATCCGGCAAGTGGCCGGCCGGGTGCCGGTCCTGGTCGGCGTGTCGCACCTCACCACGGCCGGGGCAGTCCGCCACGCCCGATTCGCCGAGCAGGCCGGGGCCACGGCCATCATGGTGCTGCCCATGAGCTATTGGAAACTCACCGAAGCCGAGATTCTGACGCACTACGAGCAGGTAGCCGGTGCTGTCGCCATCCCGCTGATGGTGTACAACAACCCCGCCACCGGCGGCCTGGACATGTCCCCGGCCCTGTTGCAGCGCCTGCTGGAAATCCCAAACGTCACGATGATTAAGGAAAGCACCGGCGACGTGCAGCGGATGCAGGCCCTGCGCCGGCTGCTAGGCAAAGACGTGGCGTTCTACAACGGCTCCAACCCCCTGGCCCTGGCCGCCTTCGCGGCGGGTGCCACCGGCTGGTGCACCGCGGCCCCTAACCTCATACCCGAGTTGAACCTGGCCTTATACGAGGCCATTCAAGCCAACCGACTCGACCGGGCGCAAGAACTGTTCTACCGCCAGTTCGAGCTGCTGCAATTCATTGTCGCCAAGGGGTTGCCCCGCGCCATTAAGGCCGGTCTGGAACTGCAAGGGCTTGACGCCGGCCACCTGCGGGCACCGCTGCTGCCACTCACCGCCGAGGAGACCAGCGAATTGAAGCGTATTCTGGAGTCAGTTGCCCAGGAATCAGTAGCTGCTTAAATCAAAGCCGGGCCTGGAAATGCCTAGCGGCGTTTCCAGGCCCTCTTTTATGCAGTTCAGGTAGATAATGGAAACCAGAGAACAGACCGTAATGAGTCTAAATGATTTTTATTCGATATATGACAGATAGTATACAGCAAGCCAATAAGTTAAACTGCTTAACTATCCACGTGCCTAACGTGTGGCAAACTGCCGAGTGGTACCGTCTGGTATTTGGTTTCCCCGCCATCTTCAGCGCCGATGCCACCGCTGCCCGCCTCGATGTGCCCGACCAGCGCTTGGTTTTCGCGGCCCACGATGCTCAAACCGACACCTTCGGTTCCCGTCGCCTCAACTCGTTCCTGACCGACCCAGCCGCCTTTCACCTCGATATCGCCACGGCCGACGTGCAGCAGTTGTTCGACCATGCTCTGACTCACGGGGCGGTGCCTGTGCTTGACCCCACCCCTGATGCTCATGGGCGGTTAGTAGCCAGCCTGCGTGACCTAAATGGCGTCCTAATTCAACTTTCCCAACTTTTACCGCTTCCGCAGGAAACTAGCAATTAACTGATTGCTAAATCGACCCTCTCGGTGGTCAATTTTTCGCAAAACAAATGGCCTGCATAATGTTACGTTTGTGTTATCAATCCCACCACGAACCGTAATCAGCTACCCTAAGTGCCTTACGAACTCGACTTGCTCACCCGGCTTGTCACCGGTGATTTATCCCCTGCCAGCTTTCACTTCCCCGAACAAGCTACCCACCGCGACTTTCTCCGCCAACGTTTCGGCACCTACGCCCGACACTTCAAAATTCAATATCTCAGCCTGGCACCTGGTGAATTCACCCACCAGCACTACGATGAGTTTGTGTTCCTCGAACTCAACGACCTGCCCGGCCTGCCCCTCATTCCCAACGGTCCCGAGCCGCGCACATTGGGCCTGCTGCTGGCCGATACTTTGCCCCGCTTGGGCCTTTCCTTGCCCGAGCTGCAGGATGCCCAGTGCCACCAGGTTGGCGAGCAGTACCACCTGGAGCTCACGGCCGCGTGTAGCTTCGAAACCCTGCCCGCCGCCAAAGCCCGCTACTTCTACTACCACACCCAGTTGCTCGATGAAGCCGCCCGCCTGCGCCGGGTGCTGCCCTCCTGCGCGCTCATGCGCCAGGACGGAGCTGGCGTCACGCTCTACGTGCAACAGCACCAACGGACGCTGCAAAACCTGCTGGCCCACGCCCGCCAGCAGCTCGAACCTACCCGGCGGCCCGGCTGCTACGGCACCCCACAGCTCTATTCGCTGGCCGAAGTTCACCAGCTGCTCTACGTGGAGCTGGAAAAGCTGCTGGCCCAGTTCGAGCAGACCTTCCCCGAGCACCTCAACCTCACGGCCCCGCTCTCGTATCGCCGCCGGGTGCAGGTCCTCACCGACGTGCAAACCCCGCTGGCGGCCGTGCTGCTGGCCTTGCACAGCGCTGAAAGCCTGCCCGCAGCCTTGCTCGGTCCGGTCAGCGAATGCCTGAGCCGCCTGCTCATCACCGTGCAGGATACCGACCTCAGCTACCAGGATTTGCTCTACCCGCGGCTGCTGCTCCGCGAGTTGCACACGCGCCTACAGCGCGGTTGGCCCCTCACCACCGAGGGCCTGGGGCGTTTGCTGCTGCGCTACAACTTCAACACGCCCGGGTTCTTTTGCCTGCTCAAAGCCTACGTGCGCGCCGAGGCCGAAGCCGCCGGCGAGCACCTGGCCGACCAACTCCCTGTCATCCGGCGCTACTTCACGCGCTACCGCCAGCTCCAGCCCGCCACCGAGCTGCTGTATATGCCCACGTTGCCGCCCCTGCGCACCCAACTCCTCAACTGGCTCGAAGCCGAGCACGACTACCTCAGCCACTTGGTGCACGCCTCTACCACCCCGGTCCCGGCTGCCACTTCCGAAGCTGCCCGTATCCTGACGCCACTTTCGGTAGCCCAAATGGCCCACTTGCTGCGCACGCTCTACGATGCCGGCGTCTTCGGCCAGGCCAGCCAGCGCGACTTGTTCCGCCTGCTGGCTGCCAACTTCCGCACCGCCCGTCAGGAGCGCATTTCCGAAAAAAGCCTGGCCGCCAACTTCTACAACGCCGAGGACAGCACCCGCCAGGCCGTCGAGAAGCTGTTAGCCAAAATGCTCCAATCTGTTCGGCAGCCGACCGACGACCAATCAAATTAGCTACTCCTGTAAAAATTATTATCCTGTAAATCAGTGGGGTTGTAAGGGGTTGTACAACCCCTGTAACTGGCGGCGCATGCGTTGAAACCCTCCCTTTGTCGGACTCATCAAATGTCCGCAAATTGTATGGCTGCCCGCATCATCACCCCCGAAGACCTCGCCGAATTCAAACAAGAGTTATTTCAGGAGCTGCAAAAGCTCTTCGCCGCCCAGGCCGGCAGCGGCCTCCAGAAGAAGTGGCTCAAATCAACCGAGGTGCGCGAGCTGCTCGGCATCTCGCCCGGTACCCTGCAAAACCTGCGCGTGAACGGTACGCTGCCTTACACCAAAGTGGGCGGCATGGTGTACTATCAGTCCGACGACATCCTGAAGATGCTCGAGGAAAACCGCAGCAAGTAGGAGGGAAGCGCCATGAACCCGCTGCCCACTACCCACGCCCTCATTCCGGCCTCCGTCCGCTACGACCTGGCTCTACCGCCTGCCGCCCGCCTGCTCTACGGCGAAATCACGGCCCTCTGCGCCCAGCGCGGCTACTGCTGGGCCACCAACAACTACTTCGCCCGCCTCTACCAGGTGCGCCGCGCCACCGTCTCCGCCTGGATAAGCCAACTCATCGAGCGCGGACATCTCGCCACCGCCACCGACCCGGCCCGTAGCAACCAGCGCCTGCTGCGCCCGGCCGCCGGCCTGGCACCGACCCCTTCCGATAAATCGGTAGCCCCATCCGATTTATCGGACACTGCCGCACGGTTTTCCGCACCCCCCATTCCGCCAAACCGCACGACCTATCCCGAAATTTCCTTCACCGAAATGGAGGCACTCCTATTAGGTAAAAAGAATGATAATAATGAATGGGAGAGGGGAGGGCCACTCGCGCCCGAGCTTGAAGTAGAAGATGAGCTGAACCCTGCCGGCGCGGTCCCGCCGCCCATCCCCCCCGTTGCGCGGCCCCCCCTTCCCGCACCGCCGGCCATCCCGCCCGGTGGTGCCACTGCCAGCACGACGGCCCCCAAATTCGTCCGCCCCACCCTGGCCCAGGTGACGGCGTTTTTTGTCGAACAGCCCGACACGCCGGTTGCCGACGCGCCTGCCGAAGCCACCCGCTTCTTCAACTATTACCAGGCCAATGGCTGGCGCGTCGGCCGCCACGCCATGGCCGACTGGCCCGCCGCCGCCCGCAACTGGCTGCTCAACGCTGACCGGTTCAAAGCTTCCACACCCGGCCCGGCTGCCGGCGCGGCCACCCGCCTGCATTCCGGCGGTACCAAAAACTACCACGAGCCGCTATGAGCCAGCTCCCCGACTTTGAAGCGCGGTGGGCGCATTTCCTCACGCACTTTGCCGCCCAGGTGCCCGGCTTTCAGCTCGATGCCCACAACGAACCCATCTACCGCCGCCTGTTGGCCTACTTCACCGCCGACGAGCCCACCCAGGCCGTCCAGGGCCTCGACCCCGCCAAAGGCATCCTGCTGCTCGGCCCCGTCGGCTGCGGCAAAACCGCCGCCATGCGCTTCTTCGAGCGTAACACCCGCACCGCCTACCGCACTATACCCGCCCGCGACGTGGCCCGGCGCTTCCTCACCGAAGGCTTCGCCGTGCTCGACCGCTACGGGGCCCAGGCCTTTTCCCAGCGTTCCTACGGCTCCGGCCACGGCCCCGACCACCGCCACCCCGTCACCTACTGCTTCGACGACCTCGGCGTAGAACAGAACGCCCGCCTCTACGGCAACGAGTGCAACGTGCTGGCCGAAATCATGCTCGACCGCTACGACCGGTTCGTCACCCATGGCATGCTCACCCACCTCACCAGCAACCTCAACGCCCCCGAGCTGGAAACCCTCTACGGTGACCGCCTCCGCAGCCGCCTGCGCGAGATGTGCAATGTGCTGACTTTTCCGGCTACCGCCCCCGACCGCCGTAAGTAATGGCAACTACTTGCAAACGGCAGGACCTCATGGCCCTCCGCTTCCACTTTTTTAACCAAAGCCCCGTTAACGTCCCGTATTCCAGCCTGTAGGCTCCCCTTTTGCCGCCCACGGTTGCGCCACCCGCGCAACCCCGCCCAGGGCCAGGCCGTGGTACTAGGCAAAGAAGCCTAAAAACAAGCTCACGTAGGCAAATCCCGCCCAGGCACTGGCTGAGGTGTGCGGGCCATGAGTGGCCATGGCCCGGCCTACCGGCACCACCAGCAGTGTAGGCAACTCTCGGATATTTCCATCAACAAGCTGGTGCAAAATGGCCTCGGGCCGGTCTACTCGGCCCGCTCACTCCGTGTGTCCTTCGTGTGAGGTGGTCCAGCTACGCCGGTCGGCTTTCAGTATTTTCTCTACTAGGGGTCGCACAATAATAGGGACGGAAAACAACGGTAGGGCCAGCCAATGGCCTGGGTTTCGGCCGACCCCGGTTTGCTTGGGCAGGCCGTCTTGCAAAACGAACCTTTTAACCAAGGTCACCCCTGTGGCCGTTGCCTTCATGGGTAGTGTCTCGCCGTCGGCATGCCTTTTGGCAAGCTAGGGTTGAAAAGACTTACTCCGCTGGAGCCGCTTTCGTGGTGGCTGGAGTTGCTTTAGCGGCAACCCGTTTGGGTGCTGCCGCGGGTCGACGAGCCGACGACGCGGCCACCGGGCGCGGGGCAGCTAGTCGTTTAGTCTTCTTCGCTGCCGGTACTACTGCTGGAGCAGCCTCCGAAGAATCATGGGCTGGCTTCGCCGCTTTGGCGTTCTGTTTGGCATCCTGCTTGGCTAGTTTCGCGCTTTGCTTCGCCTCTTTGCGGCGCTGCTTAACGACTTGCGCGGCCAGGCGCTTGACGGTTTTGGTCACGCCCTTGGTGGCTTTTGCATCGCCCTCTTCGGAAATGCCCAGGTAGGGTTGCAGGGCCGTGGCCAGTTCGCCGGCCAATGCCTTGCGGGCGCGTTTGGCGGTGAGTGGCGTGGGAGTCGCGGCTTTGGCTTGCTTGCTCTGCTGCTTGGTGAGCTGCTTGGCCAACTGCTGCAGGGTTTTGGCAACGGCTTTGGGTGGCTGGCTAGCGGCCGCGTCGCCGAGGTGAGGGGCAATAGCCGTTGCCAGCTGGCCGGCGAGGAGGTTTTTTGGCTTACGCATAGGACAGAAAAAAGAAGTGCGGGCCACCGTACGACCCGGTAGTGAAGAATTTAGCGCAGCACCAGTAATACCACGGCCAGCACGACCATTAAGGCCATGGATAGGCTGATAATAAGAGTGTCGCGAGAAGGCTTAACGGGTGGTTCCACGGCGCAAGATTACGAATTTGTGAAGAGACGGACTGGTAAACACCCCTCAAATTAGCCTTTTCCAATGTTAAGTTTTTATAGAGAACTCAACCGTTCGCGCCGTTAGCCCATTGCCGGCACCCGATTACGCACGGAAAGCTGCCTCAAATCAGGTAGCGGTGAACGGTCTGAACGACCTGCTTGATTATTCTAATCATTTAGGGCAACCGGTGGGACGTGTACCGCAAGTAACTATTTCTTAGCCTGCACGGTGGCAACAGTCGTTATACCTTTGCAGGGTGTAGTGGTAGCCGTGTTTCCCTTTTAACCCAACCTTCGATGTTCTTTGCATTGCGTCTGACTTTGGTACTGGGCGGCTCGCTTGCCACGTTGGGCGCAGCCGCCCAGTCCTCCCCCCCTTCGCCGCAAGGGTCATGGTCTTGTCAGGGGCGGGTGATAGATGCCAGCCATCGGCCCGTCCTAGGGGCGAGCATCTGGGCCAAGGGCACGCACGAGGCCGCCACCACCAATTCCGAAGGCTTCTTTCGCTTATCGTTGCCGCTGGGGAGCTACCTGCTGCTGGTCGACTACCCGGGGCATCTGGCTCGGGAAACCCCGGTTAGCCCCACCGATTCCACGCTGACCATCACCGTCTATTCTACCCAGCCGCGGACCAAGCGACGGTAGGCCCTGAGCCGCGCGCCAACAGGGTGTCGTGCGGTTGCTTGCTATTCATCAAGGCAGTAGAAGGCAGTGTAAGGAACGGGATTTACCCCCGATTACCGCCAGAAAGTGACATAAATAAAACAGCCCCAACTTGCAGATTGGGGCTGTTTTGATAGAATAATAGTCCACGCGTATCCACTTGGCGATATAGAATAGTAGTGCCCGCCTGACCTGACTCACCCAAACCAAGCGGGGCTTATTTCACTCTTCGGCTCAAAGGTACTGCCCTTAGCAGCCGCTTGGAAGCGGTTTGGCCAACTGTAACCGAACGGTAATCGGCCCATAATATGGGGCGCAGCCCTTGCTGGCTACTGGTTGGCAATGGGTGCGCCGCGCCCGAAACATAATTCATAACGTCGGCTTAACTTCCTAACAACAAGCGCATTTCACTTTTGCCAAGTATTTACACTGCCTTGGTTATGTCGCAAAACAACCCAAAAATCAGTCGCCGCGCGTTTGTTCGCAATACGGCCCTCCTCTCCGGCGGCGTAGCCCTGCTGCCCGGCTTCCTGACCAGCTGCAAGGACGATGACGACGAGCCCGCCATCAACTACACGGGCGACTTTGGCTTTCAGGAAGGCGTGGCCAGCTTCGACCCCTCGGCTACCGGCGTTATCCTCTGGACGCGCTACACCCCGGCCACCAATGAGCCGGGTGACGCGGAAGTACGCTGGGAAGTGGCCGCGACTCCCGCCTTCAGCCCGCTGGTGGCCAGCGGCACGATGGCCGCCCTTGCCGCCACCGACTACACCGCCGCCGTGGACGTGCCCGGCCTCACGGCCAATACCAAATATTACTACCGCTTCCGCAACGAGCGCACCCGGGCCGAGTCGGTGGTGGGGGAAACCAAGACCCTGCCTGCCGGCAGCCAGGCCAGCAGCGTGAAGCTGGCCGTGGTGTCGTGCGCCAACTACCAGGCCGGCCTTTTCAACGTGTACGGGGCGGTGGCGGCCTCCGACGCCGATGCCGTCGTACACTTGGGTGATTACATCTACGAATACGGCGCGGGGGGCTACGGCACCACTCCCGCCACCGCCGGCCTGAACCGCACCCACCTGCCGGCGACCGAAATTATCACCCTGAGCGACTACCGCACCCGCTACAAGCAGTACCGCTCCGACAAGCAGCTCCAGCGGGCCCACCAGCTCAAGCCGTTTATTTGCGTGTGGGACGACCACGAGTACGCCAACAATGCCTACACCACCGGGGCCGAAAACCACCAGCCCGCCACCGAAGGCAGCTTCGAAGACCGCAAGCGGGCGGCCAACCAGGCGTGGTTTGAGTACCTGCCGGCCCGCACCGCCGACAAAACCAGGATTTACCGGCGCTTCGAATTCGGCAACCTGGTGAACCTGCTCATGCTCGACACCCGTATTGTGGGGCGCGACCAGCAGCTGAGCCTGGCGGATTACTTCAGCCCTACCGGCGTGTTCAACGCCCCGGCCTTTGGCGCGACCTGGCAAAACCCCAACCGCAAGCTGCTGGGCACCGACCAGCTCACCTGGCTATCCGGGGCCATGGGCGGCAGCAGCGCCCAGTGGCAGGTGTTGGGCTCGCAGATGCTCATGGGCAAAATGTACATTCCGGCCGAGCTGCTGCCGGTGGTGGCGCAGCTGGCCGCCAGTCCCACGCCCGCCCTGCTGGCCCAGTACAACACCCAGGCGACCCAGCTCAGCATTATCAAGACGCGCATCCTGGCCGGCGACCCCACCGTGACGGCCACCGAGCGCGCCCGCGTCAGCACCACCCTGCCCTACAACCTCGACGCCTGGGACGGCTACCCCGCCGAGCGCGAGCGGGTGTACGCGGCGGCCGGCACCAAGAAGCTGATTTCCCTGGCCGGCGACACCCACAACGCGTGGCACAACGACCTGACCACCAGCACGGGCCGCCGGGCCGGTGCCGAATTTGCCTGCTCTTCCGTGTCGTCGCCCGGCTTCGAGGCCCTGCTGGCCGGCAACGCCACGGCCATCGCGGGCTTCGAGCAGTCGAACGCGCTGCTAATTGACGATTTGCAGTACCTCGACGCCTCCAAGCGCGGCTACGTGCTGGCCACCTTCACGGCCAGCAACGCCACCGCCGAGTACCGCTACGTGGCCGGCCTGGAAACGGAAAACGCCACCACCACCACGGGCCGCACGGTGGTCGAAGTATAAGGCAGGAAAATGGTCTCACCAACTTCGCTCGTACTCTCACTCGTGCCGGCCGGCCGGCACCTGGCCTTCAGCAAGGAGCGGTCCGAAGTGGCCCACCTGTTCCGTCGGGTTGGCGGGGCGGCGGGCACCTGGACCCGGTTGGCCGCCAACGCCCGCTCGCCTTACCTCGACGCGGAGGTCTTTGCCGCCGATACGCCGGTAGAATACTACGTGCAGCTGGCGACCCGTTTCGGCGATGAAGAAGCGCGCAGCCGGATTGTAGCCGTTCGGCAACCGGCTGTTTACCAAGTGCCCCATGCTTCCTGTTACTAGGACGCCGGAGCAGGCACCCGCCGGGCCTCGGGGCCCTGTTCCGGCAGCCAGGCGTCGAACAGGCGCTGGCAGAGGGGCACCAGCGGCGCGAACAGCAGCACGCCCGCGACGTTGAACAGGACGTGGGCGTGCGCAATCTGGCGGGCTACCTCGGCCTGGCCGGCCAGCCGCAGCACCAGCGCCGTGAAGGGACCGATGAGCAGCAGGCCCAGCGTGATGGTAATGACGTTGAACAGCAAGTGGAAAAGACCGGTTTTGAGCGCCGGCCGGCCGCGGCCCAGGGTGGCCAGCAAGGTATCGGCGCAGGTGCCCAGCTCGGCCCCGAGCAGGACGGCAATGCCGGCCGGCAGCGTCACCAACCCTTTGGCAGCCAGCTTTATGACCATGCCTAGCGTGGCCGAGGACGACTGAATAACCAGCGTTAGCAAGGCCCCGGCAGCGGCGCCCCGGAGCGGGTTTTCCAGCTTGAGTAGCCACGCCTCCACGCCCCGGTATTCCTTGAGCGGCGCCGCCGCCTCCCCGATGAGAAACAAGCTGAAAAACAGCAGGCCGAAACAAAACAGCGCCCGGCCTGCCGTGCGGCCCTTGCGCTTTTTGCTGAGTGAGAGCAGCAACAGGCCCGGCAGCATGGCCACCACGGCGTATTGGCCCAGGTCAAAGGCGAAGAGCTGGCTCGAAATGGTGGTGCCGATGTTGGCGCCCAGCACCACGCCCAGCGAATTGCGGAAGGGCAGCGCCCCGGCGCTGACCAGGGCGATGGTCAGGATGATGACCACCGAGGAGGAATCGAGCAGGGTGGTGACGACGGTGCCGGTGAGAATGGCCATCGGCACCGTTTTGGTAAACCGGTCCAGAATGCCTTTCACCCGGTCGCCGGCCACCTGGCGCAGCGCCAGCGCCAACCGGCTGACGGCGTAGAGAAACAACACCAGTCCGCTAAGCGCCAGCAGCACAATAGACGTGATGGAAGAATTCATACGGAGCAGGTAACGCGGGAAAGCACACGTTTCTTCCCCAACGGAAACGCAGAGCTGAAGAGCATAGTTGGTTCATGAAGAAATTGTTACCTGCCATGGACCAGGCACTGCTTCCGAAGGTGATAAAATTCGGGATGGCTTGGCATCGGCTACCCTCCCTGACAGGACCAGCACCGCGCCAACTACCAGGGCGTTGCGCAGCGCCATGGCCACCGTCAGCCCGAACTTAAAGCACCATGGGGCTTATTAAACCTAAATTTTTTGATTTGTCCTTAAGGTAAGTTCGTACCCTTGCTGCTACGAAAAGGCCCAGTTGGACTTACCAGAAGTTTTTCTTTGGTCAACACCTGCTGCTCTCAAAGAGCCGCGCATTGCAGGCGAAGCTGCTGAGTCTATTTGGTCGAATCAAAGAAAGCTCGTTTCCGGCCCGCTATGAACTTTTTAGACAGTGACGGCAGCTTGGCTTCAACTAATCTTGAGACTTTTCTAAAGCCCACAGTGTATAGGCGGTGTCCACCCCCTTCGTGCCGATTTTTTGCAAGTAGCCGGCCCTCTCCAGTTCCGCAAGGTAGCGCGTAGCCGTCGGCTTACTCGCATTGAGCAGTCGTTGCACCGTCGATTCACCGTGCCGTGGTCCTGCACATACTGCACAAGCGTTGCCAGCTCGGGCCCTAGGCGCTGGGCGGTCAGGGACTGCACCGCGTAGCGCAGAAACTCTACGCCAAAGCCCCCCCCGCCTCAAACGCATAGCGCGGGGCAGGCAGCCCATGTGCCCGGCATTCGTTTATCATCTTCAGCGTGCCGCGGCCCCACGACTCGATGTGGCCCGCCCGAAGCAAAATGTTGGCCACCTCCGGGTTGACCGACCTGGAAGGATGCTTGTACCGCAGGTTCTCCGCTGTCCACTTGTGGGGCGGCCCGCGGCGGTTGGCAACAGCCGGAAAGGCCTCATAGATAAAAGAGAAAACAGCTTGGGTGGTAAGCTTTACAGGTCAACCTCGTTCCAAGCCAGCAGCGCCGACGGCAGGCTGGGCAGGAAGACCAGCGCCGCCCAGAGCAACCCGCTGCCCTGCTCGCCGATATCCGGGGTAGCCCAGCCCCGAATGGGTGCCGCGATGGCATAGGCCAACAGCAAAATGACCAGGGCGCTGACCGTGACGTAGGCCAGCCGGTAGGCGTGGTTGCGCACCTGCACCTGCCGCTCGTCCAGTTCCGGGTCGGGGGCGTTGCCGTAGTGCCAGAGGCCGGTGCCCCAGTAGAGGTAGAACGACGCGACCGCGTAGCCGAACAGCCCCGCTAGTAGCGTAAGCGCGCCGGGCAGGGCCAGCCAGTGGCCCAGCAGGGCCACCAGGGGATAACTAAGCAGCTGCACGACCACGGCCGTGCGGCGCTGGGGGAGGGTCAGCGAACGGGACATCAGGGGGTTTGTTTGAGGGTGTGAAGTTCTTCGCTCAGGGGCCGGAGGGGCTGGCGTGAAAACACCAACTCGACGGGCAGGCCAAACACGGCGCACAGGTCCAGGGCCAGGTCCAAGCTGGGGTTGTATTCGCCCCGCTCCAGGTAGCCGATGGTTTGGAAGTTGACCCCCACTTTGTCGGCCAGTTCCTTGCGGGACAGGCCACGCTCTTCGCGCAGCACCGACAAGCGGTTGTAGATTTTGTCTCCTTTCATTATCGTTGGTAATATGATGCAAACATAAAACATATTGTTGTATATTTACAACATAATGATGTAAATAATTTCCATTGGTACCGAAACGCTCCCCAGTATTTATTACAATCCCGCTTACACCAATTGCCCAGACCTGGTATGATTGCCGCAGCAGGCCACAAAAAATTAGCTTCTATTACGCAAGCTAGTCTTTGGGTCCGCTGACAGCTTACTGTCAAACACCGACACCACGTTGTGGTAAATCCACATCAACTCCACTTGCCTCTCGGCACCCGCATCGGTGAAGGCCACGGCCCACACCGTCATTTTTTTTGCCGGCGTGGCCCGCGTTGCCAGTGTCGGCACCGTAGATGTTAGTCGGTTCGTGCTCGATGCTGGCGAAGCTTTGCCAACAGGGCCCCAGGGCAGCCAGGGCAGTTGCTTTGCCGACGGCGGGCGATTCGTTGTTGAACTTCACCACCACGTTATCGGCCAGGTATTCTTGTTAGGCATTGATGTAGTTGCAGTCCATCGTTCCAAGATAAACTGGGCAAGCATCTCAGCCGAGCCGCTACATGTTCAGGAACTCGCATGAATCCTGATGCCGAATCCGGTAGCGCGAAGCCTCTGTCCTAAAACACCTGAAGCGGATGTTGGGGGTAAGTGCATTAGCACGTTCATGTAAACATAGTCCAGTGCACAAAAAAACAAAAAAGCCCACAGCTGAATGCTGCGGGCTTAAAAATGGGTTATTTGCGCCGTCTATCAAGTAGACTTCGGCTTTTCCTTCCGAACTCCTTTAAACGGCTTGCCGTCCTGCTTCACGTCCATAAAGCGTCCAGTTTCCGCGTCCCGCTTCACGAACTGCTCCGTTACGGGATTGAAGGTCTGTGAGCGTTTGCGCACGGCCCCTTTGCGGGCCCCGTCGCCAATTGGTGGGTTGGTTGCCATTATGTATTACTGATTAATTTACAGGAAGTTAAGGCTTCTTTCGCGTACCGCGTCAGCCGGTAACTGCCTGGCTTCAGTCAAGCACGCCATTCGCCGGCAGTGCTACACCGCCGTTGCCGTCCGGTATCATTACCTGAAGCAAAACCTCCTCGCCCGGCGTGCTCTGGTTAAGCTTGTCGAGCAGCACTTCCTGGCCGGAATTCTCCCACAGCGAGTGCATCAGAATGGTCTGGGTGCTCAAATCCACGTTGTACACGCGGTTCAGCTCGTTGATGACCCCGGCGGCATCGTCGCCGGCCCCAATAGCATCCATGAGCTTCCGGGTATACCCGCGGGCTTTGCGGTCAGCCGTTGCCCGGAGCCGGATGGCTCGCTTCATGCGACGGCGAAATTGTTGTTGGTAGGCAGTTAAACTGGCCATGTTCTGGAAAGTGAAAAGGTGGATAAAAAGCCCGAATGGGCAGTAGGAAGGGCCGGAATCTCAGGGCTCCGACCGGGTAGTAAGCTGGCTCACGGCCGCAGCCACGGCCCCGGCCGTAATCAGGTAGCCCCCGGCTGCTACCACGGCCGCCGGCAGCGCCACCGGACTGGCTACAATGGCCGCGCCCACGCCGGCCAGTACCAGGCCCACGCGCCGCAGCACGGTGAAAAACTTGGGGGTCGGAGCCTGCAGGCGCTGCAGCATTCCGAGGGAGTCGGTTGGTTGCATAAACAATGAGTTATGATGAAGGAATAGATGCGTTATTCGCACCCAGACAATGCTGGCGAGGTTTATTGGAGATTCAGCTACGGCGGACGCCGGTTGTGGTCCGCCATGAACAGTGCCTCAATCCGCCGCAGCGAGTCGTTGATGTACTGCAGCTTCACATCGATTTTGGCCTCCAGCTGCGCGATGTCATTCTTCCAGTTGGCCTTCATCTCCGCGATGCTCTGCTGCGCATTCGCCAGCTTCACCTGCTCCTCAATCTGCTTGGCCCGCAGCTCGCGCACCTCCTCGTAGAACGCCCGTAGGAAGAACGCAATGATGGCCACCGTGGCCCCGAGTACCCACTGAAACACGTCCATCACAGGGCCGCATCAGGAGTGTGCGGAACCGCCACCGGCACCGGAAACCGAAACGGGTTGCCCGTCCACACCCGCCGGCCAGCAATACCGATTTCGCGGCAGAAATCCGGCACCCAGTAGGCCGGGCAGGCTTTTTCGCGCACCTGGTTGTGGCCCAGCACCCGCAGGTTGGGATAGGCCGCCACGTAGTCGCGCACCAGCTTGGCCAGCCCTGTACGCTGCGCGACGGTGCGATTATCCACAGGCTGCATCAGCGCGCCCACGCCCCCGGTGTAGCAGATATGCACCGTGTTGCTGTTCGAAACCTTGATGCCCAGTCCCGCATACGGATGGGTGCCGTTGGTCACCAGCGCGTCGCTGTAGAGCCGCACGGCCCGCCCGTCGGCCTCCACGAGCCAGTGGTAGCCGCCGCGGCTCCAACCGCGCCCACCCTCGACCACCGGCCGCATGAAGAAGGCCTGCAGCTCCCGCGCCGTCCAGGCCTGGCTGCCCGCCGTGCAATGCAAAATCAGAAATTCGATGGTTCGCATAGTCGTTGTCGCGGGGCCAGTTGCAGCCCCACATTTTCAACGACAAAGCACCGATTCACCAACTGCGAAAGCCAGCGCAAAAACCGGTAGAAACGGCCGAACAGCCCGTTTCAGGAAGGACTAGCGGCAACCTTCAGTGCACGGGCCGCAGGGTGAAGCTGGCCGTGAGCGAAATCGGCAGGTTCATTGGCAGCCGCTCCACGCCGCCCAGGGCGCGGGCGTGCCGGCCTACCTCTGGCCCCAACGCCTCCAAAAACAACTCCGACGCGCCGTCCAGCACTGTCGGAAATTTGTCCCAGCCCTCGGCCGTCACCAGCTGCGCCTCGATGCGGTTGAGCCCCAGCACCTGGCCCAGCCCGACGTATTTCTCGACCTGCGCCAGCACGTTCAGCGCGCACAGCCGGGCCGCCTCGCGCCCCTGCGCCGTCGTCAACTCAGCCCCGATGCGCCCCTGAAAAGCCGGCTTCCCCGCCGCAAACGGAAACTGCACCGCCACGTAAGCCACCCCACCCAGCACCCGCACCGACTCGTAAGCCCCACCCGGTGCCGGCGGCTCCGGCAGAACCAGTTTCTTGCCACCCGGCCGCTTGGTGTCAGCCAACCCTGGTGTGGTCGCCGCTGCACCGGCTGCCGGCGCGTCGCCCTCTCCAAACATCGACCCGAGGCCCCGCATCAGCCACTCCGCCCGCAAGGTGGGGTAGTGGTTGAGCACGTCCATCAACGTCTCGTAGCCGGGTTTCGACTTGTTCTGCAACAGCTTGTAGAGCTTCTGCGGCCCCTCGTACCCCAACGTCTTAGCGAATTGATACGCCGTCAGATTCCGCGAATTCATCAGCGCCACCAGCCGGTCGCCCACTTGCTCCTGTTCCTCGGTTACGGCCATTTCTTCGCTCATGATTTCTGACTAAACACGGAAACCAGGGACAAGCCCGCCCACTAGCTCCGAATGAAGCCGCAAATTGCAAACAATAATTTAAGTCCAGGCACTAATGGCCATTTCATATAAATCAAAATTTGCAGGACGTAGGTGTAGCTGACCGATTTGGGCGGCTCCCCGGCCCTCCGCTTTGCTGCGGGCCGGGGCCAGGCTGTGCAGGGGTCCGCTGACGCTCCCGTGCTGCGCACCGCTCCCTTTGGTCGCGCCCTTCCCATCCTTGCCGCATCCGCCCGATTCAGTTGCTGCTGGTGCGACAACGCCCTACGCTCCGGCCCACTTCACTGCGCTTCCTCCGCCAACGCGGCGCTTCGGTCGGCGCTCCTAACGTCGCTTCTCCCTACGCTTGCTATGGCTCCGGTCGCTGCGTTCGGCCGGCCTCCGCTACCGCAAATCCACCGCACCCGCCCGGCTCCCGTTGGTCGCCCGGCTCTCTCCCCGCTTCCGGGCCGCACAGGGCCAGAAAAAGGCCCTCCGCCGCCCGTTCGCTCCCCCACGATAAGGTGCAGGCCGCAGGCTAAAAAAAGCCCGCCGCCCGCGCCATAATGTTTGCGTTCAGGCCACGCAGGCCAACGAACAAGGCCCGCTTCGCGGAGGGTTTTATTGGGGAAAGCCCCAAACCCCTGCCATCATGCCCCGGCTAACGCCCGGTCATCTTCCTCGGGCTCCGCCGCCTCCCGTTGGTCGGCCGCTACTCCCTCACAAGGCCCGCTTCGCGGAGGTTCTATCGGGGGCCTCAAGGCCGGCCCCCCAACCCCCTGGCCAAGGTTATTTAGGGCTTGTTCAGGGCCGGTGCCCGGTGCCGCCCGGCGTTCGGGTTGCTAGTCCAGTGGCAGCAGCTCGCAGCGGCGGCCCAGGCGGCGGGCGGCTTTCAGGGCGCTTAGGGTGCCCTTGCTGCGCCCGTCCCACACCACCAGCACCAGGGTGGCCCGGCGCACTATTTCGGCGTTGCGCACGTGGGGCGCGGCCGTGGGGCCGTTGGTAGCATAGTCCGGCCGCAGCTCCGTTAGCGGCACCCGGTGGGCTCTGGCCCAGGTGGCCGCCAGCGCATCCACGCCGGCCGCACCACCGCTCACCACCTCTGCCGGGTTCAGTTCCGCCAGCCGTGCCAGCAGCGCGGCGCAGCTTTTCACGCCCCGGCTGCCTACCACCGCCACCACCTTTTTATCATTTTCCATACCCTAAAGTTACGTAGAAATAATTTGCAAAACAAGGCATTATTTACAAACTATTGCTTGTATTTAGTAGCCATAGTTTGTATCTTTGAGTATCAAGTCGGGAGAGGCCCGACTATCCGCCCTACCCGGAGGCCTACGGCACGGGGCACCCACGGCTAACACTTACAGCCATGCAACCCAACCAACTTTTGCAGCTCGCTGCTACCGCCTGGAAAGGCCCCGCCCTCTGCTCATTTTCGGGCATCTATGTTTCGCAGTCCGCCGCTACCTATGGCAAGGGCGGCACCACCTGGCACGTCATGCTCAGCCTGGCCAGCCGGCCAGAGTGCCAGCCCGCCGGCGGGTTCGCTGGCTCCGCTTCTTGTCCCTTTCAGGCGTTGCGCCTGGCCTTTAGGGCCCTGCGGGCTTTTGCCCCCGGCTACGCCTTTGTAGCCCTGTGGGAGGTGTTGAAGGCCGAGGATGAATACGCCGGTTGCCCGGTTGCCCTGGCTCGTGGTTAGTGTCGCCGCTCCCATCGTTCAGGTGGGGGCGGCCTTGCCGCCCACCGCCGCCGCATTGCAGGTTGCCACGGCCGCGCTAGCCGCCGCCCGCGCCGCCTGGCTGGCCGCCCCTTTCGAGGAGTGCAGCACCGCCGGCCCGTGGTGGCAGGCGCTGGAATCTGCCCGCGCCATTCACCTCACCGCATGGTTTGCGCACCGCGCCGCCACCCGTCCGGCACCCGCGCCGCGTCCGTCGCTGGCCGGTACCACCCCATTGGGCTTGCTGTTAGCCGCCCGCCACTGATTCTTTCACCAAGGGCCGCCCCTTCGGGCGGCTCCATTAAAGAGCCTTATCCATGCCCCAAACCGCTGTTACCTACCAGCCTCAATTGCTTGACCCGCACAACGCCACACCGCAGCCGGTAAGCCCCCGCAACGGTAAAAGCTTTAAGCTGGCCGAGTTGTACGAGCTACTCGACTGCCAGCTAGTCGATGTGGTGCGCGTCACCAACGACCTGATTCTCATTATCGACGACGAGGGTAAGTTCCGCAATCCGGCCTACCTCAACCTGCTGGCCACCTACGTCTGGCACCAGCACCAGGGGACCCTCCGGGCAGCCGCGCGCGGCGTCGATGCCATCGTGGGCCGTGCCATTCTGTGCCACGATAAGCAATTCAAATAGCCCAATACGGCGCAGGGGCCGGCCGCCAACAGGCCCCGCTTTTTCCAATTCCAACCAGTTACCAGTATGTCAACCGCCACCAAAGCCCCCAAAACCACCACCGCAGCCACCGTCCAGGCCGTTGCTCCCGCCCCTGTTATGTCCATTGTGGCCGCCGCGCCGCGTCCGGCCTACCTACTCGACAAACTCGATGAAGCCACCGGCGAAGTCGCCCAGGTACCCGCGTTCCGCTACCTGCCCGGCCACCCCCGCCAGGTGCGCTTCGATGCCAAAGCCGGCCAGTTCAACATCAACGGCACCGTGCCGCTCGGCGCTTCTATCTCCTTTGTGCCGCTGGCCTGGCGCGTGTTTCAGGATGATATTTTGAACATGGGCCGCAAGCTGTGGGCCGAGCTGTTTTTTGCCGATGAAAAGGGCGCGGTCTGCGCTGTGCTGTTCCACGGCTACAGCGTCGAAAACCTCTACCGCCTCATTGAGCCGCTGTTTTACGACGACCTCACCCTAGCCGATGTGCGCGTCACCGTCACGGCCGAGAAGAAACAGACCACGAAAGATGGTAAAACGGCTACCTACTACATCGCACAGTTTAGCTACGTGGCAGCCGACGCGGCCGAGGTAGCCGCCCGCCGCGACTTCGCCCGCGACTTCCCCATCTGGCGCGCCGAAACCCATACCGGCAAAGCCGATATGCGCATCCAGCACGGCTACACCGTGCCCGCTGCCGATGAAGCTCCCGCCGAAGACGAGGCCGAAGCCCTGGCCATTGCCGCCTAGTACCGCGCCCGGCCGCCCGCCCCACACCGGAGCGGGCGGCCCTTGCCGACACCCTAATTCCTCATTCCCAATTCTTCATTGCCCCATGTTTTTCAGCCTTGCCCAACACCCCAACCTAACCCAGGTCCAGCACCGCGCCCTGTCCCAGGTCAGTAATACCGACCTCTCCAATCTCAAAGCCGAGCTAATGGGCCAGCTGCGCCGCCCCAACCCCGACGCGCTGGCCTACGGTTCCGCCTTCCACGCCGCCACCCTGGAGCCGCGCACCTACGCCCGCACCACCGACCGCTGCCCGTGGGCCCAACTTGAAGCCCTGGCCCGCCAGGTGCGCCGTCACCGCTACTGCCGCGACTTGCTCTACCGGGGTACCGCCGAGCTGACCCATACCGCCATTCACGTTGATACCGGAGTAGCAGTAAAGGTCCGCCCCGACCTACTCGTAATCAGCCCCGCCGGCCGCACCCGCACCCTCATTGACTTCAAAACCACCAGCTGCCCCGACCTGCCGCACTTCCTGGCCAGCGCCGAGCAGTACGACTACGACCGCCAGGCTGCCCTTTACCTCGACGCGCTACAGGCTACTCGCTTTCTCATCATCGGCGTACAAAAACGCAACCCGCACCAGATTTGGGTATTCGATGCCACTGCCGCCCCCGGCTTCATCGAGCAGGGCCGCCGCAAGTATTCAACCTTATTACGTCGCTATGCCACCCGCCAAGCTTCGCCGCTGCCACTGGTGCAGCAGTACGCCCTAGCTGCCTGATATCAGAACGCCCCGCCGGCAGCACGAGCGGGGCGTTTTTGGTCGGGGCGCGCCGGAAGCGGTGTGCTGACGCACGGGGCCACAGCCGGCGGGTCGCACTTCGTTGCTCCTTTCCGCCGCCCCCGGCCCCCACCAGGTTTGCGTTCAGGCCACGCAGGCCAAAGCACGTTTAGTCGCTAGCCAAATCCTGGTTTATTAGCAATAAACCTTATCGAATGAGGTGGCTTGATTGCATCTTGCGGTAAATTTTCAACTACCCTTCATGGTAAAATATCTACGCCTAGCTATTCTTGTCGCTGTTTTTCCAACCTCGTTACTGGCGCAACGGCCTAAACCTGCTGCTGTACTTTCGCCTCCCGATACAGTTTATTTCGACCAAGACTGGGACCGGACCGAGGTACCCGAAGACCGTAAATTCGTCCGCGTCGCCCGCCATACCCCTGAAGGTAAGCCCAGTGGTACCGTGCGCGACTACTTCTTTCCGTCCTGGAAAAAACAGTTCGAAGGCAAGCTGCTCAGTGAATCTCCCGACGTACCCCAAGGGCTGTGCACCGGCTGGTACGAAGACGGCAAATTGAATTTTCGCGGTACCTATGTCAGCGGTCAGCAGCAACCCGACTTTCGGCAGTGGCACGAGGACGGTCGGGAGATAAAATGTGCCTTTGCTTACCAAGACGCGCTGGCCCTGAGCAAGGCAAAACTTCATTCCTACTACAACGACGGCAGCAGCCGCAAGGTCTTTACTGTTGATTTGCCCATTAACACCGTGGGTATTGTATACAAGCTCGATATCCGTGACGACGGTGAACCGCCCGTTTCGTGGGCTACCGGACTAGCCCTTGTCGCTGCCATATCCAATCCGGCTCTTGGTGCCACCGCACTGCTGTCTGCCGGCTCCAGTGCCCTCACCAAGCAAAACACCAGTCCGGCACCGGCCACCAGCACCAAGTGCCACTGGTATATCACCGACGACCTTGAAGCTGCCAAGGAATTTATGGATACTAAAGGCAGTATATCCCGTCCGGAAGTCTGTTATAAAATAAGCCGAAACATCACCCAGGAAACCCGCGAAATCAAAATCAAGGAAGCCACGCACCGGCTGTTTTTCTGCGTCAACAACAACAATTCCACTACCGCTGCCACGGCCACTCTCAGCGTGTCAGCGCTGGTGCAGGCTTGCGAGTAATGCGGTTGAAAATGTACTGGTGATATCTTCCCATGCACCACAGCGAGTTGCCCACGCTGCTAAACCACCGCTTTACTCACATCTACTACAGCTTTAGTAGCTCGTCTGAAGCGTTAGGTTGGGAGACGTAACACCTCAGCAGCCTTGCTCGCAAAAAGCATAACTGCCGCGTTATTCGTTGCTGCCTGCGCCACGTTCTTGTACTTTAGCTGCCCGATTCCCATCTTATTCTTTCGGTCTTATCGTCTTCTCCTCCCGTCCGGAGAAAGCGGCGAGGCAAAGTAGCTTTCTACCTGTGACTTATTCTGATTTTGCTGCCCGCTGGCTGCGCAGCGGCGGCGCTGAGCGCGCCAACTACCAAGCCTTCCTGCACGAACTCTGCGCCCTGCTCGGCGTCGAGCCGCCCCAGCCCTCTGGTGAGCTGGCTTCCCAGGACGCCTACGTCTACGAGCGCGCCGTGACTTTCCAGGACGGCCCCAAGCGCAGCACCGGCCGCCTCGACCTCTACAAGCGCGGCTGCTTCGTGCTCGAAACCAAGCAGGGCACCAACTCCCCCGACGACCAGCAACGGGCCGATGCCGCCGACGCGGCCGCGCTCGGCCAGGCACCCCAGGAGCGCCGCCGCCGGGGCCACGCCGTCCGCGGCACCCGCAAGTGGGACCAGATGATGACCGAGGCCCGCAACCAGGCTCTGCGCTACGTGCAGGCCTTGCCCGCCTCCGAGCCGCGTCCGCCCTTCGTCATCGTGGCCGATGTGGGTTACTGCTTCGACCTGTACGCCAACTTCGCCGGGACCGCCGAAGGCTTCACGCAGTTTCTGGACCTGCTCACCGGCATTCCCGGCTACAAGCCTGCGCCGCCCGCCGGCGGTGGCACCGAGGCCTTCCGCATCCCGCTCAGCGCCCTCGAAGACGAGGTGGTGCGCCAGCGCTTGGCCCTGCTCTTCACCGACCCGCAGCAGCTTGACCCCAGCCGCCGCGCGGCCCAGGTTACGCGCCAGCTCGCCGCCCACCTGGCCGAGCTGAGCAAGCAGCTCGAAGCCGCCGGCCATGCCTCCGAGGCCGTAGCCCAGTTTCTGATGCGCTGCCTCTTCACTATGTTCGCCGAGGACGTGGAGCTGATTCCCCGCGCCAGCTTCACCGGCTTGCTGCAGCAGTACGCCAGCACGCCGGAGCTGCGCCAGCTGCTGCCCGACGCCCTGCAAAGCCTCTGGCACACCATGGACACCGGTGGCTTCTCCGGCGACCTGCGGGCCCGCCTGCGCCGCTTCAACGGCCAGCTCTTTCACGATGCCACCACGCTGCCCCTCACCGAGCCCCAAGTTCAGCTGTTGCTGCGCGCCGCTGCCGCCGACTGGACCGAGGTGGAGCCCGCCATCTTCGGCACCCTGCTCGAACGCGCCCTCGACCCCAAAGAGCGCCACAGCCTCGGGGCGCACTACACCCCGCGCCGCTACGTGGAGCGCCTGGTGCTGCCCGCCGTGCTCGAGCCCCTGCGCCGCGAGTGGGCCGCCGCCCAGGCCGCCAGCGCCCGCCGCCTCGAAGAAACCGCCGGCCCGGCCGGGGAGCGCGCCGCCCGCCAGGACTTACTGCGTTTCCTCACCCGCCTCACCACGGTTCGGATTCTCGACCCGGCCTGCGGCTCCGGCAACTTTCTCTACGTCACGCTTGAGCACCTCAAGCGACTCGAAGGAGAGGTGCTCACGGCCATCAACCGCTTCGGCCAGTCGGGCCTGCTCGATTTGGGCGGGGCCACCACCGTCTCGCCCCGCCAGCTGCTGGGGCTGGAGCTGAACCCGCGTGCCGCCGCCATTGCCGACGTGGTGCTGCGCATCGGCTACCTGCAGTGGCACCTGCGCACCCACGGCCTCACCCAGCTAGCCGAGCCCCTGCTCGACAGCTACCAAAATATCCGCCAGCAGGATGCCGTGCTGAGCTACGAAGCCGGCTTTACTAACGCCCAACCCGCCGCCTGGCCCCCGGCTGATTTCATCATCGGCAACCCGCCATTCGTCGGCGACAAAGCCATGCGCCGGGCCCTGGGCGACACCTATGTGGATACGCTGCGCAGCGTGTACAAGGGCAAAGTCGACGAATCGGCCGACCTGGTGATGTATTGGTGGGAGCGGGCCGCCGAAACCGTGCGGCAAGGGCAAGCCGAGTCCTTCGGCTTCATCACCACCAACTCCATCACCCAAACCTTCAACCGCCGCCTCATCCAGCGCCACCTCGATGCCGCCCCGCCGCTGTCGCTGACGTTCGCTATTGCCGACCACCCGTGGGTAGATAGCGCCAATGGCGCGGCCGTGCGCATTGCCATGAGCGTGGGCCGGGCCGGTACCCACGTGGGCAAGCTGGCCACCGTGGTGCGCGAGTCGGTCACCGACGAAGACGATGCCCACATGGTAGAGCTGGTGGAAAGCGAAGGCGTCATCAACGCCGACTTTACGGTGGGAGCCGACGTGGCCGGGGTGAAAGCGCTGCAAGCCAACGAAGGCGTTTCCAGCAACGGCATGATGCTGGCCGGTGCGGGCTTCATCGTGACCGAGGCGCAGGCCCGCACCCTGGGGCTGGGCACGGTGGCCGGCCTCACCACCCGCATCCGGCCCTACCGCAACGGCAAAGACCTGACCGCCCGGCCGCGGGGCGTGTACCTGATTGACTTGTTTGGCCTGACCGAAGCCGACGTCATCCGCGACTGTCCGGCCGTGTACCAGCACGTCTACACCCACGTCAAGCCCGACCGCGACCAGAACAACCGCAAAAAGCTCAAGGAAATCTGGTGGCAGTTCGGCGAAACCCGCAAAGGCTTACGTGCGGCTACAGTGGGTCTGCGCCGATATATCGCCACCGTTGAAACGGCTAAGCATCGCATTTTTCAATTTGTAGAATCCGAAGTAGTTCCTGACCATAAGATTGTCGCCATCGCACTAGATGACGCCTATCATCTAGGGATATTATCAAGTCAGGTACATAATACATGGGCTCTGGCTTCTGGAAGTACGCTGGAAGACAGACCTGTCTACCCTAGCTCCCGCTGCTTCCAACCATTTCCTTTCCCCGAAGCCACGGTAGAGCAGCAAGAGCATATCCGGGTGCTGGCCGAGGCGCTGGATGCGCACCGCAAGCGCCAACAGGCCTTGCATCCTGCGCTGGCCCTCACCGACCTCTACAACATAGTCGAAAAGCTGCGCGCCGGCCAGCCGCTCACGGCCAAGGAAGAAGTCGTGCACCGGCACGGCCTGGCTGCCGTGGTGCTCAGCCTCCATCAGCAGCTCGATGCCGCCGTCGCCGAAGCCTACGGCTGGCCCGCCGACCTACCCGCTCCCGAGCTGCTCCAGCGCCTGGTGCACCTCAACCACCAGCGCGCCCGCGAAGAGCAGACAGGCCACATCCGCTACCTCCGCCCCGCCTACCAGGCCCCCGAAACCGTGCAGGCCGGCCTCGTTCTGCCCGAGCCCGCACCCATTGCGGCGGCCCAAGCCAAAGGCAAGAAAGCCGCCAAGTCATCGGGTGCGGCAGCGCTGCCCGATAACGGGGCAGATGCCCTCAACTCCTGGCCCCAGGACCTCGCCCAGCAGATGCAGGCCCTTCGCACGGCCATAACCGTGGCCGAGATGCCCCTCACGGCTGCCCAAGTGGCCCAGCGTTTCCGCGGTGCTGGCCCCGCCCGCGTCCAGCCGCTGCTCGATACCCTGGCCGCCCTCGGTCTGGTTCGTCACCTCGTCGAAGAAAACGCCTACGCTGCCTGATGCCGGGCGCATATTAACGCCCATGCCGCCAAAGTGGTTTATCCATCTGTATCCGTATCCTGGCAAAACATCAACTAATAAGTTGAACTTTGCGTAATTGTTCGTAGTTTTGAATATACCCAGCGCAGTTCCCCCGCTTCGTGAGGTCGCCGAATACCTCCGCGAGTTCAAGGACAAGCTCAAGTTCTTCGGTTTCATCATCGTCGACCGTGACAAAAACAGCTCTAAGACCCTACTCAAGCTCGGCATCAACGGCGACAACGTGCGCAGCTGTCTGCTTGAGTTGGAACCCACCAACTACTTCCAGGGCCCCACGCCCAACGAGCAGGCCGGCAACCCGCCCGTTTGGGTGTTCGGCCGGGAGCTTCGCGGCCACGAAATCTACATAAAAGTGCATCTGGGACGCCCCAGTCGCTCGGTTATCTGCATTTCCTTTCACCTGGCCGAGCATTCCATCACCTATCCGCTGAAGCGCAAGCCTCACCCTTTGCCCCCCACCGATGATTCAGCCTAGAATCGAAAGCCCCCTCTCCGACGGCTACGCCATCCTGCGCTGGGAGCCCGATACCCAGCTTTTTCGCAAGGAGCCCTACGATTATACCTATCATTTTTACGAGTGCGAAGACACCGGCGAGCGGTTCGTCACCCCCGAGTTGGCTAACCTCAACACTGCCCAGGTCTACAACCAGCACCGGGAAAAGCACAGCATCCTGTTTCCCGAGCAAATCCGGGCCATGCGCGAGCGGTACGATCTGACCGCCGCCCGTATGTCCTTATTCCTGGGTTTGGGCGCTAATCAGTACCGCCACTACGAAGACGGCGAAGTGCCCAGTGCCTCCACGGCCAACCTGTTGCGCCTGGCCAGCAACCCCAGCACGTTCCGGGGAATGGTGGAAGAAAAGCGCACTGAGTTGCGCCCCAACGAATACCTGAAGCTGGTAGGCCGTCTGCTGGAGCTAATCGACCAGGAAGGGGTATCGCACCGGGTTGGTGGCTTTCTCATTCGCAGCACGCCGCCTACCGCAGTCGAAGAGCCGGACCAGTACACCGGCTACGTTACGCCCGACGCCGAGAAGTTCGCTGAGCTCGTGCTGTTCTTCTTCAACTACCTCGACAACCTCTTCAAAGTGCGGCTGCTCAAGCTGCTCTTCTATTCCGACTTCTACCACTACCGCCTGACTGCCCGGGCCATCACCGGCCAGCGCTACCGTGCCGTGCAGCACGGCCCCGTTCCGCAGGAATACGGACAGCGTTTGCAGGAAATGGTGCAGCGGGGGCAGCTTACCGCTGGCTTTCACCCCAGCCTGGTGCAGTCCGACAACGGCGCGCCGGTGCTGGCCTATAAAGCAGCTCGTAAGCCCAACATGGATGTCTTCAGCGAGTCTGAACGTCACGTGCTGGCCGTCGTGCTGCAACGTTTGGGGCGCAAGTCCCGCCGCGAAATTGAGGACCTCAGCCACGAAGAGAAAGCCTGGCAGGACAACGAGGCCCAGAAGAACGTCATCAGCTATCAAACCTACGCCTACGACCTGAACGCCTTGCGTTTAGCGTAGGCGTTTTTTCATAACATCCCTAAATAATTCCTTGCCGACCAAACCCCTTATAAAACAATCCGGCTGCCACAGGTCAGTGGCAGCCGGCATGGTAGAAATGCAGTAAAAGAAGGTTGGCGCCCGAACTACTGGTGCCGGGATTGGTCCCCCGGCCGCGCACTCCTACCGTGAGATTATACGAGGCCACGAAGGTAACAGATGTTTGTTACCCTGCAACAGCGTGCCCTTGTGTCTGGCCCGGTGCATCGCCCACCACTGAGTTTACCTCTGTGGGCCCCATTCTTGAAGCCCTTATCCATGGCCAAGAACTTGCATGTCGTGCCCCGCTCCACCGGTTGGGCCGTCAAAACCGCTGGCGCATCCCGCGCGGCCACCGTTGTTTCCACCCAAGCCCAGGCCATCGAGGTGGCCCGGCAAATGGCCACCAGCCGCGGCACTGAATTGCTGATTCACGGCCGCAATGGTCAAATCCGGGAAAAGAACAGCTACGGCCCCGACCCGGAAGCCAGCAAAGGCTAACCCCATTTTTTGCACTGCCCGGCACCACTTACGTGGTGGTGCCGGGCTACTGCTACCACCTTCTGCAGCCCTGTTGCGGAAGGAGGCTACCCCTTACATGCCCATTAAAACCGTTATGGCGGACTTAAACAAAAACGATTACCTGGGTTGCGTGCACCGTTCCTACGGCATCAACTTAGAAGAAGACCTGGTTGAGGACAACCAAAGCTTAGCTGACCGCTACCGCAAAAAGCGCGACAAGGTGCAGACCGCGCTGGAAAACAAATTCGGTAGCAACATCCGCTGCATTCAGCATTCAGGCTCCTATGCCAAGCATACGGCCATCAATATTAAGTTCGACATGGACTTGTGCGTGAACTTCAAGCGCAGCGCCTTCACTACCCTGCGGGTGATGTACGACGACGTATTGGAATACCTCGAGAGTGACGAGTTCAGCGATGAAGTGGGCGACCTGACCGACGTTCGGGCCCAAAAAGTATCGGTCGGCCTGTTCTTCCTGGTCGACGACGAGGTGCTCAACTTTGACATCACCCCTGGCCGGCGCATCAGCGACGATGACCCGAGTTGCTTCGACTTGAACTTGTGCCTCAACGACGAGGATTCGTCGGGCCGCATGAAAACCAACATCGCCAAGCAAATCGACCACATCAAGGGCCGAAAGAAAGAGCGCGAAACCGTCAAGCTATTGAAGGCCTGGAAATTTGAGCACTTCACCAAGCTGAAATCCTTTCTGTTGGAGTTGCTTACCATCAAGTCGTTCGACGACAAGGGGGAAGCCAACATACCCAGTGGCCGGTGGGACCGGCTGAAGCTTACGATGGAGTTCATCCGGGACAACATCGAAACCATCAACCTGCTTGACCCGGGCAACTCCGGCAACAACGTCACCAACAGCCTCACCGACCGTCAGAAAAAGAAGCTGGCCAAGGAAATGAAAAGGGCGCTGAAACAGATTGAGGCGGACAGCAACAAGCTCAAATTCTATTTCCCGGTCAATCCCAAGTTTCCCTGCGAGGATAAGCCCAAGGATAGGGAACCCGCAAAGGCATCCAACCGCTACGAACAAAACGCAGCCGTAAAGCAGACCACTTATCCCGCTACCACCTATGGTTGATAACGGTGCGGATACACGGTTTTTCAACACGTTCTTCGCCGCTGAACCCAACGTGACCTTGCTGGAGCCCTTCGTATTCGAAGAGGCTCCAGCCCGGCACGTCGGTGGCATCCGGGTAGAAACGGCCAAAGGGGCCGTGCATTTCACCGTGCACGTGCCCGAAGCCTACCCGCAGGGAGAACTATTGTTCTGGCCCAAGGAAATAGTAGGCTACGCGCACCAAAGCGTTGCCAAGCTCCCACTGCACGGTGGGTTTCTCTGCCTGTCCACTCCCATCATCAACCACCTGCCTATCCGCCTGGCGCAGGAAATGCGGCAGCTGCACGGCTGGCTGACGCGGTACTACGTGCAGGAGGAACCCGATGAGCACTACGAGTACGTTCCCATTCGCGGAGCCAAATGTGGCCATCTCCTTTTCGATGAAGAGCCCGCGGACTACAATGCAGACCGTTTCGCTACCCAGCAGAGCGGTACATTTTCGTATTCCCTGCTTCGTCCTGCCAATACTGCGGTCGACTTGCCCACGCAGGCCCCTACTTTTCTTGGTTCGGGCCTGGGCAACGTGGCAGCTCGGTGGGCTGCAAACGCTCACCAGGCCCGTTACGCCGGAATGTGGACGTTGCTCAGTCAAGCGCCCGTCATGCAGCGCAAGCTGCGCGTCGAACGGTGGGAAGACTTACTGCCTTTTCTGCCGGAAGACTTCTACGCGCAGCTGCGCCAGCTAGGGTTGGAACATGGGTTTCGCCGGCAGTCACCGACCACTTTAGGCAATCGATTCATGCTCGCCGTCGGCTACCCGATACCGGGCAGTGACGGTCAGGAAATAATGTGGGACACGCTGTTTATCCCTCTGAGCTTGCTTCGGCGGGACGCATCGACCTCAGCCGTTCGAAACCGGTTTGAGGCTTTGGGCAGGCAAAAGCTGATGTGGGGAGAAGCCAGTAATGCCGCCTACTCGCGCTTCTTTGGGCGTGGTCAACTACCGGACGAGCTTGTTGGTCGTCGGGTTTTGGTTGTTGGCGTTGGCGCAATAGGCAGCTGCCTGGCGGAAACCTTGGTACGCGGTGGCCAGCGGGAACTCGACTTTGCTGAATCCGACGTGGTGGCATCAGGTAATATTTGCCGCAGCCGCTACCGGTTTCGGGATGCCGGTGCGCCCAAAAGCATGGCCCTGCAGCAGCACCTGCAAGCCCTCTCTCCCTACGTCTCAGTCCGAATACACGACGGCGTACCGAACACTGCGCCCGGAGCCCAAAACTGGGCGCAAATCACCGCGTGGCTGAATAAATACGACCTCATATTCGACTGCTCCGCCAACAATGAGGTGCTCACTACGCTCCATCACGCAGTACCAGCCACCCAGGTCATCCACATTTCCGTCACGGAGGGAGCCGAAGAGCTGATTGTGGTGGCCGGTGGCGAAAAATGCTCTCTGCAGGAGCGGCGCGAGCAGCTGTTGGCGCATATCGGCCGACCCGCCTCCCCGGAGTTTCGCGAGGGGGCTGGGTGTTGGCATCCTACGTTCCGGGCTGCCGGCGCCAATATCGAAGCTATGGTTGGACTTGCTGTTAGTGAATTAGCCGAAATGGCCCGTCAAAAAAAACCCTTCCGCACGTTCAGCTTGCACCATGTGCCGGGCCGTGGCATTCAGGTTAGCGCCGACCAGCAATATACCCAAAATCAGTTGGGTCTGCAGCTCGTTATCACCGGCGAGTGCCTGGAACAAATTAAACAATTGACCTTGCTGCATCACCCGAAAGAGTTTGGGGGGGTACTGGTGGGAAACTATTCGGAAGATGGCAGTTGCGCCGTTGTCAGTCGAATTATTGTTCCGACTAAATTCAAGAATTCCCCTACCTCGTTCGCTCCTGACCCAGCATGCATCAACCGGCAGCTGCAAGCATTACCGGAGCAGCTACAATATCTCGGCGACTGGCACTCGCATCCGGATGGTCCGTCCCAGCCTAGCTCGACGGATAAAGCCACCATTGCCCGGCTGGCAGCCCACCCTCAGGTCCGTGCCAGTACCCCGCTGCTGCTCATCGCCCAAACCAAACACCACCAAGTGGTGCCCCACTTCTTCGTTCAACACCAAGGTAAGCTCCACAACTACAGCCAGTCCCCTGCATGAATCATTTTGACCTGAAGGCCGCTTTCAACAGTCTGCAAAAGCAGATGTCTCTTAAATTAACCACCAACCGTCAACTCGTTTCCCATGCCCCTTCAATGGGCGACGTGACCGAAGAAAGCTGGCGCTCCTGGCTCCAGGAGTACCTGCCGAAACGGTATTGTGTCAGTAAGGCATTCGTGGTAGACCACAACGGTTTCATGAGCCAGCAGATAGATTTAGTAATTCATGACCGGCAGTATTCTCCTTTCGTGTGGACCGTAAACGGCATGGACCATATTCCAGCTGAAAGCGTGTATGCGGTGTTTGAAGTCAAGCAAAATTTCGATAAGAAGACACTAGAATACGCGGGTGAGAAGATAAAATCAGTTCGACTGCTCACCCGCACTAATGCTCCTGTTTACCACGCTGATGGTTGTATCCAGGAACCACGGGAGCATTTCAATATCATCGGCGGCATTCTAAGCTTAGACTCTACATGGAGCGAGGCTTTTGGGGAGCCTTTCATTAACACAATTGACAGTCTCGACTTCCGTAGTCACATTGACATCGGATGTGTACTGGATAAAGGAGGCTTCAACATTCATTACAATGTGGATGCGGACAACATCCGGGAAATCAGCACTCCCGAGGAAGCATTGATTTACTTCTTTCTAAAGCTGTTATCCAGGCTTCAAAAGCTAGGCACTGTACCCGCAATTGATATCGAGAAATATGCTCGGGCCCTCGAGTCGATGTAGCAATCTTTAAGTAGCAGCTATCAGTCATTAGCTGTAAAAAGTTGCTTTAAATCGCTGATTCAAAAGAATTTCAGCTCCCACTCACGATGAATAAAGCCTTGAAAAACCAAACAAATAATTCCTCCCACCGGTGGGGGATGTATTCCTTCTTTCTTAATTTACTTGTCCATTCTGAGGTGCTTGTGCTTAAACTAGTGAGCTTAGGCATACTGGCCATTGCTGGTGGTCTGGTAAGCCTAGCCATCCTTGAACCCCTACGAGATGTCCTGACAGGTACCTACATTACAGCCGCAGCCGTTGGTGTGGTGTTGATGGGGCGAATGCTGTGGCGCGATACGCAGGGGCGAGAAATATCCTTTCCCTGGACGCTGTTTTTATGCGCTGGCTTGGTTGGTTTGTCCGGTGGCTTGGCTGTTCTCTCTAAGCTTCAAGACGGCTTTCACTTCCTGCTCTTTTCAGGTCTTGTGGCTGGCTCCTGTTATTTCGTGATGGTACTTTGGCAAGCGTATAAATCAAGTAGGTGAGTATTGGCTCATGATAAGAAGGCATAAGCAATGGTACCAAAAAGCAATAGGCCAGCCGTTTTTTAACGGCTGGCCTATTGCTTTTTGGTACCTCTGTACGGTGCTAAAGTCCCAACACCTTCACAATAGCCAGCGCGTTGTACGCCCCATTCTTAAGGTCGTACATCTTACCGTTCACCTGCTGCACGAACTCGATGCCCAGCACTACCATGATGGGGTGGGTACTAGCCGCCGGCAAGGGCAAAGCCAGCGTCTGGGCAACTTGGTCCTGCGGCCCGAGTACCATAAACGCCGTTTCGGCCTGCTTAACGTCCCAGGTGTTGTTCTCGAAATCAATGCTGGCCGCGGCCGCAAGGATTTTGCAGTGGGTAGCCCCACCTGGCGCAGCCACCGCCGAGCCTGGAACGAAGCCCGACAAGACTACTTCGTGAGCCCCGCCGGCCCGGTCAATGGTCGCCTCGTAAGGTGCGAACAACGTGCCCGTAAGCAAGCCGCTGGCGTTGAACTCGAAGCCCTGCAGCATTTCGACTTCGCCGTCGAGTACGTTGCGCAGGCCCCGGTCGCTGGTTTCATCAGCTTTGATGACGCGCACCATCTCAGCCGTGAGCCGGCTTGATACGCGCGAGTCGGCCGTCTTCTGAAGCAGCCCGCGCAGGGCCGTGCGCAGCACCTTGCCCGCCGAGCCGGCCCGCCCGAACTCGCTGCCGTTCTCGCGGGTGCGCACAAATGCAGGGTCCGAAGCAATGCGTTGGGCCGACACGCCGCCCGCCTTGCGGGCAAGGTGCCCGTCTTTCGATTTGTAGAATGAGATACCGTCAATGGTACCGTTCAGTTTGATGATGCTGTCTTGTCTGGCCATGATGATTTTAGGGAAATGGTTTATCGAAGTTTCCCCGTAATTTTCGCTGATTACAAGCTCTCAGGGGCTTTGCCTACCGCAACCCGTCACCTTTTCCGCAACCCGCCACATTATGCCAGTCATCCCGCGCCGCATCTGCATTTATTCCAAGGACGTCAGCAACATCACCGGTAAGAGTGAACGTCACGCCCGCGCCCTGCTCAGCCGCATTCGATACAGCCTCGGCAAAGCCCGCGGCGACCTCATTACTATTCACGACTTTTGCCAAGCCACCAAGCTCCGTCCCGAAGACGTAGAGCAGTTCCTCATCAATTAACTTCGCCCCAAGATGAAGCCCATATACCTCGGACATACGTCGGACATAGAGCATCAATTCTAATGGGCAGAGAGCAGGGTTCGAATACTCCCCAGTTCCTGGCGGGCCGCTACCTCAGCCTAATGCAGCACAGGTGAATTCCAGCGAATTTGAAGAAGCCCCGCCATTTGAAGCATACCAAAAGAAATCAAATTGTTGGTGAACCCAGCGGTGAACTGCGTTGATGAAACGGTCGTGAACGGCTGATAATTAATCGCTTATATTGGTTGAATTAATCCCAGCGGGATCACAGCAAAAGCCCCAATCTGGAAACAGGTTGGGGCTTTTCGTTTGGAAAAGTGGCCACAGCTGCGGCTGGTTTTCGGGCACGGGGTTTTGCATGCTGCCCAGAATGAAAAGGCCCCGCCGAATAATCCTCGGCGGGGCCTTTTCCTGGCATTGTACAATTGACAACCAGCTACTTCAGCAGCTCGTGCAGTATGGTTTGCATGGAGATAGTGCGGTTGCCGGCTTCCTGAATAATGAGTGAGTCGGGGCCGTCGAGCACGGCATCGGACACCTCCACGTTGCGGCGCACGGGCAGGCAGTGCATGAATCTGGCTTTGTTGGTGTAGGCCATGTGCAGGGGCGTGAGCATCCAGTCGGCGTCCTGCGTCAGGATTTGGCCGTAGTTCTGGTAGCTGCTCCAGTTTTTGGCCTGCACGTAGTCGGCGCCTTCCAGGGCCCGGCGCTGGTCGTATTCGATGCGGGCGCCCTTCGTGAATTTGGGGTCCAGCTCGTAGCCTTCGGGGTGGGTGATGACGAAGTCAATCCAGTCGATTTCCGAGAACCAGTCGCAGAACGAGTTGGGCACGCACTGGGGCAGCGCGCGCACGTGCGGGGCCCAGGTGAGTACCACTTTCACGCGCTCCTTCCGCTTGGTTTCAGCCACGGTGATGAGGTCGGCGAAGGATTGCAGGGGGTGCAGGGTGGCGCTTTCCAGGCTAATGACGGGCACGGTGGCGTACTGCAGTATTTTGTTGAGGACGTCCTCGCTGTAGTCGGCCTCGCGGTCCTGCAGGGTGGGGAAGGTGCGCACGCCCAGCACGTCGCAGTACTCGCTCATCACCGCAATGGCGTCCTTGATGTGCTCTTGGGTGCTGCCGTTCATCACCGCGCCGTCGGCCATTTCCAGGGTCCAGGAGTCGGCTCCGGCGTTCAGTACCCAGGCTTGCGCGCCCAGGTTGTAGGCCGCTTTCACGGAGCTGAGCCGGGTGCGCAGGCTGGGGTTGAAGAAGATGAGGCCAACAGTTTTATTCTGCCCGATGTGCTTGTAGCCGTAGGGGTTGGCCTTGATTTCGAAGGCTTGCTGCAACAGGGCTCGGTAATCGCCGGCATCGGCGAAGGAGGTGAAGTTTTTCATAAGGTGGGTGAGTGAGATAGCGCCAAAAAAGTACGACTTGCGCGGCAGAGTAGCGTCGCGTCTGCGCTACAGCGTCATTGTCGGAGTTGACATGTAGTTGAGCTTATACGTGATTGTAGGCTCTCGAGCGGTCTTGAACTTATGCTTTAACGATGCAGGTGTTTTTATAAAAGCATTGGCCAGACATTTTTGAGAAAGGCGCTGAAGCTGAATTAGCGTCAATTGTTGTAATGACTCCGCAGTAAATTGGTGCCGCCGAGGAAAGAAGGTGGCACTGAACTGGCGCGAGTTCAGCGTGGCCTGAATCGAGCCATATGCTTAGGGGAGGGGCTATGCCTAGCAGATAATATTAGAACGTCATGCTGAGCGAGGTCGAAGCATCTCTACCGCAATACTAAAACTGGGTAGAGATGCTTCGACTTCGCTCAGCATGACGTTCGATATTACATGGCCTTATACTCCCCCCAGCTCTTAATCTTCAAATCCGCCATCTCCAGCGTGCAGAAGGCCTTGATGAACGCCTTGGCCAAGCGTGCGTTCGTCAGCAGCGGCACGCCGGAATCTACCGCCGTGCGGCGGATTTTGTAGTCGTTGTCCAGCTCGCCTTTCGACAGGTTCTTGGGGATGTTAATGACCAGGTCGATTTTCTTCTCCTTGATATACGTCAGTACGTTGGGTTCCTGCAGGTCGCTGGGCCAGAAGAGCAGGCTGCTGGGTACGTTGTTTTCGGCGAAGAAGCGGTGGGTGCCCTGAGTGGCGTAAATCTGGTAGCCGCGCTTCACTAGCAGCTGGGTGGCGGAGAGCAGCGCCACTTTCGACGTGATGGGGCCGCCGGAAATGAGCACCGTTTTCTCGGGGATTTTGTAGCCCACGCTCAGCATCGATTTCAGCAGGGCTTCCTCGGCGGTGTCGCCCAGGCAGCCGACTTCGCCGGTGCTCACCATGTCGACGCGCATCACCGGGTCGGCGCCGGGCAGGCGGGTGAAGGAGAACTGCGGGGCCTTCACGCCCACGAAGGGCAGGTCGTAGACCCGCTCGCTTTCGTCACGCTCCACTTTCTTGCCCAATAGCACCTGGGTGGCCTTTTTGATGAGGTTGTTGCCCGAGATTTTCGACACGAAGGGGTAGCTGCGCGAGGCCCGCAGGTTGCACTCAATCACGCTGATGGCCCCGTTTTTTTCCAGGAACTGGATGTTGAACGGGCCGCTGATTTCGTAGCGTTTGGCCACTTTTTCGGCAATGATTTTGAGCTTGCGAATGGTGCCCACGTACACCCGCTGGGGCGGGTAGTACATGGTGGCGTCGCCGGAGTGCACGCCGGCAAATTCCACGTGCTCGGAAATGGCGTAGCTCACGATTTCGCCCCGGTCGGCCACCGCGTCGAGCTCAATTTCCTTGGCTTCCTGCATGAATTCGGACACCACCACCGGGTATTCGGCGCTCACTTCTTTAGCGGCTTTCAGGAATTCTTCCAGCTCGAAGTTGTTGGAAACCACGTTCATGGCCGCGCCCGACAGCACGTAGCTAGGCCGAATGAGCACCGGGTAGCCCACTTCCCGCACGAACTCGTGCATGGCTTCCAGCGAGGTCAGCTCCTTCCAGCGCGGCTGGGCAATGCCCAGCTCGTCCATGATGCGGCTAAACTTGTGGCGGTTCTCGGCCTCATCAATGTGCGCCGCCGATGTGCCCAGAATGGGCACTTGCGCCTGTTCGAGGCGGGTGGCGATGTTGTTGGGAATCTGGCCGCCGGTGCTCAGAATCACGCCGCCGGGCTGCTCAAAATCCAGAACATCCATTACCCGCTCGAAGCTCAGCTCCTCGAAATAGAGCCGGTCCGATACGTCGTAGTCGGTCGAAACGGTTTCGGGGTTGTAGTTGATGAGGATGGTTTTGTAGCCCTCCTCGGCGGCGGTTTGCACGGCCTGTACGCCGCACCAGTCGAATTCGACCGACGAGCCGATGCGGTACACGCCCGAGCCCAGCACCACCACCGACTTCGCAGTTTCGCGGTCCAGGTCGTTTTCGGTGCCGTGGTAGGTGAGGTAGAGGTAGTTGGTTTTGGCCGGAAATTCGGCGGCCAGCGTGTCAATCTGCTTGACTACGGGCAGCACGCCCAGGGCCTTGCGGCGGGCACGCACCCGCAGCTCGTCGGCCTTCACGTCGCCCTCGCCCAGCAGCAGTACGGCAAGCTGCTGGTCCGAAAAACCCGCTTGCTTAACCGTGCGCAGCAGCTTGGTTTCCAGCGCATCGAGGCCCCCGGCGCGGCCGGCGGTCAGTTGCTGGCCCAGCTCGAAAATGGTATGCAGGCGCTGCAAAAACCAGTGGTCAATCCGGGTCAGCTCGTGGACCTGCGTCACCGAGTAGCCGGCCTCAAACGCCCGGTTGATGGCGAAGATGCGCTCCTCGTTGGGCTCGCTCAGCTGCTGGTCGAGGGTTTCGGGGGCCAGGGCATCGGGGCGGTTGGCCACGAAGCCGCGCCGGCCGGTATCGAGCATTCGCAGGCCCTTCTGAATGGCTTCCTCGAACGATTTTCCGATGGCCATCACCTCGCCCACGCTCTTCATGGCCGAGCCAATCTGGCGGTTCACACCCGCGAATTTGCCCAGGTCCCAGCGCGGCAGCTTCACCACCACGTAGTCGAGGGCGGGCTCGAAAAAGGCCGTTGTGGTCTGCGTAACGCTGTTTTTCAGCTCGGCCAGCGAGTAGCCCAAACTCAGCTTGGCGGCTACGAAGGCCAGCGGGTAGCCAGTCGCCTTCGAGGCCAGCGCCGACGAGCGCGAGAGGCGGGCATTCACCTCAATCACGCGGTAATCTTCGGACGCGGGGTCGAGGGCGTACTGAATGTTGCACTCGCCCACGATACCCAGGTGCCGGATGGTTTTGATGCCGATGGTGCGCAGCTTGTGGTACTCGCGGTTGCTCAAGGTCTGGGAAGGGGCCACCACGATGCTCTCGCCGGTGTGGATGCCGATGGGGTCGAAGTTCTCCATGTTGCAGACCGTGATGCAGTTATCAAACTGGTCGCGCACCACTTCGTACTCCACTTCCTTCCAGCCCTTGAGCGATTCTTCCACCAGCACCTGGTCGGAAGTCGTGAAGGCCTGCTGCACCACGGCCCGCAGCTCGTCCGCATTATTGGCGAAGCCGCTGCCCAGCCCGCCCAGCGCAAACGCGGCCCGCACGATGATGGGGAAGCCGATGGTTTCGCCGGCGGCCAGGGCGGCATCCATGCTGGTGCAGGCCACACTGCGGGCCGAGAGCACGCCAATCTGGTCGAGCTTGACCTTGAAAATCTCCCGGTCCTCGGTGTCGATGATGCTCTGCACGGGCGTGCCCAGCACCTGCACGTGGTACTGCTCGAACACGCCGGCGCGGTACAGGGCCACGGCGCAGTTCAGGGCCGTTTGGCCACCAAAGGCCACCAGAATGCCATCGGGCCGCTCTTTTTGTATGACGCGTTCCACGAAGTAGGGCGTCACGGGCAGGAAGTACACGTCGTCGGCCATGCCGTCGGAGGTCTGCACGGTGGCAATGTTGGGGTTGATGAGGATGGTGCGGATGCCTTCCTCCTTCAGCGCCTTGAGGGCCTGCGAGCCGGAATAATCGAACTCCC
>NZ_JNLX01000033.1 GCF_000715495.1 Hymenobacter sp. IS2118 | reverse complement strand
GGGCCATACTAGTACTGGATGCATCTGCAGGATATCGCGGCCGCGAGTCACTGTTAGAAGTCCCGTATCGTTATTGACATATTTCCTGGCCCCACATCCACCTCCTGGTGTTAAAAGTGGATGACTTCTACATGACACAGAAAATCTCTGGCAAGCTATAACTAAAGTAGGCTTCCCTGGGTGAAAAAATAGTGGGGCCCAACAGATCTCTTTCTACATGTAGCCTGGGAAGGGTATGCTAGAAGATAATGGAGTTGCCTCCACTTAAACCAACCAAGTGAATGCTTAGCGATAGTTGGTAGATGCACAGAGCGCTCCATGAATGGTTTGACTCTAAGGACGACCTCAAATTTTACAGAGTGGTGTTCGTGTAGGAGCAAAAGCCCCTAGGCCAGCAATAATGGACTACTACTGTAAGTAACAGATATACTGGGCTGCAATACAGCAAAGAAAATCCCTCTTTTAATATATTAGACAGACCCATGTGAGGTGGACCTGTCCAAGCAGAAAATAAATTTGGGCTTACCTGGTGAATTTGTGAAGCTCAACTCCTACTACATCAGTACCTAATGCTCCCCGTACAGGCTCAGAAGAATCAGTATAAGGAGTACCCTACAACTGTACTTGGAAAAAAATATCAAATAGTAGTTTGCATTGCCTAAAAAAACTGTCATGAGCAAGTAGTGGCAACATCAGGCGGGGCAACAACCTGCTACTTCGATATATGAATTAACGGTCCAAGGATCCCCC
>NZ_JNLX01000032.1 GCF_000715495.1 Hymenobacter sp. IS2118 | reverse complement strand
GACAGATGGGGCACTAGCTGGACGCGACGCAAAAGCGTCGTAATTTTGGCAATGAGGCTTGGCTTCACGGGGCAGGACGGACAATGGTGTGTAGGAACCCCAAAGGTCGGACTGCCCCGTTTTTATGCCCTAAAGTTTAGTAGGGTAGAGTGGTTTACTGCTTATTTACTTTTCAGCATGCGCCGTCACGAAATTTCTGATGCTACCTGGGCCCTGGTTGCCCCGCACCTCTCCGGCAAGGCCGCCGATGGCGGGGCGACGGCCGTCGATAACCGGCTGTTTTTCAACGCTGTGGTGTGGATAATG
>NZ_JNLX01000031.1 GCF_000715495.1 Hymenobacter sp. IS2118 | reverse complement strand
GGCCGCCGCTACCGCCGTGCCCAACGCCCTGGGTTCGGCCGCTGCCACCGACCCGCTGCCGCCCGCCCGCCTCGGGGCCCAGCAGGCACAGTGGGCGCTGCTACTCAGCCAGGCCCGTCAGGAGCTGCTTGGCACCAGCGGCCGGGCCGCTACGCTGCTGGCCGAGGCCCGTTTGGCGGGCCTGCGCGCCGAAGCGGCCGTACTGGCTGCCGCGCTCGAGGCGGGGGAAACGGCCGCCGCCGGAAATTTGGAGGAAACACAATAAATAGGAATAGCGGATGTTATGGGCGGCAAGGAAGGTGGTTTAAGGATTTTTTGAACCGCCTTCAGATAGCCCGGCATTTTTTCCTTCCATTTTTTCCACCTCAACCGTCTTCCCTATGTCTTACACCGATGCCCAAATCGTAGCGGCCCTCCTCACCAAGGCCGAATGTGACCGGTTCACGCTCTTCCTGACCAGCAGCAAGTCCACGGCTGAATACCAGCGCCTGGGCCTGACCAACTCCGTCACCAACTTTGGCAGCGCCGAAGGCCGCGCTGCCGAAATATCGCGCCTCACGGCCCAGAACGCGGCCCGCACCCTGGAAGTGGCCGCCATCGCCGACCCGGAAGCCAACGCAAAAGCCAAAGCCGAGCTACTGGCCGACGAAACCCGCCTCAACAACCTCGTGCTGAAAACCTACCGCCAGGGCGGCGACGACAAGGCCGAACGCATGTTCGACGCCAACACCGCCGACGCCCGCCTGACCCGCGCCGAAACACTGCTGCCGTTGGTAGCGACCCGCAAACCCGCGCTGCCCGCGTAGCCTCCTGGGCCAGCGGGAGCGACGCCAGCGCCGGGCGGGCCACCACGCTTCCCACGCTCAAAAGCCCTTCCAGCCCTGCGGCCGGGAGGGCTTTTTTTGGCACTTTTGCGGTCAGGGCCGCCCAGGCGTTGACCGCACGGGCCCCCTTTTGGGCCTAGCCCCAGAGTTGCTACGCTCTACTCGCCGGGCGCAACACCCCATCCCCTAGCCCCTTCCCCTCCGGGAGAAGGGGGACTAGCTTTTAGCTCTAGGCTTAAAATTCGCAAACTAGAAAACTAGAATTAGTCCCCCTTCTCCCGCAGGGGAAGGGGCTAGGAGATGGGGCCCGCGCCCGGCGAGTCAGAACCTCCCAACGCTGGGGCTAGGAGGTCCCGTGAGGTTAACGCCCGGGCGGCCCTGACTGCGGAACAGCCGCTCCAAGCAATTTGATGTAAAAGTCAGTCATCGTTTCGAGCCAAAGAAAAAGCCCCCGACGCAGCAGCATCGGGGGCTTTTAGTTGTTGCTTTCGCACCTTGCTCCCTACGCCTTAGGTGCGGGCGCGGGGTAATTGCGGGCGTCCATCATCTTGGCCAGCTTGCCGCTGATGAGGAACAGGATGATGGCGGCAGCGGCGGCCGATACCACAAACACCATGAAGAAGTCGTAGAGGGTATTAATCTGGAAGCCCAGCAGCTGCGGCGCGGGGCCAGTAGAAGCGGGGTCGGGATAGAGGCTGCTCATGTAGCCGGCCAGGTAGTTGGCGGCCGCGTTGGCCAGGAACCACACGGCCATCAGCAGGGAGGCAAACTTGACCGGGGCCAGCTTATTTACCAGCGACAGGCCGATGGGCGACAAACACAGCTCACCCACCGAGTGCAGGAAATACAGCGCCACCAGGAAGAACATGCTCACCTTCACGCCGGGCTGCAGGTTAGTCACGCCGAAGCACATCACGAGGTAGCCCGCGGCCAGGAAGGCCAGGCCGATAGCCATCTTAAGGGGGGACGGCGGCTCGGCACCGCGGCGGCCCAGGGCCGTCCAGACCATGGCCATGAGCGGGGCGCCAATTACCACGAAAATGGCGTTCAGGTTCTGGAAGATACTGGCCGGCAGGGTGTAGCCGAAGATGGTGCGGTTCATCTGCTCATCGGCGAAGAAGGTGAGCGAAGCCGGAGCCTGCTCGAAAGCCGCCCAGAAAAACACCACAAAGAACGACACGATGAAAATAACCATGATGCCTTTCACGTCGGCCCCACTCAACGACTTATCGCTGAAAATCATGTAGGAAATACCCAGCACGGCCACGCCCAACAGCGGCGCGATGGTGGGAAACTTGGCCGAATCGAGCCACAGGATGCCCAGGATAAGCGCCAGCAGCACCGGCAGCAGCGCGTACACGCCCATGATGCCGCCCGACTCCACGGGGGTCAGGCCAACTTCTTCGCCGGTGGGCGTGTGCAGGTACTTGTCTTTGCCCCAGTTGAACACCGCCGTGCCCAGCAGCATGGCAATGCCGCAGGCCAGGAAAGCCCAGCGGAAGTCCGATGGGTTGCCGGTGTCGCCGATGAGGCTGGTGATGGTATTGCCGATGAAGGAACCCAGGTTGATACCCATGTAGAAGATGGTGTAAGCGGCGTCTTTGCGCTTGTCGGTGGCACTGTAGAGCGTGCCCACCATCGACGAAATGTTGGGTTTGAAGAAGCCGTTGCCCACAATCATCACGCCCAGGCCCAGGTACAGCAGCCAATGGCTGAGCGCGTGCGACTCGACCGGGCCGTAGTTCGAAGCGCAGAAAAACAACGTAAACTGGCCCAGCGCCATCAGCAGGCCGCCCGTGATGATGGAGCGCCGGTTGCCCCAGTACCTATCGGAAATGAAGCCGCCGATGAGCGGCGTGAGGTATACCAGACTGGTGTAGCCGCCGTAGAACTTCGACGCGAAGGCCTTGTCCATCATCATGGCCTTGGTGAGGAACAGCACCAGCACGGCCCGCATGCCGTAGTAGCTGAACCGCTCCCACATTTCGGTGGCAAACAGCAGGTACAGCCCGCTGGGGTGGCTCGTGGAATCCGAGGAAAGTGGTTGCCCGGGCTGGGCAGCAAGTGGTTGCATAAGCAAAATTAGAGTGAGTAATGAGAAGGCAACTAGCGAAAAATGAGGCCCTGATTACGAATTAGTGCAGTATGGGCACGGTAAAGCTAGGAAAGTTTCGGCATTATCGTAGGAACGCGCCTCGGCGCGTTCAATCATTGGAGTAGGTACTGGTGGCGCCCTGATTTGTCGTCGCCAAGCGAATCCAACGATTGAACGCGCCAAGGCGCGCTGCTACGAATTATGCGTTGTGGAGTCGCTGCGATAGGCTTTGGTGCGGTAGGCACCGGGCGCGAGGCCGGTTTGCTTGCGGAAGAAGCGGGTGAAATAGCCGGGGTCCACGAACCGCAGCTCGTAGGCAATTTCGGCCACCGAGAGCGAGGTGTAGAGCAGGTAGTTGTGGGCCTTGCGAATGGTGTGGGCCTGCACAATCTGCTGGGCCGTTTTGCCCTTCACCGCCTGACAGATGCGGTTGAGGTGCACTTGGGTAATCTTGAGCTCCTGGGCGAACTCCGAGATTTTTTTCTCAAACGGAGCCGTGCGGGCGATGGCTTTCTGGAACTCGCGGTAGTAGTGCAGGGCGCGGTTGGGGCTTTCCTGCTTGCGGCGGTTGTGGTGCAGCAGCCGGAATATCTTCACGAAGAGCAGCTTGAAGTAACCATTCAGCGCCAGCTGCTTGCCGGGCAGCTCGGAGTTGATTTCCTCGTGAATCCGCTGCTCCAGCGCCTGCAGGTCGGCAAAAGTGACTTCGGAGTTGAAGTCGGAGAGAATGTGTACGCTGTTGAGCTCGACCAGCACGCCGGGCGTGGCCTGCAGAATGGTGTCGAGCAGGGCCTCGGAAAGCGTGAGGGTACGGCCCTGCACCTGCGGACTGAAGGTGAAGCCGTGCACGGTATTGGCCGGAATAATGACCAGGCAGGGCGTGACCAGCTCCACCATTTCCGGCGCCTCAAACGTGGCCCGGCCGGCTTCGAGGAAAAATAGCTGAAACAGGTTTTCGTGCAGGTGCGGCTTGAGGCCCCAGTCGGTGAGGCGCAGGCGCGGCACAATGAGCTGGCTCTGCAGGTAGTCGTGCGAAAGCTGGGCCTTGCGGTCGCCGTAAATGCCATTGTAGCTGGCGATGTTAGTGGTCATTGGGCAGGCGGTTGAGGCAGGGACAAAGCAAACCAAACGGCCGGCCGCGACCATACCGCGGGGCCACGGATGGGCTTGCGGCCGTTACTTAGGGCCCTAAAACTAACCCACAAATCAGACAAGGTTTAATTTGTCCCCTTAAACTAGTGAATTGTTTCACTGCCAATGGGCCGTTTAATTCTACCTTTGCACCCTAATCCAACGGAATTCCCACCCAACACCACCACCGCCATGCAAGAACCTTCTCCCCTGGCCTCCGAATCCCCCAATCGTTTGCAGCCCCTGGGCTTTACCAAAACGGGCACCGTCCACCTCAATTTAACGCCTGCAGCGCTCATTGAGCACGCTTTGCGCAACGGCGAGGGCCACCTCACCGACACCGGCGCCCTGATGGCCGACACCGGCAAATTCACCGGCCGCTCGCCCAAAGACCGGTTCGTGGTACGCGACGCCAACACCGAAGACAGCGTGTGGTGGGGCGACATCAATATCCCTTTCGAGGAAGACAAATTTGACCAGCTGCACCAGAAAATGGTGGCTTACCTGGCCGATAAAGACCTGTACGTGCGCGAAGCCTACGCCGGCGCTAACCCCGACTACCAGCTCAAGCTGCGCATCGTGAACGAGCAGGCCTGGCACAACCTGTTCTGCTACAACATGTTTCTGCGCCCCGCCGAGGGTGCCGACACCAGCTGGCTGCCCGATTTCAGCATTATCTGCGCGCCCGGCTTTGAGGCCGACCCCGCCGTGGACGGCACCCGCCAGCCCAACTTCGCCATCCTCAACTTCACCAAGAAGATGATTCTGATTGGCGGCACAGGCTACGCCGGCGAGATGAAGAAGGGCATCTTTGGCGTGCTGAACTACCTGCTGCCCCACGAGCGCGAAACGCTGCCCATGCACTGCTCGGCCAACGTGGGCGAAGCTGGCGATACGGCCATCTTCTTCGGCCTCTCGGGCACCGGCAAAACCACCCTCTCGGCCGACCCGAACCGCGGCCTCATCGGAGACGACGAGCACGGCTGGACACCCAAGGCCGGCATCTTCAACTTTGAAGGCGGCTGCTACGCCAAGGTGATTGACCTGAGCCAGGAGAAAGAGCCCCAGATTTGGGATGCCATCCGCTTCGGCTCCATCGTGGAAAACACGCGCTTCGTGCCCGGCACCCACACCGTGGACTACGCCAACAAGTCGGTGACGGAAAACACCCGCACCGCCTACCCCATCAACTTTATCGACAACGCCATCGAGCCCAGTGTGGCCGATGCGCCGAAGAACATTTTCTTCCTCACCGCCGATGCTTTCGGCGTGCTACCTCCCATCAGCAAGCTCGACAAGAGCCACGCCATGTACCTCTTCATGTCGGGCTACACGGCCAAGGTGGCGGGCACCGAAATGGGCATCACCGAGCCGCAAACTACGTTCTCGGCCTGCTTCGGCGCCGTGTTCCTGCCCCTGCACCCTACCAAATACGCGGAGATGCTGGGCAAGAAAATGGATGAAAACCCCAACATCAACGTCTGGCTCATCAACACCGGCTGGACCGGCGGCAGCTACGGCACCGGCTCGCGCATGAAGCTGGGCTACACCCGCGGCATGATTACGGCCGCCCTCAACGGGCAGCTCGACCAGGTGAAATTCACCAAGCACCCTATTTTCGGGGTGGCCGTGCCCGGCGCCGTGCCCGGCGTGCCCACCGAAATCCTAGACCCGCGCAACACCTGGGCCGACAAAGCCGCTTACGACAAAACGGCCGGTTCGCTAGCCGAGAAGTTCGTGGAGAACTTCAAGAAATACGCCGAGTATGCCAACGATGAAATCATGGCCGGCGCCCCCAAAGTAGCAGTAGCTGCGGAGGTAGCGTAAGCAGCGTTTCTCTCAAACAAAAACCCCCACCAGTTGCAGCTGGTGGGGGTTTTTTTGTTGCTTCGCAAGGTTGGCATCATTCAACGGAAAGTGGAGGGCCGACAACTTGCATGTCATGGGCTGCAAAAATCTGCGCCAGCTCACCCTGCGTGGGTTCTTTGGTCAAAGAAGCCAACGCCAGAAAAAATTCTTCGAGTTTTCCAGCGGGTTGAAAAATTACGTACATTTTGCCGCGCTCCGAAACTTGCGTCCAAGCGTGTGGAACAGCACGCGGCAGGAAAATAATGTCGCCGGTTTTGAGCCTGAAGCTCTCGCTGCCGACCCGGAAAACGTATTCTCCTGCCAAAACCTGAAAGACTTCATCTTGGTGCGCGTGCACATGCAATGGCGTCCCGCGTTTGGGCGACAGGCTGGTTTGCTCAAAAATGGCTAAGGCCCCAGCGGTGTCTCTGCCTGAGACTTTAACGTCCATGATGTTGGCGTTTACTCCCTGTAACTTGATGTGCCCGTGCCGCCGCCCCTCGCCCGCCGGGACTTTAAATCCTTTGCCGGGAGAATTCACCTGGGAAGGTCCGTATTTACCAGCAGCTACCGCGGGAAAAGCTATGGCCGCAGATACCAGAAAGGCGCGTCGTTTCATTATTTTGCCGATTAGGTTGCCCGTTCACGTTCATTTCAACTCTTCACTATCAGACCAAAATTTATGTAAACATAATATTTTATAAATTTATATATTCCGAACAATAAAGTCTACGTCAACCAGCTGAATGCTACGCTACGCGGTATCTTTTTTTAACTAGCGCATTTGTCAATTCATCACTTTCGCGCGCCTTGGCCGGGATTACTGCCTCGCAAGCGAAGTCGGTTCAGCGAAGTCGGTTCAGCGAAGTCGGTTCAGCGAAGTCGGTTCAGCGAAGTCGGTTCAGCGAAGTCGGTTCAGCGAAGTCGGTTCAGCGAAGTGAGCAAGCTTGGCTCTGGAGCCTGTGCGGATGAGCCGGGCTGCCGGCCATGACAGCAGCCGTGTAGAAACCCGTTTGCAGGGTGGCTACCGCTCTGAAAAGGACGCCCTACGCGTGGTTGAAGGCTTTGATGAGCACCGGATGGGCAGTCTTAGCGCAGGGTGGACATACGGGCGCTAGCCCCGGACTGCCTCATGCCATTTGCGGCGCTGTCCCGTACTTTGTCCCATGCACACTTTTTACGCGCCCGAACTTAGCGGCACTGCTTACACCTTACCCGAAGACGAAAGCAAGCACGCCGTGCGCGTGCTGCGCCTTGGCGCCGGCGATGACGTGGAGCTGCTCGACGGCCGCGGCAGCCGCTACACGGCGGCCGTGGCCGATGCCAACCCCAAGCGCTGCCAACTACGCATCATCCAGCAGGAAACTGTGGCGCCCCGCTCCTACCGCACGCACGTAGCCGTGGCCCCCACCAAAAACCTCGACCGCATGGAGTGGTTCGTGGAAAAGGCCGTGGAAGTGGGCGTCGAGCGCATCAGCTTCCTGCGCTGCGCCCGCTCCGAGCGCCGCGAGCTGAAGCTGGAGCGACTGGAAAAAATTGCCATCAGCGCCATGAAGCAGAGCGGCCAGGCGTGGCTGCCGCAGCTGGACGAGCTACAGGATTTCGGGGCGTTTGTGGCGGGCATGACGGCGAAAGCCACCTACATCGCGCACCTGGAAGAAGGCGAGCGCACCGACCTGGCGCAAGTGGCCGCCACCGGGTCGGGCTGCTGCGTACTCATCGGCCCGGAGGGGGATTTCACGCCCGCCGAAATCGCGCTGGCGCTGGAATGCGGCATCCGGCCGGTGACGCTGGGGGCTTCACGGCTGCGCACGGAAACGGCGGCGCTGGCGGCGGTTTTCACGGCCCACATTGCGCGGCAGCTGGCCGGTGAGCCGTCTTAGAATCAGATAGCCACCGGGCTGCCGCTTTGGGGCTGCGCCGCAGCGCTGGGCCGGGTGCCGCAGGTGGCACAGAAAGGCATGTGGCTAAAGTTTTTGCTGCCGCAGTTCCGGCAGTCCGAAAATAGCTCCAGTCCGCAATGGCGGCAGAAATCGGTTACCAGCCGGTTGGCGATGCTGGCTTCGGCCGGGAGTGGAAATTCCCATTTTTTCAGGATGAAGTCTTTGCCACAGGAAGGGCAGTAATGGTTTTCGAGGGCCTTTTCGGCTACTTCCAGCTGCACGTTCTGGGCCCGCACCTGGCTCGACTCCTGTAGCTCCAGCCGCTTGCGTTCCAGATAGGCCCGGATGGTTTTGATGGCGTAGTAGCCCAACCCGACCGACAGCGCAATGCCCACGGCCGAGCGCACGTAGCCGCCGTAGCTGGGCAGATAAGGCACCAGGCCAAAGAAAAAAGCGTAGAGCGAAAACAGCGTAAAGCCCAGAAAAAGCGGCCAAAACTTATGCCGGCGGTAGCGAACGAAGAAGAAAATACCCAGCCCCAGAATAGGCCCCACAAATAGCAGCCGAATCAGAAATACGCGCAGCTGGTAGCTTTTAAGCTCGGTTTCGTACTTGTCGTAGGCCAGGCTGTTCTCCCGTTCCTTCTCCAGCTCCAGCTGCTCCTGCTGCCGCTCCTTGGCTTCGATGGCCACCTGCCGGGCCGACAGCTGCGCCCGCCAGGCCTGCTCTACTTTGTAAAATTCGTCGAGGCGTTTGGCCCGGTCCAGTACTTCCTGGTCTTCGTTGGGCGAGCCCAGGGTTTTGCGGGCCTTCACCCAGTTATCGAACGACTGCTTTTCGTTGGCGTAGTTCTGCTGGGCCGTTTCCATGATGCGCTCCACGGCCGTGTTTTTATCGCGCAGGGTGCCCACTTCCGCCGCCAGTTGGTTTTCCCGGCTTTGGAGGCGGGCTACGGCTTGCTTATTCATAAAATCCTCCACCTCCGGCTGCGCGGTGGCAGTATCGAGGTCGCCAATAATCTGGTTGGAGAGCAGTATCAAAAAGGCGCACAGAATAATGGCGATGGCGTAGTAGACCAGTTTCGAGGTGCGTTCCAGCTTTTTGCTATTGAATTCCATATGGAAGCGGCAGTTAAATTATTAGTGGAAGAGTGGGCAAGGTAGCTTTATTCAGGGAGGGCAACGCTACCTCATAGCGCTATTTTGGCAGCTTCATAATTTTCACTGCAGAACCTGCTTCAAACAATAGTTTGCAACCAGTAGAATTGAGTTCAGCCAACAGGCACTCCTCCCCAGCACCTACTCCGCCAGCGCCGAAGCATCGGCCTGCGAATTGGCGGCTCCTTCGGCTGCCGCGGCGGCCTCAGCGGCTTTTTTCGCCAGCTTTTTCTTGCGCCACGGGGCATCTTGCTCCCAGTCGCCGGCCATGATGCAGCCGTAGGGGCGGATTTCGTCGATGATGGTGGCCAGGTTGAATTCCGTGATTTGCTGCTTCACGTCCTCGGCGTTTTTGTAAGCGCTGGGCAGCTCCGAAATATCAATGCGGTTGAAGAAAAAACGGGCGTCGATGCCTTGGGTTTCTTCGGCAAAAATTTCCTCGGTGGTCTGGCCGGCTTTGCTGAATTTGTGGCGGGTGCGGCTCAGGTTGCGGCCCGCGCCGTGCGGAGCAAAGCCAAGATTATTCTCGTTCGTGTCGCCTTCCACAATCAGAATGGGCTGGGCCATGTTGAGTGGAACAATGCGCGGGCCGGTGATATCGGGCATAAATTTGGTATCCAGCGGTGTAGCGCCTTTGGCATGGTAGAAGACGTCGCCGTCGCGGAACACGAAGTTGTGCTCGTTCCAGTAGCGCTGTTGCACGGCCGCGCCAGTTTCCGCCACAATGGCATCGTGCAGTACCAGATGGTTCTGCTTGGTCCATTTGCGCACGGTTTGCAGCGCCTGCCAGTAGTTTTCGCCTTCCACGGTATCACTCGGAATCCAGGCGTTGGCCGGGGCAGTTTCGGGCGAGATTTCACGCCTAAAAAACTCCGCCACTTTCATACCATGACCGTAGAGCACCGCCCCCACACCGCGCGAGCCATGGTGGCTTATGAGCATGGTATCGCCGGTGGCGGCCGAAACGCCCACGTACAAGAAATGATTGCCATCGCCCTGCGTACCCAAATGCTCGCGGGCCATTTTCAAACTGCGCGCTGAATTCAGAAACGGGTTGGCCGCCATTTCGGCCGCAATCTCGGCCGGCAGCGCAAACTGCCGGCCCTCCTCCCGCCCACCGGGGCCGAAATGCGTAGTGCGCTGCGCCACGTCGAGCACGGTTTTGGGGTCGGCTTTGCCCAGGTTGGTCAGCATCACCGAGCAGCAGATATCAGCGGAGTGCATGCCCGGATGAATGGCCCGCAGCGTGGCCACTACGCCGCCCACCGGGATGGTGCCCAGCGGCCCGGCCGGGCAGGCATCGGGCATAATGGCCCCGGCCACCACCGTGGGCGTGCGCATGAGCAGGGCCATCGACTTCTTCACATAATCGATATTGTCCTGCTCCACAGCCGATTCGGCCCGGATGTTTTCGTGGTAGGCCACCGGCGCGGCAAGCAGCGGAATGGTGGGCGCGGGCTTCACGGTATCGAGGTAGGCCGTCAGGGCGGCACCGCTCAGGTCGTGGTCGTTGATGTGCGCTAGTGCGTCTTTAAACCATTTGCCGGGCTTAAACCCGAGGTCGAGGAGGTCCTGGCCAGTTGTCATCGGTGTTTTATTTGAAAGAGGGCGAATGCGCTGCCGGAAATATACGCTGCACCGGGCAGCCCGGTACCCACCCGCCATAAGCCTAACGGTTCGGCCCACAACCGGCAGTAGTAGCAGCAGCAGCAGCATGGGAAGCGTCTGTTTCAGGAAAAGTACCGCCCGACCACAGCCGCCTAATGGCCGTGAGGTGCGCCAGCAGCACCAGCGGCACCACGACGGCGGGCAGCCAGGCAAAGGGAAAGTGCAGAATGGCCACGTTGGGTTGGCCGAACGCGAAGCGCTGGAACGGCGAAGGGGCTGAAAGCAGCGCATTGACAACGATATTGCCCAGCAGCCCCAGGGCCAGCAGATTCCACAGCAGCAGGCCCCGACGGCCCAACCGCCGCTGCCGAAACGCCACCCAGTACACCACCGGGGCCGTGAGCCCGGCCAGAATGTCGAAGTTGCGGCCCTCAAACGTCATCAGCTGCGGCACGGTGTCGGCTTTGTAGAGGCCCAGCAGCACCAGCTCCACCGGAATACGCACCACGTGCAGCAGCGTGAGCCGGTCGAGGCGCAGCTGGCCGAGCCAGACGCGGCCCCGAGGCGTGCAAAACAACGCCGCCAGCAGCCCCACGGGTGGCAGCAACAGCAGGGTAAACCGGGGCGGCCAGCCCACCGGGTGCGTATAGAACCCGCTGTAGGCCAGGCCGCCCTGCACCAGCAGCCAGCCGGCTAGCAGCACCAGCGCCCGGCCCGGCCAGCCCGCAGCCCAGCCAAACAGGCCCACCGCCAGCAACGTGGTAATAATGAAAACAACGGCCAGATAAGCAGGAACGGGCAGCATAAGCAGCAGGAATTAATACGCCGCAAAGCACGGCCGCCGCCGGGCCACAGTGCCTGCCAAATGACAGTAAATGCGCGGCCTACCCTTTCCGAATCCGGCTCAGCGAGGTATCGGTGATGCCCAGGTAGGAGGCCAGGTGCCGCACCGACACATGCTGCATCAGCGCGGGGCTGGTGCGCAGGAGCTGGGCGTAGCGCTCGGCGGCCGTTAGCGTCACCATTTCCAGCATCCGGGCCTTGAGGTTGGCAAAGCCGTGCACGAGCAGCCCCCGGCCAAACTCCCGGAACTCGGGCCGCGCGTGAAATAACTCGTTGAACTGCTGGAACGTGAGGCACCAGCCGGCGCAGTCGGTCAGGGCCTGAATGTTTTCCTGGGCGGGGGCGCGGGTGAAGAACGAGGCCGGCTCCAGCACCATGCGCCCCGGCTGGTAGAAAGTGGTGCTCACCTCCTGCCCCGCCGGGCTCAGCACGAAGGCCCGCAGCCAGCCCGCATCCAGAAAGAGGTAGTCGTTGCTCACCTGGCCCTGCCGCAGCAGCAGCTCGCCCCGCGCCAGCGTTTTGGCCACGAAAGGCTCGGCAATGGCCGCCGCGTCGGCCGCCCCGATGCGGCCGGTGCTCTGAAGAAACTGGTGCAGCTGCTGCTTGCTCATGGGTTGGGGCGGGGTCGCAAAATCGGGCGGGTGAGCCGCGAAGTTCGGCAGTGGCTTTCTTTGTTGGGCGGCCGGCGGGCTGAACTTTTCGCGCCGCCTTCGTTCTTTTCCAGCTACGGGTATTGTCCCGCTATTCGCTTTCTCCCTTATGCGCGCTACGTTTCTCCTGCTTGTTACCTTCCTCCTCGCGCTCACGGCGGCCGCGCCGCCCGCGCCTAGCTTCCGCATTGCCAAGCTGCACTACGGCGGCGGCGGCGACTGGTACGCCAACAAAACCTCCCTGCCCAATCTCATTCAGTTCTGCAACCAGACGCTGAAAACCAACATCGCGCCCGACGAAGCCACCGTGGAGCTCGACGCGCCCGAGCTGCTCACCTACCCGTTCATTCACATGACGGGCCACGGCAATGTGACGTTCACTGCGGCCGAAGCCAGGAACCTGCGCCGTTACCTCATCGGCGGGGGCTTTTTGCACATCGACGATAACTACGGGCTGGACAAATTTATCCGGCCCGAAATGAAAAAGGTTTTCCCCGAGCTGGAATTCGTGGAGCTGCCTTTTGGTCACCCCGTTTACCACCAAAAGTTCGATTTCCCGCGCGGCCTACCCAAAGTACACGAGCACGACGGCAAACGCGCCCAGGGTTTCGGGCTCCTCTACAAAGGCCGCCTCGTCTGTTTCTACAGCTACGAATGCGACCTGGGCAACGGCTGGGAAGACCTCGGCACCTACCCCGAAGACACGCCCGCCAACCACGACGCCGCCCTGCGCATGGGTGCCAACCTAGTGGCCTACGCCCTGACGCAGGATTAGGCCATCGCGCAGAAGTAATCGCAGACTGAAATCTGTCATGCTGAGCTTGTCGAAGCATCTCGCTCGCATCGTCAGCACCATTCAACGATGCGGTAGAGATGCTTCGACAAGCTCAGCATGACAGATTTTAATTTATGGCTACTTCCTGAACAACCTATCTAATCTACTACTTCCGCTCCTCAAAAACAGCTTCTTGCTAATTTCAGACTTGGCACCTAATACCGGCGCTGAAAAATTTCGCTGAGCACGAAGGCGGCCCGCACCGTGGCTGGCTGCCCCAGCATCTGGCGCACGGTCGTATTCAGGGCACTCGTGGGGCGTACGTCGGTGGGCTGAATGCTCCGTTCCAAAGCCGCTTCTTCCGAAGCGCGGGGCATATCGGCCGAGCGCCGCACCAACGGGCCCAGGTGGGTATGCGGCCGGGCCGTGGCCGGTGCTTCCAGCGACCTTTGGCGCACCGTGGTGCGCTCCTGGCTACGTGCCGGGCGGGCAATTTCCCGGGGCATCAGGCGGCCGCCGGGCGTGCGCCGGCCTGGGGCCGGCGGCGGGGTTTGGCTTGGGCGCGGCACCGGTACCGACGATGGTGCCGGGGCGCCGGGTTCGGCCGCGTTTTTGGCCTGCATCTGCTTCAGCAGTTCCTGAAACGTGGCGGCGGGCATTCCCGGCACCCCGTTGCCAGGGTTGCGGGGTCGCTCCTGGCTATCCTGCGCGTTGGTGGCGCGCATCTTCGCAATCATGCGAAACACGAAAACGCCGATGGCAAACAGAACCCAAAGCAGGGTGAATATTTTATCCATGCCGGAAGATAAGCAGACGCGCCAATCCGGCCGCAGCGCTAGCGAATGCCTTTCTCCGGAAAGCGTCCGGTTTTGGTCCGATAGAAGGCTTTGATTTTGGCTTCGTCGGCTTCGTAGTCGCCCGAGGGGTACACGGCTTCACCTATGCCGGCTTCTTTGTTTTTATAGTCCAGATAGCCCAGCCGGATGGGAACGTTGGCCCCCAATGCCGCAAAATAATAGCCCTTGCGCCAGCGCGGCTGGTAGGCCCGCGTGCCCTCCGGCGTGATGAGAATCACCAACTCCTCTTGCTGGTCGAATAGCTTTATCATCCCGTCTACCAGGCTGTTGTTCTTGCTGCGGTCCACGGGCAGGGCGCCCACGGCCCGCACCATGCCACCCAGCAGCCAGTGCTCGGTCCATTCCTTTTTCACGGTGAAGCGTACGTCCACATCCATCAGGTAAAAGGCGGCCCGCGCCATGATGAGGTCCCAGTTGCTGGTGTGCGGGGCCGCAATCATCATGCTTTTCTTAATCTCCGGGTTGCGGATTTCGCCCAGTTTCCAGCCGGCAATCCAGAAGACAAATTTTGCGATGAAGTACCAGGTTGTAGAAGTTTTACGGGTGGGCATCGATTAGCGTATTGATATGGTGAGCCGGGAAGCTGGCAGCGAGCCAACCATTGTAGACTACAAAGATGGCCCGCCGGCTCCAAGCTAGCGCTTTTCCGGGGAAAGAAGGGCTACAATTTCCCTGGCTCTGTCCAAAGTATGGCGGTAGCCAATAGCGAAAAGTTCGGCCCCTTGCTTGTAGCTCAGCGGCCGGAAATGACGCAGCTCGGGCGGCTCCAGCAACAGGTGGCACTGCGTTTTGCGGGTGTTCGTATTGGCATTGATGGCCAACTGGAGCGTCCGCTCAATCAGCCGCCGGAGGTTGGGAATGTGCACTTCCGGGCTAATGGGGTTGCAATTGACGCCCACCACCCGAATATCAGCACGGCCCAGCAGCGGCTCCACGGGTAGGTTGTTGAGCAGGCCGCCGTCTACCAGCTGCCGGCCCTGGTACGCCACCGGCCGGTACACTATAGGCACGGCCGAAGAGGCCAAAAGCGGCGGCAACACCGGTCCCGCGCTGAAATACACCGATTCGCCGGCCAGCAGGTCGGTTGCTACCAGCGTAAGGGGAATATTCAGGTCCTCAAAATTCACTTTTGACCCTAGCTGCCGGGCAATTACCTCCGCCACGGCATCCAGATGCAGCAGTCCCAAACGATTGAACGCCGGCCGGGTAAGCCGAAACAGGTTCGTATCGAGCAGCATTTTGAGAACCTCGCGGGGCGGCATGCCAGCCGCGTAAAATACGGCCGCGATGGCGCCGGAACTCACCCCAGCCAGCTGCCCAATGGGCAGCCGCAACTCATCGAGCGCCGCCAGAACGCCCAGGTGGGCAATTCCCCGCGCGCCGCCCCCCGATAATGCCAACCCCAGCTGGGCCATGTGCTATTCTTTTTTAGTTTGTAGACACCGGGGGCCAGCGCGTCACGCAAAAGCAGGCCTCGACCCAACCAAACCTGGCCTTACAAATCGGCCAGCCGTAAGGTTTCGGCCAGTCGTACGCCTTTGTCGGTATGCTGCACGGTGCAGGCCTCGTGGGTGGCGTCGTGCTCCAGCAGAAGCACCCAATTTTCATCGGCTGCCCGGCGCAGCACGGCCTCTTTTTCGGTCATGGTCACGAGCGGGCGCGTGTCGTACCCCATCACGTAAGGCAGCGGAATATGGCCGGTGCTGGGCAACAAATCAGCCATGAACGCCAGGGTGCGGCCTTTGTAGTCCAGCACGGGCACCATCATTTTCTCGGTGTGCCCATCGGCCATGATGATTTCGCGAAACGATGCCAACCGACTGGGCACGCCCGCCGCCACGTCCACAAACTGCAACTGCCCGCTTTCCTGAATGGGTAAAATATTCTCCTTCAAAAAGCTCGCCTTCTCGCGGGGGTTAGGCGTCACGGCCCAGTCCCAGTGCGCCTCGTTGCTCCAGTACGTGGCGTTGGGAAACGCGACCTGCAAGGCGCCATCGGGCCGGCGCTGCACCGAGCCGCCGCAGTGGTCGAAGTGCAAGTGCGTCAGAAACACATCCGTAACATCGGCGCTGGTGAAGCCCAGCTTGCGCAGGGATTTTTCCAGCGTGTCGTCGCCGTGCAGGTGGAAATGCCCCCGAAACTTTTCGTCTTGCTTCTCACCAATGCCATTATCGATGAGCAGCAGCCGGCCCGCGTCCTCAATCAGCAGGCAGCGCATAGCCCAGGTGCACATATTATTAGCGTCGGGCGGGTTCAGCTTTTGCCACATGCTCTTAGGCACCACGCCAAACATGGCGCCGCCGTCGAGCTTAAAAAGACCAGTACCGATGGTATGAATTTTCATATTTTTATTTAGTAGACTTGTTCCTAAATACAAAAAAGTATGAAATCGACGGTTATGCTGAGCGCAGCCGAAGCATCTCTACCGCTTCGTTGAGTCGATTGGATTAGTTGCGCGGTAGAGATGCTTCGGCTGCGCTCAACATGACTCGCTTTTTTCGTTTCTGCTTATTCGGGAACAAGTCTGTTAGCTGCTAGCTATTAGCCTTTTCAAAACCCTGTAGCTGCTAACAGCTAATGGCCAGAAGCTAATAGCTCAAAAGACTTATTCCACCACCACGCCCATGGCCGAAAACTTGTCGATGCGCTGGCTGATGCGGTCGGCGGGGTCCATGGCGCCCAGCTCCTTGAGCGTTTTGAGCAGCGTGTTTTTCAGGGTTTCAATCATCTGCTCGGGCGCGGTGTGGGCGCCTCCCAGCGGCTCCTTCACGATGCCATCGATTAGACCCGCCGATTTCATATCGGTAGCCGTGAGTTTGAGCGCCTCGGCCGCCTGCTCCTTATAGTCCCAGCTGCGCCACAGAATGCTGCTGCACGACTCCGGCGAAATCACCGAGTACCAGGTGTTTTCCAGCATCAGCACCCGGTCGCCGATGGCAATACCCAAAGCCCCGCCACTGGCGCCCTCGCCAATAATGACGCAGACAACCGGCACCTTCAGCATAAACATCTCCTTGAGATTGCGCGCAATGGCCTCGCCCTGCCCCCGCTCCTCGGCCTCCAGGCCCGGAAAAGCGCCGGGCGTGTCAATGAGCGTCACCACGGGCACGTTGAATTTCTCGGCCAGCTTCATCAAACGCAAAGCCTTGCGGTAGCCCTCGGGGTTAGGCATGCCAAAGTTGCGAAACTGCCGCTGCTTGGTGTTGTGGCCCTTTTGCTGCCCGATAAACATCACGGTGCGGCCATCAATCTCGCCAAACCCGCCCACCATGGCTTTGTCGTCGCCCACGGTACGGTCGCCGTGCAGCTCCACAAACTTTTCGGCCATGCCCTCAATATAGTCCAGCGTATAGGGCCGGTCGGGGTGGCGCGAGAGCTGCACGCGCTGCCAGCGGGTGAGGTTGGCGTAGGTTTCTTTTTTGAGGGCCTTGATTCTGGCTTCGAGTGCCGCAACAGCCTCGCGTACGTCAACGTCACTCTCGTCGGCCAGCTTTTGCATTTCAAGGAGCTTGCCTTCGAGGGCGGCAATGGGTTGTTCAAAATCGAGTAACATGAACTAAGGATTATTTCGAATGGAAAGACGAAAGAAGAACGCCGCAAAGAGCCGCAACGGGGGAAAGCAGGCATCCCCCCGCCACAAAAGCCGTTCGTTCGGCGGATGGCAAAGGTAAAACATCCATCGCAGCAGCAACCCACAAAAATTAATAGGCCTGAAAAACAACACACAACCTTTCTCAAACCCCCGTTTTTAGAAAAACTTTAGCCCTGTGCTTGCAGGACGCGGTTTCCTTCCCCTACCTTTGTATCACCAAAACGGAAAAGCACACGGCTTCTCCACCAAGGCAAACGGTTTGGTAGTTCAGTTGGTTAGAATGCCGCCCTGTCACGGCGGAGGTCGCGGGTTCGAGTCCCGTCCAGACCGCTACCGTTTACTAACGAAAGCCCCTAGAAGTCGCAAATCTGGCAACAGAAGCGGTTTTTAGGGGTTTTTGCTTTTAGACGTTTTCGGAATTACAGCCCGGTTTAGGAGCATTTACGCCCCCACTGCCGCCCCCAGTGGCGGCCCCAAAGGCATCACTCCCCTAACCACTCTTTCCGATGACCATTACGTTTGAACGGCGGACCGACCGCCCCGACGCCACCGGGCGCTGCACCATTCACCTGCGGGCTTACTTCGACAACCAGCGGCTGCGCTTCGCAACGCGGGAGCGCTGCCTGGCCACGGAGTGGCACGCCGAGCGCAATCAATTTCGGCGCAACTTCCCTGGAGCACAGGAAGCCAACGAGTATTTACAATCGTTGTGCGACCGGTTGCACGCCCATTACCGGCAGCTGCGGGCCGCTGGCGCGGTTATTACACCCGAAGTATTAAAAGCAGTGTTAGCGCCGCCGGTGGCGGCAGCGCCCGCGGTTGAAGCGGAAGTACCGGTGATTTGGCTGACGGACTTGTACGTGGACTATCAGGCAGCGCTGCTGGCCCGCGGCAACCTGGCGCAGTCGCTGGAATCGGTGGCCTCGACGCTGGTTCACCTGAAAGGGCTGGAAAAGTCGCTGAAGAAGCGGCTGCAGCTCGGGGATTACGACCTGGCTACCCACGACAAGTTTTTGGCTTACCTGCGCGGGACGCGGAAGCTGGCGCAGAATACGGTCTGCAAGACGGTGAAGCACGTGAAGGCCTTCCTGCGCTATGTGCGCGAAGACCGGCGGATGCCGGTGGCCGTGGAAGCGCGGGAGATGAAAATCAAGTGGACCGACGTGGAAAAGGTCTACCTGAGCACTGCGGAATTGGAGCTACTGGAAAAGGCAATGCTGCCTTCCTCCTTGGTGGGGACGCGGGATGCGTTTTTGTTTTGCTGTTACACGGGCTTGCGGCACTCGGACTTGACGGCCTTGAGCACGGCCAACGTGAAGACCTGGGACGGCAGCCGAATCCTGCGCCTGACGCAAACCAAGACGCGCACGGCGGTGAGTATTTACCTCACGCCGCCGGCGGCAGCGCTGCTGGACAAGTACGACGGGACGCGGGCCCACCTGCTGCCGTCGACGTCGAACCAAGTGATGAACCGCAACTTGAAGCGCATCGCGCAGCTGGCGGGGCTGCGGGAGATGGTAGAATTGGTAACTATCGAGGAAGGCAAGGTGGTGAAGCGGCAGCAGCCCAAGCACGAGCTGCTGAGCATGCACACGGCGCGGCACACCTTCGCGGTGCTCTCGCTGATGCGAGGGCTGCCAGTGGCGGTGCTGCAAAAGGTGCTGGGCCACGCCAAGATTCAAACCACGATGCTATACGCCAAGGTGGTCGAAGACTTCCAGCACCAGGAAATGCGGCGGATATGGGAATTTGGAGGTGCGGTAGTGCCTGCAACAGCACCAAACCCAGTCTGCGCCATAGAAACTGCCGTTGCGTAAACTTCTGCTTAGAGAGAAAATCCCGGCATGATACCTCGCCGGGATTTTTCTCTTTTATGTTCTTCTGCGCTAATGTAAGCCTATTTACCGGTGCATTATCGAAGTAAATAATATGCCTATTAAATAAAACCTACCAGCTTCCCGAGCGCACTAAGAAAACAGCATACAATGCTACATGTTAGCATAAAATGCGATAGTATCAAATTCAAAAAGCACCTCAGGAGCCTCTTCAAGGACTTTTCTAGGTTGGCCTCATTATAGCAAAAGCAGAGATACCCAGCACTAAGCTGGTCGCTTTGTATTTGCTCCCATGACTAATCCGTTTAACGCGCCTGTACTTTCACCTTCCTCTACTGAGGTTTATTTAACGCCAGGTCCAGGCCCAACCGGCGAAGCGTCGCTACTTGCTGCACTGCATCAGAACCGCGATACCCAAGAGCAGCTTCAGCGCTATGGTATGCAGCAGAGCGGTAGTCACCGGGGTCACCCGGAGGCATTGGAAGGCCACCTCGACGCGTTGTTTGAAACTTACAAGCACACCAACTCACGGGAGTGGGAGGCAGGCGAGCAGCAGCGCTTGGAGGTCGCAGGCAAGGTAAAAGAGCTGGGCGCGCGAAATCACGAGCTAACCCGGCGCGCAACGCAGGTGCAAGACACGTTGGGCCGCCGGCTAGCCGAATCCCGGGACCAGCTCATGGCCGCCCGTCGCCGGCTGACCGGACTCCGAGAGGAAACGCTCGAGCTAGCTCCTCTCAACATACCCTTGCTATCTCTGCTGGGGACGATAATGGCGGGGTTAACGGTGATGCTTTACCTGTTTTACATTAATACCAGCTACCGAGCTTTCTTCGCGCAACTGGGCACTCTGGGTGGTGGCGCTATTGGCCACGAGCAGTTGCGAGCGTTGCTGGGAGCCTCGGGCATCTTCGACGCCACGGGCCTCCGGCCAGCAGCGGCTGCCATCTATCCCCTGCTGTTTCCCTTCTTTCCTTTTGCGCTGGGACTGGTGCTACACTTGGTTGCTGAAGGCCTTATTGGCAGCGGAGCAGCTCGTACGAAGCAGGTGGCAGTGGTTGGACTACTCCTATTCACGCTAGCAGTTGATGGGCTACTGGCCTACAAGATTCATGTGAATGCCAATTTAGTGCGCAGCCTCACCGGGCAAGCTATTGAGAAGTGGTACGGGGCAGCTGACTTCTACACCGTGCTCTGCTGTGGCTTTGGCACGGCCCTGCTTTGGGGCGCGGCGTTGCACGGACTTCTGACCCTGCTGGCTACCCGCAACCCTCACCGGCAACGGGAAGCCCAGCGGCTCGCCTACACTGCTGATGCCGCCCAGGCGGAAGCGGCAGCTTTAACCCTGGAAAACGAGCTTGAGGCGCAGCTGCAGGCGCTAGCGGCCGAGCAAGCAGCCAACCGCTACGAGGTGATTCGGCTGGAGGCCTCTCTTACCCAGGAGCTAGTGGTGGTGAGCTTCAACGGGCGGCTTAAACTATGCCTCGACGCCTTCTTTACGGGCTGGGTGCAGTTTATTGTAAACACCACTTTGCCGGGGTCGGCGGAGCCAGCGCAGTGCCGTACCGTGTATGAGCGGTTTCTGGACCGACGGTTTGACCGGGGCAGCAGACGCCAGGCTAGCCCGGATATGGTAAGCCTGCCGGGAACAGCAGCCTAAGCCTGAACCATCGACTCAAATCAGCAGGATAGCCAAGTACCTCTGCTTATGTGATTGCGACAACCAACTCAAAGCCGTGCACCAAGCCCGGCGATAGCAGCGGCAAACGAATACGCTTCATACATCATATTTTTTCTGGCTTTCGATGCATTTTACCCTACCCCCACTCCTGCTTATCCTTCTTCTATTAACTGGTTGCGCCTCTGAACCTGCCAGTACGCGGCCTGCTGCCCGACTGCGGCGTGATAACTATGTCGTCTTGCTTGACCTGTCAGACCGAATACTGCAGGAAGGCCAGATAACTCGGGATACTGCTCTGATTGGACAGGTAATCAAGAGCTACCAAGCTGAGGTGGCCCAAAAGCTATATGTGGGGAGTGCAGACCGACTTAAGATTGTGCTGGCTCCGCAGGCAAGCCATTCAGTGGCCGTTCAACAACTAGGGCAAGGCCTTTATCTGGACCTGGGTCAGGTAGCGCTGGCGCAACGTCGACAACTGGCTGAACCGCTGGGCAGAATACGCCAACAAGTAGCGAACCTATACGCGGCGGCGAGTCAGGACCGCAGCCCACGCCACTACGCAGGCGCTGACCTGTGGCACTACTTTCGTGACCAGCTGGCGCTGGACTTCCCGTCCAGTCCTGATTATGAAGACCACAACCACCTCCTGGTCCTGACTGATGGCTACCTGGACTTTGAAAGCTATGATGGGCACCGGCAGGCAGGGCACCGCTACGCCTCCACCCGCTTTGTACCAGAGCTAGCACAGCGCGGGGAGCAGTGGCCAGCGGTGTATAAGAAAAACAACTATGGCTTGATGCCCTTGCCAGGGCCCCGGACTGCGGCTCTACGCCACCTGCAGGTGGTGGTGGCCGAGGTGCAGCCCCACGCCGAGTACCACTTAGACATACTTACCGCAATATGGCAGCAGTGGCTGCAGGAATCGGGGATGTTAGCGCCGCAGGTGCTGCCGCGTGGCACTGACCTGGCCACAGCCCAAGAAACCTTAGGCCGGGCATTCACCCCTCGCAGCGCGCAGCCCAATTGATTCTGCTAGCTTGTAGCAGCATTCTTAAGACTAGCTTGCGGAAGCATTCTTAAGACGGAGCTTACTCCCTCTCTATTTCCCCTCCGTATCCATGGCGCATCTGCTCGTTTCCTGGCTGGCCCGCAACAATGACTTTCACTACAAGGAAGGTGGCGGATTTCAGAGTATCAATACCGACGGGCCTAACACTCAGTTTCATCAGCACTTCTTCGCCGACGGCGGCTTTGATGAACACATACTCCTGTATGCTGACCCTAAACAAGAATTAGCAGCCGAGCATCTGGCGAATTCCCTGCGGCGGCAGCATCCTCGGCGTGTTATTCACATTGAACTGCTGGCCCTTAACAATGTAATTGACCTAGCGGAGGTTAAGGCTAAAGTAGAAACATGGCTCCTTCATCGCCGGCAGCACGAGTTCACTCTGTACTTTTCTCCCGGTACCAGCATTATGCAGCTGGTGTGGTACGTTTGCCACACCAGCCTTGGGCTGAACACACACCTGGTGCAAACCCAGCCTGGCAAGTTCAGCCGCGATGGGCTGCCCGTGCTGAGCCGGTTTGAAGTAGAGCGTTCAACCACACCATTCACGGCAATTATTCGTGAGGAACAGGTGGCTGCGCGCACAGCTCGGGAATCTTCTGGTGTCATGGCTGAGCTGGCCCCAGAAGCGGTGCTGCCTGCGTCGAGCCCTGTTGTTGCCCGAAAAAGTAGCCGCAAAGGTGTTGTTCAGCCGGTTCAAAATGAGGACAATTCGTTCCTAGCACTGCCCAGCCTGGCGAAGGCCTACCGCCGCGCCGCTCAGGTCGCACAGACTGACCGGGTGACGGTACTCGTGCGCGGGGAAAGCGGGACGGGTAAAGAGCACCTAGCCCAGGCAGTACACAAACAGTCGAGTAGAAGCAAGGGGCGTTTCCTAGCAATCAACTGCGCTGCTCTTACGGACACGGTGCTGGAGAGCCGCTTGTTTGGCTACCAAAAGGGGGCTTTTACCGGTGCCGACCAGGATACGAAAGGGCTCTTTGAGTTGGCCAACGACGGCACGATTTTCCTGGATGAAATTGGTGACATTTCTCCCGCTGTGCAGACCTCCTTGCTGCGCGTGTTGCAGGAAGGGGAAATACAGCCTCTGGGAGGAACACCCCGAAAGGTAGATGTACGTGTGGTGGCAGCCACACATTGCGATTTGGAGACGCGCTGTCGCGAAGGCAAATTTCGCTGGGACCTGTACTACCGGCTGGCCGTAGCCGAGTTGGAACTTCCTCCTCTGAGGGACCGACCAGCCGCTGAACGCGAGCAGCTGCTTGACTACTTTATCCGCATCAAGAAAGACTATCTGCGCCAGGAGGCGCTGCTGGTGCTCAGTGCTGCCGCCCGCAAGCAGCTCATGTCGTACCCCTTTCCCGGTAACGTACGAGAGCTCGAGAATCTGATTGAGACTCTCTACGTGTTCCAGGAGCCCGGCCAAGCCGTGGAGCCCGCGGACTTGCCTAAACGTATCCGGTCAGGCGGGGCGTCCTTGGGGATGTCGCTGCGGATGGCCGATGTAAGCCGGGAGCACATTGTGCGCGTGGTAAGCCAATGCCAGGGAGTGAAGCGGCAAGCGGCAGTGCTGCTTGACTTGGATGAGCGGGTTGTGGCGAAGGCTATTCGGGAGCAAGCAGAACTCGAGACTGGGCTAGCAGCACATTAATGGCAGCCCACCTTCAATCGCCGTTTAGGCTCTCATTTCCTGTTACCTTGTGGTGAAATTGGCCTTGCCCAATCATTATAAAAACCCTTACCTCACGTCTTGTTCATGCAGCAGATTGCCGTTAAGAACTTCCGGGTTTTTGGAGCGCCCGCCGAATTTGATTTGTCTCCCCTCACTATTCTGACAGGACGCAACAATGCTGGCAAGTCCTCCCTTATCAAAGCCCTACTATTGCTGGCAGACTTCATTGAACAAGAAGACCAGACGGTGCTTCGACTAGATGGACCACGCGCGTCACGCCACAAAATAACCAACTTCGACAACCTAAAAAATTGGGAGGTAGCTGACGACATCATCCGTTTGAGTTATACCATGGGTGATGTTCGTCTTGAGTACGATTTCTCCCGTCACTCTGAGCCTAATATTGCCGTTCTCACCGGCTTTCGCATAGTTGTAGCTGCATTAAATGAGGACCTCAACATGAGGCTGATGAGCGAGTTTGAAAATCCTCATTACCAGATTACCGTACGTCAAGGGCTGATTGATTACATCGTTAATGAAGATGCTTACCTGAGGCTCCAAAGTCAGAGCTACTTAGCAGAGGCTGCTAAAGCCGAGAAGAAGCTCGCTACTATGGACCAAGAATTAACAGGTCGGGAAGCACAATTCGAGCGGCGTCCGGATATGTTAAATTATCCTGCAGTTTCGACTGCATTCAACCAGCTTCAAATCAACAGGAAAAAGTTACACATACGAATTTACGAGTTAAAAAAAGCAGCAGAAAGCCATAGGATTCGCGATAAAGGCTTGGTATACAGTACAAGTATAAGCTTAGAAGGAGTCGCCCCCGGAGTTCCCAGCATACCACGTATCATTCAACAGGGGTTGTTGGCTTATGTCGAGGCGGATGCTGCTCGCCCCGTGCAGGAGTTAAAGTACCTAGCCGAGCAAGTCCGAAGCACTTTGGTTCGCTTTTACCAGGAGTTACTGCAGCTCATGCGATTTCCTGTAGCACATCTTGGCCCAAACCGCACCTACCAATCCCGACTCTACTTCAGTAATCATACGGGCAGTGAAATCACCTCTATTGTAGAGGCCTTTGTACACCGAGGCATTCGGCGGAACAGCGCTGCAGATAAGTTCCTACGCCACTGGTTGCCTTTATTTAATGTGGGGGATTCGGTTAACGTTGTACCCGTTGAAGGCATGGCCTTCAAAATCACCATCAACGTAACCGGCAAGAAGGGCAGCCCCATTAATCTGGCCGACCTCGGTTTTGGGGCCGGTCAAATCCTAACCATCCTGCTCCAGATTGCCTCGGTTATAGAACGCCAGGAAGAACGTGCGGCAGCGGGCAGGTCTCGCAATGTGGCAGCGGTACTACTTATCGAGGAACCCGAAGCAAACCTGCACCCTCGATTGCAATCCTTGCTAGCCGTGTTATTCGAAGAGGTAACTCGAACCTACTCAATTCGGCTAGTGGTAGAGACGCATTCAGAATACCTCATCCGAAAGCTTCAATTGATTGTAGCTAGTGGGACACCGGACGAAGACCAGGAAGACAACGTGGTGCTTTTTTATATGGACCAAGAGCAAGACCAATCCGGTTCTTCAGTGGCCTCCGTTCGCCGCATCACTATCCAGGCAGATGGCAAGCTTAGTGACGTTTTCGGAAATGGTTTCTTCGATGAAGCCGATGAGAATGCCATGGAATTGTACCGCTTGCAGAAGAAATCTTCCCGCATTAAGCTATCCTAGTTTCGCTATGCCGCGCAAAGTATACTGCTCCCTGGAAGCCCTAGACGAAATATTTGACGACCCTACCGCCTTCGCTGACCTTTACCACATTGTGCGCGACTACCATGATGTGGTGCTGAATCTGCCTGAGGAGGCTCTGGAAAAGGCCATGCTGTCTAATCCCTATGTGCGTAGCCTATTCAAACGCGGTACTTACGGGGTGGACTGCGAAACAGAATTTTACGGCGGGCTGCCGGACGATTTAGCGGCAATTACCGCTGGGGGTCTCTTCATCTTGGACCAGGCCCCGGACGTGTGCGCTCGCCTTTCCAGCCGACATGGCATCTGCGTGCTTTCTGTACAAGACCCAACGCCCGCTCAAACCCTGACCACGCATTACTATCGGCAGATGGAAAAAGCCGATGCATACGAAGTCGCGGATGCTGGGCAGACCCAAGAACGGTGGCCGGCGTTGCTTGCCCCCCTGGGAAAGCTACCTATGAACTCGTTGTTGCTGGTGGACAACTACCTGTTCAGCAGCTTCAAGGAGGGAAAGCGCAACTTACTGAGTCTGCTAGACGGGCTGCTGCCATCCACACTGCACGAGGAGTTTCACCTGCTGCTCGTCACTACCAACCCTCGGAATGTATTAAACCCGGAGGTACTGGCGGCTTTATTCACCGAGATGCGTACGACCCTGAACCGTCCCTACACGATTGTGATGGGTTTGCTCACCCACGGCGATACTGACCGACGCTTTCATCGCCGCGCGTGGGTGAGCAACTACCACTTTGGCAGCAGCGACCGAGGGTTTGCCTGCTTTGGGGAGGATGGCCGCGTCAATGCCCACAACGACATCCGCATTCAGGGAGCATTTCGTGACGCCCGTGTGCCCTATGGGGATGTTCCCTGGCGGAGCATGCAGCTGGAGCTGAAGTCCGCAGCGGCCCTGCGTAATCATAATCAGCAACAGGGAGGCTGGATGGCCACTAATCTGCTGTACGGCAACTGCAACAACCGCTTGCTGGACCTGGCTGCATCTTAAGCTGCTTGCCGGAGAAGTAGAATATTAAAGCTCTCGTGTCCTTATAGAATCTACTTTTATTAAGAGCTGACGCTGGAGCAGGGGCCAGTAAATGCCTCATTTTATGCGCTACTGTTCGCAAAATATGCTGTAGTGCGCATTGCCGCATAGGCCCTGATGACACGTAGAGGCAGTTTTTGAAATTGGCTAGGTAATGGAATAAGGTGAATACCCTGTTGGGGGCGGGCTGCAATTGCTGGTCCGCGCAGAATATTCATTCCTATCATCCTTTTTTTCTAACACAGCATGGCCAACACCCTTACCCCTTCCAGCACTGTCTACAACTTACTCATCCTAGATGAGAGCGGCTCCATGGACATTGTGCGCCAGACAACCGTGAATGGCTTCAATGAGCTGGTGCAAACCGTGCAGGGCCTGGCGCGCGAATTCCCGGAGAAAAAGCAGGTGGTGAGCCTGACGACCTTCAATGGTCTTGGCATTAAAGAGAAACTGTTTATGCAGGAAGCATCAGCCTTGCAGCAGCTGACGCTGGCAGATTATCAGCCTAGCTCGATGACGCCACTGCACGACGCCATCGGGCAAAGCGTGAGCAAGCTGCGGAATGTGCTGGCCACCACCGGGGCAGCAAACTTCCAGGTATTGGTAACGGTGCTGACCGACGGCGAAGAAAACGCCTCGAGGGAGTATAGCCGCTCCACTATCCGCCAGCTTATTGAAGGGCTGAAAGAGCAGGACTGGACCTTTACATACATCGGAGCTAATCACGACGTGGACCGGGCCGCTGAGGCCCTGGCCATTGACAACAAGCTGGCTTTTAGTCAGGACGCTGGCGAAATGAACGTGATGTTTGAAAAGGAAAGGGCGGCGCGCCGGCGCTACAATATGAAGCCTGCAAATGACCCCTTCGGTGGTAAGTCGAAAGCGGATTACTTTGATGAGGATGAGCCAACAACTCCCGCCTCGTCTAGCGATGGCCCTACTGTTTAGTTAAACGGCATTTGCAAAACATATTCCTTACCCCAAATTAATCTGCAATGAGTGACCAAATACTTTCTGAAGAACATGCTCAATTATGGCAACAAAGCCGTCAAGACCACACCCCCGAAGCAACAGCGCGGCTACGGGAGCTGCTTGGTCAGCTTGAAGCCGCCTATGTTCGGGAAGCTGCGTTCAACGAGGTGCGCCTTCGGGAGCAAGGCACCGACGAGGCTTGGTATGCAGGTGTTGGACATAAAAACAACGTTCGAAACCACTTAGTATGGAGGTTAACTCAGGGACGAATTCGGGAGCTGCACACTGAGTTCTTGCAGGCTGCCAAGGAGGCCTTCGGCACGCTGGAAGAAGTAGAGACGACCTCCGTTCAATTCCAGACAGGCGCGGGCCTCCTGACCGATTTTGCCCCCGTCCGGCAGGTATACCTAGTTTTCCCCGACCAGGTAGTCGGCGAAGGCTGGGATTACTCGCCGCTGGCCGGATTTTACATCCAGCTGCTGAAAGCCATACCTGCCGACTTGGAAGTCGTTTTACTAGTAAAATCGAGCTGCATAGCCAACCGTTTGAAGGCAAACAGCGTGCGGGAGCGGATTCGCTACGTGGTACACAACGAGCTGGAAAGCATCTGGCTGCGCGACTATGCTGGCTTCAACATGGGGACCCACTTGGTAAAGCCTGTCTTCTCGCCCAAGCGCATCGGCGACAATATGAAGCTGTTGCATTCATTGCTCGGGGTAGACCTTGTTGCACTTCCGCTGGTGTGGGACGGCGGCAACCTGGTGTCTAACGGTCGCTACGGGTTTGTCAGTACCCGCATGCTTCAGCACAACACCAAAAAAAGCAAGCCGACTGAGCAGGTGACAATAGAGCTGGAAGAGCCAAGAGAATCAATTGGCAGAGTAATTCAGGCAGCGTTACAAATTCAGCCCGTATGGGTTGAACTACCCGGAGCCGACAAGCTGGCTCACACTGACGGGTACGTTGCCTTCATCTCACCGAATAAGGCCCTAGTTAGCACCTTTCCCGAGGCCTGGGCGCATAAATACCCGAAGGACCAACAATGTGTGGACGCGCTGGCTCAACAGCTACGTGAGTTAGATATTAAGGTAGTCCGTATTCAGGAACAGCCCCAGGATGTAGCTGGTCCCTCACCCATCGATAGCGCTGTTGGGCTTTATGTGAACATGCTACAGCTGAACGGCCACTGGCTTGTACCCACCTATGGGCTGGAAGGCGAACGGGAAATTTTGACACAATTGGAGCGGCTTAATCCTGGCGGCTCCATCATCCCGATAGAGTGCACCGAGCTTGCCAAGTTGGGCGGCGTACTGCACTGCATTAGCTTCTGCAACTAGACACAACCGGGCTTGGTAGGGGCTTTCTTCCACGCATCTCCATCATGACTACACCCAGCTTCCGATTTGTTTTTGTGCTGGCTGCAATAGTGGTATCCGGGCTGAGTGCCTGCAACAAGAACACAGCTAAGGAAGTCGGGCCACCTATCAGCCGCTATGTTGAAGAGCTACGCCGGGATGTGAAGCGCGAAGGCATAGCCTATAACGCTGATGTGGCGTGCTATGTGGACCTGACGCGGCCTGATAACGACTACCGCTTCTTTGTGCTGGACCTGACCCGGAAGAAAGTGCTGCTGCAGGGCATCTGCCTCAACGGCCAAACTGACGCGCAGGGGCAGGTGCGATATTCTAATGAGGTGGACTCCAACTGCAGCTCTCGGGGGCTGGCAAGCATTGGTGAGCGGTACACCGGCCGCTTTGGCCGGTGTACCGCTTGTATGGCCTCGAACCCAGCACTCGTAACGTTCGCCGGCGGGCAGTAGTGCTGCACTCCTGGGTGGGGGTACCAGCTGAGCCTGGCGCGGGGCACCCAATCCAGAGCGAGGGCTGCCCCACGCTCAACCCAGAGGTGCTTGACGCCGTGGCAGAAGTTATTGCCGGCTCTCCCAAGCCATTGTTACTCCGCTTGAATTAGGCACGAAGTGGACAGTGCCTAATTCTAAATAGGCAACGAGCATGTGGCTTGATTGACTACTTGGCTCACAACGGCATCATCGACAAGAAAATGCTTTTCGATAAGCTCTTCACCGAGCCCCATATCCTTGGGATTGTGGGGGGTATTCCGAGAAGAAACTCAGGTACGGCAGCTGTTTCACATCATCGACCAAATCAGTGTGAATGCCCAGGTGGTTGCCTAAACACTCCAAAGAACAATCAACTCCCCATACAAAGCCAGCATGGCGCCACATTTTATGTAGCAACTTCGCAGATTATGCTGTGCATCAGAAAGTCAAATATGCCTTCTGAGCATTAAAAATGGCCTTTTGGGTTTTGGCCGCATTCTAGCAAAAAGTAAATCGAATCCAGCATGGAGCAGGGTTCGATTTCTTTTTTCTGCTATGCCTCTCCTGTACGCTTCCTCCGCCTCGGTTCTCTCCCAGTCTCCTGCAGCCCAGAGCCTGCAGGTTTGCGAGGCAAGCCAACTAGACTTCGCAATCCAGCTGGCGGTAGAGGCGGCGTTGCAGGAGGGAATTGGCGCCCTCGAGCGGACCATTGCCGGCATTCTGCTGTGGGAAGGACGGGCCGGGGAGCACTACACCCTGCCCAGCATCATCGGCGCCCTGAGCCGCCCCGACAACCTGGAGCTGCTGCTGCACCACCTGCTGGCTGACGAGCAGGCGCTGAGTGCCATCCAGCGGAACTCCTACTACCATCACAACGGCTTTCGTAAGCTGGTGCTGCTGCAAAGCGCCGTGTTCAAGCTGCGCCTACACCTGTGGGAGGCCCGCAACGAAGCTCACCACGAGAACATTCACGACCACCGCTGGAACTTCGCCTCTACCCTGCTGGCTGGCAGCTTCACGACTGTTATCTGGGAGGAGGACCCAAACGGGCCCGAGGTGCGGCTGAACTGCACCTATACCCCCGCTAAGGAAGGTCAGACCTACGGCGTGCGCGAAAACGGGTTGGTGCAATTGCGCCAGCAGGCAACCCACACCCTGCGGGCCGGCGACATGTATTACATGCCCGCCAGCACACTGCACCAGGTGACTGACCCTGGTCAGGGACACACCCGGTCGCTGATGCTGACTGCTACCCCCGTGCTGGATGGCTGCAAGCTCTACGCTGACCACCCCATCGCCGAAGCGGATAAAGAGAACGTGCCCTTCACCCGCACGGCCATCCGCCGTGAGCTCGTGGCTTTGCTCTACACCCATTGTGCACCCGCTGCTATGGCAGCTTAATTTCCTAGCTATGTATATCTGTCTCGAAGGCCTGAAAGGCTGCGGAAAATCTACCCTGCTCAATGCGGCTCAGCAACTGCTGACCAGCCGGCAGGTTGCCTTTAGTACGGTGGCCCCCACCCGGGCAGTACCGGCCGAGCGCAGCTGGCAGGAACGGCTGTCGGCTCAGGTACCCTGCCTGCGCCGGCTGGATGCTTGGAACGATTACCTCTACGCCTGCCGGGCTAACTATGCGGCCACAACGGCGGACTGGCAGCGCCCGCTGGTGTTGGGGGACCGTAGCATTGTGACAAGCTACGCCACTCGCTGGCGGAAGTGGGGACACCCCAAGCGCTGCATTGAGCGGGTGAACCAGCGGGAGGCCCTGGTGCCAGCGCCTGACCACGTCATCCTGCTGGACGTTGACCCCACCGTGGCCTGGGAGCGGGCAGTGGCCCGGCGGCGCAGCTACGGGCAGCACGACGAGTCGCTACCACGCCTGCACGAAGCACGCGAAGCCTACCAGCAGATTGCCTCTTTTGGCATTGCCCGCCTTGCCCACACGCAGTGGCACACCCTTAATGCTAATCAGCCCGCCCCGGCTGTCTTCCGGGACTGGCTGACGCTGATGGAGCAGCTGACACCTACGACTTTTTCAACACCTCTTTTTACCTAGTCACATGAAGCACTACATCACCGAAGCTGGCAAGCAAATGCTGGAAACAAAAATCACGGACCAGAACCTGAAAATCCGCAACATACAGGCGGAGAAGAACATCGCCTACACAGCGAGTGGTGATGGCTGGCATGATAACCCGGGCTATAACCAGCTGCTGCAACTCGAGGAGCGGGCAATCACTGAGCTCAAGAACCTTGAGAAGCAGCTCAACACGTCCATCCTGTGGAGTCAGCCCCCAAGCACTAATCGGGTGCAGATTGGGACCATTGTGCGCTTCTCCATGCAGTCTGCCCGCGACCAAGTAGCCCGTGAGGTTCTCTACGAGATAGGTGGCCACGGCGAGTCGGACCTGCAGCGGGGCTGCATCAGCTACACCTCCCCTATTGGAGCGGCGCTCTATGAGTTGCGACGGGGCGCTGAGGCAGAGGTACTGATACCGGCCGGTAAAACCCGCATTCGCATCCTCGAGCTCTACCTGAATTGGGAGAGCGCGCAGGCAGTGTCAGTATAGTTGCCTTCCTTATTCACTCACTGAGTCAGTGCCTATTATGAATACCCAAGCTCACACCCGGCTTCAGCAGTTGAAAGCCTTGGGGCACCTGCTTGAAGCCTGTGGCCCCGAATACGAACGCAAGGAGCAGCGCGCCCTCACGATGTTGCTGGGGGTGCCGCGGCCGACTTTCTTGCAGCAGTATGATATACTGTTTCGCTGGGTTAGCCTTTGGCTGCTCGAAAAGGGCTACGCTATAACCAATGAGCAGCCGCATCAGGTATTGGCGAAGGTATGCGGGCTGTTTACGAGCGCGGAACAAGTACAAGGCCTGGTTCGGGCAAGGCATGGCCTCAAATACGAGCAGGCCACACCAAGTACCGGGAGCAAAGCTACGCTTGAGACCTTATTGAAGCAGCTAAAAAAGGCTGTGGAAGCAGAAAGGGCCGAAAGGAATGCTGCGCTATTGCCATAACAGTCCAGTGTAGTCCGGGCTAGAGCTGGGACATGAGCACTACGCTCTACCATATGGAAGACTGGGTTCAGGTACGGAGGAGGTAGGGTTTAGCTACGTGGGGCTACCGTCCGGCCGGACCATTTAGAGCGCGCGTTACCTCGTCCTCGTCGAGGCCGGTGAGCTGGCAGAAGTCGCGAACAGATACCAAGGCTCCGGCCGGTTTGCCGGCGGCCTCGCGAGCGCGGCGGACCAGGCGCTTGGCGGCGTCGTAGCTACGGCCGGTGAGCTGGGCCACGTCTTTGGGATAGATGCAGATACGCGGCATGGGGTGAGCAGGCGCAAACCGGGCTAGTATGGGCGCGGCGCTAGTTTAGACAAAAATAGTGGATGAATTTTGGTTCACCATTAAGCGCTGGGCCATTTATGTGGGTCAGACAGCAATTACAATCACCACTTTTATCAACTCTTTTTTATTATGGCACAGCAGACCGGTATTTTGGGCATTCAGGGCACCGTTGGTGGCCTCGTGTTTGCCAAGGACGGAAGCATCCGGCAGAAGCCGGCTTCCAACAAAGCCAAGTACATGACGGCGGCCAGCATGGCCCGTACTCGGGAGAACACGGCAGAATTTGGCCAGGCGGCTAAATACAGCAAGGTGCTGCGCGACTCGTTGCGGGTAGCCATTGCCTCGGCCAGCGACAGCCGCGTGACTTCGCGTCTCACGCAGAAGATGCGCGAGATTATCGGTCTCGACGATACGAATGACCGGGGCCAGCGCGTGTTCGACTCTTCGAACTCAGCCCCGTTGCTCGGCTTCAACTTCAATGCCGGCGCGGGCATCGGCCAAACCATGTACTTCCCTTATGAAGTGACGGGGGCCGGCGCTGACGTGACGATGACCATTCCGGCGCTGAATCCGGCCTCGGACATTGCAGCTCCACAGGGCACGACGCACTTTGAGCTGGTGTTCGCGGCCTCCTCGCTGGATATGGAGACGCTGACCTTCACCAATGCTGTGGTGGCCGCGCCGCTGGGCATTCTTGCGGTGAACAGCGCGCCGCTGGCCAACCAAGTGTTGGTGGGCAGCTTCCCGGCCGCTCCGGCGGATGCAAATCTGGTAGTGGGTGTAGTTGGCATCAACTTCTACCAGCAGGTAAACGGCAAGTTCTACCCGCTCAACAACAACAGCACTAACCCGCTGGCTATTGAGTACGTGGCCTAAGCCATAGCAAGTGGCACGAAACGGCCAGCCACACCGGCTGGCCGTTTTTTCTTCCCTTACTCCTCTCCTTTCTATGGCACTAACTGGCTACCAGCTGCAGTACAAGCGGCGCATGAAAAAGGCCCTGGCCTTACGGGCCAAAGCTGACCGGCAGGCTCGGTTCCTGGTGGCCCGGCTGGTTTCGGTGCTGGCGCAAGGAGAACTCGCCGCTACCCGTATTGACCGAATCAATACCCTCTACGGTACGGCTATGAGCCTACGCACCGATTTGGTGAACGGTTACCGGCTGGCCGGCACCTCAGGAGCCCTTGGCCAAGTGGCTGCGGCCAGCCTCGGCGGAGCACCAGCTGCAGTGTTTGTGAACTTAACGGCCAATTCGGCTGGGGCCATACTGCCCCCTGATGTTGACCTGGATTAATTCTTTTTTGACCTTTTAATTTTTACTATTTATGCCACTCACAGCCTATCAAACCCAATTTAAGCGACGTATGAAGCGTGTTATTCGCTTGCGCGCCAAAGCTGATGCTAAGGCCCGGCGCTATACTCAACTGCTGGCCGACGCCATCGGCGCGGCCGAGGACGCGGCGATGCAGATGAATGAGCTCAACCAGATTTATAACGTGGACGTGAGCACCTATACGCTGCTCACGCAGGCACTGCACGCCAATAGTGGGCAGGAAGTGCTGGTGGAGCATCTTGCGCAGAGTACCCCAGGCGAGGAGGCGGTAATTTTTAACCAGGTACCGGATGCAAACGGTGGGCTGCCCCTGCCGGCCAATCCGCTGTTCGGAGAATTGGTCGCTGGCACACCCATTATCCCGCCTGCTCAGGCGATGCGGTCATTGGCCAAGGAAGTGGTTCTGAAAACAACGCTTCCACCGGATATACCACCGGTCGCCTCGGAAGAGGTTGAGGCTTAGCGGTTGCACCGACGACTGGTAATAGCAACAAGGCCAGCTCCTATTCGACAGGGGCTGGCCTTGTTGTTTCTGGGTCAGCGCGGCTTGCTTAGGTGCACTTTTTGGTCTTCGGTGGAAGTCATAGATACAATACCGATTACATGAAAACCAATCAGTATTTAAAATCAATTTCCAAACCGTCAACCTTGACAATATCATTGACACAGAAGAAATCTTTGTTTTTTCTAACGCTCATAATCGTAAAAAGAAACCTAACCCTCAAATATTTATAAGGGTTTAGTGCCGTAATGTTTGGGTTTTTGACATAAGTCATATTGGGGTTCGTTGCACTTCCCAATTCCCAATGGTCAATATGCCGACCGTTTTGTTGCTCTGCATCGACATTAATAAGCATGGCGCAGGCAAGGTCTTTGTTACAATACAGATTCAGCTTCATGCTATACAAATTTTTACTAGTGAAGTATACAGATTCATGTGATTCAACGACGTTGTATGCAATGTATTTAAGCTTGTATACGCCTGCATAGCTCCGCAATAGAAACGCTAGCCTCCCGAGACCAGTTCTTTATGAATTCGGCAATTCCTGAGCATTATCTGCCTTTGGAACAGCACTAGCGTTTAATGCCTTCCATGTATCACAATTCTTTTTCGCATTAAAGCTCAATTTGGCAGTCCCTTGTATTAATTGGCCTGTCTCCCACCCATTGTTTTTGACCAACATTGCTGGAATATATACATTATCAGCAAACCCCCACCTTTCAATCTTATCAGGCACGTTAAGTATTCCCTCAAATTCACGTGTGTTTGGACTGCTTAGGGTAGGTTGAGCCTTATTTTTAGTCTCTACAGATATTTCGGAAGGAGAGTTAATACTCTTCTCTTGTGCTTGCGCCGGAACTTCCGCTGGTGCCGGAGACTGAGCTTCTATCTGCTCCTTTGCCGGAGTCTCTGCTGGTACCGGAAGCTGAGCTTCCGCCTGCGCAGGAGCTTCCGCTTGTGCTTGCGCCGGAGGCTGAGCTTCTGCCTCCGCTTGTGCCTCCGCTTGTGCCTGCGCAGAAGCTTCCACTTGCGCAGGAGCCTCAGCTTTCACGTTAGTGTTTACTTTTAGAGTGTTGAATTCGACATATTCTGAAAGCTTTTCTAAGGCATACAACACCGCGATGACGTTTGCGTTTTTTTCAAACAAGATAGAATCCGCATCCTTGTTGTTGCCTTTCGTTTTTTCAACATAGCCAACATGTGAAATCGAATTACGATATTTAGCTAGTACCTTCAAAAAGTTTGTAAGGTCAGCATCTTCAGTGAACTTTTGAAAAAGTGTGTACTTATCAGCAAAAGTCACCTTCCACCAATAGTCTCGCTGAATTTCTCTGAAGTTTTGACCATGTGATGCATTAATTTCTGAAATATACAAGTTATATGCTTCCACGAATTGCTTGACATTGTCATTGTAATGAAAGTTATAAAAATAGGTAAATAAACCTTCCATTTGCATTTGCGCATTTCGACAAATGTTTTCAAATCGAAGCGCGTCGGACTCCTTCACCAACCTTAACTCGTGCGCCATCATTCTGTGATAACATACTAATATCCGGTCACGAAGGGCAATATTCTTGTCTTTAACAAACTTGTTAGGATGGTCTCGAGCAATAAAATCATATCGCGCTGAATTGACTTCAAGCTCAAAAATTTGAAGCTTCAACTTACGGGCAACCTCAGCTATGTTAACTTTAGCTGATTCAAGCTGTGAAACGATTTCTGCAAAGTTTTCCATGCTACAGTTTTTGCTTTTTCATTACTTGCATCAGTTTCATGGATAATTCCAGAAATAGTGCATCGTTCTTCCCTCGTATCATACCCAAATAGGCAATTTTGCCTGCGAGCACACGCTCTATTTTGGGCACTTGGCCTTTGTGCCGGGCTTTAGCCTTGCTGATTGTGTATTTCTCACGTAATGTCGCGGCAGCGGTTTCGTAGCCTTTGGTTTCCCAATTGTGTAGCATGGCTCGGATTTGCCTCACATATTCACGGGGTACGTTGGGGCGTTCGTTTATCACGACACCAGTCACCTCTTGGCGAAATTCAGGAGTTTGCAGCCGTTGTTTCTGCTGGTTTTGCTGATATCCTTCCTCCGCAATAATAGTGTTCAGTTCCTGATGAAACCGGTCTCGAAATACCGGGCGGTTGGAAGAGAACGTGAGGTCATCGGCATAGCGGGTGTAGGTACAGCGGTGGCGGATAGCCAACTGCTGCAAACGCCGGTCAAGGCGCTGACATACAACGTTTGTGAGCAGCGGTGAGGTGGGGGCGCCCTGTGGTAGACAACCCTGGTCACAGCAGAGGTTGGCAATGAGATAGGCCACTTCCTTGACAAGACCGAAGGGTGGCAATTGCAACACGGCTATCACTCGCCCAATGGAAGTGCTGGGAAAGAAGTCGCGTAAATCCAAATTAAGCACAAAGCGGTGGCCCGCATGGGGCTGCGCATTGGTGAGGATACTACGGCCGGGCACAAAGCCGTGAGAGGCTGGGTGGTTGCCTGTAAAAGCAGCAGTCAGGCAGGACAGCAACAGTCGCTGCAAACGCAGTAAGCCCCGGTCGGGGGCTTTGATGGTGCGAACCTCACCGCGGGTGCGCTTCGGAATCTGAAAGGTGCGGTAGCGTGTTTCTTTTTTGTGGTAAGCGTAATAGTTCAGCAGCTTGGCCGAAATTGGTTTGTCCTGGTGTGTAGGATTTTCAGCCAAGTCCAACAGAAGCGCAGAGTTTAATACCTGAGCCAACTGGTGTACATCAGTAATCAGGCGGAAATTTGTCGCCAAAACTGCTTCCGTTACCGGTCCCGATGCAGGCTGAACAGCCCCATTATTGGTAGAAGAAGGTACATGAACGAACATAGTGGGAATTAAGCAACAAAAACAAATTACTCAATTGAAAGTATCTGCTGGGAATTTTCATATCCTATACTTATTGTATAAGAAATAAATAATTGATAAAAATCATCAACTATTCAAAAAGATAATAATGACAAAAAATCAATTAAATCATTTTAATCAATTTCGTTTACTGTCATTACTGCCGTTGTTTAAACGGGCGCGGCGCAACGCCGCACGGGGTCAAAAGCCCTAACGCAGATACTTTCAAAGAGCGAGCGGCCACCGCAGTTCGGCGGCCAAAGGATTTCAATTGCTGCCGCAAGTAACGCGACAGCGGGAGAACTACCGCAGTAGTTTCGTTTCGTGAAGTGGATACAAAGGTGAAAGGCTGCAATGCAGTGTATCTGCATTGCCATAAAGCCTAACATTTTTATGCGGCCCTCACTACTGATAACTGGCCAGTGCCGTAGCACCGGAAGCACCGTCCCTGCTCGATGTGACGATAATGTGACAGGTAACCACTCCCACCGCAACGCGGGCAGGTGCAAACGGCCCTCTCAAAGCCGGAGGCGAGGGGTTGCGTACTTTGGGCGGCGTGAAGCGCGGCAGCAGGGGTAGCGGGTTGGTTCATGATACAAACCAACAGGCTGCCAATGCAGCCTTTCTGCGTTGCGAAAAGAATTTTCAAAAATTTATGCCCATCAATAAAAACGCCTTTGCTCGCTACGGATGGATTGACGAATGTCTACTTCGCCGAAAGCGTCCTTGGCCCATTGAGGCCTTGATGGAGTTCATAAGCGAAAAGATGGCCGATTTTGGAGTTGGCCGGGAAGGTGGCATCAGCAAGCGTCAGGTACAGGAGGACATCAAACAGATGCGACCAGGAGGCATGACCGGCTACGAAGCACCGATTGAATACGACCGCGACTCTAAGGGCTACTTCTACTCCGACCCCACTTACTCTATCCGCAATAGTCCCTTGGTTAGCAACGACGCTCCTGTGCTTCGACAAGCCTTAGCGATGCTCCAACAGTTTCAGGGTCTGGGGCTTGGCGATGAGCTGGGGGATATTGTGAAACGCGTGGAGGAGCATTTGCAGGCGCGGCCGGATGTGCAGACCTCTCGGCAACTAGTATGGTTCGAACAGGTACCGGATTATGCTGGAGCCCATTTGTTGGGTCCGCTGTACCAAGCTATTCGGGAGAGACAGATGCTGGCATTACGATACCGACCTTTTGATGCGCCAGAAGCCTACGAAATTCACGTGCAGCCCTACTTACTGAAGCAGTATAATCACCGCTGGTTTTTGATTGGTACAGGCACGGGACGAGCCGGGGTGAGCAACTTTGCACTGGACCGTATCGAGGGGTTGGAACCAGTCACGAATGCTACCTATGTCCCTCCGCCGGCAGATATTGAAGCGCGTTTTGCGGATGTTGTAGGAGTGTCGGTGCCGTCTGAAGGTAGCGTTGTGGAACGAGTGTTACTGCGGTTTCGGGCAGGCAGAGGACGTTATGTGCGTACAAAGCCCCTGCATCCAAGCCAACGGCTGGAAGTCGAAAACGCAGAATTTATAGAAGTGAGCCTTAAGGTAATCCCAACGCAAGAGTTGGAAACGCTGCTTTTAGGTTTTGGGGAGGATTTGGAGGTTTTAGCGCCTTCGAGCCTTCGTGCAAGAATATCGGAGCGGCTGCAAGCTGCAAATGGTAAATACCAGCAGTAAAAAACCCACCGGCATGCTACCGGCGGGTTTATAAATAATCAGTACGGTAGATATGACTGTCAGCACCAACCACACAGTCACTGCTTCGGAGTGAGCGGTGGCAGCAGACTTCAGATAAGCTGTGTAAAAGCGGATGCCATCAGCTAAAACAATAGTTAATACAAACAAAGTCAGTTGAGGTCCTCTATAGGGGCTTCTAGAGCTTCGCGCAACACAACCTGAATGCCATGGTCTCTGGCCTGAGCGGTGGTGTATTTCTCGCTGCGGCCGATGATTTCGCCATTGGCGGCCACGTGATTGAAACCGTACTGGCCAGATTCCAGAAACGACTGGAAGCGGTGGGGCTGGCAGTTGGCCTTGACGCTCTGAATGCCGTTATGGCAGCTGGCTTTGGTGGTGTAGCCTTCGCTGGATTGAACGATTTCGCCGTTGTCGGCGCGCAGGCGGTACCAATGCTGGCCGCTGCTCTGGAAGATTTGGAAGGTTGCCATGTTGGACCTGAAAAGGGAATGGGTGAAATGAACGGTGGTAAGTTAGGCGGCCAGCGCCAACGGCGCGGGTGTGTAGAGCGGAACAGATAAGCAGCCGGCTTGGCGGGCGTGGTGGCGCAGCAGCGCCGCGTACTTCTTGCGGCCCTGCTCGATGAGGCCAGGCGTGGCCGTTAGCTCGACGCGCCACACTTCGTGCGGTGCCTTCTTCTGCACGCCGATGATGAGAAAGCGCGTGGCCCCGAGCACGTCGAGGTAAAGGGCGGCCTGGCGGTCGTAATCGTACTTCTCGATGGTGGTCAGGAAGTGGGCGAGGTCGGGGCTGCTGGTCGTTTTGAAATCGATGAGCGTGAGCTGGCGGCCGGCGCGGCTGCGCACCAACAGGTCGGGGCGCAGCTTCACTCCTACTCCGGTGGCCGTGTGGGTAGCGGTGTAGGACTGCTCGGCCTGGCCTCGGTAGAGCAGGTCGCGGCAGTAGCGTTGGCGGCGCACCTGGCGGGCTAGCGTCTCCAGGTCGGCCCACTTGATGCCGCGCTCCTCGGTGCGGCCGTAGGTGGTGGGCTCCAGCACAGCCGTGTGAAAGTGGGAGCCGTAAGCCAGGGCCACGGCGTTGAGTTGGCGTGGCTGGCCTAGCAGCTCGTTTTTAAGGATGCTCAGGTCGGTGTTGCTGACGTGAGGTAAAGCCCGGTGCTGGGCCTGGGTCAGGTCGGGGTGATGGATGAGGGCGTGAAACATGACGGGTAAGGAGTAAGATTAGCGGATTAGGGCTAGGCGGTTGGGGTCGGCGGCGCGGTGTAGCCAGATGTGGGAGCTGCCGCAGCCGACCAGATAAGCGGGCTCGGGGAAGAGCTGGCGTATCTGCGGGGCGACGTCGCGCAGGTCAGGCAGTAGGTAGGCATCCTTTAACAGTTCGGCTAGCCGGACCAATAAGGCGGCCTCGGCATCGTCGCGGGCCGGCTGCTCGATGGACAGCTGCGGCATGTGGGCGGTGGTATTCATTGGGCATAGTATAAAATGAATGGGTAGCCGGTTGGCCCCCACGGCGTGCACCGCGGGGGCCGGGGCATTAGGCGGCCTGGGGCAAAGCAGCCAGCTCAGCAGCGGCCGGCTCCGGGCTGGTGGGGTCGTCCTGGGCTGGCACGGTGTAGCCGTGCTGGATGCGCAGGTCAGCGGCACCGGTGTAGGTTTCGGCACGCCAGATGGGAAAGTCGCGGGCGAAGTCGCGGCGGGCGGCTACCTCGGCCGCGTCGGCGGCTTCGTAGCTGAACTGGGCGATGTAGTAAGTGGCCGTCTTGCCGTCCTTGGTGGTCTGCTTCTTCTCGGCGGTGACCTTTACCGTCACGTCGGCCAGGGTGAGGTCGTCGTAAAACAGCGGCTCGATGAGACGGTATAGGTTTTCCACGCTGTAACCGTGGAAGAGCACAGCGCAGATGGCGCCCTTCTCATCGGCAAAAAACAGCTCGGCCCACAGCTTGCGGCCCATATTCAGAATGTCGTCCTGGAACACGCGCCAGGCCAGCGGAATGAAGGAAAGCGAGTTACCAAGCAGCACGGTGCCGCCAATGTTGAACTGGCCGGCCTTGGCGTCGAAACGCACTTGGCGCGGATGGCCGGGCAGGTAGCGAAAGCGCGAGACCTGGGCCAGCTCGCCGGTGGACTCGTCCAGCTTCTCGGTGAGGTAAGCAGGCACGGCGGTAATGGGGCCGCTGAGCGTGAACATGGGGGCCTCGGTGGCGGTGGTGGATGCGGCACCGGCTTCGGTGGTGGCGGTGCGTTGGGCTTTTACTTTGGTGGACATGATGGGAAATGGTTGTGGGTTGGAAATGAAAAAGGTGGGGCCTGTTGGCGGCCGGCCCCTTCGCCGTGGGCATGCTACTTGAATTGCTTATCGTGGCACAGGATGGCGCGGCCCACGATGCTGTCGACGCCCCGCGCCTCGGGCTGGTGGTGGTACCACAGGTAGGTGGCCACCAGATTGAGGTAAGCGGGGTTGCGAAACTTGCCCTCGTCGTCGATAATGAGTATCAGTTCGGGCGTGAGGCGGATGACATCGACCAGTTGGCAATCGAGCAGCCGGTACAACTCGGCCAGCTTGAAGCTGCGGCCGTTGGCGGGGCTGACCGGTTGCGGCTGGGCGCTGTGCGGGTCGAGCAATTGAGGTTGGTAGGTAGTAGCGGTTTTTGACATGATGGAGTGGTTTTTGGTGGGGCCGCCCGGCTTGGCGGCCCCTGGTGAAAGAATGGGAATGGTGAGGCGGGCTGCTAGTAGCCTTCGACCTCGAAAATCATCTGCTCGTATTTGCCCTCCTCCCACGCTTCTTGCTCTTGCTCGTGGTGGTAGTGGGCCTGGCGTTCCCACTCCTCTTGCTGCTCGTAGTAGGCGGCCTGGGCTTCATCAGCGGCCATTTCATCGCCGCTCAGACCGTTTAGCTCGGCCTCCGTTGGTTCGTATTGCATGATGCGGGCTTTAGGGCCCGCGCTGGCAAGGGCGCGGGCCGGGTGACTAAAAGCGGGGGTACTTGGCGCGGGCGGCCTGCAAAGCGGCACCGGCGGGGCTGGCGTGGAAAGCGGCGGCAGCGGCTTTGTAAGCGGCCTGAGCCTCGCGGCAGCGGATGATGGCAGCACGCAGCTGGGCGAAGCGGCCGGCCTGGGGGCGGTAGTCGTCGCGTAGCGCATACTTGGCGGCACGGGCATCGAACATGGCCGAATGGGCACGGGCCAGCGCGTGGCGGGCGGCGGTGGCGGCCGGGTTGATGGGAGCCGGCGTGGGCGCGGGCGCTACCTGCGGCCGGGGCGGATACTTGGCTGCCAACCGGGCCAGGGTGGCCTGCAAGGCAGCCATTTTGATTGCAGCTTGGCCAACAGCCGCACCCGTGGCGGGCGCGGCTGGGGCTAGAACTAGGCTAAGCATGAGCCAGCACGCCGGCAAACTCATCCTCGGCCTTGAGAACCTCCCACACGGCCCCGAAGGCATAGCCGGGGTACGCGGCGCGCATGGAGCGGAAGGCCTCCCGCAGCGCATGAAACGGGCACTTACCGGTGCCTTTGAAGTCCGGGCGGGGCTGCCCTTCGGCGGGCTGCTGGGCCAGCTTGAGGCTGATGTACCAGGAGGTGCCGCCCTGGTCGTAGGTGGCGGCAGACTGCGATACCCAAATGCCGGCGAACGGGCAGAGGGCGGGGCCTTTCCAAGCAGCAGCGGCGAGCTGCAAAAGTTGATTGGGTTGCATGGCTGTAAGAGTTAGCCGTGGGGTGCCCGCGCCGTAGGCCTCCGGGTGGGCGAGTAGCTAGGTCCTTCCTTTCTACTCTCTAAAGATACAAACAAAATTTGTAATTACAAACTAAACATTTATAAAAGTTTGTTTCACTGCAAGTATTTTCTTTGTATCTTTAAACATGGAAAAGAACAAAAATCAAGTAGTGGCGGTGGTGGGTAGCCGGGGCGTGAAAAGCTGTGCTGCGCTGCTGGCACGGCTAGCCGAACTGGAGCCGGCGGAAGTAGTGAGCGGCGGGGCCGCCGGCGTGGATGCCCTGGCGGCAAGCTGGGCCCGGGCGCACGGGGTGCCGCTGACCGAGCTGCGTCCGGACTATGCCGCCCACGGCCCTACGGCCGCTACCCACGTGCGCAACGCCGAGATAGTGAAGCGGGCCGCGCTGGTGCTGGTGGTGTGGGATGGCCGGAGCAAGGGCACGCTGAGCGCGCTGAAGGCCGCCCGACGGCTGGGCCGCAAGGTGGAGCTGCTGCCCCTGGACTAGCGGCCCCCTACCCGACCGGAAACGGCACCGGGCAGGCGCTGACACAACAGCCTAAATGCCTTGCCCTAGGGGCTTGGGGGCGGGCTGAGGCCCCCAATGGATACTCGGCGGAGCCGGCCGCTTGAGGGTGGAGCGGCCGACCAACGGGAGGCTGCAGAACCCGAGGAAGATGACCGGGCGTCAGCCGGGGCATGATGGCGGGGGCTTGGGGCCCTCCCCAATGAAACCCTCCGCGAAGCGGGCCTAATGCTTTGGCCTGCGTGGCCTGAACGCAGAATTTGGGGGCAGGTGGCCGGCGTTTTCCAGCCGGTGGCCTGCGGCCGCATCATGGGGTGCTGGCGGGCGGCGTGAGGGCCTTTTTGGGCCTTGCGCGGCACGACAGCGGTGCGGTGGGTTGGCGGTGGACGGCTGGCTGACCATCGGGAAGCGGGCCGTGGGGTGGGTTTTCGGTAGCGGAGGCTGGCCGAATGCAGCGACCGGAGCCATAGCAAGCTTAGTGCAGAGGGACGCCAGGAGCGATGAACGGTGCGCCGCGTTGGCGCAGGGAGCGAAATGAGGTGGGCCGGAGCGTAGGGCGGTCGTCGCACTCAGCAGCTGCAGCATCGGGGGAATGCGGGAAGGATGGGAAGGGCACGACCAACGGGAGTGGTGCGCAGCACGGCAGCGTTAGCGGACCCCTGGACAGCCTGACCCCGGCCCGGAGCAGCGCGGAGGGCCGGGGGCCCGCCCAACTCCTGCATGTCACTCAACACGCCAATTTTTTGACTATTAAAAGTGCAATTATATTGACATGAATAAAGCCATCTGATATGTGCAACCAAAATTGTCTATTTAGTGTAAATTTGTAAGGTCAATAGTGACAAGCAACTTTTTTAGACAATACGCATATGTTCAGCAGCACGAAAGCCGGGCACTTGGCCCACATTGGAATGACGGCCTTGCTTGGGCAGGTGGCCACTAACGAATTGGTGCCGCCCGACCCGACGGCCATCGAGAACTACGGACGGCTGATAATTCAGGCGCTGGTAGCTATTGTGACCATTTGGGCGACGGTACGCAAGACCCTGCAGCAGCCCGAGGAAGTAGTGAGGGTACCGGTGGAAGCCCGGCCAACCCGCAAGGATTCAACCGGTAGCGACGAACGAAATGGCAACGGCGGCATTGAGTGACCAGCCGGTTGGGAGCGGGACGCCACGGCCGGTAGGAGTACCAGTCAAGCGGGTAGCCCCGCGGCTGAACGTGACGCAGATGGTACGGCAAGCGGCGCGGCTGGCGGAGGTACGGCCGGAGCTGGTAGCAGCGTACCAGGTGGCGCTGCGGCGCTGGTCGGGCGACCCGGTGCTGCGGCTACTGGGGTTGCCGATTGTGACGGAAGGCTACCGGAGTCCGGAACGGCAGGATGAGCTGTATACCCGTGGGCGGAGCGCGCCGGGGCCGGTGGTGACGTACAAGCGCGGCGGCGAGTCGAAACACAACACGCTGCCGAGCCGGGCGCTGGACGTGGCGTTTCTGCTGGCCGATGGGTCGGTGTCGTGGTCAGGGCTGCTGCTGAGCAAGTTTGCCCGGCTGATGAAAGCGGCCGATGCGCGGGTGCGCTGGGGCGGCGACTGGCCCAAATTCAAGGACAGGCCGCATTTTGAGGTGTAGGGCGGAAACGAAACGAGCGGGCCAAATAGTCCGCTCGTTTCGTTTCCTAGCATGTCCTGTTGCTGTGGGTTAGGCAGAGCCGGGGCGCAGTGGCTACATTCGGCTTCCTGTTGGCTCTTCCCCTGTTTTCATGCTCCTGACGCTTACTACCTCCTACTCGCCCGCTACCGACCTCGGCTACCTGTTGCATAAGAACCCGGCTCGCCTGCAAAGCGTGGAAGTGGCCGGGGGCGTGGCCCACGTGTTTTACCCCGAAGCTACGGCGGAACGGTGCACGGCGGCCTTGCTGCTCGACCTTGACCCCGTGGGCCTGGTGCGTGGACGGGGCGGGGCATCCGGCGAAGGTTTTGCCCTGGAGCAATACGTGAACGACCGGCCCTACGTAGCCTCGTCCTTCCTGAGCGCAGCCTTGAGCAAAGCATTCGGCACGGCCATGAACGGCACGTGTAAGGACCGGCCGAACCTGCCTGCCCAGGCCCTGCCGCTGGAAGTGAAGGTGGCCGTGGTGTCGGCACCCGGTCCGGACTGGCCGCGGCGTCTCTTCGAGCCGCTGGGCTACGAGGTGGAGATTGAAACCACCCTGCTCGACCCCACCGTGCCCGAATGGGGCGACAGCCGCTACTACACCCTGCACCTGCGCCACGAGGGCCTGCGCCTGCAGGACGTGCTCACCCACCTCTACGTGCTGCTGCCGGTGCTCGACAACGACAAGCACTACTACATCGGCGAGAACGAGGCCGAAAAGCTGCTGCACCGCGGCGGCGAGTGGCTGCCGCAACACCCGGAGCGAGGCTTCATCACGCGGCGGTACCTGCGCTACCTGGCTGGCATCGTAAATCCGACGCTGCTGCGGCTGATGGAAGGCGACGAAGTGGAAGAAGCCCCGTTGGAAGCAGTACCCGATGAAACCGAGAAAGCAGTAGTGCCAGCATCGGACCAGACGGTAGCGGCGGAAAGCGCCGAGCCGAAGCTGTCGCTGCACGACCAGCGGCTGCAGCAGGTGGCCCACGAAATCTACCAGCTCGGGCCCAAGCGCGTGCTGGACCTGGGCTGCGGCGAGGGCAAGCTCCTGCGCCTACTGCTGCGCCAGCACAAGATTGAGTTCATTCTAGGCATGGACGTGTCGCACCAGGCGCTGAGCCGGGCGGCGCAGCGGCTGCATCTGGACGAGATGCCCCCGCGCCAGCGTACCCGCATCGAACTGATTCAGGGGTCGCTACTATATCGGGACGAACGGCTGGCTGGGTTCGACGCGGCGGCGCTGGTGGAAGTGATTGAGCACCTCGACGAAAACCGCCTGGCAGCGCTGGAGGCCGTGGTGTTCGGGCAAGCCCGGCCGGCGCATGTCTTTGTGACCACGCCCAACGCGGACTATAACCAGCTATTTGACAAGCTTAACGCCGGCGACTTCCGCCACGACGACCACCGCTTCGAATGGACCCGCGCCGAGTTTGCGGCCTGGGCTGCGGGCGTGGCCGAATGGCACGGATATCAGGTGCGGATTGTGGCGATGGGCGAGGAAGTGGAGGGCGTTGGGCCGCCCTCGCAGATGGCAGTGTTTGAGTCGGGGCGCACCATTTTTATTGAGAAAAACTAAAGATATGATTCATCAAGACCGTCAAGTGTTACACGTACTCCTTGGGAAGCAGCTACCATAACAGCGAATTTAATCAGGTCAGGCAAGTGCGAAATCAAAGTTATTGAATAGAGAGAGAATTCACTCTCGATAGTTTCAAAACGCTGATAGTCTTTGTGCAAAGATTCATCACCATACTTAATAGAGTAGGATTCATAATGAGACTTGATATAATAACAATTTGACTCTCCGTCAACATCTATTGTGAGCCAGTACTCAAATTTGACATCTTCCTGCCATTGGAAATCCCAATACTTATCCCCACGTTCAGGATTACAGACGGATACCATTCGGTCTTTAGTCTGATTTTGAGCCCAGATGCGACTTGAGCAGCTGTAAATGTTAACTAGGGCACGTCCTTCTTTAGGTGTAGGCCTTTCTATTAACCAATATAAAGGCTTGTTCTGGCCGCGTGTTTCACAAATAAAAACATCCATGGTACTGTAAGTTGCGGGGCTTTTCACTCAAGTTCTAATGCCCAACAAACTCATTGGCCACGTTTCAAAGTTAGCGTGTCAGTTAGCCTTCTCATTCCTTCCGATGCCCCAAAACACACTCAAGCTCTCCTAACTCTCTCTTATTCTCCTTATTGACAGCACGGGCCTGGGCAAGTCAATGTTTGCGCGGCACTTGTTTTAGCCCACTGAAATTTTGTCGCCGGAAGTCTGTCAGGCGTTGGTAGCGAACGGAACCGGGCACCGAATGGCCGATGTTGCTACCTTGCCATTCTAAGCCATTTACAGATGAAGCCTACCCCCACTGTTACCCGCCAGACTGCCAAGCGCCAGCAGATTGCCGAAGCCCTCCGGGCCTCATTCCGCATCGAGGGCATCCAGGTATCGGCCGAGCAGGCGCAGGCAGCCTTGCGCAAGGTGGAAGCTAGCCTGGGGAAAGTATCCGCATAAGGGCTTGCATGGGCGCGTAGTTGCCGAGGCCACTTTGTTGCACCGCGGCCACGTAGCGCGGGAACGACGCTTCGTCGATTCGCTCCCACCGCAGCCGCTCGTGGCCCTGCTGCTCCAACATCAGATTGGCCAATAAGCGGGCGGTGCGCCCGTTGCCCTCTCGAAACGGGTGAATAAACAGCAGCTCGCCGTGCACCGCTCCCACCCGGTCAAGCAAGGCGTTCGGGTCGGCGGGCAACGCCTGATGGAGCCAGTCACGCTCAAATTGCTGCATGGATGCTGGCAAAAAACGAGCAGCGGGAAACGCAAAGCCGCCCTTGGAGATGTTCACCTCGCGGTAGCGGCCCGCGAAGGCATAGAGGTGCCCGAGCGCCAGCCGGTGCATGGCCAATAGGTACGGCAAGGTGAAGGTGGTGGCGGACGTGAGGGCTTCCGTCAACACGATGTCGGCCCGCAGGAAGCCTTCAAACTCGGCCAAGCCGATGGACGAGGCATCGGTCAGGCCTAGTAGGTTGGGTAGAATCTCGCTTTCGTGAGCGGAGGATTGGTACTTGTCCATGCGGGTGGCATCAGGCCTCTATAATCCGCTTAGCAATCAGCTGCTGTTTTGATTTTCTTTCCTGTTTGTACCGCGCAGCTTTTGCTGGCTTGGACCAGCTATGGTTATCCGAGTGAAAATGCATTGGCCCGCCATACTCCAGGTGAGAGCCTTGTCGAATCATCATTCCGTTTAGATGGCAGGTATCATAGCCACAGATATGCTTGGAGTATGTACCGAAATTTCGGTGGCCTAGCCGCTTGTTTTCCCAAATTTTCTGCTGATTTCGTTTGATGTTTTCCCACACCTGATTTTCATCGGCTTCGGTTAACGTTTCACCCAACGTACTCACGTTGAAATAGGTCTGGGGGTCTTTCAATTGCAGGAAATCAAACGTCTTCGGAAACGCGGCAATAGCCACTTGCCGCAGCTCTAGCTTCTGTTCAAGGCTCAGCTTCGTGGTTTCCACAATGGAGCGGAACAGCCCGAGGGTGTTGAAGTCCGTGAACTTCTTGTGGTGCTCAATTAGGTGCAGGTACTCCCCGTGGGTGAGCGTGTTGAATTGCTTGCCAACCTTCATAGTAAAGCGTCAATAGTGGGTAGTTGTGCCTAATCTTGTAGCCTGCAACTACCGTCCGCGTCTGTTTTTATGCCCCAAGATACCCTCAAGCTCCCCGAACTCTCCCTCGTTCTCCTCATCGGCAGCACGGGCGCAGGAAAGTCCACGTTCGCCCGGCGCTTGTTCAAGCCCACGGAAATCGTCTCTTCGGATGCCTGCCGGGGGCTGGTGGCCGACGACGAAAACGACCAGTCGGCCAGCAAAGACGCATTTGAGCTGCTGCACTACCTGGTGGCCAAGCGCTTGAAGCGCGGGCTGCTCACTGTCGTCGATGCCACCAACGTGCAGGCCGAAGGGCGCAAGCCGCTGGTGGCCCTGGCCCGGCAGTATCACGTGCTGCCCGTGGCCATCGTGCTCGACGTGCCCGAAGGCGTGGCGCACGAGCGCAACGCGCTGCGGCCGGACCGCAAGCACATGGGGCCGCACGTGGTGGCCCGGCACCGCCAGGAACTGCGCAAAAGCCTGCGCAACCTCAAACAGGAAGGGTTTCGGCACATTCACCACCTGCGTGGCGTGGAGGAAATTGACGGAGTGCAAAGCATCGTCCGCGACCGGCTTTACAACAACCGCAAGGAAGAAACCGGGCCCTTCGACATCATCGGGGACGTGCACGGCTGCTACGACGAGTTACTGGCGCTGCTTGGCCAGATGGACTATCATGTGGAAGCCGAACCCGTGGCGGACGACCGGGACTTAGGTGTGCGGGTAACGCCGCCGGCCGGGCGGCGGGCGGTGTTTCTGGGCGACCTGGTGGACCGGGGCCCAGCCTCGCCGCAGGTCCTTCGCCTGGTGATGAGCATGGTGAAGGACGGCAGCGCGCTCTGCGTGCCCGGCAACCACGACATCAAGCTGCTGCGCCACCTCAACGGCAAAAAAGTGACCGTGAACCACGGGCTGGGCGAAACGCTGGCGCAGATGGAGCTGGAGCCGGCGGCCTTTGGCGGGCAGGTGCGGCAGTTCCTCGACGGACTGGTGAGCCACTACGTGCTCGACGGCGGCAAGCTGGTGGTGGCCCACGCGGGCCTGACCGAGGAGATGCAGGGCCGCGGCTCGGGGGCCGTGCGGGCCTTCGCGCTGTTTGGCGAAAGCACCGGCGAGATTGACGAGTTCGGCTTGCCCGTGCGGTACGAGTGGGCCCGCGAGTACCGGGGACGGGCCATGGTGGCCTTTGGCCACACGCCGGTGCCGGACCCGGAGTGGCTCAACAACACCATCGACCTGGACACGGGCTGCGTATTTGGCGGCCGGCTGACGGCGCTGCGCTACCCCGAGCGCGAGCTGGTGACGGTGCCCGCGGCGCGAGTATACTGCGAGCCGGCACGGCCGCTCAACTACCGGGCCGCCGCGCTGCTGGCAGAGGGCGCGGCCGGCGAGGGCGAGCTAACCATGCAGCAGCAAGACGACGACCTGCTCGACATCCGCGACGTGACGGGCAAGCAGTTCATCGAAACCCGCCTCATGCGCGGGGTGACCATTCGCGAAGAAAACGCGGTGGCCGCCCTGGAGGTGATGTCGCGCTTTGCCTTGCACCCCAAGTGGCTGCTGTACCTTCCCCCCACCATGTCCCCCACCGAAACCTCGGAGCTGCCCGACCTGCTCGAACACCCTGCCGAGGCCCTGGCCTACTACAAGCAGCTGGGCGTGGAGCGGGTGGTTTGCGAGGAAAAGCACATGGGCAGCCGCGTGGTCGTCGTGCTTGGCAAGGACGAGGAAGCTATCCGGCGGCGGCTCGGGCTCGTGGGCGAAGGCATCGGCAAGTGCTACACCCGCACCGGCCGCAACTTCTTCACTGACCCCGAATTGGAAACGGCGTTTCTGGCCCGGCTGCGCGACGCGCTGACCACAGCCGGCTTCTGGGAGAAATTCGACACCGACTGGGTGTGCCTCGATGCCGAGCTACTACCCTGGTCGGCCAAGGCGCAAGAATTGGTCAAGAATCAATACGCGGCCGTGGCTGCTGCTGCCGGTGCGGCCCTGCCCCAAGTGGAAGCGGTGCTGGTGGAAGCAGCGGCCCGCGACCTGGACGGAGCCGAGGCCCTGCTGGCCCGCACGGTGGCGCGCCGCGAGGCCGCCGGCCACTACGCCGATGCATACCGCCGCTACTGCTGGCCCGTGCATTCGCTCGAGGACCTGAAGCTGGCGCCCTTTCACCTGCTGGCCACCGAGGGCAAGACGTACTTTGACCGCGACCACGCCTGGCACATGGAAACGCTGCGCACGCTCGCCCTGGCCGACCCGGGCCTGCTCCGGGCCACGCCCTACCGGGTGGTGCCCCTGGCCGACCCAGCCGAGGTGGAAGCTGCTATCCAGTGGTGGACGGAACTGACGGCAGCCGGCGGCGAGGGCATGGTAGTGAAGCCCTACGACTTCGTGAGCAGCACCCGCAAGGGGCTGCTGCAGCCGGCGCTCAAGTGCCGGGGGCGCGAGTACTTGCGCATCATCTACGGGCCCGACTACCTGCTACCCGGCAACCTCGAGCGTCTCAAGCAGCGCAACGTGAAAACCAAGCGCAACCTAGCCCTGCGCGAGTTCGCGCTGGGGGTGGAGGGGCTAGAGCGTTTTGTAGCCGGTCAGCCCCTGCGCAAGGTGCACCAGTGCGTGTTCGGGGTGCTGGCACTGGAAAGCGAAGCGGTGGACCCACGGTTGTAGAATAGTTATTGGTTATTCGCTATCCTATTTTGCAGGTTAGCTACCATCCGTTGAGCAACATCATGACTTACAAGTTTATGTTGCTTTCTTTCATGATTTATTTTATAGACTTCACCAACAAAGCCGAGTTTATGAAATATTTCGACAGCATCTTCTCCTTGCTTTGCAAAGAAATTGAATAGCCTTAGGTACTGTCTTGCTAAATCAAATTCTTCTTTAGTAACAGGATTTATAGCATGATGAAGTAAATAGTTCGTTTTTAGAGAAATACCTAGTCCACAACCGCTGTCATCACAGCAAATTGCTTCACCAATACTTCTGCGATTTTCAGGTAAGCAGTACTTACAGAAACCATCGCCTCCATAAGATTCACAATCGTCGTCTGAAACGAAGTCGCCGCCATATCCTGGACAAGTATGAAGCGAAACAGAATCCGAGGCGATATAATGACCACAAAAAGGGCAGCCATCTTCATATAGGCTTATAAAATCCTCATCTACTGGCTCTGCTTGGATAGGCTCTTTTTCAATTATTTTTAATAGCGCTTGATAGAGAATTAGGCTTGAATTAAATGAATCAGTTTCAATAAGTGTACTGAATTCGCCTTCCTTGTTGGCCTCATATAAATTTTGTGAGCCAATTATTATCGTGTTATCGATTAAATATATTTTGCCGTGGAAATATTTATGATTTATCTTCAACGACTCCACTGGCTTATATGAACTATCCTCTCTACATACTGTCAATATGAACACATCATCTGGAATAAATTTGATATACTTTTTATACGTGTTTTCACCCATGAAAGCGCTCAGGATAAAAACTCTCTCGCTAGCATTTTTTAGAAGAAATTCTAATTTAGTCCAAAATTCTTTTCCATAGAGAAATTGTAAATTTAGTGCTTCCATGGTGTAGGTGATTATGAAAAATTTCTTACAGGTATTAAGATTACACAACTGGCATCGTCTGATTCAGCAGCTCCACGCTGAAACTAGCTTTCGCATCTAGCGCCTTGAAAACCTTTATCACCGTATCAAAATGTGCATCGGTCAGGCTATTTTCCAGCTTAGAAATCTGAGCCTTTTGCATGCCCACGAGGTCACCGAGCTGCTGTTGGGTCAGGTGGCGTTTCAGGCGGGCTTCCTTGATGGCCTTGCCGAGCAGACCGAAGCGTAGTGGCTCCTCAAAAGCGTCACGCTCAAGCGTCCCGATAGACCCGATGTACTGCTCGATAACTCCGTCCAGCGAATACGTTTTCATCTTTGGCGAAGTAAGCCGCTAAAGTAAGCCGTGGCGGCGGCTTCTACTGCTTTCAGTGTGCTATCATGCCGAGCTCACCAAACCATTTTGCCCATGCACGCCCGCATCCAAACCGCCCTCACCGCCCTCGAAGCCTCCCACGACATCCGCATCCTCTACGCCTGCGAGTCGGGCAGCCGGGCCTGGGGGTTTCCCTCGCCGGATTCGGACTACGACGTGCGCTTTATCTACTGCCACCCGGCGGAGTGGTACCTGACGCTGGACGAGGGGCGTGATACCCTGGATTTTCCGGTGGATGAGGACCTGGACTTAGCCGGCTGGGAGCTGCGCAAGGCTCTGCGGCTGCTACGCGGGTCGAATGCGGCGCTGTTCGAGTGGCTTCAGTCGCCGGTGTTGTATCACGAGGCGCTAGACTTTCAGGCGCAGCTGGGGCCATTGCTGCCGGCCACGTTCAATCTCAAAGCTGGGCTGCACCATTACCTGGGGCAATTGCGACGCGGAGTAGAGGAAGATTTAGCGGGCGAGGACGTGCGCTTAAAGCGGCTGTTCTACGCCTTGCGTTCGGCCCTGGCGGCGCGCTGGATTCGGGAGCGGCAGACGGTACCACCCATGGAGTTTACCCCGCTGCGGGTACTGTTGCCTTCGGCCTTGGACACCGAAGTGGACGAGCTACTGCAGCGCAAGGCTGGGGCGAACGAGAAAACGGTGGTGGCGCGACCCGAGGCATTGACGGCGTTTCTGCGGGACGAGCTGGCGGCGGGTCAGGTGGCGCGGGAGTCATTGCCGGTTATCAGGGCCGGCAGCGCGGCAAGTGAGCTGGATGTGATATTTCGGACGCTGCTGCACGCGGCTTTCCCTAGGTAAAGCTGCCACTGGGTTTACGGGCTTGGAGTAGTGCTTGCCGCCCACCGTGGCAACTGTGCTGAGTAGTGGGGCGAGAAGCGGACTAAAAGTCCGCGCTACATTCGCCTATGACCATTGCCGACCTGCGCGAGCAGAACCTGATACTTTTCGAAGCCGTGAGCGGCAGCCGGGCTTACGGCACCAACCTGCCGCACTCAGACACTGACCTCAAGGGCGTGTTTGTGCTGCCGGAGGCCCAATTCTTTGGCCTGGACTACGTACCGCAGGTAGCCAATGAAACCAATGACGAGGTATTCTACGAGCTGCGCCGCTTCGTGGAACTGCTGCTGAAGAATAACCCAACGGTACTGGAGCTGCTGGGTACGCCGGCTGACTGCGTGGTGTACCAGCACCCGCTGTTTGCGCAGTTCCAGGCCGGTGCCTTTCTCTCCAAGCTCTGCCGCCAAAGCTTTGCCGAGTACGCGGTGGCGCAAATCCGCAAGGCCAAGGGGCTGAATAAGAAAATCAACCACCCCGAGCCGCCGGCCCGCAAATCGGTGCTGGACTTCTGCTACGTGACCGCCGGAGCAGGCGCGCAGCCCGTGGCTACATGGCTGGACCGCAAAAACGTGACCGCGGCGCAGTGCGGCTTGGTCAACGTGCCCCACCTGGTGGATTTGTATGCCCTGTTCGTAGACGCCACGCCCGAACGCGCCCACGGCTACCGCGGCTTGATGCGCGACCCGGACACGTCGCAGGACGTACTGCTCTCGGCCGTGCCCAAGGGCGAAGCGCCAGTGGCCTATCTCTCCTTCAACCGCAACGGCTACAGCACCTACTGCCGCGTGTTTCGCGAGTACTGGGAGTGGGTGGAGAAGCGCAACGGCGAGCGGTACGCCAACACCGTGCAGCACGGCAAGAACTACGACGCCAAGAACATGCTGCACGTGTTCCGCCTGCTGCAGATGGCGTTGGAAATTGCCGAAACCGGGCAGCTGCACGTGCGGCGGCCCAACCGGGACTTTCTGCTGCAAATACGTCGCGGGGAGTTTGAATACGAGGAGCTGGTGGCCGCAGCCGAGCAACTGGTGACGCGGGTAGAAGCGGCCTTTGCGGCTTCCGCGCTGCCCGACGCACCGAGTAAAGACGCAACCGAGCAGCTGCTGATGGGGGTACGGCAGGCCTTTTACAAGGGGCGTTAGGTGTGAACCTGTTACTACCAGCAGCTTGCCACCTTCGAGAAATTACTGTCCGCTTTGAGAGGCAGAATCCCTCGCTTCTTCCAGGGCGTAACGCTCTTCATCGCTCAACGTCGGGTCGGTGAGGTCCAGCAGGTGTCTCTGGCGGATGGCGCGCTCTTGTGGGGGCGAGAGGAAGACATAATTCACCACCATGCCCTTGGATTGCGCCAGCTCGAAACTGACCCGGTAGAACTTGCCCGGAATATGCTGCTCCCGCAACGCCCGCTGCACCAGCTGGAACAAGCGCGGGTCGGGCGACTCATTGGCTTGGTATAGGGGCGTCGAATAAACGCGGTTTCCAAGTTGAAAGCGCAGGGTGCCGTCGGCGTGCTGGCAGCCGTCGCGCACTAGGCTCGGGCTGAAACGGCCACTGGATATTTGGCGCAGTACCTGCAGCAAGCGGGCATAGGACCAGCTGCGGTATTGGGGGTCGCCCTGGTACTCACCGACACTGCCGGGCACGTAATGCAGCACTTCTTCGCGTGACTGAAGGCGGGCCTGGTGCAGGTGCGCTTCGGCAGCTGCACGTTGCGCGGGACTCAGGTGACGCAGGAAGCCGAGCGCCTCAAAAGCGCGCAGGGCAGCCGTGACCGTATCGGTGGGCAGAATCTTGAAGCTTTCGTAGGCCTCCAATTGCAGGGCGGAGGCACCCAAGGTATCCAGGGCCTCGGCTTGCGGGGCGGTCATCCGCCAGAGGCCAAATTGCCCGCCAATAATGTGCTTGGCCTGCTCAGACTCTACGAATACCAAGCGGTGAGGACTACCCTGGTCGGCCAGGGCCTGGTTGAAAAGGTGGTAGAACTGGTTGGCATCAATCTCCGGCTGGCTGCCTCCGTTCAGGCTGTATTTTGGCTGCCACTCACTGCGCTGTGCGTATTCCTTCGTGCCAATTTTTAGCTGCACCAGCACGTCTTCCGCGCCGTCGCAGTTGATGCAGGTCGACATTTCGCCGGGGGTGATGACCCAGGCCCGGAAGTTGGTAAATTGCAGCCCGGATAAGAGCTTCGCCACGTCGCGGTGCAATTGCTCCAGGTAGGGAAGCATCGCCGCGGGATATTGACGCCGATTGAACAAGCGGGCGTAGGGCAGCCGGGGCAGCACTTCCACGGGGTCGGTGAATACGCCCGCTCGCAGGTCGTGCGCTAGCTGCTGGGCCTGTGCTTTGGTTAGTAAACCAAGGCGCTGCAGTGTTGGCGGCAAGTCGCCGCTCTGCTGCAGGCCCTCTGCAACCAAGGCCATCTCATTCACGGTCATGAGCAAGTTGCGGCGGCTGTAGAATTCGCCGGCTGTGGCCAGTGGCAGGGTCCGGCGGTATTCGGCGGCGGTAAGCAAGCCCGCTTGCTGAAGCTGCTGGGTAAGGTGAATGGTCTGCTTGTGGGCGCGGACCTTGGCGGCCGGGGTGGATGGAAACCGAATGATGGTGACCATCGGCGGTGGTGGCGGCGGGTGGCGCATCTGCTCCGCCGTAGCAATGAACAGTTGCAACGAATCGGGGTCCAGTGTCAGCTTTTTCTCTATACGCTCCTCGTAGCTGGCCAGCCACCAGCGCACTTCTCGGGGCGTGTGGCCTAATTGGTACATGTCCTGGCGGGTGGTGTCAGCAAACAGCAGCCAGCGGCGGTGCTGCTCAGCAACCAAACCGGTACGAAGCAGTGCCTGCACATAGGAATGAGGAGCTGGCGCTTCCGGGGGTTTAGCAGTTTCGGTGGTCTGGTTGCTGCCACACGCGCTTAGCAGCAAGAGCAGGAATGCTAACAGACCGGGGTTTCGAGACAGGAAATGGATGTAACATTGAGCCATGGCAGATTGCGAAAGTAACTGTGCGGGGCAGTTGGTAGCGTACCTAGCGCAGACGGGCCGGGCTTCAAGCTGTAGTAGTACTACGGGGACTGTATACTAAATTTTATTATGCTATTGTTCAATTTGTTAAAACCAAATTTGTTAGCGTGTTTAGCAATAGTAAACTAAATTTGTTAGTCAAGCCGTATACTTGTGGCGGCTAAGCAACTAAATGGGCTTAGCCGTCTACAATATTTAACAACCCTAACCTATTTTCAGATGGACCAGGTCATTCTACTGGGTAAAGCCTATCCCCTGCTGTCAGTGCATCCGCTGCCGATGGTGAATATGTTGCTGTCGTGCGGGTTTCCGTCGCCGGCCGCCGACTATGAATCGGAGCTGGTGGATTTGAACCGGTTGATGCTGCGGCACCCGGACGCTTCATTTTTGGCGCGGGCCAACGGCGAGAGCATGACGGGCGCGGGCATCCACGATGGCGACGTGCTGGCAGTGGACCGCAGCATGCAAGCGCAAGACGGAGACATTGTGGTAGCCTGTGTGGAGGGGGAGTACACGGTGAAACGGTTGTCGCAGCGGGTGGACTCGGTGGCGCTGGTGGCGGAGAATCCAGCCTACAAGCCCATTGTGGTGCGGAATGCGGATGACTTGAGAATTTTTGGGGTGGTGGTGTTGGTGTTGCATCCTCTCGTGACCGAGGGAAGACGGGGATTGAGCTACGTGCGGCCCCAATAATTTATGTAGGCTCCACGGAGCCCCTGGCTTCTTAGGCAAAGAGCACCTGACTTCCTGGTATTAATCTGGCCCCTTCCCAAAGAAGCGGGCCCACTACCCTACTGCCGTATGTTTGGCTTGGTCGATTGCAACACTTTTTACGCTTCATGTGAGCGGGTTTTCCGGCCGGAGCTGGAAGGCAGGCCAGTGGTGGTGCTGTCAAATAATGATGGGTGTGTCGTGGCTAGGTCGCAGGAAGCCAAGGCGCTAGGGCTGAAAATGGGCGTGCCCTACTTCCAGGTAAAGGAGGAGTATGAACGGCGCGGCGGGGTGGCCTGCTCCTCGAACTACGAGCTGTACGGGGACATGAGCCGGCGCGTGATGTGGTACCTGCAGCAGCGGGCTCCGGCGGTGGAAATCTATTCGATTGACGAGGCCTTTCTGGATTTGCACGGCATGCAGCAACATTTCGACCTGGTGGGCTGGGCCAGCGACGTGCGCGGGTCGGTTCGGCAGCGCACCGGTATTCCGGTGTGCGTAGGCGTGGCCCCGACCAAGACCTTGGCCAAGTTGGCCAATCGACTGGCCAAGTTGGCCAACCAGATGGCCAACTCGGGCTCGGGGGTGGTGGTGCTGGACGACGAGGAGCAGCGGCGCGAGGCGCTGGCGCAGGTGGCGGTGGAGGACGTGTGGGGCGTGGGGTACCGGTCGGCGGCCAAGCTGCACACGGCGGGCATTCGCACGGCCGCGCAGCTGGCAGGGGTGGGCGATGCCTGGGCGCGAAAGAATCTGGGCGGCGTGGTGGGGGCGCGGATGCTGCACGAGCTGCGGGGGTTTCCGTGCTCGAGCGTGACGGTGGAAGACGAGGCGCGCAAGTCGTTGTGCTGCTCCCGCTCGTTTGGGCAGGTGCTGACGCGGCTGGAAGACGTGGCCGGGGCGGTGGCTACCCGCACAATGCGGGCGGGTGAGAAGCTGCGGGCACAGGGTATGGCGGCGCGGCTGATGACGGTGTTTATCGAGACTAGTCGATATGGCAACACGCCTCCGCCTTACTCCTTTTCGGCGCAGCTGACCCTGCCCACAGCGACGGATGACACGCTGGTACTGGCAGGCTGGGCGCGGCGGGGATTGGAGCGGCTGTGGCGGCCTGGCATGCGGTACGTGAAGGCCGGCATTGTGCTGGATGGATTGGAGCGGGCGGGTGCGAACCAACAGGCGGCGCTGTTCGCGGATACCGCCCGCTCGCCGGAGCGCGCCAAGCTGATGGGCGCGCTGGATGCGCTGAACAAGCGCTATGGCGGCGGCGCGGTGCGGGTGGGCGCGGCCGTGACCACTGCAGGCCAACAAGAGCCGTGGGGAATGAAGCGGGGGGCCAAGAGCCCGGCGTTTACCACGAAATGGGGCGAGCTGTGGCAGGTGCGGTGTTAGTCGGTTACCGCCTTGAATCAGGAATCAAATTATTTGGGCAGTTTTTACAGAAACGAAATGGCAAACTTGATAATGTTGCTGGGTGTACGGGTGGAATCCAGGCCGGGGGCCGTGCGGGAATTAGTGGTTACCCGGCCGGGAGCTTCTTGGGAGTGGCGGGCCACGCTGCCGGCGCTGCTGGACCAGCGGCCGGCTCCGGCTGTGCTGGTGGAATACCTGGTGCGGCTATTTCTGCGGCAGCGGCCGACTGAGGCAGCGTCGGTGGGGCTGTTGAGTCTGGCAGCGGTGGTGCGGATGGCGCTGGCGCGGGCGAATGAAGAGGACGAGGAGGATTGGGAATGGGCGCAGGAAGTGGCGTGAAGTGTTCCTATTGTCGAATAAACAAGGTACGGGCAGTGCAATACCCATTTTGCATCTTTGCTAGGCTATGGTTGAAGTGGCCCGGAATATGGATTATGCGTACTCCTTCGTAGAAATGCAGAAACGCTACTTCATTATGAAAGCTACAGGCAAACGAGTTGTAGACCGTTACCCGCACTTGCAGGATGGCTTCACGCGTAGGGAAATGCTGGTGCGCAATGCCGTGGGTTCGGCCCGCGTGGAAGGCATCAGGGTTGATGAAAAGCGACTGCGTAACTCACTGGGCGCTGTAGCTTTGGAGACTAGGGCCACGCCCTTGCTATAACCGTCTCCGCTTGCTCGGTCTTTGGTAAACGTGTGCTTGTACTGCTTGCACACGTCAGTTTAGCGTCCCGGCTCGGCCAATATTTCCTGCTGGAAGCTAGTCGTGCCGTTAATGCAGTATGGGCTGAGACGCGCAGAAACTAAAACAAGCGGAACGGTACTAGCCTGGTCCCTTTTTCCTTGAAGCTTGGTCCCTACCACGGGCCGAACATGGACAGAGAAGTCGTATTGGCACTTTTGCCTAAGTTCAGCTTGGTCCTTTTTCTGACCAGCTTGGTCCCTGCTGGTGCACCAGCTCGGCCTTTGAGGCAGCGGCAATGAAGGGCCTGGGGCTAAGAATGGGCTAAGAAGATGACATGAGCGTGTCCGATGCGCAGACATTCGTTTCTGCGAAGCTAGGTTTGGCCGCGGTTTGGCCGCGTGCAGAATACTGCTGAATAGTCATGACCGAGCATATCGCAACTTGGCTACTGCGGGATGTAGCAGAGAATGCTGCGTAATTGCAGTGAAAACTGTACCTAAGCTGAAATGCGAAGCCCCTACCCGGTTAGTGATGTATTAGTGGTGCTGGCGAAAGAGCCGGGCGATTTCCACATCGCGCAGACGCAACAGTGGTACCGGATTCCGACCAGCAGCCGGATACCGGCCGCGCTGCGTCAGGGCACGGTGCGGTTTCTGGCATTTTACTTTCCGCAGGCCTTCAAGGAGCAACGGTATAGCGTGCGGTACTACGCGGCCGTGACGAAAGTGGAAGTAGTGACGCGGGCGGAGCTATTTCCAGAGGAAACCAATAGCAGCCGCTCGGGGCAGACATATCACAAAATATCGTTTGGGCCGGTGCAAGAGCTGGCGCAGCCGATAGTGAGCTATAGAGGCCGGCGGCTACTATTTGTGCCAACGACCTGGGCGAAGTTTTCGCAGGCAACTGAAGTCAATGACTTGTTTCATGAAAGCCCGCTGGAGGACGTGTTCTGGCAGGAATTGCGGCGGCAGAATCTGCCGGCGGAACGGCAAGTCCTGCTACGTACCAATGGCAAAAACTGGGTATGCGACTTCGTGTTTTATTGCGCCAAGGGAAACGTGGATGTGGAATGTGATGGGGACACGTACCACATGAGTCCGGAAGCAGTGATTTACGACAAAGCTCGCAACAATGAAATCGCCGCGGCGGCTGATTGGGACGTACTGCGCTTCACCACCCGGCACATCGAGCAGGAAATGCCGTGGGCCATCGGGCTGGTGAAGCAGAAGATTGACCGGCTGGGCGGCCTGCACTACGCCAAGGAAAACGTGGTGCGGTACGTGGGGATGCAGAATAACCAGTTGGACCTATTTGGGACAGGGCATTGAGAAAAGCCATCCTCTGACTTGGATAAACAACTTGGCGTGGTCCCATTACTTTTGACTGGTTACTACTCGACTGATATTACAGCAGCTAATGGATTACCTTGATTCTTACCTACGCCGACTCAAAAAGCTACGAGTAGACAGTGATAAGGTCGAGGGAGTAGCAATATATTCTCCTTACAAGCCGGCGTTGTTGCTTGCGGTGATTGAAGGCATCGAGGAACGTTTAATCCTAGATAACCACGTTGAGATTACGCCCGAACTGATTTTAGGATTTAAGGCCTACTGCCAGCTGCTTAGTCCAGGGCCAGCATATAAAGCGTGTCCTTTTCAACTGCCGTTTTTCCATTTACGCACCGACGGCTTTTGGCATCTGCATGCCCGGCCGGGGCTGGAACTAGTGGTGACAGCCTCGAAGTCGGTTCGCAGCTTCGGACATTTGCGCGACGTAATTGCCTATGCTTCGTTAGATGTAGCGCTGTGGGAATTGCTGTTGGAGCCGGTGGCGCGGGAGGAAATCCGGCAGGCGCTGCTGGTACGCTACTTCCCGCTGACGCGGCACTACTTCCGACCACGGGCCGGCCAGGAAAAGCTGGATGAGCTGGGACGGCAAATGCTGGAGGAGCCACCCGCGGTTTATAACCGGGTGGTGGATGTGGCCGATGAAACGGAGGTGCTGGTACGTAGCGCGGTGTTTGGCCGCGAAGTGCTGCGGGCGTATCAGTCGACTTGCGCAGTATCGGGCCTGCAGTTGGTGAGCACTACTGGTGCTGCGCCGCTACTTGATGCCTGCCACATTGTGCCCTGGTCGGTGAGCCATGATAACTCGATTGGTAATGGGCTGGCTCTGTGCCCCAACCTGCACCGTGCTTTTGACAGGCACCTTTTTTGGGTGGATGAAGATTACCGGGTGCGGGTGGCTGAAGGCTTTGGGGAGCTGGGCGGGCACGACTACGGAGTACAGCGCTTTAACGGGCAGCAGCTAAGGCTACCGGCCGTGCAGGTATGGTGGCCAAAAGTGGAGAACCTGGCGGCCCAACGGGGAGCAAACTGTTGACTAACTGGTAAGCTTGTCGAAAAGCTTTTTCCAGAGCTTGATGCGCTCGGGAGTGACTTTGCTGGCTATTCGGGCGGAGGCCTTCTGAACATCCCGCGCTAGCTCTACCTTCCAACCGGTTTCGAGCTCGTAGCCATTCTGCTCGGCGAATGCTTCCATTTGGGGTATAAGAGGCTTGGCGGCGTCAACCAAGTCGTCAAAATCGTCGGTTTGTTTGCCTCGGTAAGCCTTAGAAAAAACCCTAGCAAGCTCGTCAGCCGGGATGAGGTCTTCAATTTCATAGTCTGCCGCGCCGAGTATTTGGGCGATGCCAATGACCTTGTTCTTCTCATCTTTGTATAGTCCGCCTTTTAATTGATTTTCCTTGTCTCGGCCTGGTTTATCAGAATCGAGTACAGCATAAGGCAATGCGTTATCGCGGCCGGCAAGAATGCTAATGATAGGCTTCATGCCGCTTACACCACCAGTGGGCACAAAAACGAGGTCGCGGTCGTGGCGGTATTTGTTTTGCCCGGAGAGGAGGTTCTTTATTAACTGCAGGTAGATTTGGTCGGATGGACCTTCGACCAAAACAGGCTGGCAGCCAAGCAGCAGCCCCTGGGAAACGGTAAGGCCGATGGCCGCATGCACGGGATAAATAGAGTGCTCGGCCACCTTGCTACCCTGGCGGAGGTTACTGGAAACTGTGGACTGGCCCGCGTCATCGACGTACACAGCCTTGATGTTGGCGAGGTTATTAGGCTCAACCAAGAACGGGGAATGGGTGGTGTAAATGAGCTGATTTTCTTCGGAAAGGGAAGCGAAGAATTTAATGAGGTCGGCCTGCGCAAGCGGGTGCAGAGAGAGGCCAGGCTCGTCCAGCAGTAAAATGCTGTTGTGGTGCGAATTTTTGGCTTCAACCAAGAACACCAGAAAGAAGCTGAAAAACCACTGCAACCCTCGGCTGCGCCCTTCTAACTCCACTTCCTCGTGCCGGCGGTCGTCGCTGACCCAAATGCGAAAGTGGTTGCCATCGGCTTGGAATCGGAAACGATAGTCGCCCTGCTTCCACCATTCACGGAAGGCTTGGGTGAGTTGACTGGAGGCGGAAGTGAGGAGGATTTCGCGCTTTTTCTTTTTGGCGCGGTCCGCGTCAATCTGTTCGGCAGTGGGCTGGGCCTGGACTGCTTGGCCATAGTGATTTAATTGTTGAGTAGGCGTCTCCTGCCCCAACTCCAAAATTTCTTTGGGTTTTAGCTGAACGTATTTAAACAGCACATCAAGGCTGCGCGCTTTAGCACGCTGACCTTCCCCTAAATCGGTCCGCTTGGAGTTTTCGATTACATGAGGCAAATAGATTTCGGAATCTAGATTACCGTAATCTGAAAAGTAAACGAAATGGGGTATCTGCTTGAAATAAATCTGGAACTCATCACCAGAAATAGCGCGAACTGCTACAGATTGAGAATTTAAACCCCAACAGCGGTACTTTCCGTGGTATAATCTGGAAAACCTGACAATTGAAAAGGGTGCCCCCGACTCAGCTGTTTTAGCAGCCTGTGGGCCGGTTAGTTCGAAATCTGCAGTTATGAATTCTTCCGCTCCCTCGGTGGCTTCATAGCTGGCGTACTTCTTCCGCGGATAGTCAGAGAGTGGCACTATGGGCTCGTCGTTGGCGGGGTTTAATTTCCAGAGCCCCTGAAGCAGGTTGGTTTTGCCGGCCTCGTTGGTACCGAGGATGCAACTCAATTGACCTACCTGGACCCAACCACTGTCTTTGATGGACTTGAAGTTTTCAACTCGGAACTGCAGAAGTTTCATAGGGTAGATTAATGTGATTGAGTTGTGGTGGAAAAGTGACCAAGAAGGCCTAAACCATTAATTTGTTACGTTATTTATTTGATTTTCTGCGTCTTTATCTAGCCTTCCAATCATAGCTGTCATTCTAGCTTGCTTGGCTTCCGACATAGCCGCTCTGATGGCTTCTTCATCGAGCATAATACTGGTGTAGGAACGGAAACCGTACTTGCGCATGAAATTTTGAATTTCAGTCAAGTCATTGTTTCTGTTTAAAACCGGAATATTGATTGGTTCGGTGAGCGGACTGGTTTTGCCCTCTTCACTATTGAATAGAAATTGCGCAGCGTTTGGTGCTAGCTGAAAGCTAAGGCCACCCGAATTTCCCTCAATCGGTTCGCCAATGTTGCAGCTCGCCATGCCCTCAATCACCGAAGCCAAGGAATGCACAGTACTCGCGGCAATTAGTGCGCGGAGGTCAGCTGAAGTCCATTGACGGGCCGCACTACCCTGCTTTACATGAGCCAAGTTGATGTTAGAAAGCATATGATTCCAGGCATCCTTGTGCCAGATGCAGGTTGAACCCCATGGAAAAGGTGTGTCCCCGGATATGTTCCCAACGGCTTCCTCTGAGAAGAACATTTCCCATAACACCACCTTTTCCACTGATGCTAACGCATGCTGCCGGGCGAGTTGATAGGAAAAGTGAGAATGGCCGTGATATGATTTTTTATCCCATGGGTAATTGGGCTTTGATATGCGAGGCCATTTGGCTTCGAACATCCCGACTTTGTACAGGTAAGCATCGGAATTCTCATCCTTGGGCGGCGCAATGAGAACAATAATTCCGTCGCACCCAAAGAGCTGCTCGCTGCTCGTAGGCAAAGTCAGGGAGGTAATGGGAGGATGATAGGCAGGCTTGGGGATGGCCGACGCCGGCATCGTATTGATTAAGCTGCCCAATGGGTAGCGCAGATGCGTTGCCAGGTTTGAAACGTAGTCACGCTCAGACGTGATGAGACCCTGGTGCAGGTCGTGGCGGCAGACGGCATCATGGTACTGCACTAGCTCAGCCAGTTCTTTGGCAGCTGCTGGACTAAGAAATGGCACGAGTTGCTGGATTTAGGGTAAACCGCATCGGTTGGGCGGCCGGTAGGCTCATGAGGCAGAGGCGTGAGGTTAGGAGTCTTTCCGTTGGTCGTTGGCGGGAGCCGGGGTGTTGGCGGGCGCTGGGGGCGGTGGCGGATTGATAATGTCGCGGGGAGGCGGCACGGCGCCTTTGATTTTGCGGCTCCAGTCGGGATGGTTGCGGTCGCTGAGGTCGCCGGGGCTGATTTTTTTGGCCATGATTAGCGGGCTTGAGAAGTGGTGGCGGGAGGTGGTGAAGCGGGCACTGGCGGGGGCGGCGGCGCGACTACGGTGGAGGGAGCCGGCACGCCCCGGATTTCGCCGGGTGGAGAAACGGGGGCCGCAGGTGCGCTGGGCGGCGACGTGGGTTTAGCGGAGCTGGACATAGAAGCGGTGACGTTGAGGGCGACAAAGACGATGAACGCGAAGATGCCCACCGTGACGCTTACCTCGGCGGCGCTATTGAGGCGGTGCAGCCAGCGGTTGGCGGCGGCCAAGCTGGCCTGGATGGGGCCGGAGCGGGCGGGGTCGACGGCCGTGCTGGTGGTGTGGCACTCGCGCAGGTAGAGGTGCAGGCTGCGGGCGTAATCGTGGGTAGCGGTAGCCTTGCGGTGCGAAAACAGGTTGAACAGCAAGGCCAGAGCAAAGGCCAGCCAGGTAAAGAAAAGCAACGGCACAAAGCGGGAGCCCGTGATGGCGGCAATGTCTTTGGCGAAAGTCAGGGTAAGGGCCAGGCCGCCGCCGGCCAGGTATACCAGCTGCTTATCGAATTCCTGGGCCGAGCTTTTGTGCAACTCAGTGCTGAGGGCAATGTCGGCGTCGCGCTGCTGGGTATAGGAATCGGAAGTGGACATAAAAACTACCGACTTTAGCCAGTGGGGATGCTAACAAATGTACTAACCAACTTAGCGGATTGAACAATTTTAGTTGCCGATTAGCCAATGAAGTTGATGAGGAAGTAGCTTTACCGGTGCAGCAGACGGACCAGGTAATCTACCACGGCTGGGACTGCTCATTTACTGCTACTTGATGGATACGATGCTATTTGACCGGGTGCCGCGGCCCCGGATATTTGAAGAGGATTTGTGGGAGGCGGCGGATTTGCTGCGGGTAAAGAGCAAGCTCAAGTCGAGCGAGTACGCGGCTCCGCTGCTGGGGCTATTCTTTTTGCGCTACGCCACCAACCGGTTTGAGAAGCTGATGCCGGAGGCAGAGGCGAAATTCGGGGAGCAGACGGGGCGAAATGTAGTGACGCGAGAGCAGACCTACACCCGCGTGATTGGCTATCAGCTGCCCGACACGGCGCACTTCGACAAGGTGTTGGGGCTGCTGCCGCGGGGCACCAACGTGCAGGAAAAGGTGGTGGCGGCCATGCAGGCGTTTGAGGATGCCAATAACGTGGGGCTGCCGGCGGGGCAGGCTCCGCTGCGGCTGCCGCAGACGGCGTATCGCAACATCCCGGATGACGTGCTGGCCGATATCATCGGCACGGTGGCCAAGGTGAAGGCAGCGGAGGGCGACGTATTCGGGCAGATTTACGAATACTTCCTGGGCAAATTCGCGCTGAGCGAGGGGCAGAAGGGCGGCGAGTTCTACACGCCCACGTCGGTAGTGCGGCTGATAGTGGAGATACTGGAGCCGCACACGGGGCTGATACTGGACCCGGCCTGCGGCACGGGGGGCATGTTTGTGCAGTCGGCCAAGTTTGTGCGCAGCCACGAGGCCAAGGGGCACCTGTCGATATACGGGCAGGAGAAGGTGCGCGAAACGGCTGAGCTGGCGCGGCTGAACCTGTTTGTGAACGGGTTGAAGAGCGACATTCGGAACGTGGTAACGTCGCTGGCCGATACGGCTTACGAGGGCGACTACGCCAACACGGCGGGCAAGTTTGACTTCGTGATGGCCAACCCGCCGTTTAACGTGGACGGGGTGGGCGCGGCCGACGTGAACGGGCACTCGCTGTTTACCACCTACGGGCCGAAGCTGGCTGAGAAGGGCAAGGGCAAGACGGCCGAAACTTACGGCAACGCCAACTACCTGTGGGTGTCACTGTTTGCCACGGCTTTGAAGCCGACGGGGCGGGCGGGCTTCGTGATGCCCAACTCGGCGAGCGACGCGCGTGGGGCCGAGGCCGAAGCGCGGGCCAAGCTGGTGGAAGCCGGCATGGTGGACGTGATGGTGACGGTGGCCTCGAACTTCTTTTACACCGTGACGCTGCCCGTGACGCTGTGGTTTCTGGACCGGGCCAAAACCGACGAAACTCACCCGCGCCACGACCAAATGCTGATGCTGGATGCGCGGCGCACCTACCACCAGGTTACGCGCAAGCTGCGCCAGTTTACGGAGGCACAGCAGCAGAACCTGACGGCAGTGGTGTGGCTGTATCGGGGCGAAACCGAGAACTTCCAGGCATTGCGGCAGCGCTACCTGGCGGCGTTTAAGGCGTGGCGCGACACGGAGATAACCGACGATGCGAACGAAACGCCGGTGACGTACCGGGGCGTGGCGGCGCAGCGGGGGGCCTACGCGCAGGCGCTGGCGGACCTGGCCGGCCGGGCGGCCGACTGGCGGGCCGGCGTGGAAATGCTGCTGAGCGACGCGGCGCGGGAAGCCTTGCTCCCGCCCTACTGGGTGGAAGGGCTGGACGCGCTGCTAACCCTGACGGCCGACCAGCTGCCCGTCGACAAGGCAGGCTTGCAGGCGCTGGGGCAGCGGGCCGAGGCGCTGGTGAACTTCGCGGAAAAGAGCCTGCGGCCGGAGAAGGACAAGACCTGGGCCGGGGCCGGCCTGCGCGGGCTGCTGAAGCGGGCGGCCGAGGCGCGGGAGCTGCTGCTGTTTGTGCTGGAGCGGGTGGCGTACTTCGAGGCGCAGTTGGCGTGGCTGGACGGACATTTCCCGGACGGGGAGTACCGCGACGTGGAGGGGCTGTGCTACCGGGCCAGCCGGGCCGACATCGCCAAGCAGCAGTACTCGCTGAACCCCGGCCGCTACGTGGGCGTGGCCCTGGAAGACGACGGGCGCACCCCGGAGGAGTTCCGCGAGTTTGTAGAGGCGCAGGCGGGCGAGCTGGCGCGGCTGCACCAGGAGGCCGACCAGCTGAAAGATGACATCACACGGGATATAGCTATGCTATTTATGGATGTGGTGCGAGAGGAGGTGGCAATAGTATGAGCCTAAAAACTTTTAAAATCAGTGAGATTTGTCTAATAAAAGGAGGAAAGCGTTTGCCACTTGGCCATTCGCTTATAGACGAGCCAACTAAACATCCTTACATAAAAGCACGAGATATTCGAAGCGGCAAGATTCGCCAAGATGAACTGCAATTTTTAACGGAAGAAACCCAAGTTTCAATTAAGCGCTACGTCGTCCAAACTGGGGATGTTTGCATAACAATAGTAGCCAACATTGGCGACGTTGGACTTGTGCCCGCTTCATTAATGGGGGCCAATTTAACTGAAAATGCTGTCCGTCTAACATCATTTGGTAAAGAGTGCGATTCGCAGTATTTAGCCTTGTTACTAAGTCAGCCATCTTACAAGCAACAGATGGAAATGATGGCAGCCGGTGCGGCGCAGGCTAAACTTGGGATTTACAAGATTGAAGAATTAAAAGTCGTACTCCCTCCCCTGCCCCTGCAGAAGCAAATAGCGGCGGTGCTAGGGCGCTACGACGCGCTTTTGGAGAACTATCAGCAGCAGGTGGCGGCGCTGGAATGCTTGGCGCAGGAGGTGTACCAGGAGTGGTTTGTGCGCGGGCGTGGGCTTGGGATTGCAACCGGGGCTAAAAAAGAATTACCTGCAGGCTGGCGGGCCGGAAAACTGCGCGAAGTGCTGGACTTCTACATTGGCGGCGGCTGGGGCCAGGAGGAGCCCGATGATGCCCACACGGTAGGCGGCCACGTGGTGCGTGGCACCGACATTCCGAATCTGAAAAAGGGCCAGGTCAATCTTGACGTGTACCGCTACCACAAAGCCTCCAACATGGGTAGCCGGGAGCTGCGGGCGGGCGACATCGTATTTGAGGTGTCGGGCGGCAGCACCGACCAGGGCCTGGGCCGCAACGTTCTACTGACTGACGAAGCCCTGGCGCGATTTGGAGACAAGGTGATGCCGGCGAGCTTTTGCAAGCTAATCAGGGCAGACCAGGCGAAAATCAGCCCCTACTACTTGCAACAGCTGCTTGACCATCTGCTGGCAACGCAAGAAATGGCACAGTTTGAAGTGCAAAGCACGGGCATCAGCAACTTTCAGTTTGAGGACTTTATCGACTACCAGCCGGTGGTTATTCCGGCGATGGAGGCGATGGATAGGTTTGATAAATTGGTCGGCCCGATGTATAAGAAAATCGGAATCCTAAGCACCCAAATGGCGACCCTCCGCGCCACCCGCGACGCGCTGCTACCCCGGCTGCTGAGTGGGCAGCTGGCAGTTGAGGCATTGGCTACTGCCGAGGCTTAGCAGCTGCGTTAATTCGCATTTCTATTTTGTTTTTCTACCCAATACATGGCCTTTATTTCGGAAGATGACATTGAGCGCGCCTGCGTGAAGGTGCTGCGGGAAGAGCTGGGCTACGACGAGCACATCAACCTGTATGACCAGCACCAAAAAGATGAAGCCGCGGCCAACGCCAAGTTTGGGCGGGCCGACTCGCGGGACGTGGTACGGCTGGGGCAGCTGCGGGCCAGCCTGCAGAAGCTGAACTCCCACGCCCCGGCGGCGGTGCTGGCCGAAGCCGAGCGACTGCTAACCGAGATAAAGCCCGGCAATGCCTTTGACCGCAACAAGGCCGTGACCAAGCTGCTGCAAGAGGGTGTGAGCCTGCCGGGAGACCGAAATGCAGCGGGCGAGCCGGTGAACACGCGGGTGCGGTACGTGGACTTCGACCAGCCGGCCAACAACCACTTCGCGGTGGTGCAGCAGCTGACGATACGGGGCAAGAAAACCCGGCGGCCCGACCTGCTGGTGTTCGTGAATGGCTTGCCGCTGGTGTTCGTGGAGCTGAAAAACAGCACTGAGGAAACCCGGCAGGCCTACGACAAGAACCTGACCGACTACCGGCGCGACATCGAGCGGCTATTTGATTTCAATCTGGTGGTGGTGCTGAGCAACGCCCTGGTGACGAAGGTGGGCAGCCATACTTCGGACTGGGAGCATTTCTTTAACTGGGAGCGGGACGACGAGGAAGAGCCAGCCGCCCTAGCGAAGGGCGAGGTGGACGTGGTGCGGGTGATGCAGACGTTGTTTCGGAAGGAAACGCTGCTGGATTTGCTCGACAACTTCGTGCTGTTTTATGCCGGCCGGCAGAAGATAGTGGCCAAGAACCACCAGTACCTAGGCGTGAACCGGGCGGTGGCGGCGCTGGGGCGGAAAGAAGCGCTTGCTGGCAAGCTGGGGGTGTTCTGGCACACGCAGGGCTCGGGCAAGAGCTTTTCGATGGCCTACTTCGTGCAGAAGGTACGGCGCACGGTACCGGGGGGCGAGGAGCTGAAGTTTGTGATGGTGACGGACCGCGACGACCTGGAGGAGCAGCTGTGGAAGACGTTTGTGCGGGCGGGGCTGCTGAGCGACGACCGCAAGGCCCCCGAAACCCGCGCCCGCAGCGGCGAGCACTTGGGCAAGCTGGTGCGGGCAGGCGCGCCGGTGGTTTTCACGCTGATTCAGAAGTTTAAGAACCCGAGCGGGCGCGGCGGCGCGGGCTTCCCGCAGCTGACGCCGGCCGCTGATGCACAGCTGAAAGGGGGCGAAAGCAACTACGTGGTGCTGGTGGACGAGGCGCACCGGAGCCAGTATAACGACCTGGGCGAGAACCTGCGGCGGGCGTTTCCGGGGGCCAGCTACCTGGCCTTCACGGGTACTCCCCTGCTCGACGCGGTGCAGACCACGCGGGAATGGTTTGGGGGCTACGTGAGCCAGTACAACTTTCAGCAGAGTGTGCTGGACGGTTCGACGGTGCCCCTGTTCTACCACAACCGGGTGCCGAAGATGGAACTGCAGAACGACGCGCTCAACGAGGAGTTCGCCGACATCATGGCCGACGAAAACCTGAGCGAGGAGCAGCAGGAAACCCTGACGCGCAAATACGCCAGCGTGATGACGGTGCTAACCGACAGCGACCGGCTGGACGCGGTGGCGCAGGACATTGTGGGGCACTTCCCGGACCGGGGCTACCTGGGCAAGGGCATGGTAGTGAGCCTGGACAAGCCCACGGCTGTACGGATGTATGACAAAGTGCAGACCCATTGGAAGCTGAAGCAGCGGGAGGTGCAGAAAGCGCTGAACGCGGCGGCCGAGGGCAGCGAGGCGCGGGCCGAGCTGCTGCGGCGGCGCAAGTGGATGCAGGAGACGGAAATGGCCGTGGTGGTGAGTGAGGAGGCCGAGGAAGAGCAGAAGTTTGACCGGCTGGGGCTGAACATCCGGCCGCACCGGGAGCTGGTAAACAGAACCTGGGGCGACGACCACCAGACGATAGAAGACCGGTTTCGGGAACCCACCGACAAGCTGCGGCTGGTGTTTGTGTGCGCCAAGTGGCTGACAGGCTTCGACGCGCCCACGGTATCGACGCTGTACCTGGATAAGCCGCTGCAAAACCATACGCTGATGCAGACCATTGCCCGCGCCAACCGGGTGGCGGCGGCGCTGGACGCGAACGGGCTGGTGGCCACGGATACAACCCTCTACCCGATAGCCAAGACCAACGGGCTCATCATGGACTACTACGGGCTGATGGACAGCAAGCGGCTGGAAAAGGCCCTGGTGCTGTACGCGAGCACGAAGCGGGTAGACGAGGACAAGCCCGAGGGGCCGAAGATTCCGGTGGAGGGATTCGACGTGCTGCTGGGCTACCTGGACGAAGCCATTGGAGAGGCGGTAGCGTTTCTGACCAAGCAAGGGCTGAGCCTGGACGAAGTGTTGCAGAGCGGGGCCACGTTTGACAAACTGGGGCAGCTGGAAGACATGGCCGACCGGCTGGTGAAGACCGAGGAATTGAAGAAAGAGTTTGGGGTGTATCAAACGGCGGTCACGTCGTTTTACCAGGCCTGCAAGCCGGACATTTTAACTGAGGAGCTGCTATTGGGGGGCGGCCCCTACAAGGGCCGGTACCGGCGGCTGAAAGATGCGCTGGAATACGTGCGGCGCATTATGCAGCAGGGCGAGGGCGACAGCAGCGACCTGGACGAGGCCCACAAGCGGGTACGGGAGCTGATTGACCCGTCTATCGTGGCGCAGGGCGACGGCAGGGGCTACCACATCGATGCGCAGGGGCAGGAGCTGGACCTAAGCGGCATAGACCTGGAGAAGTTGCAGGAGCGGTTCAACACGCGGCCACACAAGAACCTGGCGATAGCCGATTTGAAGGCGTTTCTGACTGATAAGGTGCAGGGGCTCTTGAGCCGCAACGTGAGCCGGGTGGATTTAGCCGAGCGGCTGCACGAAATCATCCAGCGCTACAACACGGCGAGTAGTGATGTAACGGCTTTTTTCCAGGAACTGAAAGCTTACACCGAGAAGCTGCAAGCCGAGGAAAAGCGGGCCGCGGCGGCGGGGCTGAGTGATGCTGAGCTGGAGATTTTCGATTTGTTGTTTGTGTCGGCGCTGAAGCCAGGTGAGGAGGCCAAGGTGAAGCTGGCGGCGCAGCACCTGCTGGAAAAGCTGCGCTCACAGGAAGCCAAGCGGACGGTGATGGCCCCGGACTGGCATAAGAACTCGTCGTTGCAGCAGGAGGTGTTGGTGTATATCGGGCAGGCGTTGGACGACGATAATAAAGGCTTACCGAAGGAGAGCTACCCGGACCCGGTGTTTCTGGAAAAACGGAAGGCAGTGTATGACCATCTGCTGAATCTGGCGACTCTGGGGAATCGGTATTGGGCGTGAGGATAAGCCATTTTTTATTTCAACAAATGAAATCTCCAAAAAAGAAGAAAGTAAAGAAGTTTGACATTGACCGTTCGGCTCGATGGACTATTGGTGGTGCCATCTTCCTCACATTAGCTGCTTTGTGGGTAGTGCCGATGGTATGGTCAGGCCACCCGAATTTGTGGAATGTCTATAACCAAAATACTGGGGTTGTGGGAGACACAATAGGAGGTATTGCTGGGCCTATACTCAATTTCGCTGGTTTAATAATTGTGTATTACACACTGCGCGAGCAAATCAAGACTAACGAGAATCAGTTTGAGCAAATCAGAGCTGAGACGAAGCGGGCACAGAATGAGAGCTTTTTTGACTTGACTTACAAAATTATTGAGCGATTCAGTGAGACTGTGGAAAGGCAGAAACGCTTATTTGCAGAAATTCCTGAAATAGGTTTTGGGATACGTCGTGGTAACAGGGTTACATCTTCTGAAGGCATGGGAGCAACAAAGCCAGCCCGACAAGACGAGCTTTTAGACTTTCGCCGACAATTTTTTACTCTCACGCAATTTTTTGGTGTAATCAGTCGCCGAATCGAGGGTGAATCATTAACAGGGGAACAAAAAGTTATTTTGCTGGACCTACTCGATGTCACCTACGGAGACAGGTTGGGGAATGCAGTGTCAGATTATCAGCGTCTATTCGGCTCTGCGCAGATAGAAGAACAGCCTGACGATATGTACACTGACTTTCAAGAGCAAAGCATTCGTTTGTTCCAATTACGTGAACAGGTTGAGGCGCAGGCGAAAACAGAAAGCATACCGTTTGGAGATACAGAAGACTAATAACACATTTTCTAAATACAGCTTTTAAGACATGACTGCCAACGAAATTAAACTGCTCGGCCTGCTGCAAGGGCCACGCCATTTTACCATTCCAATTTACCAACGGCCATACAGTTGGAATAATGAGGACTGCAAAAAGTTATTTAACGACATTTTGCAGGTTGGCCGTGATGCAAACCGGAAGAGCTACTTTATGGGGTCTGTCGTGTATTACCAAGCAGCGGCCCACGCTATAGGTACTGTACCAGCCTCGCTAGTAATCGACGGGCAGCAACGATTGACTACTACTATTTTGTTGCTTACTGCAATTTATCGGCTGTTAAAAGAGCAAGGTGAGCCGGTATCGGGTGTTAGCAGCGAAGAGATACGAGCATTGTATTTAACAAACCAGTTCAAAACTGGGGAAATGTCTCAACGACTACTACTTACAAAGCGTGATAAAGAAACGCTAATTGCTGTAGTAAATACCAATCCACTGCCTGAGCACAACTCGGAGCGTGTGCGGGAAAACTTTGAATTCTTCAAAGAGGAAGTTACAAGCGAAAACGTGGCAGATTTATGGACTGGCATCAGCAAGCTGATGGTTGTAGGTGTATCCTTGGAAGCAGGAGTAGATAATCCACAACTAATCTTTGAGAGTCTCAATTCAACCGGCCGTCCCCTAGACCAAGCCGACCTTATCCGAAACTATGTACTGATGGGTCAGGTGCCCTCGGTGCAGGTTGAACTGTACGATAAGCACTGGTACCCAATGGAGGCGGCATTTGGGGATGCCTACAGCACGATGTTCGGGGAATTCATGCGCGACTTCCTGACCATGAAAGCTGGTAATTTGGTGAGTATCTGGAATGTTTACCAGCACTTCAAAAATGACTATGCAGCTGGTCGGGTGGGCGCTGAGCAAGTGGAAGGACTGGTGGAGGAGCTATATCACCACGCCACCTACTATGTGCGCCTACGCCAACCAGAGAAGGAAGAGCACACCAGACTACGGGCGGCACTGGAACGCTTGATAAGCCTCGGTATTGGGGTGGCCTACCCCTATCTGCTGAGTGCATATGCCGCCTCGGCGGCCGGCTTGATAAGCAAGGATGGACTGGTAGAAGTAGTAGAAATCATTGAGGCTTACCTAATGCGGCGGGCGGCTTGTGGGTTGCCTACGAATACGCTAAACAGCACGTTTGCCAGCTTCGGCAACCAGTTGAAAGGTGGCGATTATTTGACGAGCGTAAAGGCTCATTTCCTGGGCATGGGCTGGGCGCGGCGCTTTCCGAATGATGTAGAATTTCGCCAACAGTTTATAGCGCGGGATGCTTACCATTTTGGCAAACGCCATTTCTTGCTATCCAACCTAGAAAATTACAAGCGGAAAGAATACGTGAACATTGGCGATTACACCATTGAGCACATTATGCCGCAAAATGAGAATGTGTCGGAAGCTTGGCGGGCAGAGTTAGGCGAAGGTTGGGAAGCACTACATTCAAAATACTTGCATACGATTGGCAATTTGACGCTAACCGGCTACAATTCAGAGATGAGCGACCGGGCATTTGCAGAGAAAAAGGTGCTTGAAGGCGGATTTATCGACAGCCCGATTAAGCTCAACAAGTCGGTAGCAACGGAGCCGATTTGGAATGAGGCAGCCATTTTGAAGCGAGCCAATATCCTAGCAGATTGGGCCATTACTATCTGGCCTGTGCCGCAGGTGGCGGAGCCGGTTGTGGTGGTCGAAGAAGAGGTAGATGAGGAGGCGGAAGAGGCCGCGCTGGTGGAGGCGGGCTTGTTAGAGCCGGCCCCCACGGACGAGCAAGAATAATTGGCCAGTTAAGCTATTCAGCATGGAAGACCCTGACCGCTACGGTATCCTCACCTCCATCACTTGGAGCAGCACCGGCTGGACGAAACCGCTCACGAAGGAAGACTTGAAAAAGTCGAAGTATGACTTTGTGCGCGACAATGGCGAGGCTGCCGACCATCTCAATTTCGGTCATGAGCTGTACCCGGCAGAAGCGGATGGCACCTACATTGGCTATAGTCCAATGCTCAACAGAAATCCGCAGGTGCGTGATTTAGGGGCCATTTTCTTTTTGAGCTCTGATTACCAGCACGACAATCGCAAATGCATTGTAGGAGTATATGCCTTTCCTGAAATCGGGGAAACGCTGCGAAAAGCAAAGCACCCGATTTTCAAGAAATTCAACTTTGGTAATGTGCGGGCCAATGTGGATGACATCGTGTATTTCGCAAAGCCGGTAGTGATTGATGCTGAAACAGTAGTGCGGGAACAGCTACTGCCAACTGGGAAGAAAATATCGCAGCGGGGCTTTAATTATTTGACATCGGATAATGTCATTAATATTCTCCGATTAGCAGAACGAGGCAACCAACGAAACGCTAAACTTCGGGGACTGCTGGAGAGGCTCGGACACGAAGGGGATAATGGCGGCGAGGGATTGGGAGGTCTGGTTGATAACCCTGACGCGGGCTCCTTGGGCGGTATCGCCGAACTGGAGGCCAAAATGCAGAAGATGAAGCCGGAGCAGAAACTACGGGTTTCAGTTTACATCGAGCGGGGCCGCATTGCAACACTGGCAAAGCGCCAAACGGGCTACAAATGCCTTCTATGCGAGGCGATGAAGCTTAAGCCTATTGGGTTCTTAAAGGAGAACGGACAACCTTACGTAGAGGCGCACCACGTTGACCAAGTGGCAAACTTGGCAGTTGGAGCGTTGGGGCTAGCGAATATCATTACGCTATGTGCTAACCATCATCGGCAAATGCACTACGGCAATGTGGATTTGCTGAGCGCGACTAAAACGCAGTTTAAGTTTCGGGTGGATGGAAAGGATTTTGTAATCAAGAAAATCAAGGTTTAGGCTATTACTTAATGGTTGTTCCTGAAATTTACGCCATGCAAGAAATCGATTATACCTCATACCAAGAAGGCACTCCTCAAGATGCGCTACATGACAAACCGTTGGTGGCGTATGTGCAAAACCGTGCTAACGGTGGGGTAAGGCTGGAGTTGGTTAAGTTCAACGGAAGAGAGAAGCAATTTGAGCTCTTTTACCCTAGAACTGAAAATAACTGGAACATGACGGAAATCGGCAATTGGGGCCAAGTAATTAAATGGTTGCCAGTGCGGGAGTTGGGACGGGATGAGCTACCTAAACCAGAGCCTGACCCGGCACTTTGGTAGACAGCCTGATTATGCGCTGCTATTGCCAGGGGGTGAAGCGTGAAAATGCGCCTCGAACACGGCGCGGGCAAAGCCGGCGGGCGTGGCTGAGCGCAGGTTCGCGCGGTTCTTTGAGTCTGGCAGATTGTGCATTTTGGAGCCGAGTATTGGCACAACAGCTTTGTGCTCGGGCAGCTGAAAGCCGCCGCCAGTCCAGAGGCAGGTGCGCTTGGTGTAGGCTTCGCTGAGCTGGCGCTCGGCGGGCAGGTAGCCAGCGTAGTCGCAGGGGTCGAAGCGGAAGTCCGGGGGGCGCCAGTAGGTGCTGACGGTGCTCACCGGGTTTTCGATGAAGTAGGGGCACTGGCACCAGGCGGCGAGGCGGGCGGACCACTCGAACAGTTGCAGGGCTTTGATGACGCTGCTGAGGCCCTTGCGGCGGAAATGGGCACGGCCGGAAATGGCGGTGTCGGTGCAAGGCGGAAAGAAGGCGGCAAAGGCCACGGGGCCGTAGGGCGGCAGCCACTCGCGCACGTCGGCCCCCACGCGGATGATGTTGCCCTCGCGGGTTTCGCCGGGTGGGTGCTGCAGGTCGACACAGTAGCATAGGTAGCCTGCTTCGGCCCACGGCTGCACGAGCGTGGTGGTTAGGTCGAAGCAACTGATGACGATAGGAGAAGGCATGATGGATGACGGAAATAATTATCGGAATCGCCCCTTCAAAACATAAGGCAAAGCGCTGACTTAATGCCTATTGTATTCCGGAAAGGGTATCGGAATTTTATTGCATTTGCAAAGCCACTCAGAAGCCAGCCGGTGAGGCCGTAAGGTCTTGGAAGGTACCACGGCGCATCGAGCAAGCAGCTATGATTTCGTCCGTGGCACCGTTGCGGTGCTTGGCGATGTCGAGCAGGATGGTGTCGGCGGTAGCGGTGCCGTCCTGGTACTCGGTGATGTTGTAGTATTCGCCACGCCAGAGGAAGATGATACAGTCAGCGTCCTGCTCCAGGCTGCCGGACTCGCGTAGGTCCGAGAGCAGCGGGCGCTTCTCTCCTCCCCTCTTTTCTACATCGCGGGAAAGCTGGCTGAGGGCGATGACGGGGGCGTTGAGCTCCTTGGCTAGTTCCTTGAGGCCGCGGCTGATGCTGCCTACTTCCTGCTCCCGGTTGCCCTTGGTATCGCCCCGCATGAGCTGGATGTAGTCGATAAGGACCAGGCTTAGCGGCTGCTGGGCGTGGAGGCGGGCGCACTTGGCGCGTAGCTGCTGGATGCTCAGGCCGGGCGTGTCGTCGATATACAGCTGGTGGCCCTGGGTTTGAATTCGTTGGGCCTGCTGGCGGATGTGGGCCACTTGGTCGAGACCGCCGGGCAGGTTGCCGCGGCGCAGGTCGGAGTTGCTGTAGCCGGGGACTTCGCTGGCCACCATTCGCTGCATAAGCTGCAGGGTGGGCATTTCGAGGCTGAAGGCGGCGGTGTGCTGGCCGTGGTCGAGGGCGGCGGTACGGGCAAAGTGCAGCAGCGCGGCGGTTTTGCCCATCCCGGGCCGGGCGGCGAGAATGATGAGGTCGCCGGGCTGCCAGCCGCCGGTGAGACCATCAAGGGCGGCTAGTCCGGTGGGTACGCCGGTCAGGCCGCGCTGCTGGACGGCCTGGGCGAGGCGCTCGAAGGTGGGCTCGAACGCATCGGCGGCGGTTTGGCCAGGGCGGGTTTCCAGGGCCCGGTGCAGGCCCGTGAGGTGGGTTTGAGCGTCGGCCAGCAGCTCTAGCGGGTCGCGGGTCTGGTCGTAGCCGTGGGCGGTAAGCTCGGTACCGACTCGGATGACGACGCGGCGGGCGTGCTGCTCTTGCAACAGGCGGCAGTGGGTTTCGAAGTGGGCGGCGGAATTGATGCGGCTGGTGAGGCCGGCGACGAAGTATGGGCCGCCGGTGCGTTCCAGGGTGCCGCGCTGACGCAACTGCTGGGTGACGGTGAGCAGGTCGGCGTGGTCACCACGCTGCACTATGTCGCGGATGGCCAAATAGACTTGCTGGTGAGCGGGGCAGTAGAACACTTCCTCGGTAGGCAGGATAGCCAGCAAAGTGCGCTGGGCGTCGGCTTCAAGCAGGGCGGCCCCGAGCACGGCGGCTTCAAGGTCGAGGGCCTGGGGTGGCAGATGGCCACTGCTGGGTGCGGAAATGGCAGGGCGGCGAGCGGCGTAGGGCTTGGGTTGATTTTCGGACATGGCGAATATGGGTTAGCTCCAGCGGGAGGGGTCGAGGGGTTTGGGGGAGGTGCGGGCCCGGGGCGGCGGGGTTGCGGAGGCAGCGCCGGCGGGCTGGAACTGGGCGCGGCGGTGCATCCAGCGGCGGAAGGCAGCGCGCCAGTCGGCCATGGGGGTTTTGCCGCTCACGCGCCAGCCGTTGCTTTGGAAATGGTCGCAGAAAGCGGTGGCTTCGGCCTGGACGTCGGCGCTGTTGGGTTGGTACTCGGCGGCGTAGGCCTGGACTTCGGCCAGGGTGGGCGGCGCGGCGGGCCCTTTCTTTCGGGCTTCAGCCGGTTTTTTAGCTGACTTCTCCTTCACAATTTCTTCAATGAGCAGAGCGGGCGCGGTGGCGTCAGCCACCTCTCTTTCTTTTATTGAAGATGTAATTGAAGATGAAGATGAAGGGGTTGGAATTTGCTTAACCCCGGTGGTTGGCGTTTGCTTGGGGGGTTGGTTGGCGGGTTGGTTGGGAGTTTGGTTAAGCAAACGCGGATTTCCGCCCTTTTTGCCCGATTCGGTACGCACTTGGCGCAACCGCTCGTCTTTCACCATGCGGCGGCAAAACAGCGCGCCGTCGGTGTCGCGGCGGCTGGCGACGCCGTAGGTTAGCAGGGTGGTTAGGATTTGGTTGGCACTTTGGTTATCCAAACCGAGGCGGCGGGCAATGACGGCGTCGGGCATGGGGGCGCCGTTGACGAGGAGCACGCCGCGCTCGTCGCTGTCGTGCATCATCAACAGCAGCTCGAACCAGGCCCCGCGCTGCAGCAGGTCGAGGGCCTGGACGCCCTGGTCCTTGTGCCAGTCGCCGGGGTAGAATTGGATAGCCGGGAGCTTCATGCCTCGGGACGCGTGGACACCAGAAGGACGTTGGCGGTGCCGGGCTGCTCAAACAAGTCGAGCTGGCGGTACTCGGTGCACTTACCGCGTAGGGCCGCTTCAACTTCGGTTAGGGCTTCGCCTAACTCGGTTTCCAGCAGGGGTGCGTAGGCGTAGGCGGCATCGGTTTCGTCATCGAAGCTGACGTAGGGGCTGGTCAGGTTCAGCACCTTGCCGGTGGTGAGGGCGCGCTGACCGATGAGGGTAACGCCGGACTGGTGCTTCCCCGTCGAGAAGCCGGTGACGGTGAAGGCCTGGAAGCGGGCTGGCAACTCCTCGGCCGTGTCGGGCCAGAAGTCGGGCGTTTCGGTCAACTGCTCGGTGAGCAGGCAGAGGTGCGGGACCAGGCGGCTGAGGCGGTGGGACAGGTCGGGATGCACCTGTTCGGCGCAGGTGAGGGCAAAGGCGCGGGGCGGCGCATCCTGGGTACGCTGCTCGGTGAACTCGCACGTCAGCTGCTGGTCTTTGAGCTTTACCTTCTGAATGGTGATGATGGAGGGCGTAGCCTCGGGACCGGTCGGGCTGACGGGCCCGACGATGGGGAGTAGCTGGGACATTAGAGAAAGGGGTTAGGCAGCTTTGGCCATGAGTGGCCGGCCTTCCGGGACCGGGGACATGGGCGGCAGCTGGCGGTGGTAGCGTTTGACGTAGCGGTCGAGCTCGGAAAGGCGGAAGCCCCACTCCTTCTCGTTAAGACGCACGCCGGTGAGGCGGCCGGCGCGGCGGGCTTTGCGGATGCCTTCGGGCGTGAAGCGCAAGTATTCGGCGGCTTCGCGGACGGTGAATAGGCGGTCGGGCGGCGTTGGCGGGGTCTTGGGGGCAGCGGCCTCAAACTCCTTCAGGCGCTGCACGTCGGCCAGCAGCTGCCGCCACTCTTGTTCGGGGACGAGGAGAGCTACTTGCATGGCTAGGCGGCGGTGGCTTTGGTAGCTCGGACCTGGAGGGCAGCAACCCGCTTCTTTTCGGCTTCCACCACGCTGATGAAGGCCTCGGCCACGTCGGTGTTGTGGTAGCGGCCCAAGAGGATGTTGTAGACCTGCTGCTTGGAGTAAATCAGGCCCTTGGTGGCCAGTAATTCGACCGTGCGCTTGGCAAAATCGTTGCGCTTGGGCAGCGTGGCCCGAAGCTCAGAAATAATCTTTGCGAACTGTTCCATTTTGTTTGCTATTACGTATCTTTGTTTAGACTTCGAAGCCCAAATGTGGCTACTAAAGTTTGTAACAGCAAAAAAAGTTTGTTGAGTAACAGCAAAAATAATGGACCCTAGAGCACACGTTGGCACACGCATCAGTGAACTGATGACCCATTACAACTTGTCGGCTTACCAGTTAGCCAAAAATTTGGGCTATGAAGGTCCACAAAAGTTGTATAAACTGATTCAGAATAAATCCAAGCCGGGCTATGAAACTCTGATGGATATTCTGGACCATTACCCGCAGATGCGTTCGGAGTGGCTGATGCGCGGCGACGAGCCGATGTTTAAGACCGATGACACCAAACCGGAGGTGAAGCAAGCGTCCAGCTACACCGGAATGCCCTCGGTCGTGACGGTGGATGCCAATGGTAAAGAAGTCATCATCGTAGTGCCGAGGAAGGCCGAGGCCGGCTACCTGCTGGCCCGCGACGTGGACGATACCATGGAGGAACCGGAGACGCTGAGCATTCCGGACATGCCGGGTGGCAAAACGGTACGGGCGTTTGAGGTATCCGGCAATAGCATGCAGCCCACGCTGAATCAGGGCGACCTGGTGGTGGCTACCTGCACCGAGCGGCTGGACCTGATTCAGCCCAAGCACGTGTACGTGGTGGTGGCCCACGACCGGATTATGGTCAAGCGCCTGCGCGGGCCGGTGAAGCGCAACGAGCCCATCGAGCTGCTGTCGGACAACCGGTTTTACGACCCGTTCATCCTGCCGCAAACTGATTTGAAGGAACTGTGGCAGGTGCAAGCAGTGGTCACGCGCAGCGTGCCGGCCAACACCAACGAGGCCTTTGACCGGATGCTGGTGCTGCTGGAAATGCTGGCCCACGACTCAACACAGCTGCGCGGCATTCTGCTGGACATAGCGTCCCGCTACGATGTCAAATTGGTGGGCGAAGCAGGGTAAAAATGGCACCGGCCCCGCTGGCGCCCCCAATGACTTTAGTTTTGAGTTCTTAAATTCTTAGTTTTTTAGTTTTCAAGGCGTTACACTGCACTTTACAGGGCTTGCACTGGTTCCGTCCAGACCGCCAGTTTGCAAGAAAACGCCCTGTAAGCATCTAACTTACAGGGCGTTTTGCTTTTATCAACTTTTGGTGGAACCGCTCAGGGGACAGATTTGAATACTAATCTCGCCTTGCTATAGGCAGGGCCCCCGCCAAGGTAAACGCATTAAAACCGGGGGGGTAGATTTCGGGCATGATGACCTCCAACCTGACCTCTTTATTGACAGATTTTGCCACTTTACCGGACCCTCGCATCGCGCGGCGGCGGCAATATCCGTTGCTGGAAATTTTGCTGGTGTGCGTGAGTGCGGGCGTGAGCGGATACGGCGGGTGGGAAGAAATCGCTGATTTTGGCTGCGCTAAACTGGCGTGGCTACGCACCTATCTGCCTTTCGAACAAGGTATTGCTTCACATGATACCCTCAACCGGGTGATGAGTCGGCTCGACCCGCGTGCGTTCGAAAAGTGCTTCATCGACTGGGTGCGTCAGGGCTTGGTGCTGCCCGATGGCGCGCAAATTTGTGTCGATGGCAAGCGCTTGCGCCGCTCGGCCACAGCCCGCCAGCAGCAGACGCCACGCGCCGCCGGGGGCGTGCCCGCCGTGCATCTGCTCCATGCCTGGTGCGACGAAGCGGGCTTGTGCCTGGGCCAGTATCAGACCCCGGACAAGGCCAACGAAATCACGGCCTTGCCCACACTGCTCGACTTGCTTGATGTGCGCGGCTGCTTGCTGAGCATGGACGCCATCGGGTGTCAAAAAAGCATCACCCAGGCCATTACCGCCGCTGGGGCCGACTATTTGCTGGTCCTCAAAGGCAACCAAGCGGCCTTGCAAACCGCCGTACTCGCCGCTTTTGCCGCCAGCCAGAAGGCCGAAGCGACGAGTACCCCGCCGGAAAAACCGGTACAGGGCCGCCACGAGACGCGCACCTGCCGGGTGTTGCCCGCCACGGTCCTGCCGGCCCAACTGCGCGGCCCGGACTGGCACGCCCTGCACACGCTGGTCGAAGTGCGGGCCACGCGGCGGGCCGTGGGGAGCGAACAGCTGCAGACCGAAACGCGCTATTACCTGAGCAGCCGCCAAGCTACGGCAGCAGATTTTCAAGGCTATGTACGCCGTCATTGGGGCGTCGAAAACCGGCTGCATTGGGTGCTGGATGTGGTATTCGGCGAAGATGCCTGCCGAAAACGGGCTGGCGATGCCGCCACTAATTACGCCGTGATACGCAAGTTTGTTCTTAATCTGCTGCACGAACAACCAGAAAAAATCAGCTTGAATCGAAAGATGAACCGCTGCGCATTAGCTGATGAATACCGGGAAAAATGCCTCCGGTTTTAATGCGTTTACCCTGGGGGGACCTCCCCTGCTGTGGTCTCCAAGTAACGGCGTCTGGTTCCCGTAACAAGCCAGGGGACAAGCGACCTTTCGTTGGAAAAATTGAGGCGGGTCTTTTTCTGATTGCCAACACGGCCATTTCAGGAATAGACCAGTTCCTGCCTACCTGTACAACTATAGCCGGACGAGGTAGCCGTCACTATTCTTCCGATACGCTTGGGGTATGGTAGTGCTACGCTCTAGCTGCGGGCGTAGGCGGCGCGCACTTCCTGCTCTGGCAGGTGGGAATAGGCACAAAACTGCTGAATGGAAACCAGGGCACGGCTGGGCTTACCCAGCTACACGCGGGTGCGCTGCAAGAGGCGCTTGCCGGCCTGGTAACCGTTGCCGGTTACGGCGACTGCTTCCTTCGGGTAGATGCAAACCTGGGACATGATGGGTACTTGCGGGGTATACTCGTTCGAGGGGAGAGTGGGTTCGTGAAATGAAACTTTTTCAGTCATGCAAACCATCGGTCAGGTGCTCCTCCTTACAATGAGCATTATCGCGGCGGCAGTCAGAGCATTGCAGTTTGCCGCCTTGAGTTGCGCGAGGCCGGCGCGGGAACTGCCGGCCAATGGGCTAATACGTGTTGCGGAATCTACTGTGCCGAAAGCCGAGAGCGGCCGGTGGTAGATGCCGACTCGTGCGACGTGCTGTCCGGGGGCGTGCGGTATCGGGTGCGGCTGCTAGGCGTAGATGCGCCAGAGTTGGACCAGCCTTTTGGCTGCCAGGGCAGCGACTCGATGACGTAGCTGGCACAGATGCAACTGTTGTGGCTGACGCGGCGCGGAGTGGACATGTACGGCCGGACGCTGGACGCAGTGCGGCTGCCGGTGGCAAATGGACCGGCGCTGGCACTGGGGTCGCTGCTTGTAGTGCGGGGCTGAGCGTGGGGCTGAGACCCGAAACGACGGGTGGTAGGCCAGGTTGGGGTAGCACGTAAGTTGCTCTCCGTGCGGACCAGTACGGCCAGCACGGGCGAGTAGCTGGCCGTAGCGTCCAAATTCACCTGGCGCAGGCGACAATAAAGGAACTGCGAGTAGACGGCGATGGAGCGCTTACTCCACCACCACCTTGCGGGTGAGTAGTTGGCTGCCGATGGTCAGGCGCAGCGAGTACACGCCGCTGGCCAAACCAACTAGGTCCACGGTGGTTTCGGCCGTGGGTAGGGCCATGGTCTTCACCATCTGGCCGAGGCTGTTATAGAGCACGGCCGAAGCCAGGCCGCCCAGCGGCCGCACAATGGTCAGGCGGCCGCGAACGGGGTTGGGATAGGCCAGTACCTGCGCCTCCAAAGCTGCCTTTGCCGCCAGCGGCCCAGCACTTAAGTTGAGCCAGAAACGGCCGGGGGCGGTAGTGGCGGCGGTCGTGAAAGCGTAGTTCGCCCCGGCCGCGAGCACGGTGCGGGTACCGGTCAGGTTGTCGACCAGCTCTACGCGGATACCGGCGAGGTTGGCCAGACTGGCGACGCTCAGGGTGTAGGCACCAGCGGCAGGAAGGGCGATTTGCAGGGGCACGGTGCCAGCCAGCAGGGGGCGGCCATCAATGGCCAGGGCCTCGCCGCCAGCAGTGAGAGTGGCCAGGCTCAGGCCATTGGGGTTGGAGAGTTTCACGGCGTCAAACTCGCTGTCCACGCCAGCGGTGGCGCCGGTTTGGGCGTACACCGTCAGCTCATCGGCTGGACCGGATGCGCCGGCCAGGGCCAGAGTAAGGGCGGGGCGGGAATCGGTCGTACCCCGACCGAAAGTGGTGGCCGTGTTCTCATCCGTCACGCGCTGGGCGTTGCGGAAGGTGAGGCTGCCGCTGGTGCGGAAGGGCGTAACGCGGGTGAAGAAACCCTGACCCACCGCCACCACGGGACTGACCCCGATACCGTTCACGTAAGCACGGTAAGTACCCGCGTAGGGGCCGGTGGGGATAAACACGTAAAGAGCCGCGTCGAGGTTGGGCCGGTCGGCCGACAGCACCTGGGAGTAGTCGAAGGGAGCCGGATAAGGGTTTCCCAGCAGGTGCAGGCCCGCCCCGGTCACGGTGCTGCGGGCCAGGGGCAGGGTCAGGTCGCCATTGTTGAGCGCGCCGGTGAAGGCCACGGTCTGGCTACCCGGCAGCTGCACCGTGTAGCCCTGGCCCACGGCCAGGGGCGTGCTGAGGGCGGCCGGCGAAACCCAGCCTTTCGCAAACCCGACGAGGTTGTTGGCAGCCGAGGCCAGGCGGCTCTGGTCGTAACTAAACACCGTCGGGAAGGGCTTCACGTTCAGCGGGGTGGGGCTGGTGTTATAGGTGCCGTTCACCGTGGGCGTGAAGCCGGTGGTGGCCAGGCTGCCCACCGTGGCCGTGGCCACCGGGCTGCTATAGTGGCGGTAACCGCTGCCGAAGTACGGGCCGCTCACGGCGCGTTGCACCGTCACGGTGCCAATAACGGCGCAATTGGCCGCCTGCACTACCAAGGCCGTGCGGGTGGCCGTCGACAGCAATACGAGACTGCCGCCACTGCCCACGCGCACGTTGGACGTATTGGCCAGCAGCAGCTTGACGGCGACGCTGACGGGTGCGTTCAGCAGCACTTCCTCGAAGCCGCCGCGCTCGCCCACGGTCATGATTTGAAACGCCGTGGCGGCCGTGCCGCCCAGCAGGTGGTTCGTGCCGCCGAAGCCGACTTCGCTACTCGGGTCCAGGGCTAGGGTGGCCCCGTTGTTGGTCCAGTTGCGGCCCAGGTACAGCTCGGAGGTAGCGCCCTGGGTCAGGGTGCTGCCGCTGGCCAGGCTCACACTGCCGCTGGCGGTGAGGTCGGCGGTGGCGGCCAGCGTGAGCCTGGCCCCGGCTTGCAGGGTCAGGTTGTCGCACACGGCGGTGGTGCTTACCAGTGGCTGGTTGGCCGGGGCCGCCGCAATGCTGGCGCTGATGCCGGCCGTGGGCACCACGGCGGGGCTCCAGTTGCCGGGCACGGCCCAGGCGGAGCTGGCGGCCCCGGTCCAGGTCACGGCCGTGATTGTCGCCGGAGCGTAGGTAATGCTGTATTGGGCAGCGGCAGTGTTGCCGTTGCCGGCGGGGTCGATGGCCCCGTTGGCGGCCACATCCACCGTGACGGCCCCGTTGGCAGCGGGGGTTACGTCAAAAGTGTAGGTGGTGCCGCTACCGCTAAAGCCGCTCAGGCTGCCGTTGCCCACGCTCACAGCGCCGGCCCCGAAGCCGCTCACGCTCTCCGGGAACGTGACGGTGTAGGCAAACGTCGCGCTGCTGCTGGTGCCGCCGCTGACCGCCGTGCCGGAGGTGATGGTGGCCGTGGGCGCTGTTTTATCGATGATATAAGTCTGGCCGCCGGTGTAGGGGACGTTGCTGATGCCGGGCGCGAGGCCAGTGGCATTGGCCAGGTTCAGGCGCAGGGTGCCGTCGCCGGTGCCAGTGCTCACGCTCACGGTGTAGGTGCTGCCCGCGCCACTCACGCCACTCACGCTGGCCCCGACCACACCGCCGTTGGCGGTGAGCGAGAAATTGGCCGCAGTCATGCCCGTAACGGCGGCGGCGAAGGTCACGGTGTAGTCCACACTGGCCGCGTTGGCCGGGTTGCTATCTGCTCGCACGATGCTCGTTATGGTGGTCGAAGCCGCCGTCACCGTAAAGGCCATGCCGTTGCTGGTGCCGTTGGGCGTGGTGATGGTCACGTTGCCACTCGTCGCCCCCGCCGGCACGGTAGCCGTGGCCGTCGTGGCGCTGCTCACGCTGAAGGTGACGGCCGCCGTGCCGTTGAAGCTCACGCCCGTGGCCCCGGTGAAGCCCGTGCCGGTGAGCGTCACGTTCGTGCCGATGCTGCCGCTGGTAGGATTGAGGCTGGTGAGCGTGGGCATTACGAGGACCGTGAAGTTGGATACGCTCACTCCTGAACCACCTGGCACCGTAACGCCAATCGGGCCGGTGGTAGCGCCCGTGGGCACAGTGGCCGTAATACTGGTAGCCGAGTTTACGGTAAAAGTGGTCGCAGCCGTGCCATTGAACGGCACCGCCGAAGCGGCCGTGAGGTTCGTGCCGGTGATTACCACGCTCGTCCCGACTGGCCCGCTGGTAGGCGTGAAGCTGGTAATGGTGGGCACCACCGGCACACAGGTAGCCGTCAGCCCAAAGTTGCCACGCTCCGAATCAAAGCCGCTCACGAAAACCAGATAATTGGTGCCGGCTACCGAGGCAAACGTCACCTGCGACGCGGTCGCGCTGCCATTGGCGGCACAGTTACCAGTCTGGTCGTCATTGCCGCCCACGCAGGTGTAGCTGCCGCAGGTGCCGGTAAAGACGAAGAGCTTGGTGTCGTAATTCGTAGCCGCGTCACACGTGCTCAACGTCACGGAGGCACCCGTGCCTACGAAGCGGTAGAATACCCCGCCCGCACCGGCAGTAATGATGGTGCCGCAGGACGCCGTGGGGTCGCCGGTGGAAGTTGAGCCCGTCGTGGTGCCCAGTACGGTGCTGCCACACGCCAGCACGGGTAGCGTCCCCGAACACAGGTCGTTGCCGGGCGGCAGCATGAAGCTGGCCGCGCTTATCGCCGTATTCAGCGGCGTAATTAAGCTGATGGGGCCGGAAGTGAAGCCCGCCGGCGCCGTGGTATTGATGGAAGTGGCGCTCACGACCGTGAATGCGGCGGGGGTGCCGTTGAACTGCACGGCCGTGGCACCGGTGAAGTTGGTGCCCGTGATGACGACGCTTGTCCCCACCGGGCCGCTACCCGGCGTGAAACCGGTGATGGTGGGCCCGCCGGGCACGAGGACTATAAATAATGATGGCGAAGTGACCGTGCCCAGCGGCGTGGTCAGCACGATGTTCCCGGTGGTAGCCCCCGACGGCACGGTAACAAACAACTCAATGTCGGAGGCCACCGTGAAGGTGGGCGCGTTCACGCCGCTAAATGTGACAGCGGTAGTGCCGGTAAAGCCGCGGCCCTGCACGTTCACCACCGTGCCAGCTACGCCGCTCGCGGGCGAGAAACTGGCGAACGCCAGACTCGGCGTCACGGTGAAGTTGGTGGCGCTGGTCGCCGTTCCGCTGGGGGTTCTCACGGTGATGGGCCCCGTCGTAGCAGCATTGGGTACGGTCGCCATAATGGTGGTGGCGTTTACGACCGTGAACGTCGTGGCGTAAAAACCATTAAATTTCACGTTCAGCGCACCCGTGAAGGTGGTGCCGGTGAGAGTGACGGTGGCGCCCACCAGCGCACTGCCGGGCGAGAATAGGCTAAGGTTGGGCAGCACCAGGAACGTGCTGGGAGCGGTGGCCGTACCGTTGGGCGTGGTCACGGTCAGCGCGCCCGTCGTGGCCCCGACGGGTACGGTCGTCGTGAGGGTAGTCGTATTGACTACGCTAAACGCCGCCGCCGTGCCATTGAAACGCACCGCCGTGGCACCCGTGAGATTGGTTCCCGTAATAGTCACGGAGCCGCCCTGCACCTGCCCGCCGCTGGGCAAAAAACTGGTAATGACCGGCGAAAGCCCCACCGACGTAATGATAAAGTTGGTCGCCGAAGACACCGTACCCGTCGCCGTCGTCACGGTGATGAGGCCTGTGGTAGCTCCTGCGGGCACCGTCACGGCCATCGACGTACCGGAAGTCAGCGTGGCAATGGTAGCCGCCGTACCGTTGAAGCTCACGCTGAACGCCGCGCCGATGTTGGTGCCCGTGAGGGTCACCACCGTGCCCGGCACGCCGCTGGTGAGCGCGAAGCTGGTGAGCGTGGGAGTGCCTTCGGTGTTCCCCGTGCCATCGCCCACCCCCACGGCCCGCCACGCCTGCGCGGTGGCCGTCACTTCGGCCGAGCCGAGGCCGAACAGGTCGATAGCCGCCTGCATCGTGGCCTGGCGGGCGGCGGTATAGTTGGTGGAGGGAGTCATGTAAAACCGTTCGGCGCGGTAGGCAATGCGTTCGGCCTTGGCGATGCTGATACCCGTCACGCTGAAGGTGGTGCCGAAGTCGTTGGTCCCTGCACCGCCCGCACTCAGTAAATAGAACCAGAAATTCAGCACTCCGGAGTTGGTATGCACGCCACCATTGTCTCGGGTGCCGTTATACCAGTTGGTGCCTTTGTACGTGTCCGGCTGGTTGAACTGGTTGGGGTTGCTCATCGAGCGCAGCGCCAACCCGAAACTCGGCTTGGTGATGTCCTCGCCGATGAGATAGACCTGCTTGGCGGGGTCGAAGAAGTTTTCCACGGCGCAGCCCCAGATATCCGAGAACCCTTCGTTGAGCGCCCCCGACTCCCCCTGGTACGTCAGGTTGGCGGTGGCCTGCATCACGGCGTGCCCAATCTCGTGGCCACACACATCAAGCGCGGTCAGGGGTTTAAAAGCCGTGTCGCCATCGCCGTAGAGCATGGCTGTACCGTTCCAGTAAGCATTGTCAATGGCATTGCCATAATGCGCGTAGCTCAACAGCACGGTGCCCCGGTCGTCATAAGAGTCGCGGCCGTGGATGGTGTTCCAGTAGCCCTGCGTGGCCTGAGCACCGAGGTGGGCATCGAGGGCCGCGTTGTCGAAGTTGGCGTTGTCGTGCTCGGCGGCCGTCCAGCTATTGTCGTTGTCCACGAAGTCCACGGCGGTCGAGAAGTTAGTGCTCTTGCGCATGTTCAGCGTGGTGACGCCCTTGCCGGTGGCGGTTTCGCGCAGGCGGTAGCCACTGCCGGTATTGTCGGTGATGCTGGTGCGGGCGCCCACGTAGCGCGTGGCAAACGCGGCACCGGGGGCATTGAGGTGCTTGATGATGGCATCGCGCAGCACCACCTGCCCCGATTGGGCATCGACGTAAAACCAGGCCCGCGACACCGGCTCGTGGGCGTAAATATTGAATTTCCAGGCCAATACCAGCGGTCGGCTGGCCTCCGGCTGCCGGAAGTCGCCCACCAGCACCAGCTCGCCCTTGGGCTGGTAGGTGGCGTTGGGCTTGCCGGTTTGCTGCCTGAGGGCGGCTTCTTCGGCGGGCAGCTGCCACTTGTAGGTGCGCGCTTTCACCACGGCAAGCGCCCGTTGCAGAGCGGCGGCTTCACTCAGGCCTGGCCGAACCGAGAGGCCGGCCGCCGGCCGCAGGGTTTCGCCACTCACCGCTTCTGTTTTGCCAGCACGGCTGTGGATGCGCAGCAGGCCATGCTCCACCTTCACGCCCTGGTAGTAGAGCTGGTACTGCTCGTGCACGAAGCCCAGTGGGTCGGCCTCGGTCTCGGTGGGGCGCAGGTCGGCGTTGGCGGTGAGGCGCAGGGCCTCCCGCAATACCTGCTTGCGGGCTTCCACGGTGGGCGCGGCGCGGCCGGCTACTACCTGGGCCTGGGTGGGGGCAATGGCCAACAGCACGGCCAGCCAGCTGCCAAGCAGTGCACGAAGAGCATATGAGTTTTTCATAAACCGAGGAAAAAGGGTAATCAGCCACGAACCTGCGCAGGCCTCATCCGTAAAATTAGCCTATCTTTATATTTAATTCCTACTGTTCAACGATTTATTTTGAAATAATCCTGTTATTTTTTGAATATAACTCAGAAAATACCGTTTTTTCAGTCTTGCAGGGCACTTGAACGGCACGAACCCCAATGCCGCGAACGGACGCGTTTCTACGCCGTGCTCGCAAACTACTTAGCGAGAAGCATCGGTTTCCGCTTACCGGGCAGCCCAAAGTGTCTATTCGCTGCGAATAAGAAATGGGTATAATCTGTTGAACCGGCCAGTTTATCCACGCGGGACTGGCAGCAGCTGGCACCGCTTTCAATCGTTCGCCGCCGCGGCAAGTGGCCGCTGGCATAAGTGGTAAACGCCATTTTCTACGTACTCACAACCGGATGACCGACACGCTGGGCCACATGCTGGCCAGTCGCGTGCTGCCCGCTACCGACGGCCCGGCCGCCATTGCGTTCGGGGACGGACAGACTGGCGCGCGTAACACCCCCAATTCTCCCCTGCTCAACCAGACCACTTCAGGGTACTTGGGCAGCAGCCAGGACGCTGCCGTAGGATTCGGCGAGGACGACGGCGTTGGGTATGCGGTGGTTACGTTTGAACCATCGATTCAGGTCCGAAGCAGCGCATCAGAACAAGGGCCCAATTGCTACCTTCGCCTCGCATTTAGGACATTCATTCAACTTCGTGACGGGCGGGAGAAGACTGCAGTCCGCTTACGCTCGCCCTTGGGTATATGACTACAGAACTGAAAAACAGCTTTGGCAAGGTGTACCTCACCACGGAGTACGATGCGACCAATGGGTGGGTGTATAACAATTGGACAGGCTACCAGACCTTCTCCGGCATTGTGGTGGGGGCCGATGCGTGCCTGCTCCCACTGCAGGAGCACCACTGCGCTTACCTGCTCAACGACAACCGCGAAGTGGTGGGGCCGTGGAACCACGCCGTGGAATGGATAGTAACGGATTGGGCCCCGCGGGCTATTGCGCAGGGCCTGACCCATTTTGCCAACGTGGTGAGCCCGGAGTCCATGGCGGCGCTGTCGGCGGAAGCCATGCGCCTGGGTTTGGATGGGCAGCTGCAAATGCGCATGTTTGGCGATATCGACGAGGCCAGGGACTGGCTGCGCAAGGCACAAGCCGGGAACGCTGGCAAATAAGCCGGAATCAGGCCAGCCGGAGCATTCGGCATGGACGCTTAGCGGGCGGGTATAATTTCTTGCGTTCCTGCTTGATGAGGCCGGGCATCGCGGTCAATTAAACGCCCCAGGCTTCGAGCGGGGCTGAATAAGAAAATTGACCACCGGAGCCGCCGGCAGACGGAAGCGGCCCGCCCTACCCTGCCCGACGCGCCCAATAAAAACGCCACCGCGCAGCTTTTGATGCGGAAGCGGCGGCCTTTTTAGCACCAAGCGCGGCCTGCTACCTAATGGCCCGGCCCCTTCAACCGGCCTGATAATGGCCCCAACGAGCCGGGGCCGGGCTTGCGATGGCATAATCGGCAACACTGGTACCTTTACCCCCTGCCTACAATGCAGCAGACCCTGTAAAAGCACCTTTCTTTCACCTTCTTCCCACCCGCAATGACCAAAATTAAAGTAGCCAATCCCGTAGTTGAGCTCGATGGCGACGAAATGACGCGCATCATCTGGAAGTTCATTAAAGACAAGCTGATTACGCCCTACCTGGAGCTGGATATCAAGTACTACGACCTCGGCATCGAGTACCGCGACGAAACCAACGACCAGGTGACCATCGACGCGGCCAATGCCATCCGACAGTACGGCGTGGGCATCAAGTGCGCCACCATCACGCCCGACGAAGAGCGGGTGAAGGAGTTCAATCTCAAGCAGATGTGGAAGTCGCCCAACGGCACCATCCGCAACATTCTGGACGGCACCGTGTTCCGCGAGCCCATTGTGATGCGCAACGTGCCCCGGCTGGTGCCCAACTGGACCGCGCCCATCTGCATCGGCCGCCACGCTTTTGGCGACCAGTACCGGGCCACCGATTTGGTGACCAAAGGCAAGGGCAAGCTCACACTCACCTTCACACCCGAAGATGGCGGCGAGGTGCAGTCCTTTGACGTGTATAACTTTAAGGGCGACGGCGTGGCGCTGGCCATGTACAACACCGACGAAAGCATCCGCGGCTTCGCGCACGCCTGCTTCAACCAGGCCCTGATGAAAGGCTGGCCGCTGTATTTGTCCACCAAAAACACCATCCTCAAAAAGTACGATGGCCGCTTCAAGGACATCTTTCAGGAGATTTTTGAGCAGGATTACCAAGGCAAATTCACCGAAGCCGGCATCACCTACGAGCACCGGCTGATTGACGACATGGTGGCCTCGGCCCTGAAATGGCACGGCAACTTTGTGTGGGCCTGCAAAAACTACGACGGCGACGTGCAGAGCGACACCGTGGCCCAGGGCTTCGGCTCGCTCGGCCTGATGACCTCCACCCTCGTCACGCCCGATGGCCAGACCATGGAAGCCGAAGCCGCCCACGGCACCGTGACGCGCCACTACCGCGACCACCAAAAGGGCAAGCCCACGAGCACCAACCCCATCGCCAGCATCTTCGCCTGGACGCGCGGCCTGGAGTTCCGGGGCGTGCTCGACGGCAACCAGGAGCTTATCGACTTCTGCAAAGCCCTGGAGCAAGTGTGCATCGAAACCGTGGAAAGCGGCAAAATGACCAAGGATTTGGCCGTTTGCATCCACGGCAGCAAGGTGGAGCACGGCCGCGACTACCTCTACACCGAGGAGTTTCTGGAAGCGCTGAATGAGAACCTGAAAGCGAAGCTGGCGAAGTAAGCCCTGCGACTTTACAAACTCAAAAAGGTCCTTTCGGAAAGCGGAAGGGCCTTTTTGAGTTTGTAAAGTCGCAGGGCACTGAGTACGCTCTGCCATCCACCGCGTACTTACCGACGCGCCGGCTTATTCGCCCGCAACTGGTGCTTCGGCAGCAGCGGCCCGTTCTTCGGCTTCTTCCAGGTCGTCGAGCCGTTCTTCCTTTTGCCAGATTCGCTCGGGGTTGAGCAGGCCAGTGTAGGCGGCGAGGTCTTCGAGCAGGTGGTCGTCTTCGGGTTCGGGTGCGGCATTAGGTTCCATGGCCGAAATAAGCGAATATTCGGCACTTCGCTGCCCATACCGTGGCGCCGGAACAATTGGATTGCCGGCGCCGGCGCGGGCGGTGTCGGAGCGGAGCAGCGTGGCGCGGGCCCTTTCCCTACGGGCGGCACTGGCGGTAACCAATCGGTTATTCTCCCGTTTGGTTAGAAGCCCGACCGTAGTTAAAACAGCTTTTGCCGCCCGATTCTTTCCGGCAAAAGGCATCATTTGACGGCATTCACGCGGAGCCGCTTACCTTTTGCGGGCGCAAATGCCCTTACCCCGTTCTCCTTTTCCTTATGAGCACCCCTTCTGATTCTTACGCTTTGGGCATGATTGGCCTCGGCACCATGGGCCGCAACCTGCTGCTAAACCTCGCCGACCATGATTTTGCCGTGGCGGGCTATGACAAGGACGCCGAAAAAATCCAACTGCTGGCGGAAGAAGGGTCGGGCAAGCCGGTGCGGGGCTTCACCGACATCGCGGCCTTCGTGCAAAGCCTGCACACCCCGCGCTCCATTATGCTGCTGGTGCCGGCGGGCAAGATTGTGGATAGCGTGATTGCGGAGCTGCTGCCCCTGCTCACGCCCGGCGACATCATCATCGACGGCGGCAATTCCTATTTCACCGACACCAACCGCCGCGATGCCGCGCTGAGTGCGGCGGGCTTTCACTTCTTCGGCATGGGCATTTCGGGTGGTGAAGAAGGTGCCCGCTTTGGCCCCAGCATGATGCCTGGTGGCGACAAGCAGGCCTACGCCGTGGTGCAGCCCATGTTCGAAGCCATCGCGGCCCGCGCCGAGGATGGCGCGCCCTGCGTGACCTACATCGGGCCCGGCGCGGCCGGCCACTTCGTAAAAATGGTGCACAACGGCATCGAATACGGCTTAATGCAGCTGATTGCCGAAACGTATGAGGTAATGAAGCGCGGCCTGGGTATGGACAATGCTGCCATCGGGCAAGTGTTTGCCCGGTGGAATGCGGGCCGGTTGCAGTCGTTTCTGCTAGACATTACCAAGGACATTTTCGCCTTCCGCGCCCCCAATACCGACCATTTGTTGCTCGACGATATTAAGGACGAGGCCCGCTCCAAGGGCACGGGCAAGTGGACCTCGCAGGTGGCCATGGACCTCGAAGTGCCGCTGCCCACCATCGACACGGCCGTAACCATGCGCAACCTGTCGAAAGCCAAAGCCCTGCGCGAGCAGTTGGCCGAGCTCTACGGCCCCGCGCCCGCGCCGCTGGCCGTGGAAAAGGAAGCATTTCTGGCCAGCCTGGAAGAGGCATTTTTCTTCAACATGGTCGTTACCTACGCGCAGGGCATGCAGCTGCTGGCGCAGGCTTCGGTGGAATATTCTTACGACTTGCAGCTGGCCGAAATCGCCAAAATCTGGCGCGGCGGCTGCATCATTCGCTCCGCGTTTCTCAACGATATTTTCAATGCTTACCAGCAAGCACCGGAACTGGGGCACCTGCTGCTCGATGCCGGCGTGCACGCCCAGGTGAGCCAGGCCGTGCCCGGCACCCGCGCGGTGGTGGCGGCGGCCGTGGCGGCGGGCCTGGCAGTGCCCGCCTACGCGGCATCGCTCGGCTACTTCGATGCGATGCGCAGCGCCCGCCTGCCGTCCAACCTCATTCAGGCCCAGCGCGACTATTTTGGAGCCCACACCTACGAGCTGATTGGCCACGAAGGCGTTTTCCACTCGCAATGGACGCCCGCGCACGAGGACGCGGCCAACAAAACCACCACCCAGGCCGGGCCGGCCACCACCGGCGAGCAGCCCGTGATTCCTAATAAATAAGTACTGTTACGCCGCTCAGGCGTGGACCTCACCCCCTAGCCCCCTCTCCAAAAAAGAGGGGGGACTAGTTTTTAGCCTTAATTCCTAATAACTAGATTTTTAGAACTAGGGCTAGGTCTAGTCCCCCCTCTTTTTTGGAGAGGGGGTTAGGGGGTGAGGTCCACGCCTGAGTAGCGCATTCACCTTTCCCACACCTCTTTCCCATGAGCGCAACTAAAAAAATGCCGCCGACTATCTTCGTGATTTTTGGCGGTACCGGCGATTTGAATGCCCGCAAGCTGGTGCCGGCCCTGTACCATTTGTTTCTCGATGGCTGGCTGCCCGAGCAGTTTGCCCTCATCGGCACAGGCCGCACCGAGCTCACGGACGAGGAATTCCAGAAGCGGATGCTGGACGGCATCAACGCGTTTTCGCGAACCGGCAAGGCCGATAAGGACCAGTGGGCCAAGTTTTCGCCCCACATCGTGTACCAGCTGGCTGATGTGAAAAACGCGGGGGCTTACCAGAAATTCGGCACCCGCATCGCGGCCTACGAAAAGGCGTGGAAGGCGCCCGCCAACGTCATCTATTACCTGGCCGTGGCGCCCGAGTTCTTCCCCATCATTGCCGCCAACCTGGCCGAGAGCAAGCTGGCCGATGATTCCGACCGCACGCGCATCGTCGTGGAAAAGCCGTTTGGCCACGACCTGGACTCCTCGCGCGAGTTGAACCGCCTGCTGGGCCAGATTTTCGACGAGCGCCAGATTTACCGCATCGACCACTACCTGGGCAAGGAAACGGTGCAGAACATCATGGCCTTTCGCTTTGCCAATGCCCTGCTCGAACCGCTCTGGAACCGCAACTACATCGAGCACGTGCAGATTTCGGTGACCGAACAGCTGGGTGTGGGCGACCGCAGCGGCTACTACGACGGCGCCGGCGCCATGCGCGACATGATTCAGAACCACCTGCTGCAGCTACTGTGCCTGGTGGCCATGGAGCCGCCCGTGAATTTCACGGCCGACGAGGTGCGCAACCGCAAGGTGGACGTGCTGCGCGCTATGCGCCGGTTTGCGCCCGAAGACGTGCGCGAATCAGCCGTGCGCGGGCAGTACGGGCCGGGCTGGATGGAAGGGCAGCAAGTGCCCGGCTACCGCCAGGAAACGGACGCCGACCCCAAATCCAACACCGAAACCTTCGCCGCCGTGAAGTTTTTCGTGGATAACTGGCGCTGGCAGGGCGTGCCGTTCTACGTGCGCACCGGCAAGCGCATGCACCGCTCGGCTTCCATCATCACCATCCAGTTCAAGGATACGCCGCACAATATCTTCCCGCCTGAAACGGCCGAAAGCTGGCAACAGAACCGCCTCATTATTAGCATTCAGCCCGAAATGAGCATCCGCCTGCAAGTGCAGGCCAAGCGCCCCGGCCTCGACATGATGCTCAACACCGTGGACATGGTGTTCGACTACAAAGGCACCTACACCAGCGAGGCCCCCGAAGCCTACGAAACGCTGCTGCTCGACACCATGCTCGGCGACCAGACGCTGTTTATGCGCGGCGACCAGGTAGAAGCGGCCTGGGACCTCATCATGCCCATTCTGCAATCGTGGCAGGGCCGCGCCAGCCAGAGCTTCCCCAACTACTCCGCCGATTCCTGGGGCCCGGAGCTGGCCGAAGCCCTGATTGCCCGCGATGGCTTCCACTGGTTCACGCTGCCCCTCACCACCAATAAATAGCCATGACGCTGCATATTCACCCCACCGCCGACGGCGCGCTGCACGACCTGGCCGGTTATTTCTGCGAGCTGGCGGGCCGGGCCACGGCGGCACGCGGTCGGTTTGTGGTAGCGTTGTCCGGCGGCAGCTCCCCGCAGCAGCTCTACGAGCTGCTGGCCTCACCGGCTTACCGCGACCTGATTAGCTGGCGCCAGGTGTATTTCTTCTTCGGCGATGAGCGCTACGTGCCGCCCACCGACGCCGAAAGCAACTACCTGATGGCCCGGACGGCGCTGCTGGCACCCCTCGGCATTTTGCCCGAGCAGGTATTTGCCGTGAACACGGCCCTGCCGCCGGCGGAGGCCGCGCAGGCCTACACCCGCACCCTGGAACAGTTTTTTACGGGCGAGAACGCCCGGTTCGACCTTGTGCTGCTTGGCCTGGGCGATGATGGCCACACCGCCTCGCTGTTTCCGCATACGGCCGTGCTGCACGATGCCAGCCGGGGCGCCAAAGAGGTTTTTCTGGCCGAAAAGCAGGTGTTCCGCATCACGCTCACGGCGCCCCTGCTGAACCGGGCCCGAACGGTGGCCTTTCTGGTGTACGGCGCCGGCAAGGCGGGCGCCGTGGAGCAGGTGCTGGAAGGCGAGCGAAACCCCGACCACCTTCCGGCCCAGCTCATTGCGCCCGCCGGCGAGCTGCACTGGTTTCTGGATGCTGCAGCCGCATCCCTCCTCCCCGATTCGCGGTTGCCGGACTAGTCTCGCGCCGCCGGGAGTCCCGCCCCCCGCCGCCCCTCAATTCTCCTTCGTTTCAGCCAACGGCCTTCTGCCTCGGATGGGTGCCGCCAGATTGTGGCAGCGGATGGCGCCCCAAGCCGCTTGGCCCATTTCCGAAACCAGTGCCCGGCCGGCCTCGCCAGTAATTTGATTTTTACTTGAAAATATTGTTTTTTATCTTTACCTTGTTAACCAACTGCACAAGCCCGGCCTTTTTTTACGCGCTTGCGTAGCAGTCCTGTTCACCTTAATAAAGTTTGCATTATGCGTTACGCCACCCTTCTTCCCCTGGCCCTATTGTTGGGCTGTGCCACGGCCGAGCAACCCGCCGCCGAAGCACCCGCCGCGATGCCGGCCGTTCGGATTGAGCGCGCTTTTGATGTGCCCGCCCTGGTTGGCATGAACGCCGACCAGATTGCCCGGCCTTTATCGGGCCAGTCTACCCGTCCCGACCACGACCGCACGCCAAGAGAGCTGCCCTCGGGTACAACGGAGGCCATCTACACCTATTGGCGCGATACCACGGCACTGGTTGTGAGCTACAACCCCGAAACCCTGCGCATCAACAGCTACTTCATCAAAACCAAGCACGCGCTTACCTCAGACTATACTACACTGCTGAAATTGGCCAATGTAAGTCAGTACGATAAACGCTGGAGCATTGAACCCATGTCCTCCGTGAGCAACCCGCAGCTCTACACCGGAGTGAAGCTCGTGCCGCAACAGTAAACGCTGGAAATCAGAGCTGCCAAGGCACCGAAATGGTCGATTCGTCGGCCGTTTCGGTGCCTTTTCCTGTTTCCACGCTGGTTCATTGCTCCTGGTTTCGACCAACAGGCGGGCGCAGCAAGCGGTTTGCGGCCGAGCTCATACAAGACCTGAAATTGAACCAAAAGTCTTTGAAACGCGGGGTTTTCACTTCTTCCGAAAGTAGGTTTGCGTACTGAAAAACGGGTTGCCCGTTGTATCACCTCCGTTCTAACGCTGCTTCACGTGCCCGATACCGCTCCGACTACTGCCCCAAACGGGCCAACGCTGAATGATTTTGCCACCTTCTACCTGTATGGCCTGACCAGCAACCCTTACCAACAATCAGCTGATTTTGATAAGTTTGGTGAGCTGTATAAGCTCGTCATCGGCGCGCACGGCGGCTTTAGTATCGCCAGCTCGTTCCATCCTTATCAGCTCGTCAGCCCGACGGGAATATCGGTGTGGTACGCGGCGTATGCGCAGTTCTACGCGCAGCCCAACCGCGTGGAGCTGTTTGGAGAAATGACCCTGGAAAAAACGTCGTTTCTGGTAGCGCCGCCTGCGTCATTTGCCGAATACAACGTGTGGTCCGACACCCGCCTCTTGCCCGCCGAAAACCCGGTATTCGGCCGCTACATTCCCTTCGTATTGCCGTTTTTGGTGCGCAAAGCCCCGGACGCTCTGCGCTGGGATGCCGAAATTGCGGCGGCTACCGACGACCGGGAGCGGCTGAGCTGGTACCTCGACGCGGTGAAGGAGGCCCTGCGGTTTGTGCAGCCCGCCCCGGCCCTGCTGCTGGGCTTCGGGGAGTTTGACGAGCAGAACCCTCAGCAATTAGTTGAAAAGTTTATGAGCTGCCGGGCCATGCTGGAAGGTCGCTAGCGCCCGAGCTAGTCCCGCGCGGCGGTGGCCTGCTCCTGCCCGGCGCTGGCGGGCAGCGGCGCGTCACCCAGGAATTGCTGGTACCAGCGGCCCGAGTTTTTCAGGGTGCGCTGCTGGGTTTCATAGTCGACGTGAATGAGTCCGAAGCGCGGCCCGTAGCCCTCGGCCCATTCGAAGTTGTCGGTGAGGCTCCAGGCAAAATAGCCGCCCACGTCCACGCCTTCGCGCTGGGCCCGCAGCACCTGGCCCACGGCCGCTTGCAGGTAGGCCCGCCGCGCAGGGTCGTCGACTACTCCACCAATTGCCACATCCGGAAACGCTGAGCCACTTTCAGTTACCAACAGCTTTGGTGCATTTGGATAAGCTGAAAACTGTTTTAACATTTGGTAAATCGACTCCGGATACACTTCCCAGCCCATGTCCGTGTACGGCACGCCGCGCTGTTTGGCGGGCACCAGCGTGGCCCACTGCAAGGGCAGCCAGGGCGAAAACTTCACCACTTCGCGGGTGTAGTTCTGCACGCCCCAGAAGTCGAAATCGAACTGCATGCGCTGGTCGTCGCCGGGTTTTTGGTAGCGTTCGAGCAGCCAGCGCAGGGCTGGCAGCTCGGCCAGCGGGTAGCCCAGGCCCAGGGTCGGCTCCACAAAAAATCGGTTCAGGATGGCATCGGCGCGGCGGGTGGCAGCTTCGTCGCGGGCATGGCCGGGGCGGTGCGGCGTGAGGTAAGAGCAGGAAAACGTGGTGCCAATGCGGGCCGAATCCGGCAGGTGGGCCCGCAGCGCCCGGCCGCCCTCGGCCTGCGCCAGCGTGGCGTGGTGGGCCGCCGCCAGAAACGCCCCCAAATGCCGCCGGCCGGGCGCGTGCACGCCCAGCAAATGCCCGGCGCCCACAAACACCATGGGCTCGTTGAGCACGGCCCAGTGCGCCACCCGGTCGCCGAGGCGGCGGGCCATCACTTGCGCGTAGTCCGAAAACCAGCCTACGATGTTGCGGTTGGCCCAGCCGCCACGCGCCTGCAGAGCACTGGGCAAATCCCAATGATAGAGCGTGAGCCAGGGCTGCAGGTCGCGCTCGAGGCAGGCATCCACCAGCCTATCATAAAAATCCAGCCCCCGGCGGTTCACGGCGCCCAAGCCCTCGGGTAGCACCCGCGACCACGCCGCCGAGAAGCGGAAATCCGTCAGGCCCATGCCCTGCGCCAGGTCCAGGTCAGTTTCGTGGCGGTGGTAAAAATCGGCGGCCACGCGCCCGTGCTCGCCGCGCCTAATGGTGCCTTTTCGGCGCGTGAAATCATCCCAGATACTCGGGCCCTTGCCCTGGTGCTGCCAGGCGCCTTCGGTTTGGTAGGCCGCCGCGGCCGCGCCCCAGTGGAAGCCGGCCCCGAAATCGGCGCGGGAAAAAGGCAGTGGGGCCGTGGCCGGGTAGAAGGCCGCCGGCAGCGGTTCAATGAGTTGAGGCGGAAGTTTAATCATGCGCAGGGCGCGAAAGCAGCAGAAACAGGAAATAAATACTTAGCCGGCCCGCACGCCGGATTGGGTCGCGCGCCGCCCTAAAAGTGGGGGTGCGCAAACAATTACCCGCATCACAACGCGTTTTCTACCCGCTTGCGTTGCAGCTGCTCCCGCAAAAGCTGGTCGATAATGGCGGCGGTTTGGTCCTGGTAGTCCACGCGCACCGTGTCGTCCTGGTTCAGCCACTGGTCTACTTTGTCCAGGTTTTTGTCCTTCAGGTTTTTGATGACGGGCACACCCATTTTTGCCAGGGCGGCGGCGTTGCATTGCTGCTCATACTGCTGTTTCATGGGCATCACGAGTAGCTTTTTGCCGAGGTGCAGGGCCTCGGCGGGCGTTTCGAAGCCGGCGCCGCACAGCACCCCGGCTGCGCGGGCCATGCTGGCCAGAAACGCCGGGCCGTTCACAGGCCACACCCGCACGTTGCCGTACGTGGCGGCGTCCTTGCTGTGCTTGCTGAATACCTCCCACTGCACACTACGGCTCAGGTGCTGCAGCCGCTCCACCAAAATCGCCTCTTCAAACGCCGGCAGATACACCGTGTAGTGCCCTTCGTTGGTCGGGCTCAGCTCGCGCACCTGCTGCCGGATGACGGGCGTGAAAATGCCCGGCGCGTAGGCCTGGAAGTGAAAGCCGTACTGCGCCGTGCTGGGCGCGTAGTGCTTGAGCACGGCCCGGCCCGCCGGGTCTTCCTCGTCGGGCCGCGGGGCGTTGGCGTGCAGCACCGCGCTCTGGTGGCTCAGGGCCACGCACGGGACTTCGCGCAGCTTGCACGCCCAGCTCGACACCGGCTCAAAGTCGCTGACCACCAAATCGTAGCTTTCCACCGCCAGGTGCCGCACTTCCCGCAGAAACTTGGCCGAGTTGAACTGCCAGAAGGTTTTCACGAAGTCGATGCCGCCCTTTTTGCCAAAGGCAAAGCCCATGCCCTGCGCCCGGTACCGGACGTCAAAAGGGAGCGTGAGGTCGGCGGGCGGGCCGCTCACCAGGATATCAAGCTGGCTGCAGCGGGCCTGCAGCAGCGGCACCACGTCGAGGGCGCGGGTCAGGTGGCCGTTGCCGGTGCCTTGGATGGCGTAAAGAATACGGGGCATTCGTGAGGGAAAACGGGTTCTACGCCATTGAGCGAACAATGACCAACTTACTTAATCTTGAATTCGGCCAGCAGCTCCTCCAACAGGGCCGCCGGATTGGCATCGGTCAGGGCATCGGCCGCATCAATGGCGTCGGCTTCGGGGGTTTGCATGCGCGGGTCGTCGTTGTAATAATATAGCTGCCAGCCGGTTTCGGGCGTGTATTCCAGGGCCGTCAGGTTTTCAACCCAATCGCCGGAGTTCAGGTAAATCACCTCCCCTTTTTCAGTGGTCAGCGTTTTGATTTCGGGCTGATGAATGTGCCCGCAGGCCACGTAGCGGTAGCCCTCATCGGCGGCGATGGCGGCGGCGGTCTGCTCAAAGTTACTCACGGCCGCCACGGCCGTTTTCACCCGCTCCTTCACCAGCTTGGACAGCGCCACGCGGGGACGGCCCAGCTTATGAAGCAGGAAATTGACCGACCGGTTGATGAGAATGAGCAGGTCGTAGCCGTGCCCGCCCAGCCGGGCCAGCCAGCGCGAATGCCGCATGGTCACGTCGAACACATCGCCGTGAAACAGCCAGGTGCGGCCGTGGGGCAGGTCGAGCACCAGTTTGTTGGCAAGGCGAAAATGGCCCAGTTTCAGCCCGGCAAACTTGCGCAGCAGCTCGTCGTGGTTGCCGGTCAGGTAATGGATTTTGGTGCCCTTCGCCGCCAGGCCGGCCAGGTAGCGCACCACCCGCATGTGCGCCGGCGGCCAGTAGTTTTTGCTGAACTGCCAGATGTCCACGATGTCGCCGTTGAGCACCAGCACCTGCGGCCGGATGCTTTTGAGGTAGCGCAGCAGCTCCTGGGCGTGGCAGCCGTAGGTGCCCAGGTGCACGTCGCTCACCACGGCCACCTGCACGCGGCGCTTGCGGGGCGGCTTGCTCTTCACGGCCCGCGCCGGGTCGGCAGCGCCTGGTTTCGTTATGGTAGCTGTTTTATTGCTCATGCGGCGGCCGAATGGGCGAACCGGGCTCCGCGCGACGGCCCGGCAATTCGGCGCGGCCGGATAGCCGGACCCGTCCGCCGTGCCCCCCCGCCCCCAAACGCCGAGCGCAGGCCGGCCAAGGTGTGCAGCCCAAACGCCACCCACAGCGCCAGCCGAAACAATTCGCAAACGAGCCAGCGCCCCAGCCGGCGCAGCCCCAAAGCCAGAGCAGGAAAATACATGGCAAGTCGATGGGTAAATGATGGTTTTATCCTGTTGCCAAAATTCGGGCGGGGCCGTGTTGCTTTCGTTATCGGCGCGTTATGCTTGTATAAAGACTCAGGGCCTAAGTCAATAATTTCTACCTTTTCGAGCCACTGCCCCCATGGTTCGGGCGGGATGTAGTTTCTTTGTAGCCTTGTCTATTTCTAGCACTCATTCGATTTCCAGTTACTTCTTTAATTCAATCCCCTTTATGCCCACTTTTCCTCGCTTGGTTCGCAATCTGCTCACGGTTGGCGTCTTCACTTTATTGGCCGGCACGGCGCTGGCCCAGCCCACCGGCAAGGCGGCCAAGGGCCGGAGCCGCTACACATTTGCCCAGAAAGACGCCGTGTCGCCCTACGTGAAGAACGTAACCAAAAACACCGACGAAGACCAGGACGTGGACGGCTCCTTCACCCGCATCGGCTATCGGTCCTACAGCGACTTACTCACCGAAGTGGAAGCCCTGCGCAAGCTCAAGGACTGGGCCGATACTACCTACCAGCGCCGCGTAGCCGCCATTCCGCCCGGCGGCGCGCTGCTGGTTACCATTCACCGCCAAGGCCCTAAAAACGCCGAGCTTTCCAACCTCACCCTTACCGTCACGGACAAGGCCGGTAAGGAAGTCCTCGTTCAAACCCTGGAGCCCGGCGCCGGCCGCTTCTTCGGCCGCGACCTCTACCAGGCCCAGCGCGCCCTGCCCTTCCCCAAAATGGAAGCCCAGGAGCTAAATGTGAGCATCCGCGACGCCAAGCTGTACCAGACCTTTGATTATATCCTGGAGCTGCCGGCGGCGCAGTAATGCTGCCTGATTATTATTTAACCTGCTGATAATGAAACGGCGAGTAGCACTAATTTTCGTAGTGCTACTCGCCGTTTTTCTTTGCGCCCTTAGCCTGGGCAACCATCATGCGCCGGCCCAACCAGCGCTGCGGAAGAAAGCCCGGTATCTGGAGCGCATGATTAGCGTAGCGCCCGACAGCCCTTCCGACCTCGCAAAGCTCAAGGCACTCAACCCCGAATGGGCGCTATTCTCCCTTTCTTTCTCGGTGTACGCCCTCACCAACATGGCCGAACGGGACCCGAATTTTCGGGCTGAAGCCGCGCATTACGCGCAGCTGGCCATCCAAAAAGTGCTAACCGAGAACATCAGCGCCTTTGCCCGCACCGCCGATTCGCCACCGCTGCAAATTGATACGGCCGGCTCCGTGCTCTACCTCGGCCACCTCAACCTGATGCTGGGCTGCCACCGGCTGCTCGACCCCGCCTCCCGCTTCGCCGGCCTCCACGACACCCTTTCCCGCGTGCTGCACGGCCGCTACCGGCGTGCGCCCTCCCACTGCCTGCCGTCGTATCCCAACCAAACCTGGGTGCCGGATAACACCGTGGCCCTAGCCTCGTTGAGCCTGCACAGCCAGCTCACCGGCAGCCGGTACGGGCAGTATTGCGCCCAATGGGTCACCTACGCCCGCCAGCACCTCACCGATAAAAGTTCGGGCCTCCTGTTTTCCCGGCCCGCAACCCCTGACCACGAAGCGGAAGAGCCCCGCGGCTCCATGCTCAGCTGGAGCATCGCCTTCCTGTACCGCTTCGACCCCGCCTATGCCGCCGCGCAATACCGGCTTTACCAACAACAATTCAGCACCAACCTGGGCGTGGTGCGGATGTACAAAGAATGGCCCGGCCGCTTCGCTACCACAACCGGCGACATCGACAGCGGCCCGCTCATATTGGGCTACGGAATCCCTGCCACTGCTTTTGCATTCGGCAACGCCGTGGCCCTGCGCGACTGGCGCAATGCCCAGCGCCTGCGCCGCGTCATCAGCCTCGGCAGCCGCGAAACAGAAACGGCAGCTGAAATACAGTATGGCATCCGCGTGGTGGATTTGCCGGTGAGCCCGCTCGCGGAGGCCCTGCTGCTGCACGCGGAGACGATGACGCCATGGGAGGCATTCTAAATCTTACCCCCGCAGCCGCACCCACTGCACGGCCAGCACCGTTTTAGCATCGCGCAACGGCTCGGCCAGCAGCGCCTCCCAGCTGAGCTCCACCATTTCGATGTGCTCGTTTTCTTCAGCCAGCCCGCCGCCAGCGCCGGTTTTGCGGCTCACTTCTGCGTAGAATACGGTAATTTCTTCGGAGCTGGTACCCGGCGAGGGCCAGATGCACACGATTTCTTCCAGGTGGTCCACCTCGTAGCCCAGCTCCTCATGAATCTCGCGGCGCACGGCAGTTTCGGGGGCTTCGTTGCCGTCTATCATGCCGGCGGCTATTTCTAGGAGGTCGGCTTCGGGGCCGATGCGGAACTGGCGGTTGAGGACGTACACCTGCCGAGCCGTATCGTAGACCAGGGCGGCCACGGCCTTGCCGGGCGCAAACTGCTCGCGCCGCAGCCGCTGGTCGCCGTCCTGAACGATTAGCTGGTCGACTTTGTAGTGACCATCGAATACCTGGGTCCGGTCGATAATCTGCATGTTCGGATTATTAGGTTGTACTTCTGTTGAAACCAGGACTGCCAGGAATCATCGGCCTTACTGAACGCGCGAGATAGACGCCGATTTGCACCCCGACCCAACTAGCTGTATTAATGGTAGAAGGCACCAACGGCTTCAATCACCCGCTGCTGCAACTCGGGATGTAGCTCGTAATAAAGCGGGAGCCGCACTAAGCAATCGGTGTAGTGGTCGGCCCAGGGCAACGCGCGGCCATCGTGCTTCTCCTGATAAAACGGACTTTTATGCAAGGACAAATAATGGAAAACGGGCAGAATCTGTCGTTCGCGCAGGTAGGCAATGAGGGCGGTACGTTCGTCCAGACTCCGGCATACCAGGTAAAACATGTGCCCGTTGTTGGTGGCATAGTCCGGGATGACGGGCAAGCCGATGCCCAGTTTTAGCAGCGGCAAAAATGCTTCGCGATACCGTTGCCAGATTTCCTTGCGCCGCCCTTGTATCTCGGCCAGGTGCTCTACCTGCGCCCACAGGAAGGCCGCGATAATGTCAGAGGGCAAGAAGCTCGACCCCACGTCAACCCAGCCATATTTATCGACCTCGCCCCGGAAAAAGGACGACCGATTGGTCCCTTTCTCCCGGATAATTTCGGCGCGCTCCGCGTAGCGGGCATCGTTTATTACCAGCATGCCACCTTCGCCGGCAATAATATTTTTGGTTTCGTGAAAAGAGAAGGCGGCCAGCTCCCCCAGCGAGCCTAAGGGCCGACCTTTATAGAAGCTATCGACAGCCTGAGCGGCATCTTCCACCACCGCCAGCCCGTGCCGGTCGGCCACACCCCGGATGGCGTCCATGTCGCAGGCAATGCCCGCATAATGCACCGGCACGATGGCCCGCGTACGCGACGTGACGAGGCCTTCGAGTGAGGCCACGTCGAGGTTGGGGTTTTCGGAGGTACTGTCGACGAACACAATTTTAGCTCCCCGCAGCACGAAGGCGTTTGGGGTGCTCACAAAGGTGTAGGAAGGCACAATCACCTCATCACCCGGCTGCACATCGAGCAGCAGGGCCGCCATTTCCAGCGCGTCGGTGCAGCTGGTGGTAAGCAAGGCTTTGTGAACCCCCAGCTGCTGCTCAAAAAACTGGTGACAGCGCTTAGTGAAGGTGCCGTCGCCCGAAATCTTGCCCGAGCGCACGGCTTCTTCGATGTACTGGATTTCGCCCCCCGATAGGTAGGGCTTGTTGAAGGGAATGGCGGGTAGCATGGATGTCACGGTTAGCGGCCGTAAAGATGGGGCCGCAGGCGCTTCATACCGCGCTTTCTAATTTAGCCATAGGTGGTAGATGTGCTCTTCACTCTCGGGGAGGAAGCCACATTTCTCGTAAAAGCGGCAGGCCGCCACGTTGTCGCCCTGCGTCACAACCTGCAACGTAGCAAAACCCCAGGCCGCTGCCTGCGCGCGGGCTGCCGCTACCAGCTGCTGGCCCCCGCGCTGCCCCCGCGCGGCCACATCCACGGCCAGCAAGCCAATATCGGCCCGGCCGTTTTTCTCGCCCAGGGTGAGCAAGCCGGCTTCCGGGTCTTGCGCACTACGCCACACCAGCACCCGGCGGGCAAGCTCACCGGAAAGGGAGTTGCGCAACCATTGGCTGTACAGTTCCTGGAAAACACCGGGCTGGAAGCGCCTATCGAGCCGAAAACGAGAGTATTCCCCACTCTGCCACGCCAACGACTCCAATTGCATTGAGTAAGCGGTTGCGTCGCTAATGGCGGGACTGATGGACACCGCATCCGCCGCCGTTAGCGCCATAGCATAGGTTACTTTGCGGTCGGCCAGCCCGGAACCAGCTTGGCGCAGGGCTTCTCCCCCGGCCGTATCGGTGGGCAGGACAATGGCGTAGAGCAGGCGGTAGCCGGCCTGACGTGCTTCGGCCACGGCTGCCGCGATGGCTGAGGCACCCAGCCCTCCCGCAGCGAGCCGGGCCACCGGGAAACCCAGAAAATCACTGTCCCAGGCAAGGTGCTGAAGTGGGGAAGCAGCCGTCATGAAGCGGGGACAGTATCAGTATCGGTCCGAATATCAATCAAGTAGATAGGACGGTTTTTCACCTGCTCAAAAGTTCTGCCGATATAGAGGCCAACCATGCCGAGCACCGACAAAATCAAACCGGCAAAAAACCAGATGGATATAACCAGACTAGCATAACCGGGCTGCCAGTCGTGTCCCAGCAGGTAGCGAATCAGGGTGACGAGGACCAGCACGAAGGCGCACGCCGAGATACCCAGGCCCAGCTTTATGGTCAGGCGCAGCGGTTTATCGGAATACGCCAAAATAATGTCCAGCGCTAAGTTCAGGAGCCCCCGTAAGTTGTAGCTGCTACCGCCTTCGGGGCGCTCCGCGTGGTCCACGGCCAGCCCACCCACCCGAAAACCCACCCAGCGCACCATGGTCGGAAAGTAGCGGATACTTTCGCGCATAGCCAGCACGGCAGCTATCACCTTGCGGTGGTAAATACCGAAATTAGCAATAGCAGGGTCCTGCTTGGTTTCCGTCAGGTACGACAAGGCTCGGTAGAACCAGCGGGAGCCCGCCCGCTTGAGCCAAGAGTCCCGGCGTTCCACCCGCCGGGCAAACACGAGGTCGTAGGCCTCCGCTTTTGCGTAATTATAGAGCCGGGGGATTTCTTCGGGCTGGTCCTGCAAGTCGCAATCCATCACCACTATCCATTCGCCTCTTGCTTGCTCAAGGCCCGCCGTGATGGCTTTGTGCTGCCCAAAATTGCGTGATAAGCGCACTCCTCGCACGCGTGGGTCGCGCCGGGCATGAGCGGCAATAAGTTGCCAGGAATTATCCGGCCCCCGGTCGTCGACCAAAATTATTTCATAATTGGACGTGATAGTTTCCAGACTGAGCTGGAGCCGGCGCACCAGCTCGTTAAGTAAATTTTCAGCTTTATAAACGGGGCTAACGATGGAAATTAACACTCCTGTTGGATTGGGCATCGGGTTGACTTTTGCTTGATTAGATGCTTTAAACCAGAAAAAAGCTGTTTCAACTCACAGCTGCTGTTCCTCTGATTTGGCCCCGCAAGATAGCCGTTGGCAGCAAGCACACCCGATATAGAAACTCACTACCCGTGCTGCTTTATCACGTCCAATACCGTTTTCAACCAGCTGATAAGTGCCCACGCCACCTGCTACCCAGCGGCGGCCTGCAGTAACCCAGAAATACTGATGCTGCATTCGCAACTGGAAAAGCTGCTGCTACCGGGCTATCTCTCAAGGTTGAAAATTCAGGTGCGGATTTCCATGCGAAAGCGCAGCATTCACCGTTCCGTTTCACCCTCGCAGCCGCAGCCACTGCACGGCCAGCACCGTCTTGGCATCGCGCAAGGGCTCGGCCAGCAGCGCCTCCCAGCTCAGCTCCACCATTTCGATGTGCTCGTTTTCTTCGGCCAGCCCGCCGCCAGCGCCGGTGCGGCGGCTTACCTCGGCGTAGAACACGGTGATTTCCTCGGAGCTGGTACCCGGTGAGGGCCAGATGCACACGATTTCTTCCAGGTGGTCCACCTCGTAGCCCAGCTCCTCATGAATCTCGCGGCGCACGGCGGTTTCGGGGGCTTCGTTGCCGTCTATCATGCCGGCGGCTATTTCTAGGAGGTTGGCTTCGGGGCCGATGCGGAACTGGCGGGTGAGGACGTACACCTGCCGGGCCGTGTCGTAGACCAGGGCGGCCACGGCCTTGCCGGGCGCAAACTGTTCGCGCCGCAGCCGCTGGTCGCCGTCCTGAACGATTAGCTGGTTGACTTTGTAGTGACCGTTGAATACCTGGGTCCGCTCGATAATCTGCATGTTCGGATTACTATGTTGTACCTTTGTTGACACCAGGGCCGCCGTCGGAGCAGCCCGCTGCCCGGCTGCGTCGGGCAAAGCCACGCGCCTCGGCTGCCTCCGCAAGTAAGCGCACCTCACCCCAACTTCTCTTCATTCAGGGAATCTGACGGCCTCCGACGAGCCGCCAACCCCGCCCACGCCCGGCACCGTCCGGCGTGGCCATGCCCGCCTGTGCTTCCGCACGAGGCGCCCCCTATTGCTGCGCGGCCCCTTATTGGCCCCAGCCCCCACCCGAACTATTCGAGTACCAAACCCCCACACATGACGTTTGACGATTTAAACCTGATTGACCCCATCCTCAAAGCCCTCAAAGAGGAAGGATACACTACCCCCACTCCTATTCAGGAGCAAGCCATTCCCCACGTGCTCGAAGGCAAAGACCTGCTGGGCGTAGCCCAGACCGGCACCGGCAAAACGGCCGCCTTCACCGTTCCCATTCTGCAGGTGCTGCACCGCACCGCGCAGGTGTCGAACCACGCCCCGCGCGCCATTCGCTGCCTCGTGCTCACGCCCACGCGCGAGCTGGCCATCCAAATCAACGAAAGCTTCGGCGCCTACGGCCGCCACCTGAGCCAGATTCGCCACACCGTTATTTTCGGTGGCGTGAGCCAGGGCTCGCAGGTGGCGCAGCTCAAGCGCGGCGTAGAAGTACTCATCGCTACCCCCGGCCGCCTGCTCGACCTCATGAACCAGGGCTTCGTAGACCTGCGCCAGGTGGAAGTATTTGTGCTCGACGAAGCCGACCGCATGCTCGACATGGGCTTCATCAACGACATCAAGCGCATCCTGCCCAAGCTGCCCGCCAAACGCCAGACCCTGTTCTTCTCGGCCACCATGCCCGGCCAGATTCAGGAGCTGGCCGGCACCATCCTGCGCCCCAACCCGGTGCGCGTGGCCGTGACGCCCGTAAGCAGCACCGCCGATACCGTCACCCAATCGGTGTACCTGGTGGAGAACAACGACAAGCCCGCCCTGCTCCGCCACATCCTGCAGGACCGCGAGATTAAGCGGGTGCTGGTTTTCACCCGCACCAAGCACGGTGCCGACAAAGTGGTGAAAGCCCTGGCCGCCAACCAGATTCCGGCCGAAGCCATTCACGGCAACAAAAGCCAGAACCACCGCCAGCGGGCCCTGTCCAACTTCAAAGCCGGCAGCACCCGCGTGCTGGTGGCCACCGACATCGCCGCCCGCGGCATCGACGTGGACGAGCTGACTCACGTTATCAACTACGAAATCCCGAACGAGCCCGAAACCTACGTGCACCGCATTGGCCGCACTGGCCGGGCCGGCGCGTTCGGCACCGCGTTTTCGTTTGTGGAAGACGAGGAGCGCGCTTACCTGCAGGATATCCAGAAGCTCATCAGCCGCCAGATTGACATCGAAGCCGAGCATCCGTTCGTATCGGGCCGCATCAAACCCGTCATGCTGCACGGCAACGAGCGCATCATCCGGCCCAAGGGCCCGGCGGGTCGTCCGGCCCGCTCCGGCCCCCGCGAAGGTGGCAACGGCGGCGGCGGTCGTTCCGGCGGTGGCCAGGGCGGCG
>NZ_JNLX01000030.1 GCF_000715495.1 Hymenobacter sp. IS2118 | reverse complement strand
ACGCCGGACTTTGGTACCCCGGTGCCGTTGGGCATCCCGCTGCCCCGCCCGGCCGGCGAATAGCAGCTGCTTTTCTTTTTCCCACCGCATTGGTAACTGTCCGCTTGAGTTTTATGACGCCATTTATTCGATGCTTGAGCAGTGCCGCGCTGCTACCACTGGTACCGCGTCAGCCGCGCTGGTTATCGCCAACCCGGTGGTGCCTGGCGATTTTCCTGACCCGTCGGTGGTGAAGGTGGGCGATACGTATTGGGCCACCGCCACCACCTCGAACTGGGGCCCGGTGTTTCCGCTGCTGTCC
>NZ_JNLX01000029.1 GCF_000715495.1 Hymenobacter sp. IS2118 | reverse complement strand
CATGGACCGTGGAGGTTGCCCCCAAGCACCGCGGCAAGGCCTTCCACTGCATCCCCGTAACCAAAATATAGTAGATGGCAAAAAACATTTGGCGGTTACAGGCGGCCGGCCGGCCGCGCTTACCAGGGCCGCTGGCCGGCTCCGGCAGCAGCGGGTCAGCGGCGGCCCAGAGTGCGGGAGAAGGCAAAAAATCGGCGTGTATGGTAGCTTCGTATTCGGTTGTAGTCGGGCGCAACGGGAAATTTGTTAGGTGTGGTAACCCCAAAATTCTCGCGCTCGGCTACAACTTCCTTATTTTCCGGATAGGCT
>NZ_JNLX01000028.1 GCF_000715495.1 Hymenobacter sp. IS2118 | reverse complement strand
GGGGGATCCGTATACGTTTCTAATTTGTAGTTAACGGTTGGATACCACTTTGAGGCATGTAATATGGTACTGAGCTTCGGCACAGGGCTCAAATTGCATCATTAAATGTCTCCGATGTGGCTATATGTCATGGATAAAGGCAGCCCCCTATATCTTTTTTTGTGGCAGCATGGGTCCATCAAAGCAATTATTCAGGGTCTTAATGACCTCCACAGCTCTAAACGTAATTCATCTGGCTTTGCCTGTACTTACTTCCTCCATGAAAAAAAGTGTTGATAATGCTCATAATGCTGCCCAGCAATTTCCTCCCTTCTCAAGACTATTCTGGCTTCCTGGGTACTTAAAAACAGGGCTTAGAGTATGGCTGCTGACAAAATTGCACTCTAAACGCTAGCTTAGGTCTTCTGCGGCCGCGATATCCTGCAGATGCATCCAGTACTAGTATGGCCCGGGGG
>NZ_JNLX01000027.1 GCF_000715495.1 Hymenobacter sp. IS2118 | reverse complement strand
GGGCGGCCAGCCGGGCGCCGGACCGGGCCAAGCACCGCCGGGCGGTGCGCAGCCGGTGCAGCTCGCGCCGAAGCCCCCGCGGCAAGGGCTGCCGTAGGGCCCGCACCAGCCCGGCCTCGTCGTCCACATCGGCCAGCACGGGCAGTTGGTGGGCTACCGTGCCCAATTCCCCTAGGTGCCGACGCAAAGCCGCACCCAAATGGGGGGTTTGCCAGGGCAACGCCAGCCAGGCGCCGTTTTCGAACACAGGCCGCGAGAGGCCCAGCAGGTACACGCCGCCATCGGTGGCCGGCCCCAGCACGGCGCCGGTGGCCTGTACTGCGGCAGCGGCCTGCCGCAAAGTGGCCGTGGTGAGCTGCGGACAGTCGTTGCCGATGATGAGCAGGTGCTCGTAGCCCAGGGCGAAGGTGGCGCGCACGGCCCCAACCAGCCGCGCGCCAAACGTAGCCCCTGCCTGCCGGGCAGAGTCCACGCACACGAAATCGAGCCCGGCCCGGCGGGCGGTATCCGTAGCGTGGTGAATGAGGCGGGCGGCCACCGCCACATTTTCGGCCGGGGTGCCGTGGCTCAGGAACCGCTTGCGCGCCGCCTCCTCCCCCGCCGAGCGGGTGAAGAGCAGAATAGCAATACGGGCAGTGGGCAACATAAATAAAGAGAACTGGTCCCGGCAGGAACAGCGTAAAGTAAGCCCTTACCGGGCGGCCAGGAGCGACGGGGCCGAACCGATTGTCGAAACTCCGGCCATCAACCTTACACCGTACGAGAAAGAAAACCGCATCGGTTGGCACCGGTTTTAAATTAACGCCGAAGCTACGGGAACAGCGGCCGCCTGGCAGTTGCCCTGATGACCGGGGCCAGCGCCGCAGCAGCTACGGCGCCGGGGGTTACACGGTGGGGCGGGCAGCAGCTGCGCTGGTCCCGCCGCGTTTTGTGGTCCGTCCGGACCGGTCGGGCAGTCGTGTCCCGCCCTCCGCTCCACAGCTCAAACCAACCCGGCTATCATCACCCAGCCTTATCCGGGGTGCCCACGCTACGGCCCGGCGGCCAGCAGGGAGGCCTCGTGCAGGTAGCCCTGGCGGCGGGCTGCCAGCAGCCGGGCGGTGGTGGGGCCGGCCGGCGCTTCGGGCGCCAGGGCATCGGCGGCTTCCTCCAGCAGGCGGGCCAGCCAGCGGCGGCGCCGGGCCAAGGCGGC
>NZ_JNLX01000026.1 GCF_000715495.1 Hymenobacter sp. IS2118 | reverse complement strand
CTGTCCGCCCCGGCAGTCGCCGCCAGCTTCGCGGGCAAGGTGCGGGCCGCGCAGGTCCAGCCCCTGCTGGAGTCGCTGGCCGAGCTGGCGCTGCTGCGGGTGGATGCCGAGGGGCAGGCGTTCAGCGCGTGAGGGCGCGGGGCACCCCATCCCCCCCAAACCCCATGCTCGCTTCCGAAGAATCCCCGGCCCTGGCGGCCCGCCTCGATGCCTCCCGCCAGGAATTGCTGGACCTGGGCATGCGCAATCCGCTGCTCAACTTCCGGCTCTCGAAAGCCCAGGGCGTGGCCGTGGTGCGCG
>NZ_JNLX01000025.1 GCF_000715495.1 Hymenobacter sp. IS2118 | reverse complement strand
GCTTGATGCCCGCAGCCTTTGCACTGGTATTTGGCATGGCCCCCAGCGCTGCCGTTACGGCGAATATGTTCACTGCCGCAAGCAGCGCAGAAATGTTGCGTAAAAACCATCCCTAAAATTAATCATTTCACCTTAGATTAGACCACCGCCAAAATTGGGCGGTGGTCTAATTCAAGGTGGTATTGTACCGGTCAATTACAATTTTAATCCGGGCGGTGTGCATACTCAGCGACTTGCTGAAGGAACAAGATTTTCGCACGAGCACCCCACAGCGCTGGCGTAGCGAACAGTTGATGGCTTCGAC
>NZ_JNLX01000024.1 GCF_000715495.1 Hymenobacter sp. IS2118 | reverse complement strand
GTCCAACCTGCATGAACATGCCAAGATAAGCGGCCAGACCCTACGGCCCGAAAGCCTGATGATGAGCTACGGCTACACCCCCGCCTGGAGCGAGGGCGCTATCAAACCGCCTATTTTTCAGACCTCTACGTTCGTCTTCAAAAATGCCGAGGAAGGCAAAGCCTTCTTCGAGCTGGCCTATGGCCTACGCCAAGCCGACCCCGACGAGGAAATGGGCCTCATCTACTCGCGCCTCAACAACCCCAGCCTGGAAATTCTGGAGCACCGCCTCACCCTATGGGACGGCGCCGAGGAAGCCGCCAGCTTTGCCAGTGGCATGGCCGCCATCAGCACCACGCTGCTGGCCCTGCTCAAGCCCGGCGATGTAGTGCTGCACTCCGAGCCCGTGTACGGCGGCTCGGATTTCTTCCTTAAAAACGTGCTGCGCAAGTTCGGCATCACGGCGGTGGGCTTCCGCCCCACGGCCACGCCCGAGGAGCTGACGGCCCAGGTGGCCGGCATCGAGCAGGGCCGCCTGGCCATGATTTTCGTGGAAACCCCCGCCAACCCCACCAACCACCTCGTGGACCTGGAAGCCTGCGCCGCCCTGGCCCGCCAGCACAGCACGCCGGAGCATCCCATTCGTCTGGTGGTGGACAATACCTTCCTGGGCCCGGTATTCCAGCACCCGCTCAAGCACGGTGCCGACGTGGTGCTGTACTCAGCCACCAAGTTTCTGGGCGGGCACTCCGACCTTATTGCTGGGGCGGCCCTGGCCAGCCACGCCCTCATGAAGGAAATAAAAGCCATGCGCACCTTCATGGGCACCATGTGCGACCCCAATACCGGCTGGATGCTGATGCGCAGCCTCGAAACCCTGAAGCTGCGCATGGAGCGCGCCGCCCAATCGGCCCAAACTATTGCCGACTGGCTGCGCACGCACCCGCTGGTGGCCCGCACCTACTACCTCACGCACCTCGAGCACAACCCCGCCCAGCAGGACATCTACCGCCGCCACTGCCTTTCGCCCGGCTCCATGATTTCCTTCGACATCCGGGGCGGCGAGGCCGAAGCCTTCCGCTTCCTCAACGCCCTGAAGCTCATTAAACTGGCTGTGAGCCTGGGCGGCACCGAAAGCCTAGCCGAGCACCCCGGCACCATGACGCACTCCGACATTACCCTCGATGAGCAAGCCGAAATGGGCATCACCCCCCAAATGATTCGCCTGAGCATCGGCGTAGAAGACCCACAGGACCTGATGCTGGACCTGAGCCAGGCCTTTGAAGCCGTGGGCGTGGTGCAAGAGCGGGAACTGGCTATGGCGTAGTCACTCGCGTATTAGTTATTACCAAGCCCTGTCTTTTCCCGTTGAAAAGGCGGGGCTTTTTGGTTGCTGGCATTCTCTGTAAAAAAATAATAACGGCTCACCCTCATCAGCTCAGTTATTCTTCCTATCCTTGCAAACACCTTCACTCCTGAACACTATGGGCTTCTTTTCCGGACTTCTTGACAATGCGGGCGCCGTTCAACCCAGCGACCTGAACAGCGACTACGGCATGCTGCTGGCCAGCGGCGAAACCATCGAAATTGGTTTTAAGCTGGTGCGTGATGTATTTATCTTTACCAACAAGCGCTTGATTCTAGTCGACAAGCAAGGCCTGACGGGCAAGAAGTCGGAGTACCTGTCAATAGCCTACAAAAGTATTTCCCGCTTCAGCATCGAAACCGCCGGCCACTTAGACCTTGATGCCGAGCTAAAAATCTGGGTATCGAGCGAAACACTGCCCAGTATCATCCGCAAATTCAGCAGCGGCGTGAACATCTACGACGTGCAGCGGGTGCTGGCGCAGCATGTGCTGGGCTAGCCGGGCTCAATATCGGCAAAGCTGATTTGTGCCGGGCTGCTTGCTTTTTGGGTGATGCTTACGATATTGCCACGCCCGGTATTTCCCGATGTATCACTTGGTATTCTGACCTTATGTCCTTCGACTACTCCACCCACCTGACGGCGGTGGTCGCCGTCAACGCCATCGAGAAGGCCCCTGGCGGTGTCCCGCCTGCTCACCACGACTGCCTGGACTGCGGGGCGGCCCTCACCGACCGGTTTTGCGCGCATTGCGGGCAACCGGCCGATACGCACCGCATCACCCTGAAACACCTGCTGCTGCACGACCTGCCGCACTCTGTCTGGCATGTCGACAAGGGGTTGGCGTACACGTTCTACCAAATGCTGACGCGCCCCGGCCTCACCATTCGCGGGTACCTGGCGGGGCAGCGCACCCGGCAGTTCCGCCCCGTAAGCTACCTGCTGCTGCTTGTGGGCCTCTCGGCGCTGACGATGTCGGCCTTTCAGTCCGACTTGCACCTGGCCATGCTGACCTCGCAGCCCACCAAGGCCGGCTCGCCTCCGGTGGCCCTGATGTCGGTGGTGATGGAGCGTTACCTGGCCCTCACCATAAAACACCCCTACCTGATGCAGTTGGTGCTCATGCCGCTCAACAGCCTGGTGGCATGGTGGCGGCTGCGACGGGCGGGCTACAACTACGCCGAGGTGCTACTGGCGGGCGCGTTCATCGGGGGCACGCTCACCATCATTAACCTGGCGCTGATGCTGCCCGCGCTACTAGCAGGCAACCAAACCTTCCTGAAGGTGGCTTCGCAGCTTGTGTTTATCCCAACGGTACTGTATTCGCTCTGGGTGTACGCGCAGCTGCTGGTGGCCGCCCCCGCCCTGACCACGGCGCGGCGCTACGGCCGGGCGCTGGGCATTTCGGTGCTGCAAGTGGTGGTGCTGCTTGTGGCGGCCGTGGTGTGCATCGCCGTACTCACGGTGCAGGTACTGCGCGAGCGGCCGGATTTGCGCCCGGTTGCGGCCCCAAAGAAGCCGCAAACTGCCGCTACGCGCTAGCCGTCCAGCGCCACTACTCCTCCAAATGCAAAAAGCCCGTCGCTGCGACAGCGACGGGCTTTTTAACTTCAGTTCTGCAATAATTACTGGCCCAGCACGATGGCGAAAACCAGCGGCGCCACAATGGTCGCGTCGCTTTCGATAATGAATTTCGGGGTTTTCTCGCCCAGCTTGCCCCAGGTGATTTTCTCGTTGGGCACGGCACCCGAGTAGCTGCCGTAGCTGGTGGTAGAGTCCGAAATCTGGCAGAAATAGCCCCACAGCGGCACGCTGGTGCGGCCCAGGTCCTGGTGCAGCATGGGCACCACGCAAATGGGAAAGTCGCCGGCAATGCCGCCGCCAATCTGGAAGAAGCCCACGGTGCTATCGTCGGTGGCCTGCGCGGTGTACCAGTCGGCCAGGTACATCATGTACTGGATGCCGGTGCGCATGGTGTGCACGTTCTTGATGTCGCCGGTCATGACGTGGCCGGCGTAGATGTTGCCCAGCGTGGAGTCTTCCCAGCCGGGGCAGATGATGGGCAGGTTTTTCTCGGCCGCGGCCAGCATCCAGGAATTTTTGGGGTCAATCTGGTAGTACTGCTCCAGCTCGCCGCTTAGCAGAATCTGGTAGAAGAATTCGTGGGGGAAATAGGCTTCGCCGGCCTTGTCGGCCTTTTCCCAGAACTTCAGCACCGAGTGCTCCAGGCGGCGCATGGCCTCTTCTTCGGGGATGCAGGTGTCGGTCACGCGGTTCATATGGCGCGCCAGCAGGGCGGTTTCGTCGGCCGCGGTCAGGTCGCGGTAGTTGGGCACCCGCTCGTAGAAATCGTGGGCTACGAGGTTAAAGATGTCCTCTTCCAGGTTGGCGCCGGTGCAGCTGATGATGTGCACCTTGTCCTGCCGAATGAGCTCGGCCAGCTGAATTCCCATTTCGGCGGTGCTCATGGCACCGGCCAGGGTTATCATCATTTTGCCGCCATCGGCGAGGTGCTTGTTATAGCCATCGGCCGCGTCGATAAGCGCAGCAGCATTGAAGTGGCGGAAATGGTGGCGGAGAAAGTTGGTTACTTGCATGTAATTAGCTGTTAGCTAATAGCTGTTGGCTGTTAGCTTTTGTCGGAATGAATACGGTTTGCTTACGCAATAGAGAAGCTAACAGCCAACAGCTATTAGCTAACAGCTTTCTAACTAGGCTGTTCAATCATCAGGTTATGATTGGTGTAGATGCAGATGTCAGCGGCAATGTGCAGAGCATCTTCCACCATTTGACGCGCGGTGAGGTGCGGCGCGTGCTTCTTGAGGGCCAGGGCCGCCGCCTGCGCATACATGGCACCGCTGCCGATGGCGGCCACGTCGGAGTCTGGTTCCAATACGTCGCCGGTGCCGCTAAGGATGAGCAGCTCGTCTTTGTCGGCCACCACCATCATGGCTTCGAGCTTGCGCAGGTACTGGTCTTTGCGCCATTCCTTGGCCAGTTCGATGGCGGCGCGCTTGAGGTTGCCACCGTAGCCGTTCAGCTTCTCATCAAACTTGTCGAGCAACATAAAGGCATCAGCCGTGGAACCGGCAAAACCGGTCACGATTTTGCCATCCTGCAGCTTGCGGATTTTGCGCACGTTGCTTTTGGCAACTTGCTTGTCCATGGTGGCCTGGCCATCGGCCCCGAGGGCAATTTCGCCGTTGTGGCGAATACCAAGGACGGTAGTAGAACGGATTCTGGTCATGGGGAAATTAGCAGGTCGTACGCTTCACCGCCCATACGGGGTGAAAACACGAAATTACGCCCTGCCGCCTAACCAAACCGCTTGGCAACTGAGTTAGGAGTTAAAAGTGACGAGTGACGAGTTAAAGCGACATCTGCTTTAACTCGTCACTCGTCACTTTTAACTCCTAACTCCCTCTAAAAGCGGGCCTGAATTTTGGCGAACAGGAAGCGGCCGTTGGCACCCATTTGCACGGGGTCCCAGGCGCCACCGGTTTCGGTGCGCTGCGGGTCAAACAGCGTGGGCACTACGCCAAACAGGTTGGAGCTGCCCACGGCCAGCTGCAGGTGCGGGGTCAGGGCGTAGCTCAGGGTCAGGTCGGTGGTGATGCGCGCGGCGTAGTTCATCTCCTCGTTGTCGAAGTCCAGAAGCGTCACCTTGTCGAAGCGCACGAAGCGCAGCAGCGCACCCCACTTGCTCACCTGGTAGTCGAAGGTTGCGTTGATTTTGGAGGGCGGCGCCGACGCTTTCACAAACGCCTGCTCGCGGGGACCGAAGAAGTCGTCTTCGCGGCCCGCCAAGCGGCCGGAAGTCGTCACGCGGTCAATTTTCAGGCTGTTGAAGTTGGCAGCCAGCGTAGAAGTCAGGCGGCCGGTGCCCAGCGTGGCTAGGTGGTTCAGCACCACATCGAGTCCCAGCGAGCGGGTGTCGGCGGCGTTGGCGAAGAATTGGGCCTGGTTCACGTTCAGGGCCACCAGGTCGGCGCCAATCACGGGGTCATCGGAGCCAAACTGCGAGGTAAGCACTACCCGGTCGCGCACCTTGATGTAGTAGCCGTCCACGGTCAGGCTCAGGGCCGAGCCCAGGCGGCTGGTGAAGCCCACGTTGGCGCTGGTCGAGGTCTCCTGCTTCAGGGCCGGAATACCCAGCTTCTGGGTCACGGCGCTGTTGTTGCGGGCCAGCAGCACCTCCACCGGCTTGCCGTTGATGAAGTTGGTAAAGGTTGAATTAAAGTTTTTCTGGGCCAGTGAGGGCGCCCGGAAACCGGTGCTGAACGTGCCGCGCACCGTCAGAAAATCGGTCAGGGTGTAGCGCGTTGAGGCTTTGTAGTTGAGGGTGCTGCCAAAGTCGCTGTAGTTCTCAAAGCGCAGGGCGGCGGCCAGCAGCCAGCGCTGGGTCACGCTCAGCTCCGCGTCCACGTAGGCCCCGATGTTGTCGCGCTGCGCCTTGATTTCGTCGCTGGGCTGGTAGCCCGGAAAGCCCTGCGAGCCGCCCGACAGGTTGGGGTCATAGTTGCGGTACGAGGCTTCCTCGCCGGCAAACAGCTTGTACCACTCGCGACGCCCCTCGGCCCCTACGGCCACGTTCAGGCCCTGCAGCACGGTTTTGTAGTTGCGCGTGAGGCCCACGCTCACCACGTTCTGCTGCAGCTGGAAGCCCCCGGCGTTGAACGAAGTGGGCGACTGCGCCCCCAACGAGGCGTTCAGGGTGTTGCGCAGGCCGTACTCGAAGTTGTTCGAGCCGAAGTTGTTGCTGATGTCCAGCTCCCACTCCCCCAGCGCGGTGCGCACGCCCGCCACCGCCGAGGCGTCCACAATGTCGCTGGTGATGATGGGGTCGAAACCGTTGGGGTAAATGGCGGGCACGTTGCGGTCGTCGTCGGCAAAGCGGGTCCAGGCGTAGGCATCGCCCTTGCGTTTGTTCAGCCCGCCAAAAGCGTAGACATGCGACCTCTCGTTGAGCGCGAACTTGGAGTTCAGGTACACCGAAGCGTTGGAAACCTCCGGGTCGCCGTACTCGCGCCGGGCCAGGCCGTTGGGCGAAGGCACGTTGGCCCGCTGGGTGTGCTCGCGCTTGTTGTAGTCGAGCGTGGCGTTGATGAAGCTGCCTTTTTCGCCCAGCCCGATGCCGTAGTTGACGTTGGCGTTGAAGTTGCCGCCGTCGAAACGCTGGTTATCGCGGCGGTATTTGGCGTCGTACACGCCGTAGTTGGCGCTGGCCGTGAGCTGCTTCACCGAGCTTTTCAGCACGATGTTGATGACGCCCGCAATGGCATCGGAGCCGTACTGCGCCGCCGCACCATCTCGCAGAATCTCAATGCGCTCGATGCTGGCGGCGGGTATCACGTTCAGGTCGGTGCCGGTGTTGCCGCGGCCGCGCGAGCCGAACAGGTTCACCAGGGCCGATTGGTGCTGGCGCTTGCCGTTCACCAGCACCAGGGTCTGGTCGGGGCCCAGGCCGCGCAAGCTGGCGGGGTCCACGTGGTCGGCCCCATCGGAGCCGGTCTGGCGATTCGAGTTGAAGGAGGGCGCCACGAACTGCAGCAGCTGGTTCACGTCGAGCTGGCCGGTTTTGGCCGTCACTTCCCGAATATCAATAATGTCGACCGGCGAAGGCGAATCCGTGACGGAGCGGTTGGCGCTGCGCGAGCCCACCACCTGCACGTCTTCCAGGCTGGTGCTGCTCTCGGCCAGGCTGATACTGGTGGCGCTGCCGTCGCCGGCTACTTCCTGGGTCGCATAGCCCAACGAGCTAATCACAAGCCGGGGCTGAGCGGTGCGGGTGCGGAGCGAAAAACGACCATCGCCGCCGGTAGCGGTGCCGTTGTTCGTGCCTTTTTCTACCACGGCAGCCCCAATCACGGGGCGGCCGGCGGGGTCCAGCACTTGCCCGGTCAGGGTGGCATTTTGGCCCCAGGCCATACTGCTAACAAGGCAGATGGGAGCAATCAGTAAACTTGATTTCATAGGTATTGCAGCTGGTTAATGAGAAAAGGGTGACGGAGAAAGATTAATTGAAACCAAGTATTTTAATGCACGCAAGCTAGCTCATTTCAACGCAAAAAAACCAGCCTGATGGGGCTGGTTTTTTTGTATCAATTAAAGTCAGGCTCAGATGAGCATGCGCATGGGGTCTTCCAGCAGGCCTTTCAGGGTTTGGAGGAAAGCGGCGCCGGTGGCGCCGTCCACCACGCGGTGGTCGCAGCTCAGGGTCACCTTCATGATGTTGCCCACCACAATCTGGCCGTTCTTCACGATGGGCGTCTGCTTGATGCCGCCCACGGCCAGAATGCAGGCATCGGGCGTGTTGATGATGGCCGTGAATTCGTCGATGCCGAACATGCCCAGGTTGGAGATGGTGAAGGTGCTGCCCTCCCACTCGGCGGGCTGCAGCTTTTTGGTTTTGGCGCGGCCGGCCAGCTCTTTCACCTCGGTGGCGATTTGCGAAAGGCCTTTCTGGTCGGCGTTGCGAATCACGGGCACCAGCAGGCCTTCGTCCACGGCCACGGCCACGCCGATGTTGACGACCTTGTTCTGCCGGATTTTGTCGCCCATCCACGAAGAATTGATGGCCGGGTGCTGGCGCAGGGCCACGGCGGAAGACTTCAGCACCAAGTCATTAAACGAGAGCTTGATGGGCGACAGCTCGTTGAGCCGCACCCGGGCTTCGATGGCCTGGTCCATGTTGATTTCCATCGTGAGATAGAAATGCGGGGCCGTGAACAGGCTTTCGGAGAGACGCTTGGCAATCACCTTGCGCATCTGCGACACGGGCGTGTCGGTGTAGGTATCCGAAGCAGGAGCCGAAGCTGCGGGGCTGGCGGGGCTGGCGGCCGGCTGCGCCGCCGGAGCCGCCGCCTGTGGGGCAGCGGCCGGAGCAGTAGCAGCAGGAACAGTGGCCGGAGCAGCTTGCGAAGCGGCAGCAGGCGCTGTGGCACTAGGCTGGAAGTTCTCCACGTCGCGCTGCACAATGCGGCCGTTGTCGCCGGAGCCAACCACTTGAGCCAGGTTGATGCCTTTCTCTTTGGCAATGCTCTTGGCGAGCGGCGAGGCGAGGATGCGGCCACCGGGCGCAGCAGTAGCAGTAGCAGTAGCAGCGGGCTGGGCCGGGGCTGCCGGTGCCGTAGGAGCGGCTTCGACAGCTTTAGGAGCTTCGGCGGGTACTGGAGCTTCAGCGGCAGCAGGTGCCTCAGTGGCAGCAGCTTCGGGGGCCGGAGCGGCACCGCCGCTTTGCCCGCCCAATAGAGCCTGAATGTCGGCTCCTTCTTCGCCGATGATGGCCAGGATGCCGTCTACGGCCACGGCTTCGCCGGCTTTGGGCCCGGTATAGAGCAGGGTGCCGTCCTCGTAATTTTCCAGCTCCATGGTGGCCTTGTCGGTCTCCACTTCAGCCAGAATATCGCCGGACTTCACTTTGTCGCCCACGTTTTTCAGCCAGGCGGCAATGGTACCTTCGGTCATCGTGTCGCTCATTTTGGGCATGCGCACCACGGTAGCTTTCTTGCCATTGGTGGGCGCGGCAGGCGCGGCGGCGGGCGCAGGGGCCGCAGCGGGAGCTTCTTTCGGAGCCTCGGCGGCGGGGGCTGCAGCCGGGGCGGGCGCGGCTTCGGGTTTCGGAGCATCAGCTTCGGGGGCTTCGGCGCCGCCCTGGGCCCCGGCGAGCAGGGCCGAAAAGTCTTCGCCCTCTTTGCCAACAATGGCCAGGATACCGTCTACTACCACCGACTCCTGCTCTTTGGGGCCGATGTACAGCAGGACACCATCTTCGTAGTTTTCCAGCTCCATGGTGGCCTTGTCGGTCTCCACTTCAGCCAGAATATCCCCGGATTTAACTTTATCACCCACTTTCTTGAGCCAGGCCGCGATGGTCCCTTCGGTCATCGTGTCGCTCATTTTGGGCATTTTTATGATTTCGGCCATCGGTTTATCACGCTTGGATTGAGGAGGCCAAAATTAGCCCGAAAAGTTGGGCAGACAACTTTGTTGTAGTTCGCGGCTGGCGCGAGGGATTGTTTGTGCCCGGTCTGGCAGCGCCGTTTCTACTGGCTTTTTGCCGGCAACTGCTCCTAGCCGGCCAGCGCGGCGCTCTTACCGTCCCTTAAGTGCGTCACGTCCAGGAAGTTTTTCACCGTGAACACGGTGCCCGTAAATTCGAGCTTGTAGAGGCACAAGTTGCTGTGCTCGAAGCCTTCCATGCAGCTTAGGGGGTAGTTAAGGAGCTGGCAGAGCAGCACGCGCATAGCCCGGCCGTGCATGCACACCAGGATGGTCTGCTCATCGTCGCGGGCTTTCAGCAGCTCAATAACCGGACGCTGGCGGGCGGCCACTTCCTCGGGGCTTTCGCCGCCGGTGAGGCGGGAAGTGGTGCGGCCCGCGCTCCAATCGGCCAGTACCTCGCGGTATTCGGCGTCCTCTTCCATGGTAATGCGGGTCCCTTCGCGCTCGCCCCAGCTTATTTCGTTCAGGCCGGCGTGGGCCTCGTGGGGCAGGCCCAGGTCCAGGAACTGCTGCACCGACTCGTGGGTACGGCGCAGGGCGGAGGTGTAAACCTTATCGAAGGGGACGTGCCCGTAGGCCGCGAAGAACTGCGCTGCCTGGCGGCGGCCCGTATCATTCAGGCTCGAATCGACGCCGCTGCCCTGCACAATTCCTTGCACGTTGAAATCGGTCTGGCCGTGGCGTAGGAGGAAAATGGTCCGGGGCCTCACGTTGCGTAGTAGTTTTGCGGGCGCTGCTTCATCGCAGTATTTGCTTCAACAATACAGCGAGGTACGAGGTTTTAACCCCGGCCGTTGACCCATTTCAAACTATTTGCGGCGATGCAGGATTTTCTGCTCTGCTCCCCCGCCCTGCCCCGTGCCCCTATGAATCTGGAAGAAGTGAACCGCTGGACCGCCGCCCGCCCCACCTTGTCCGATGCCCTCGGCATTGAAATCACGGCCGTAGCCGACGACTACGTGGAAGGCCGCATGCCGGTAGATGGACGCACCCACCAGCCCATGGGCCTGCTGCACGGCGGCGCCTCGGTGGCCCTGGCCGAAACCCTGGGCAGCATTGCCGCCGCCTGCCGCGTAGACCGCACCAAACAGGCCACCGTGGGCCTGGAAATCAACGCCAATCACCTCAAGGGCGTGCGCGACGGCTGGGTGCGGGGCCGCGCCACCCCGGTGCACGTGGGCCGCAGCACGCAGGTGTGGGAAATCCGCATCACCCACGAAGAAACCGGCGCCCTGGTGTGCATCAGCCGCATTACCATGGCCGTGATTGACTTACCCGCTGCTCCCACCCAAAAGGCCTGATGCACACCAGCGAATTCCGGCAGTTGCCATGGCCTGCGGCCGCGGCGGCCCTTGATGCCCACGCCCGCCTGCGCCATTTGGTGGCGGGTGCGCTGCGCACGGGCCGGCCGCTGGCGGTGTGGCGCGAGCCCGGCGCGGCGGCCCCTCGCCTGCTGGTAGCCCGGTCGCTGGAAGCAACCTACACTGGCCTGCCGCCCGCGCTCGATGCCCAGGCGCCGGCCGGCTTCGCGTTTTTCCCGTTCCGCGACTCTGACCAAAACCCGGCCCTGTTCCTGCCCGCCGACGTGTTGTATGATGTCGGCCAGCCCACCACGGTGGCCGTGGCGCCCAAAGCGCGCGAGCTGGTGCCGAACCTCACGGCCTGGCTGGCGGCCGGCGCGGTAGAAGAACTGGCCTGGCACTACAGCGCCCAGCCCGTGCCGCATGCCGCCACCGAACTCGAATACACGGACTTAGTTACCCGGGGAGTGGCGGCCATTGAAGCGCAGCAGGTGCTGAAAGTGGTGACCTCGCGTGCCGCCCGCCGCGCCCTCCCCGCCGGCTTCGACCCGCTGGCGGCATTCGTGGAGCTGGACCGCAAATACCCGCTGGCGTTTGTGTCGCTGGTGAGCGTGCCGGGTGTGGGCACCTGGCTGGGCGCCACGCCGGAAATCCTGGCCGAGGTCACGGCCGATGGCGCGTTCCGAACCATGGCCCTGGCCGGTACCCAGCCCCTCACGGCCGAATTTACGCCCCGCACGGCCATCTGGCGCCAAAAGGAAATAGAGGAGCAGGCCCTGGTGGCGCGCTACATCGTGAACTGCTTCAAGCAGCTGCGGCTACGCGAATACCACGAAACGGGGCCGCGCACGGTTATCGCCGGCGAGCTGCTGCACTTACGCACCGATTTTGAGGTGAACCTGAAACACGTGCCGTTTCCGTCGTTGGGCACCGACATGCTGCGGCTGCTGCACCCCACCTCGGCCGTGGGCGGCATGCCGAAAGTAGCCGCCATGCACTTTATTCAACAGCACGAAGGCTACGACCGCGCCTACTACAGCGGCTTCCTGGGCCCGGTGAACGTGGCCGCGCCCGGAGTGGCCCGCCTCTACGTGAACCTGCGCTGCCTGCAAGTGCGCGCCACAGAAGCCATTTTATACGCAGGCACGGGCCTGACCGTGGACTCCGACCCGGAACGGGAATGGCAGGAAACCGAAATGAAACTGCGAACCATAAGCGCTGCGCTCAGCATGACGTTCGTTGGCCGCCACTAAAAACAAAAAACCAGCCCATGCAAGCCGTTTATAACATTGCTGAAATCTGCGCCCGGCATGGCATTACCGACGTGGTGCTTTCGCCCGGCTCCCGCTCGGCACCGCTCACCCTGGCCTTCGCCCGGCACCCCGATTTGACCGTGCGCGTGGTGCCCGACGAGCGGGCGGCGGCCTTCATCGCGCTGGGCATTGCGCAGGCTCAGAAAAGAGCGGTGGCGCTTGTGTGTACCTCCGGCACGGCGGGCCTGAACTACGCGCCAGCCGTGGCCGAAGCATTTTTCCAACAGATTCCGCTGGTGATTTTTACCGCCGACCGCCCGCCGGAATGGATAGACCAACTCGACGGACAGACCATCCGGCAGCACAACTTGTACGGCGCGCACGCCAAAGGCGCGTTTGAGTTTCCGGTAGATACTGCGCACCCGGATGCCAAGTGGTTTTCGGCGCGCATTATCAACGAGGCCATTAATCTGGCGCAAGCCGCGCCCGCCGGGCCGGTGCAGGTGAATGTGCCGCTGCGGGAGCCTTTTTATCCAAAGGCGGGCGAGGCAATTGGGTATGATGCGGATGTGAAGATTATTCGGGAGATACCGAACGCACCGGAAATGCACCAATCCAAAATCATGGAGCACATGGCTGAACTGCAGGGTACAGGCCATGTACTGGTTGTGGCAGGACAACAGCCTTTCAATGCGACATTGAATGATGCATTGGGTGATTTTACGCGAAATTATGGTATCCCAATTATCGCGGATAGCATTGCTAATCAAAGCCAAAACTCCTCTATTATTAACAGGCATGACATCTTTTTGGCTGGGTTAGATGAAACGCAGAAAAAGGACCTGCGACCTGACATACTCATCACCTTCGGACAGTCGCTCATTTCCAAAAGCCTAAAACTGTTCTTGCGGCACGCTGCCCCCAAGCACCACTGGCACGTTCAGGCCGTTGGGGCCGCTGCCGATAACTTCCGCAGCCTGACCTCCCTTATTCGAATGGAGCCGGAGGAGTTCTTCTCTCGCTTTTCCCAAGAAACCCCCACCGATGACGCAGAAACTTTGGCGCCTTGGCAGCTTGCAGAAGCGAAGGCAATGGCCTTTTCAAAACGTTTTTTTGTCGCAGCAAACCAGCCTTTCAATGAGTTTTCAGCATTTCATTCCACGCTACCCCAGCTCTTGCCAGGTACCGCCCTGCACCTGGCCAATAGCATGGCCGTGCGCTATGCCAATATTCTCGGTATAAAGGCTGGTGTTGAGGCCTTTGCTAACCGGGGCACCAGTGGCATCGATGGCTGTAATTCGACCGCCGTGGGCGCGGCCCTGTCCCAGCCCGGGCGCCCGGTGGTGCTACTCACCGGCGACGTGGCGTTTTTCTACGACCGCAACGCGTTTTGGCACAACTACCCCACGCCCAACTTGCGGGTGGTGCTGTTCAATAACCACGGCGGCGGCATCTTCCGGCTCATCGACGGGCCGCGGCAGCAGCCGGAGCTGGAGGAGTTTTTTGAGACGCGCCAGACGCTCACGGCCGAGAACACGGCCAAGGATTTTAACCTGCGCTACTTCCCGGTTTCGTCGTTTGATGAACTTGATACCGCACTGTCGGTTTTCTTTGCAGCCGAAACCGGCGCGGCCATTCTGGAAATCTTCACGGATTCCAAAACCAACGCGGCGTTTTTTGAAGAATACCGCGCAGCGGTGAAAGACGCATTTTCGTAAGCAATTCATTATTGACTCACCGGTCATGCTGAGCGCAGCCGAAGCATGACGTTCTAATTCATTTATTCCATCCCACATGTCCGAACCCATCAGCTGGACCCCGATTAAGGAGTTCCGAGAAATTCTCTTCACGCAGCACGGCGGCATTGCTAAAATCAGCATCAACCGGCCGCAGGTGCACAACGCCTTCACGCCCCTCACGGTGCAGGAGATGATTGAGGCGATGAACATCTGCCGCGACCGCACGGATGTTGGCGTCATCATCCTCACCGGGGAGGGCGGCCGGGCCTTCTGCTCGGGCGGCGACCAAAGCGTGCGTGGCCACGGCGGCTACGTGGGCGAAGACGCCATGCCCCGCCTCAACGTGCTCGACCTGCAGCGCATCATCCGCACCATTCCCAAGCCCGTGGTGGCTATGGTGGCGGGCTGGGCCATTGGCGGCGGCCACGTGCTGCACGTGGTGTGCGACCTGACCATTGCGGCCGACAACGCCCGCTTCGGCCAGACCGGCCCCAACGTGGGCTCGTTCGACGGCGGCTTTGGCGCCTCCTACCTCGCCCGCGTAGTGGGCCAGAAAAAAGCCCGCGAAATCTGGTTTCTCTGCGACCAGTACGACGCCCAGGAAGCCCTCGACATGGGCCTTGTAAACAAGGTAGTGCCACTGGACCAGTTGGAAGAAACAACAATGGCCTGGTGCCACAAGATTCTGCAGAAAAGCCCGCTCTCGCTGCGCATGCTCAAGTCGTCGTTCAACGCCGAGCTCGACGGGCAGGCCGGCATTCAGGAGCTGGCCGGCAACGCCACGCTGCTCTACTACCTCTCCGACGAGGCCAAGGAAGGCCGCGAAGCCTTCATGGAAAAGCGCCAGCCCGACTTCTCGAAGTTTCCTAAGTTTCCGTAATCGGCGGCATTACGCCCGCTAATTGAAAGCCCGTCGTACTTTGATGAAAAGTGTGGCGGGCTTTTTTGATTTTTGCAGGTGCAGAAATAGTCGCCGGCTGCGTGATTTGAGCCGGTTGCCGCGACGGGCGTAATTTGCAGTGGCGGCAGCCTGAATGTTATGCTAATTTGCTCATAAAAAGCTTTGCACAAAATAACAATCATCCATGGAATTCAACTTAGACGAAGCATTAAGTGAGCTTGTAGCGAACAATAATCTTGATGAAGCCATTAATCTTGCTGAGGATAAGTTATCAGAATTACCTAAAACTGATTTTCACAAAGTCATAGGCAAAGACTTGAAACACTTAGCCGTAGAACTGAGCGAACATTTAGATATTTTTCACAAAGCTGCAAAGAAGCAAATTGATGTTAAAGCCTTTTTTGCCGAAATGAATGGGTTTACTGTAAACTACGATTTGTGGTTTGTTGATTTATTTGCATTTGCAGAATTGGGAGGAACTGATGATTTTGATTGGTTAGCTGACTACGATGTACCGTCAGAAGATGGCATGGTGATTAGTGGCTTAGAGGAGTTGCAAGAGGCTTATAGAGACTATTTAGAGAACGACAGAGGGGAAGATGAAGCTTTGACTGAAGCATTTGAAGTTTGTGAATTAATAATAATCCTGAGATTACAAGAGCTTTTCAAAGAAGCTCGAAAACTGGCTATCACTCAAAAAGCTAATTGGACAAAGGTGCCCCTTTTTGTAACGGCTCACGACTCTGGACTACTTTACGAGGTCAAACCCTAAAGCAATCTGGCAGGAAGCAACATTACATTGGCAATCTGAAAAATGATGATTACAGGATTAAGGATTGTGTTACGGCTTAGATTTCACCCTGCAATTTTGATAGTGTACTGCATGAAATGGTTCGGCTATTTCGATAAATCCACCCAGTAGAGAGTTGCATTTCCTAAACTTTGTTAACGAGGTTCTACATATCGGTACAACGCTAAGCCCCAGACCTTCCCAAACCCCACTCCTTCACCACTGCCGCCGCTAATTTATGGGACTAACCGACCTGAAAAAAGCGCTAAAACCGCTGGATAAAGACCAACTCGTGGCCCTGATTGCCGACTTGTACAAGAAGAACAAAGCGGCCCAGGAATACCTGGATTTCTACGTGCAGCCCAACGAGCGGGAGCGGTTTGAGAAGTACCGCGCCAAGGTGGTGGAAGCCTTTTTCCCCAAGCGCGGCTACCAGCTTCGGTTGCGCGAAGGCAAAAAGGCCCTCAGCGACTTCCAGAAGCTGGAGCCAGCGGCGGAATTGGTGGCCGACCTGCTGCTGGTGTATGTGGAAACGGGCGTGCGGTTCACCAACGCCTACGGCGACATCGACGAGGGATTTTACAGCAGCCTGGAAACGGTTTACGCCAAAGCCCTGGCCCTGATGCAGCGGGAGCAGCTGCTGCCCCAGTTCGCGGCCCGCACCGCGCAGATAGTGCGCGACACGAGCGGCATCGGTTGGGGCTTTCACGACTACCTGACCGAGGTGATGGAGGAATTTTACCCGGTAAATTGAGGCGCCCAACCGGGCCGGCCGCACCGGCCCGCAACCCCACCAAAACCGGATGAACAAACCCCTCACCCCCAAACAAGCCGAACGGCTGCAGGCGCAAATTGCGGGCGTAAAACGCCGACTGGCCGCCGAAAAACGCCGTTTTGGGGCCTACGACGATAGCGGGGGCTACCGCTACCTGCCGCCCAAGCTTTATGTGCGGCTGGGCGACTATGCGGGCGGCCTGCGCTATACCCGCTGGTTCGATAAAAACTTTGGCGACGACATCGGCTACCCCGATTTCCTCTTTGAATGGACCATTCTGCTGTTCAAAAACGGCCGGCTAAAGGATGCCGAGCGCAAGGCCGCCCAAACCTTTTGCTGCAACACCTACCTGTTTGACCGGTTTTTTGGCCGGCCGCTGGTGCCGCGCGGCATGTGGGAAGGCTCCAACCTGGAAATGCCCTACTTGGCCGAATTGCTGCCCTATTCGAGCCAGGACCCCGAGCTGGCTGATTTTGCCGACTGGCTGCGCCACTTCGAGAGCACGGCGAAATTTATGGCCTTCGCGGCCCGCTTCGTCAGCATCGGGCAGCAGCTGAAGGGGGCCGACGACTACGAAACCCGACGGGCCCTGCTGGACGAGCGGCGCGCGCTGGAAGCCGGGTTGTAGCATTTTCGGAGCCGAGGGCAGGCAATTGCCGTAACGAGCCAGCGAATTTTGCTGGAATCTGGTCTAATCAATTTACACTACTGTTACGCATCAACAGGCTGGTGCCTAGCGTCCACGGGCTGCCCACCGGCTTCGAGCCGCTGGCTCGGACGTGCAATAACGGTGCAGTCGTACCCTACGACCCGAGCCAGCGGCTCGAAACCAATGGGCAACGCGTCGGAGAAGCGCGCCAGCCTGTTGATGCGTAACGGCAGGTCTTTGTTGGGGCAGCTTAGAAAGCTAGAACTTCCTCCTGGGAAAACGTTTTACTACGCTGCGCTGTACCTTGAACCGTCAACTCTCCCTGAACTCATGAAAGTACTTCTGCCCTTGCTCCTCCTTATCGGCCTCGCCACGGCGACCCCGGCACTGGCCCAGCGTGCGCCGGCTCCGCCGAATGCAAGCAGTGCCGCCGCGCCCGCCGACACCCTGCTGGTAGACGCCGCCTGCGGGCAGTGCCGGCTGGGGCTGCCGGGCAAAGGCTGCGATTTGGCCGTGCGCGTGGCGGGCCGGGCTTACTTCGTGGCGGGTACGGGCATCGATTCCCACGGCGATGCCCACGCCAGCACCGGCTTTTGCAATGCCATCCGGCAGGCCCGGGTGCAGGGCAATATGGTGGGCAACACGTTCAATGTGAGCTATTTTGAGCTGGTGCCGGTGCCCGCAGCGGCCACCCCTTCCCAACCCTAATTTACCCACCCGCCGCCCCAGACATTGCTGCTTGCCCAATGGATAATCCCGCGTTTCAGCAGGCCATTCGCCGCCTTCGGTGGCAGCACTGGCTGCACTACCCGGTGCAGGGCCTCGTGATGGCCGGCGTGGTGCTGTTGGTTGGGCCGCGCACGGCGGTGGGCGTTACGTCAGAACCCCGCCTCGCCACCTGGCCGCTGCTGCTGCTGCTGGTGGCACTGCTACTGGTGGCGGGGCTGGTGCTCGCGGCTTTCTACCGGCGCATGCAACCCAACCTGCGGCGCACACCCGAGGGCAACATGCGGTTTTACCAGGCCCGGATATTTCTGCGCAACAGCTTGTTGGCGCTGGTGCCCCTGCCCGTGCTGGGCTCTTATGTGCTCACCCACCAACCTTTCGACCTGGCCATTGCCGGGGCCATGCTCGTGGCGCTGGGCTGGCGGCTGGCGCCCACTGCCGCCACTTACCAGCGCTGGCTGCTGGGCTAGCATATGATGGCGGGCGGCCCGAATGCGCGTGGTTTCTCACTTGAATTCACAGAAACAAATATGAAATTTCTGCTCCTGTTCGCCTTGGTTCTCACGCTCGTTGGGCCCGCCGTTCGGGCGCAGCAGCCAGCGGTGCAGCGCGATATTGCCGGGGCGCTGGCCGACATCCGGGCATTTGAGGCGCAGGGGCGGCGGCGCGACAGCACCCGCGCCCACCCGCTGGGCGCCCATCAGGAGCAGGATTACGCGGTGCGGTACGCTTTCTTCAAAAAAACCGATGCCCGCCTGCAAGCCATCAGCAAAGCTTCGCTTTCGTTTCAGGACGAAATTAACCTGGAGCTCTTGCGCCACGAAGTGCAGGACGAGCTGGCGGATTATGAATATAAATCTTACCTTAACCCACTGCTCACGGATGCGGGTTTTCATGCCCGGCTGGCTTCGCGAGGCAACACAACCATCACCTCCCCACAAGACGCCCGGCAATACCTTTTGCTGCTGCGCGACATTCCGCGCTACGTGCAGGAAAACCTGCAGCTGCTGCGGGCCGGCCTGGCGGTGGGCATCAGCCAGCCCAGGGAAGTTATGCTCCGCTACGAATCCAGCTACGCGCAGCACGTGGTGGATGCGCCCGAAAAATCGGTATTCTGGAAGCCTTTCGCCCGGAAGCCCGCGGCAATTACTGACGCGGATTGGGCGGCGCTGCAGGCCGAGGCCAGGGTGGTAATCAGCCGGGACGTGGTAGGCAGCTACCAAAAAATCAAGGCGTTTTTCGACCGGGAATACCTGCCAGAAGCCCGTGCTACGCTGGGCGCCAGCCAGTTTCCCAACGGCGTGGCGTACTACGAGGACCGGGTGCGGCACTACACCACCACTAATCTGAGCTCGGAGAAGGTGTACCAGCTGGGACTGGAGGAAGTGGCCCGCATCCGGGCCGAAATGGACCAGGTGATTCAGGAGGTGCAATTCAAGGGCAGCTTTCAGGAGTTCATCGACTTTTTACGCACCGACGCGCAGTTCCACCCCCAAACCGGCGACGAGCTGCTGAAGGAAGCGGCCTACATCGCCAAAACCATTGAGGGCAAACTGCCCGCGCTGTTTGGCAAGCTGCCGCGCCAGCCGTTCACGGTGGTGCCGGTGCCCGATTTTCTGGCCCCGAACTACACCGCCGGCCGCTACTCGGGCGCCCCGATAGCGGGCCAGCGGGCCGGCGAGTATTGGGTAAATACCTTCAACCTGCCCAGCCGCACGCTCTACACGCTGGAGGCCCTGACGCTGCACGAGGCCGTGCCGGGCCACCACCTGCAGCAGGCCCTGACGCAGGAGCTTACCACGCTGCCCGAGTTCCGGCGGCGCCTCTACGTCAACGCCTTTGGCGAGGGCTGGGGCTTGTACAGCGAGTACCTGGGGCACGAAATGGGCCTGTATAAAAGCCCGTACAGCCGGTTTGGCCGCTTCACCTACGAGATGTGGCGGGCCTGCCGGTTGGTAATTGACGTGGGCATCCATACCAAAGGCTGGACGCGCGAACAGGCCGTGCGCTACCTGGCCGACCACACGGCGCTGTCGCTGCACGAGGTGAACACCGAGGTCGACCGCTACATTTTGTGGCCCGGCCAGGCGCTGGCCTACAAAATGGGCGAGCTGAAAATCAAGGAGATGCGAAAGCGGGCGGAAACTGCTCTGAAAGGCGATTTTGACGTGCGGGCTTTTCACGACATGGTGCTCGCCAACGGCACGGTCACGCTGGCCATCCTGGAAAAAATGACCGATAAATTTATTCGGGAGCAGCTGAAGCAAAGAAAGAAGTCGTAAAGCAGCGGCATGTCCTGTGCAGCCAAAGCATTGACCCAGCGTAGCAGTTGCGTAATCTCACCCTATTTGGCTGCTTTAGGCTACCGAGTGGCGTATTATGGGCGAATTTCCGCTACTTGCAGGGCCGCTGAGTAGCGGTAATTGAAATGTTAGCCGCCATTTTATGTCCGTATTATCAATTAGACAGAAATCAAATGTTAGACATTTCATTTACTGCCTTGTGAATGGAACACTTGACTTCGAATTAATAGAACAAAAATTTGACGGACAATACTATGAGGTGTTGAAGATTGAGCCTGAATTATTTTATAAAACTGCTTGTGTCTTCATTAACCAAGAAACAGCCCAAAATTTTGATTGGCCTAATGTCAAAAGATTAGGAAAATTTATTTGCAGCTTATATAAACATGATAAAGCACTTTCAACGTTTGAAAGTTGGGAGACGAATTATGTAGCGACTTACCCAGGCTATTTTAGTGATTTCAAGTTGTTTACAGAGTGGTTTATTAAAACAGAAGTTGTTGAAGGAATTTCTTACGAGCATTACATTAGCGATGGAGCGAGTTTTATTGAGCAGTGTTTTGCAATCTGGACAAATGTTGTTGAATTCAAGGACAACAAAGTTAGCAACTCTGAATTTGCAAGAGAAAGAGTGATACAATACATAAAATCATATTACGTAGAGGAATTTATAGACGATTTAGAAGACTGGGAATTAGAACTGCATATGAAGTGAAAACGGCGGCCAACATTGTGTTTGTAAAATTGTGGCTGGACGTTAAGCATGCTACTACAAATCATTATTTTGCTTTTGTGGTTGGTTGAAACGGATGTTTCTCAGTTGCCACAACTTCATAAACATATTAACAGCACATAAAACGGTAAAGCATCCCCTTGACGTAAGCAGCCGGGCCGCTAGCTTTGCCCCATGAGCAGCGCCCTTCCCACCTCCCTCCTTCTCAACGGCCGTGCGTTCAGCTACGCGGCCATCCGCGAATACCCGGCGCAGCTCGACGGGCCGGTGAACGGCTACGAGGCCAAGGTGCTGGACTTTGTGCGGCAGTGGCTGACCGGCACCCAGGAATTCACCCTCACCACGTCGGGCAGCACGGGGCCGCCCACGCCTATTGTGCTGCGGCGCCGGCAGCTGGAAGCCTCGGCCGCCCGCACCGGCGACTTCTTCGACCTCGGCCCCGGCGACCGGGCGCTGGTTTGCCTGAACTGCGAGTACATCGGCGGCATGATGATGCTGGTGCGCGGGCTGGAACGCAACATGCACCTGACCATTGTGGAGCCGCAGGCCAACCCCTTCGAGCTGGTGGCGGCCGACGCGGCGTTCGACTTCGCGGCCTTCGTGCCCCTGCAGCTGAAAGCGGTGCTGGCCGCCGGGCACGCCGCCCGGCTCAATAAAATGAGGACCTTGCTGGTAGGAGGAGCGCCCGCCGACGCCACCCTCACGCAGGAGCTGCAACCCCTGAGCCCCGCCGTGTGGCTGACCTACGGCATGACTGAAACCTGCTCGCACATTGCCCTCCGCCGCCTCAATGGTCCGCAGGCCAGCCCCAGCTTTCGGGTGCTGCCGGGCATTGCGGCGGGGCAGGATGAGCGGGGCTGCCTGACCCTGCGCGGCGACGTGACCGACGACCAGCTCATCGTGACCAACGACCAGGTGCGCCTGCTCGACGCCCACACGTTTGAGTGGCTGGGCCGGGCCGATTTCGTGATAAATTCCGGCGGCGTGAAGGTGCCGGCCGAGAAAGTAGAGCTGGTGCTCGACGTGGCCTTGGCCGAAATCGGGGAGCCGCGCCGCTGCTTCGTGGCCGGCCAGCCCGATGCGCGGCTGGGGCAGGCCGTAACGGCCTTTATCGAAGGCCCGGCGCTTGGTCCCGACGTGGCGGCGCAGCTTCACACCCTGCTAACCGCCCGCTTGAGCCGTTACGAGCAGCCCCGGCAGCTGCATTATGTGCCCGAATTCAAGAGCACCGCCACCGGCAAGCTGGACCGGGCCGGCACGCTCCGCGAACTGAAATAGGCCGAAACCAGGCTTTTTTGCCTGCTACGCAGACCCAATAAACTGCACGTGGACAAACTAACGGTTCACCACTCAGTCCTGCCGCAGGCCTTCCTGCGTGAACAGCCGCTGCCGGCCCCGGACCACTTTAATTAAATCACCCAGAAACAGCTTGGCCCGCACGTAAAAAACCGGGCCGTTGAGCTCGCGCTGAATGGGCCGGGCCACCAGCACCGGCTGCCGCCAGCCCGCGCCCGCGCCCACCCCCGCCCAGCGAAAAATGCGCACGTGCGCCGTGACGGAGGGTTCGACCACGCCCATGAAGTCCCGGGGCGTTTTGAAAGAAGGGCCTTCCGGCGTTGAATAAAGCACATAAGCCGAGCCCATGCCCAGCTGCAGGTTGCTGCTGAGCTCCCAGCGCGGCGTTTCGAGCAGCACGTATTCTGCGTAGCCGGCCAGGTAGCGGAAGCGCAGCTCGGCCAGGGCATCGGGAGCGGCGTTTTCGGGGCGGGCCTGCCGGGTGGGCACGCCACTGCTGAGGAAGTAGATGGCAGCTCCGGTGCGGAAACGATTTTTAAACTCCACGCCCAGCTTCAAGCCGTTGATGGTCGTAAAATGACGGTTCAGAATAGCGTAGCGGGAGTCGTACTGCACCACTACCCGACGGTGGTCGAGCCGCGACACGGTCCGGCGGCCCGGCAGGGTATCAGCCGGAGCCGGGGCTTGCAGCGGGGCCGCCGCGCCGGCCTGGGCCAGCAGCAGCAACCCCACCAAAATTGGTATCGGGGATGACATGATGGGCAGAATACGTAGAAACAGCAGTTCAGCGTTGCCCCCGACCCCGCGAGAACCGGCGCAGCGACGCGGAAGTTTGACCCCGCCGCCCGCCTTTGGGACCGCGCCGTTGCGCTCGGCTTCACTGGGCGCACCCACCGGTTCAGTTGGGCAAATAGCCGCTTCGCTACTATTCCCCTGGCAAACGGGCAAGCAGAAAACTACTTTTGGAACACGTACCACGACCCGGTTAGCAGTGAATAATTGTAAGTTCACTGCTAACTATTCACTGCTAACTGACACTTGCCCATGCTCACGCCCGACTTTCTTTTTTCGCTGGCCAACCCCCTTGCCGCGCTGGGCTGGCTGCTGCTGCTGCTGGCCCCACGCTGGCGCGGCACCCGCGCCGTGGTGCTGAGCGGCGCCCTGCCCCTGCTGCTGGCGGCAACCTACGTGGTGCTCATTGGCTACCAGACCCTGGCGCACCCGGTGGCGGGAGCCGGTTTTGGCTCATTGGCGGAAGTGGGCGCGCTGTTTGGCGAGCCGTGGGCGCTGCTGGCCGGCTGGGTGCATTACCTATGCTTCGACCTGGCCGTGGGCGCCTGGGAAACCCGCGATGCCCAGCGCCGCGGCGTGCCCCACCTGGTGCTCATTCCCTGCCTGGCGGCCACGTTCCTGCTGGGTCCGTTGGGCTTGCTGCTCTACTGTGGCCTGCGGCGGCGCTGGCAGCCGGCCCCGCTCGCCGCCCGGCTCTGATAGCCATTCCCTTCGCTTTTCCCATTCATTTTCTTCCCCAATTATGGAAACTGTGCTGATAGCCGCCTCTTTTGCCACGCCAGTCGCAGTGGCCGGTTCCTGGCCGCAACGCGCCCGAGCGGCCCTGCGCGTGCTGCACCGCGCCAACCCGGCGCTGTCGTGGACGGGCTGGCTGAACGTGGCGCTGCTGCTGCTGGCCCTGGCGCTGCTACCCTTCGACCAACGCCAGGTAACCGGCGCCCTGGTATGGCTGAAGCCCCTCAAGTTCTGCCTTTCGGTCATTGCCTTCGTCTGGACGCTGGGCTGGCTGCTGGCCGACCTGCCCGCCGCCGCCCAGCGCGCCGTGCGCCGGCTGAGCGCGGGCATCGCGGTGAGCATGGTGTTGGAGCAGGCCGCAATTTTCGTGCAGGCCGGGCGCGGCACCACCTCGCACTACAACAATGCGACGGCCCTCGACGGCATCCTGTTCGGGTTGATGGGCATCTTTATCATGCTGAATACCGTGCTCACCGCCTGGGCCGTGTACCTGGTGTGGCGGCACCGGCCCCACGGCAGCGCGGGCTACGTGTGGGGCGTGCGCCTGGGGCTGCTCTTGTTTCTGGTGGGCAGCGTACTGGGCGGCATGATGATAGGCCTCAACCAGCACACTGTGGGCGCCCCCGACGGCGGCCCCGGCCTGCCCGGCCTTGGCTGGAGCACGCGGGCCGGCGACTTGCGCGTAGCGCATTTTCTGGGCCTGCACGCCTTGCAAGTGGTGCCGCTGCTGGGCTGGTGGCTGAGCCGCGCGGTGCCGCGCCGCGCCGTACTGCTCACCAGCCTGGGCGCCCTGGCCTACGCCGGCCTGGTGGGGACGCTGTTTGCGCAGGCCGTGGCGGGCGTGCCGCTCTGGGCTAGGTAAATTAGCCTTTTGGTTTGATAACGTGTTGGCATGAACGAGCGCCGCCTCCTGCTTTTTGGCATCCCCATTATTGCCACGCTGGCCCTGTTCATGCGCGGCGTGGGCGAGCCGCTGGTGCTGTCCGCCCTCGTCGTTGGCTGGCTGATTTCGTTGTTCTACACCACCCTTTTCTGGCTGAGCAACCGGGCGTTGTGGTTCGCCCTGATTCGCCGGTTCCCCAGCGTGGGGCAGACGGCCCCCCGGCTGTGGCGGCTGGGCGTGGGCAGCCTGACCATCGGGGCCGTGGCCACGCTGCTGCTGGGCGAGGGCGTGCGGTGGCTATTTTACCAAAAGCACCTCCGCGCCGACCAGTTTTGGCAAGAGCTGGCCCTGAACATGGTGCCTACTTTGGTGGTGCAGCTCATTTACGAAAGCCGCCACTTTTTTGAGCAGTGGAAAGCCAACCTGCAGCGCGCCGAGCAGCTGGCCCGCGCCAGCACGCAGGCCCAGCTCACGGCCCTGCAAAGCCAGCTCGACCCGCACTTTCTGTTCAATAACCTCAATACGCTCTCGGCCCTCATCGAGCCCGGCAACGTGCCGGCCCAGCAGTTTGTGGAGCAGCTGGCCGACGTGTACCGCTACGTGCTGCGGGCCCAGGGCCAGGCCACCGTGCCGCTGGCCGAGGAGCTGGCCTTCGTGGAAACCTATTTATCGCTGCATAAAACCCGATTTCGCGAAAACCTGGTGGTGGAAATAGTGGTGGCCCCCGCCGCGCTGGCCCGTTGCGTGGCACCGCTCAGCGTGCAGCTGCTGGTCGAGAATGCGCTGAAGCACAACGTGGCCTCGCGCCAGCACCCGCTCCACTTGCGCATTGCCACCGACCTCGCCGCCGAATCGCTCACCGTGGCCAACACGCGGCGGTCCCGCGCGGCGGGTCTTGTGCCGGGCACGGGCACGGGCCTGGCCAATGTGCGCCGGCGCTACGAGCTGCTCGGCGCCGGCACCGGGGTCGAAATCCTCGAAGCGAGCGAGCGGTTTACCGTAAAAATCCCCTTGCTTGCGCCCCTTTTGCCATGAACGTACTGCTGCTGGAAGACGAGTACCCCGCCGCCGAGCGCCTACAGCGCCTGCTGGCCCAGGCCGCGCCCGGCGCCCAGGTGCGGGCCGTGCTCGATACCGTGGCCGGCGCCCTGGCCTGGCTGGCCACCAACCCCGCACCCGACCTCATTCTCAGCGACATTCAACTAGCTGATGGCCTGAGTCTGGAAGTGTGGGAGCAGGCGGTGGTGCCCAGTCCGGTTGTTTTCACCACAGCTTACGATGCCTACGCCATCCGGGCGTTTGAGGCCAACAGCGTGGCCTACCTGCTGAAACCAGTGAAGCTGGCCGAGCTGCAGGCCGCCTTAGCCAAGCTGCGCCAGTGGCCGGGCGGGCGGGAATTAAAAATTGAAAATGAAGAATTAAAAATGAGCCGGGAGACGGAAACAGACATTTTTAATTCTTCATTTTCAATTTTTAATTCCTCTATGGAGCGCCTGCTCGACGCCCTGCCCCGCCCCGGCCGGCCGTACAAGAGCCGTTTTCTGGTGCGCCAGGGCGAGCAGCTGCTGCCCCTGCCCGCGGCCGAAGCAGCGTGGTTCCAGAGCCGCAACGGCAGCACCACGCTCGTAGCCGCCGATGGCCGCCGCTTCGTGGTCGATTACACCCTGGAACAGCTCGACGCCTTGCTCGACCCCGCCGTTTTCCAGCGTCTCAACCGCCAGGTAATTGCCCAACTGTCGGCCGTGCGGCGCCTGCAACCCTATTTCAGCGGCAAAATGGCCGTGGAGCTGCACCCCGCCGCCAAAGAAGAAGTATTGGTGAGCCGCGAAAAAACGGCAGCCGTGCGGGCCTGGCTGGAAGGGTAGCTTTTCGCGTATCTTGTTGGTCTAATCCCCGAATGCTATGATTGCTATCACGCTCAAAAGCCCCGTGCTCGAACGCCTCAGCGATGCGGAGTTCTACCAGTTTTGCCTGGACAACCGCGACCAGCGCATCGAGCGCGACGCCGCCCACCAAATCACCATCATGCCCCCCAAAAATTCCGAAACCGGTGCTACCAACAGCGAATTAAACTACCAGTTGTCGCACTGGAATCGGCAGCACGCAAACGGCATCGTCTTCGATTCCTCGGCCGGCTTTTACTTGAATACCGGGGCCATGCTCTCGCCCGATGCCAGCTGGATTTCTCAGGCAAATTGGGCGGCGCTGAGCCCGGAAGACCGACGCGGCTTTGCCCGCATCTGCCCCGATTTTGTGGTGGAGCTGCTCTCGCCCACCGACCGCCTCACCGACACCATGCGCAAAATGGAGCACTGGCTCGAAGCCGGCGCCCGCCTCGGCTGGCTCATCGCGCCCGGCACCGAATCGGTCTATATTTTCGAGCCCGGCCAGCCCGTGCGCCCCATCGTGGGCTTCGACCAGGAGCTGGTGGCCGGCCCGGTCCTGCCCGGCTTCACCCTGGAGCTACGCCGCCTGCGGATTAAGTGAGCAATTATCAATGAGCAATTATCAATGAGCAATTATCAATGAGCAATTATCAATGAGCAATTAACCGCTAATTGTTCATTGGCAATTGTTAACTGCTCACTGTTTTTACCTATCCAGCCAGCTTTTGAATACTTGTACCTTTTCGCGGCTTACCAGCACCTGGGCGTCGGGGGCGGTGGGTTTGAGCACGGTTTGCAGACGCGAATTGGTGTAGTGGATGATGTCGTGGATGGCGGTTTGCTGGGCTAGGTAGGCGCGGTTGAGGCGGAAGAAGCGGCGCGGGTCGAGCAGGGTTTCGAGCTGGTCCATGGTGTAGTCGACCACGAATTTGCGGCTCTCAATGGTTTGCAGGAAGGTGGCTTTTTCGAGGCTGAAGAAGTAGGCAATCTGGTCCACAGGCACCACTTTCAGGTGTTCGCCCACGCGCACCACGAACTGGGTTTTGTAGCTGGCGGCGGGCGGCGCCTGCTGCATCTGCTGCACGAGCTGGGCCAGCAGCTGCGGGTCGAAGGCGGGAGCGGGAGCAGCGGGCGGTAGGGCGGCGGGCAGGCGCTGGCGCAGCTTGTGCAGGGCGGCGGTCAGCTCGTCCTCGTCGATGGGCTTGAGCAGGTAGTCCACGCTGTTCACCTTGAAGGCTTGCAGGGCGTACTGGTCGTAGGCGGTGGTGAAAATGACCGGGCAGCGCACTTCGGTTTGCTCGAAAATCTCGAAGCTCAGGCCATCGGCCAGGTGAATATCCAGAAACAGCACGTCGGGCGCGGGGCCGGTTTCGAGCAGCTGCACGGCCTGGCGCACGGCTTCGGCGGTGCCCAGCACCTGCACCGGTTCGGGCTGGCGGGCCAGCATATCGGCGAGGCGGCGGGCGGCCAGGGGTTCGTCTTCAACAATTAGGGCGCGGAGCATTTTTGTCAATTAAAAATTAGGAATTAAAAATTAAAAAAGCCCATCCGAACCAAGAAAGGGCCACTGCTACGAATTGCAAAGCTCATTTTTAATTCTTCATTTTTAATTTTTAATTTGAAAAGTCAGCAGCGGCAGGGTTACCACGAACTCCCCGTTTTCTTCGCTGATGAGGAGGGGCTTGCTGCTGAGGAAGGCGTAGCGGGCGGCCAGGTTTTTCAGGCCCAGGCCCGACGACTCGCCCGGCGCGAGGCGACGCGGCCGCCGGGTGTTGCGCACCGTGAGCGTGGCCGCGTCCACGTCCAGGGTCACGTGCACGCGCAGGGGGTCGGTTTGGAAGGCGGTGTTGTGCTTGATGACGTTTTCGAGGAGCAGCTGCAGGGCCAGCGGGGGCACGAAGTAGGGCGCTACGGCAGCCGGAGCCAGGGCCATTTCCACGGCCAGGGCATCGCCCAGACGGGTTTTTTGCAGGAACAAATAGCTTTCGGCAAACTTCAGCTCGGCGGCCAGCGGCACCAGCTCCTGGCTTTCGCTGTCGAGCACGTAGCGGTACACCTGGCTGAGCTGGCGGATGAAGCGCACGGCGCGCGGCGGGTCGTTTTCCTCCACCAGGCTGGTGAGGGCGTTGAGGGAATTGAACAGAAAGTGCGGGTCGACCTGCCGGCGCAGGCTGTCGAGGCGGGCCACGGCGGTTTCTTTTTCGAGGCGCTCGGCGCGCACGGCGGCTTCGCGCCACTGGTAAAAAAAGGCCCGGCTGTGGTTGAACAGCGAGATGATGACCGTGATGACGAGCGGCAGCATGAGCGGCCAGTACATATCGGCGGAGAAAAGCTGGCTCACCGGCCGGCCGCGCAGCAGCAGCATCACGGCATTCATCAGCAGAATAACCAGCAGGGAGCCGCCCAGCGACACGCCCAGCGTGAGCAGCAGGCGCCGGCCGGGCTGCACCGTCCAGGTGTAGCGGCGGTTCAGCCACTCCACCACGAAGCCGTTGGTGAGCCACAGGCCCATGCTGTACATGAGCGTGTAGGCGTAGGTGAGGGCAAAGGCCGACCAGCTGCGCAGGGCGTTGGGGTTCACCAGCACGCTGATAACGAGCGACAGCACCAGCATAATGCGGGCCGCTTTCAACACGCTTTGCCACGAAGACCGGGGCAGGTAGCGCCCAGCCAGTGGCTGCAGCTCGGCAGCAAAGGGCGCGGCCTCGGGCGCGGAATCAGGAACTTGGGGAGCAGCGGGCACGGCGGGCGACATGGCGGAATGAGGGGCTAAAGCTAGGAAGAAAGGGTCCGAAGTGCTGGCTGCGCTTCGGCCCCCGGAGGTTGGACTGGCGGCCGGCGGGCGGCCCTACTTGGCGGCCGTGGCGGGCGCGTCGTACTGTTTCAGGCGGCCCAGCAGCTGGCGCTCGCCCCAGTTGGGAGCCAGCGCGGTGGCGGGCTTGTAGGCGGCGAAGCGGGTTTTGCCTTCTTCGTACACGGGCCGGGCCACGTCGGCCCCGCCGCCAAACATTTTGGGCGTGTAGTAGAGGTTGTTGGCCTGCACCAGGTAGATGCGGGGGTTGGCGGGGTTCAGCTTTTTGGCTTCGGCCAGGGCTTCGTTCACCAGGCCGGCGTACTTCATCGAGCGCATCATGGGCGAAATACCCAGCCGGGCCTGGTGGATGTAGGCCTGGAGCACGAGCACCTCGGACGCCTCGCCGCCCAGCTGGCGGGCGCGGGCCAGGGCGGCTTCGGCCTGGTCGAGGGTTTTGTCTTTGGCGTCGCCATCGGCCTTGCTTTGGAAGCAGTTGATGAGCAGGGCGTAGGCTTTGTAGTAGGCGGGGTGCCAGTCGGCGGGGGCTACGGTGCCGGCCCGGTCAAACTTATTGGCCAGCTGCTGGAGCTGGGCGGGGTCGCCGGTGCTCAGCACTTCGGCAATGGTGGCGGCCATCATCTCGGAGTAGCCGGCGGGAGCAGCAACGGGAGCAGCCACCGGCCGGGCGGCCGAAGCCACCGTACCAGACTGCGCGGCGGCCGAAAACGAGGTGGCAACGAGGGCGAGGAGAAGGAGGTGCTTTTTCATAACAGGAAAGAAAAAAGTGAGAAATGGGGCTGAAAGCGTGGGTATCAGTTGCCGCGGCGGTGCTTGCCGTGGTTGATGATTCAAAGGTGGCAGCTGGCCCCGGCCCCCGAAATTTTAAGTACCCGAAGCGTCGGATGAGGCGGATGAACCGTCGGCTGGCCCGGACCACCGGGGCGGGCTGTTTTCGGGCGTTGGCCCGCGCCGGCCGGGCCGCCAGAAGCGCGCTGGCCAGTCCGGCGCGGTCTGCGCCGCTTAGCATTCAGGCAAAAGCAAGCGTACTTAAAACCATAATTGAGGGGGGCTTTCATGCTGAGCTGGTCGAAGCATCTCTACCGCACCGTACAACGAGGCGGTAGAGATGCTTCGACCAGCTCAGCATGACAGGCGCAGTAGAACACGATTGCAGTTACTCCCCAACGCGCCCCGCGCCTGCAACCCTGGCGGCAGCAAGCGGCTCCTGGCTACGTTACCCATCCCCCTTCTAACCCTCTCTTTCAATGCTCCTCCTCCGACTTCTGCCCGGCGCGCTGCTGCTGGCTGCTCCCCTACTGGGCCACGCCCAAACCGTGCCGGCTACCACTGCCGCCGCCCCCCGCTTCTACGTGGGCCTGGCGGCCTACACCAGCTACTACCAGAACGCGAATAGCTGGCGCAAGGGCGATGGCAGCTTGCCGGTGCCCTTGCAGCTCACGGCGGGCTACCAGCTGCGCCCGCGCCTGGCCCTGGAGCTGGGCGTGGCCTACAGCGGCCGCACCAATAGGCTGGCCTTTAGCCAGGCATCTGTCGATGGCAACACCGGCGCGCCCGTAAATCAGCAGTTCGATATTACCCGGACCCTTCGCACCGCCTCCGTTTCGGCGCTGGCCCGCTACACCCTCACGCGCCAGCCCGCCCGCCGCCTGCAATTCGACGCCTTGGGCGGCTTCACCCTGCTCCACAATAGCTACCGCTACCGGGGTTTTCAGGGCGACGACCGGTCCGGCACCTTCCAAACCACGCCCGTCGACCAGCGCAGTGCCTACAACGACCTGCTGCTGACGGCCGGCCTGGGCCTGCGCTACCGCCTCGCGCCCCGCCTCGACCTCAACTTCGACCTCACCGCCAACCGCAACCTGACTTCGCCCAGCTACTCCAGCCACCTGGGCGGCCTCACGGGCAGTGCGGCGCTGGGGCTGCGCTACCGGTTTGGCAAGTAGCCGGGCCGCGTTTCCTATAAAAAAAGATAAAAAAAGAGGCCGCCCCGGTGTGGGGCGGCCTCTTTGCGTGGGGGCCGGCTTTGCGGGCCTCGGCCAGGCTAGGCAGACAGGGTGGCGCGGCGGGCCACCACCAGGGCCTTGTCTTCTTCGATGGAGGCGCTGCGGCGCTGGGCCTCTTTCAGCTCGCTTTGGCGGAGCACGGCCGGCACGCCGCCCACTTTGGCCTGGCGGGAGAGCAGCTCGTCGCGGCGGTCGGTTTTCTTACGCAGCTCGTCGGTGGTGGTGGTGTGCTCGGTGGTGCCGGCGGTGAGGGTGGCCAGGTAGGTGGTCAGGAACGGCACGCGGGAGTTGAGGCCCCGCAGCTCGTCGGTGAGGTCGGTGGCGCGGGCGGTGCCCACCTCGCTCTGATAGCCAAAATTCGCTTCGCGGTTGTCGAGTAGGCGCAGGCGCTGGTCGAAGGTCTCCGTCACGGCGTCGCAGTCGGCGCGGGTCAGCAAGAGGGTTACATCAATGGCCATGGGGTTTGGGGTTTGGGGGAAAGAAGGTGATTAAAATATACGGCAATATAGCCGGCTTTACCCCAAACCGGCCAGTGCTTCCAGGCCCTCGGCTTCGGCCAGCAGCAGGCGCTGGCGCAGGGCGGCGTGG
>NZ_JNLX01000023.1 GCF_000715495.1 Hymenobacter sp. IS2118 | reverse complement strand
CTAGTATGGCCCGGGGGATCCGCTCGCACTTAGCCTGTTAAGGGGTTCGCGCTCGTCTAGTCTGTGCTGTTGCCTGGATAGTAAATTATCATGGTACAAACTTTTAAGAGCCAGTTAAATGGAGATGGATTTAAAAAGAGTTATTGTAAAGTCTCCCCAGGTGTGTCATTAAATATCCCAACAGATTGCCCTGGCCTGACCCCCTAAATGCAATTTTGGGATTCCCTTTTAGTTGCTTTCATTAAAATGTACCAGCGCAGTAAAAAAAGCACAAAGTATATTGTTTATGTAACTCACTATCTCATTTGCACTGGTTACATGGCAGCTTCAGACTGACTAAAACTACACTTTTCCCACCATGGTTCAAAGATCAACAGAACTGGGCCAACAAAAGCAATTTTTTCATGTGGTCTAACTACCAACTTATTATGAGTTAAGTTACTTTTAGGTTTAAAATCACAGCAGTTTTTCCCTCCACACCTCCCAGAGATACTTTCAGGGTGGCTAAACTTGGCTAAAGGCTTCCGGACCAACCCTTGTTTCTTTATGGTGCTTGTGTCCTGACAACCGCGTAAGGCATGGAAATTCAGCTATTTATCCGATCGTTTATATGGGCGTGCGGCCGCGATATCCTGCAGATGCATCCAGTACTAGTATGGCCC
>NZ_JNLX01000022.1 GCF_000715495.1 Hymenobacter sp. IS2118 | reverse complement strand
GCGGCCCGCCTCACCCGATGGCTGGCCGGCCTGGTCGAAGACCTGGCCCTGGCCGACCCCGACCCGGTCGGCCGGGCCACCAGCCAGCGGCTGCTGGCGGCCCGCCTGGCCGGGTTGCGGGCCGAGGTGCTGGCCCTGCTGCCCTAAGAAAATTAAAAAAGTGAAAATACATAATATAGTATTATGCAAGGCGTTTGCATTCAGCTTGGCAATAGTGCCACGCTACTACTTTTACCCACAAGTATTTATGCCTTTCCCCGTCCAACTTCTGCTCAATTGGGCCGACTGCGATACTGCCAGAGAGGCGCTGCAGCTAGAGCTGCGCGTGTTCACGGTCCGCGACTCGGTGCTCGACCTTCGTGCCGACCAGGCCACGGACCGCGCCACCGACCGGGCCTCCGTCCGGCAAACCCTCACCGACACCGTGGCCCGGCTCACGCCGGTGGTAGCCGCCCTGACCCCCGGCACGGCCGAGCACCTCACCAACGAGCGAATGCTACGTAGCGCCACCCGCCGCCTCGAAGACCTGAGCGTAGTGCCCGTCAGCGGGGCCGCCGCCAATATCACCGCCTTCCTGCAAGCCGTCGATGTGCGGCAGGTAGCCGTGCAGGTGCTCGAACTGGAGCTGGCCATCGCGGAAGTCACGGCCCGCCGCGCCGTGCTTACCGCCTAGCCCGCACCGCGCCCCCACGGCCGGAATTACTCCCGCTTCGTGAAACAAGCAAAAAGCCCCCTGGAAGTATCCAGGGGGCTTTTGCTTGTTGTTTCGGTCCGACTATTATTTCAGTACTCATGCAAGTGCTTGGATAATCGCGCATCGGTAATCGCATTAAGTTGCGACTGTCATGCTGAGCGCAGCCGAAGCATCTTGCTCGCCTCGTTGGCTGGTTTCAACGGTGCGGTAGAGATGCTTCGGCAAGCTCAGCATGACAACTTTTTTACTGCGGTTGCTTTTGCACCACTGCTTAAGCGGCATTAACCCGCTGGCGGGCCACTTCAAACAGCATGATGCCGGCGGCCACGCTCACGTTCAGGGACTGAATCTGGCCGGCCATGGGCACTTTCAGCTTCACATCGGCCAGGCGCAGCAGCTCCGGGGAAATGCCGTCTTCTTCCGAGCCCATGAGCACGGCCACGGGGCCGGTGAAGTCGATTTCCGCCGCGCCCACGGCGTCGTCGGCTTTCTCGGTACAGGCCACCACCGTCACGCCCGACTGCTGAAGGAAGCGGATGCTGTCCTGCAGATTGTTCTCGCGGCACACGGGCAGAATGTTCAGGGCGCCGGCCGAGGTTTTCAGGGCGTCGCCGTTGATTTGGGCGGCGCCGCGGCCGGGCACCACAATGGCCTGCACGCCCAGGCACTCGGCGGTGCGGGCAATGGCGCCGAAGTTGCGCACGTCCGTAATCCGGTCGAGCAGCAGCAAAAACGGCACTTTGCCTTCCTCAAACAGGCCGGTCACGATGGTGTCCAGCGGCGCGTAATCGATGGGCGATACGAAGGCGACCGCGCCCTGGTGGTTTTTGCGGGTCAGGTTGTCGAGTTTCTCCACCGGCACCAGCTGCACCTGGATACCGGCCGCGCGGGCCGCTGCCGAGATGTCCGTCACGAGGCTGTTTTTGGTGCCGCGCAGCAGGAAAATCTTCTCCAGGGTGCGGCCCGCGTTCAACGCTTCCTGAATGGGACGCAGACCGAACAGCATGTCGATGCTCGCCGCCTGGGCGGGCCGGTTTTCATAGCGGGGCCGCTCATTCGAGCCTTCACCGCCGCGCTCGCGGAAGGGCGGGCGGGTCTCGCCACGGTCTGAGCGGCCGGTACGGTCGCCGGCGGCTTCGTCGCGGTTGTCGCTGCCGCCGCGGCCTTTGGGGCGGGCGGGGCGTTCGTCGAACTCGCTGCCGCCGCGGTCGGGGCGGAACTGTTTGGGGGTGACGGGGCGGTTGTCGCCGTCGTAGAAGCGGCGGCCGGCTACCGGGCGCCCGGGACGTTCGGGCCGGTCAGGGCGGTCGATGGGGTTCTCCATTTTTCAACGGCGGCATACCAGAGCAATTCGTACTCGGGCCGGCGCACCAATTCGTAATAATCAGGTGCAAAGGTACTCGGCCGGGGCCGGAAGGTGTAAGTGACGGGGCCGCCGTTCACCCCGCCTTCGGAATAAAACCACCGCTCCTCGCCATTATACAGCCGCCGCACGCTGGGTGGCGGCCCCAGCACCACGTACAGCAGCCCCCGGTCGGTGAGCCAGCCGGCCTTGTGGGCGGCAAAAAGCTGGTTGGCCGTGGTCACCCGGTCGTAGTAGCGTCGAATCAGGTCCTTGCCCAGCGTTTGGTTGCCCTGCGCGATGTCGAGCCAGAACCGGTCCACGGCGCGCTTGGGGTCGGGGGCATCGGTGAGGCGCTGGCGCTCCTGGCTGGTGGTGAGGTAGCGCAGCGGCTCAATGAGCTCAGCGGCGGTGGTGAGGGTGGGGTAGTTATTCTCGGCCACCAGCACGGCCAGGGTGCGGGGCGCCACGCCCGCCAGCCCGCCCACCCGCAACGCGCACAGGCCCGGCTCGGCAAAGCGAAACGCCTCGCCAGGCCGCGCGGTGGCCGAATCCAGCACCGGCAGCATGCGGGGCCCACCGACGATGGCCGCCCGCCCGGTCATGGGCGGCAGGGCGGCCAGGGGCACCACGGCGTAGCGCGCCCAGCGCACCGGCTGGTACAGGCCATAGCTGTCTATGCCGAACAGCTCGCCGGTCCGCACGTAGCGGCGCAGCAGCGGCCGCCCCGTCGAGTCGGCGAGCACGAACGAGCGGGCCAGGTGGGCGGGCGTCAGGCGCAGCCAGGCCGTGGTGGTGGGTTCCTGGTAGTTGTCTTTGGCATCCGGGGTGCCGGTGTGGACTTGCAGCACCGTGCCCGCCGGCACGCGGTCCGCCGCCAAGCAAAAGCTCAGGCGCACGCTGCCGTCGGCCTCGGGGCGCGGGCGCTGCCGGTGGCGCGGAATGCTGTCCTGCCACAGCGCTTGCCTGGCCTCGTAGCCGGGCCACGCCGTGACGCGCAGCGGGTGGCCGGGGCCCAGCCGGGCCGGCGCGGGCAGCCGCAGGTACAGGCGCAGGCTGTCGCCCTCGCGGCGGGTGTCCACCTCCAGGCGCGGGCCGGGCCGGTAGAGGCCGGCGAAGTCGGGGCGCGGGGCCAGCGGGGCGAAGGCGCCCAGCAGCGGCAGCAGCCAACCAAAACGGAGCAGAAATCGGGAGGAAAAAGGCATACGTGAACCTACGGAAAGGAATTTATAAAGTCCTTTTCTCAGATAGACCAGCGCAATTAAGAAGTGGCTTTGGAGGAATTAGAGGGAATTTGTTGCGGCTATTGCCGGCCAAATCAAGCAATTGAAAAGTACGTGAATCGAAAAAGATTATTTGCAAGCAGCAGGGCAGTATGCTAAGCTTGGGAAACGGCAGCGATTCCGGCGGCGGGGCGGCGGGCTGTCCGGCTATCTCAGCGCCCTGTGGCCGCACGCCCGCAAAGGGCTGCCAACTAAGAAATAACACTGAAAATCAATTTGAACCGGCTATCATTGCTTTGTCCTTTCTACCCTTTTCTACCATGTGCATTCGCCTATTTCTGCCTTTAGCCGCTGCTGTATTATTCGCGGCCTCTTCCTGCAAAAAAGACGACCCCGAATCCAGCCTCCCCAAAGCCACGCAGGAGGGCAAGGGCACCGGCGGGTTCTTACTCGACGGCAAGGCCCTGGTGCCCAAGGCCAGTTCCATCAGCACGGGCCGGCCGGTCAACGGCTACTGGCGCAAAACAAGAGGTGGACGCTCGCTCGACCTGAGCCTCCGGCAATTCTCAGTGCAGGAAGACTGGGGCGTAGGCTTCTATCTGCCCGACATCCGGCAGCCGGGTACCTTCTTGCTCAACCTTGCGCCAACCTACCTCACCCCGCAGTTTAACCCTGGTTACGGCCAATACTACCGCTCCCGGCCCGACCCCGACCGCGACGCCTACACGGGCCCCGACGCGCCGGGCCGGCTCATCATCACGCGCTTCGACACGGTCAACAACATTGTTTCGGGCACTTTCGAGATGAGCCCGCGCGAGGTGAGCACCAACGCGGGCATCACCATCACGCAGGGCCGTTTCGACCTGCGCTTCGAACGCTAAACGACGGGAATTACAGCTGCTGCCATTTTCTCTTTTTTACCACTTTTCCCTTTTCACGCATGAAAAAGCTCCTCTTACCCGGCTGTCTGTTGCTGAGCCTGGCGGCCTGCAAAAAAGACGACCCCGAATCCAGCCTCCCCAAAGCCTCGCAGGAGGGCAAAAACACGGCCGGCTGGTTGTTTGACGGCAAGGCGTGGGTGCCCAAATCCAGTTCCATCAGCACGGGCCGGCCGGTTAACGGTTCCTGGCGCAAAACCAGGGGAGGGCGCTCGCTTAGCCTGGGATTTCATCAATTTTCAATACAGGAAGACTGGGCAATCGGTTTCTTTCTTCCTGATATTCGACAGGCCGGCACTTTTGTGCTTAACCAGGTTCCGGCCATTACCAGCGGGCTCAATAACACTGGCTATGGCCAATTTAATAGGCAGCGGCCTAATCCGCGTTTTGATTACTACACGGGTCCCGACGCGCCGGGCCGGCTCATCATCACGCGCTTTGATACGGTCAACAACATTGTTTCGGGCACTTTCGAGATGAGCCCGCGCGAGGTGAGCACCAACGCGGGCATCACCATCACCCAGGGCCGCTTCGACCTGCGCTTCGAACGCTAAACGACGGGAATTACAGCTGTTGCCATTTTCTCTTTTTTACCACTTCTCTCTTTCGCTGTATGAAACACATCTCCCTTTTCTTTTTCATCTGCCTGTTGTTCCGAACGACTAATGGGCAGGCGCAGGCTCCGGTTACGTACCAGGCGGAAGCGGGCCAGCTTGTAGCGGCGAACGTTGGCACGGGCGCGGCGGGCTACACCGGCAGCGGCTTCGTTCAATACCTCACCACGGCGGGTGCCTCCTCGGTCACGTTCACGGTCAACGCCCTCGCCGCTGGCCCCTTTGGCCTGAAAGTGCGCTATGCTGCCGCCCTTGCCACCGAGCGCACCATGAGCGTTTACGTGAATGGCGTTGACGTGACGCAGGCCCGGTTCCCTGCCACGCTGGCCTAGAACAACTGGGCCGGGCAGTCCGACGTCGTCACGCTGCGGGCCGGCACCAACACCATTGCCTACCGCTACGATGCCGGCGACAACGGCTGGATTAACCTGGACTACCTGCAGGTGATGCCCCTGCTTCCCATCGCCACCAACAACTGGCAGGCCACCCCCAACGACTACACGCTGTTGGTTGACAGCCTGACCCAGCACCTGAGCCGGGCGCGCGTCACGACCGGCATTCTCTACGACCGGGTGCTGCCCCTGGCCATGCTGCCCAGCTTCGGGCAGGGCACCCAGCCCGATACGGCCACCGTTGGCTACCTGCGGCAGGCGTACCTGGAGCTGCGCAACGCCGCCTACTCGCCCGGCGCTGCCTTCCCCCTCACGCAGGCGCAGCTGCGGGAAAAGGGCCGCCGGTTTCTGAGCCGGGATTCGGTGGCGCTGGCCGTGCTCGACTACCAGTTGAACTACCTCGACACCCTGGCCGTGGACGACAACCGGCTGCTGGAAGCCAACCGCCTGTACTACGAAGTGGCCTCCGCGCCCCGCTCGCCCTACCTGACGGGTTTCGTGACGGTGGCGGCAGCAATGGCCGATACGATTCGGGCCAGTACCTCCTTCTACGTTCCTGCCGAGCTACTGCTGGGCAACCGGACGCGCCGCGTGAGCAGCCTGCTCGTGGATTTTGGCAATGGCGCCGGGCCGGTAGCCTGCGGCCCCGGTCAGCGCCGGGCCGTGCAGTACCCCAACGGGGGGAGTAAAGTGCTCACCTACACCATTTCGTTCACCGACGGGTCCAAGAAAATCTGCCGCTCGTCGCTCTACGTCCGGCCCTACGTGGCGTCTCGGCCCACGTTGTCGCTGCCATTGCCGCTGGAGAACATCACGGCGCAGGAAAGCTTCGCCGGCTACGACGGCTCCGCCGCGCTGTTTGGTGCCGGCGAGGTGCGGGTAGTGCTGCACAATACCCAAAGCCAGCAGGAATACACTAACAGCGGCGGGGCTACTTACAAGCTCCGCAAGCCGCTCATCATTCTGGATGGGTTCGACCCGCAGGATGGTAGTGGACTTTCCAACATTAGCATTGAAACAGGCTTCTACAAGCTATTGGAAAGAGCGGGTATCCTGTTGGCGGCGGACCAGCTGCAGCGGGATGTTGTCCTGCTCAACTTCCCCAACTCGCCCCGGCGCCGGCTGAACGGCACGATGACAACGGACAATGTTGACGGCGGCACCGACTACGTGGAGCGCAACGCGCTGGTGCTGGTCGCGCTGCTCAACCAGCTGAAACCGCGTCTGGCTTCAGCCAGCGAGAAATTTGCCATCATCGGCCCGAGCATGGGCGGGCTGGTATCGCGCTACGCCCTGGCCTACATGGAAAAGCGGCAGTACGCCCTGACCAGCACCGGCCAGCCGGCCAACCCGCAATGGGACCACAACACGGCCCTGTGGGTGTCGTTGGACGTGCCGCACCAGGGCGCCAATATTCCGATTGGGCTCCAGGAGTTTCTGCGCTTTTTCCAGTACCACGAGGAAGACGCGAAGGATAAATTCGAGACCCGGCTCAACACCACGGCCGCGAAGCAGCTGCTGGTGCACCACCACACGGCCGGGGCCTACTCCGTGCTTGGAGCGCCTGGCTACCGCGACCGGTTCATGCTGGCCCTGCGCAACAACGGCCGGCCCGGCTCGTTTGGCTACCCCGAGCAGCTACGCCGCGTTGCTATTTCCAATGGCCGTTTGGATGGCGGCTTGCAGGTAGGCAGCTCTTGCGGCACGGCTCTGCAATTAGAGAAACGGAAGGACGTTTTTAAATTTGGTACTATAAGACACCTGTGGTTTTACCGTAATGCAAGACCAGGTACTGTTGCCCTTGGCGATATTGATTTCGCTCCCTCCAATGCCACTTGCTACGTGTTTAAAGGCCAGATAGGAAGCGATGTTAAGTTGCTGACCTGGACTTGGCATGGACCTAACAAACGGTTTACTACAGCCCAAGGCACTACAACAAGCTACGACCTTGCCCCAGGCGGGTGGTATGACACGCAACAGCAGATTGCGGCCACCGGCAGCCGCAATACCACCTTTAAAAATGTGGTACCCAATAGTTGTTTTATTCCGACGGTAAGCGCGCTGGGGTTTCAATACCGCAGCATGAGCGGCTACCAAACATCTGCCAGCCTGCCCAACCCCGGTACGGTGCTTCTGGGTCGAAACCTACGCTGCAACGACGAAATACCCTTTGACACCTATTTTGGGGCAAGCACCAACATAAGGCACGTTGAGGGAAAGGATAAGCCAACCAGTGATTTTTTGGTTGGCGAGCTGGCCGGCCTGACGGAAAAGCCTGTGTTTGCTTTGGCGCCCACGTCCCTGTGCCCCGGAGCTAGGGCCACTTTTAGCGTGGCAGACTGCCCCCGCCCCGGCCAGCCCAACACAACCTACGCCTGGTTGCCCGTTGGCCCCGGCCTGCGAATTGTGAGCGGCCAAAACACTCCCGCCGTATTGGTGGAAGCTACGCCTGGCTACACGGGCACGACCACGCTGCAAGTAGTAGCTACGCGGAACGGCTACACATCCAGCTTGCCGTTGCGGGCTACGGTATCCGTCGGCAGCGGCTACGTCGGCTTGCAGGCCTCATCTGGCTACAATAGCGTGTGCATCAGTACCACGGTCACCGTGCAGGCAACTGTCTTCGGGAATGTTTCTGTCGCAAGCTGGCGGGTTGACAACGGAGAACTCCTCTACGTATCCGGCGACGAAGCCACGGTTCAGGTAAGTTCCGCGCCGGGCGTCACCACCGTGCACGCCGATTACCTCACCAATTGTTCGGGTAGCGGCGGGAGCGGTTCTACCGCGTCGGCCAGTATTGATGTAGCCGACAACCTGAACGGTTTTTACTGCGCGCAAGTGCGGGTAGGAAACCCCAGCGCGGCAGTATTCCCAAACCCGGCCGATGCGTATGTGAACATTCACAGCCCGTTCGCCGCAGCCCAGCCCTTTCGGATAGAGTTATACAATGACCGGGGCCGGCTGGTGCACGGGCTTACAACACGTGAATCAGCCGTACAGGTTGACACGCGCCTTTTCCCGGCGGGGCTATACCGCATGCAATTGCGCCAGGGCAATAACACGTTTAACTACAACCTCAATATTCAGCACTAGCCACCCAAAAAATACCTGACAGCAGTAATAAAGCACGCACAAAAAAGGCCAGCCCGCGCACTGCAGACCGGCCTTTCTACTTATCAACAACGGCCGCTTTAGCGCGGATAGAACTGCTCCATCAGGCCACGGGCTTTGGTGCTGCGGGCGGCGTCGCCGCTGCGCTCGGCCGCCTGATACACGCTTTGCAGGCCCAGCAGGTAGCCGCGCTGGTCGTCTTCGAAGAGGCTGGCATCGGGCTTGGTGGAGTAGTACGCCAACATCTGCTCCGAGCGGCGCGTCATGGTGTCGAGAATGTCATCGGCCTTCTTCTGCTCGCCCCCGGCTACCAGGGCGGGCACCAGCTGCGGCGAGTAGTAGTCGTAGGGAACGGCCTTGTCCGGCATCAGCTCCAGGCACTTAACAGCGACTTCGCGGGCTTTGACCACGTTGCCATCGGCCAGGTAGGCGTTGGCCAGGCGGGCAAACTTGTCGCGGTAGTTGGCCGGAAAGCGCAGGTGGTTTTCGTCGTAGAAAATGGTCGGGTTCTGCAAGCCGCGGTAGCTGAAATCCTTCAGCAGGTGCTGGTAGGTGATGTCTTTTTCCACGTAGCCTTCGTCGCCGCTGCGGGGGTCGTAGTTGGGGTCTTTCAGGGGCAGCAGGCGGTAGGCCATGCCTTCGAGCTGGAAGTAGGGCTGCAGGTTCATGTAGTCGCTCGGGGCCACGGTGCTGCTGAAGTAGATGGGCCGCTCCCAGTTGTTGGTGGCAATCATATCGAGAATCACCAGGTTTTTCTTCTCAATGGCGCGCTTGCCCATGCTCCACTCCATGCGCGAAACCAGCTGTTTCTCCCGCCCTTTGGGAATAATGCCCAGCTTTTGCACGGCCGCCGTATCCACGGGCAGGTAGAAGTTGGGCGTGGGGAAGGACATCATGCCGGGGCCGTTTTCCTGGTACTGCACTTGCAGCAGCGGGTTGTTGTCGGCTACCAGTTGCAAGAATTCTTTCAGGTTCACGCTGGGCACGGCCGGATTGGCGGCGAAGGGCAGGTAGTCGTTAGTGCCCTGCGCGTAGCGGTCGGCGCCCATGCTGATGGGGAACGGCTCCGATTTGTAGGAGCGGCGCTTCATCTGGGCGATGTACCAGTCGGTGTTCAGGTAGGAGAGCACGGCCACGCGCACGTCGGTGCGCACGCCTTCCACTTCCTGGGCGTACCAGAGCGGGAAGGTGTCGTTGTCGCCGTTGGTGAACAGGATGGCGTTCGGCGCGCAGCTGTTGAGCAGGTTTTTAGCCGAGTCCACCGAGTTATAGCGGTCCGAGCGGTTGTGGTCGTCCCAGCCCTGGGCCACCATAATGCCCGGAATCAGCAGGCCCGCCGCCAGGGCCAGGCCGGCGCGCAGGCCGTCGGCTTTCACCACTTTGCCCAGCAGCTCGGCCAGCCCCAGCACGCCCAGGCCTATCCAGATGGCGAAGGCAAACGTGGCCCCGGTGAAGGTGTAGTCGCGCTCCCGCGGCTCACGCGGCGGCTGGTTGAGGTAGAACACAATGGCCAGGCCCGTCATCAGAAACAGCAGGCCCGTTACCCAGGCGTCCTTGCTGTTGCGGCGGCTCTGGTAAAACAGGCCAATCAAACCCAGAATAAGCGGCAGCGCCAGGAAGTTGTTGTGGGCCGGGCTCTCGCCAATGCGGGCCGGCAGCGTGCTGGCGGCCGGGCTGAACGGCGTAACCACGCCCGCCTGTTGAATGTCGGACTCACGCCCCACGTAGTTCCACATGAAGTAGCGCCAGAACATGTGGCCCATCTGGTAGCGGAGCATGAAACCCAGGTTTTGACCCATGGTAGGCTTCACGCCGTCCTGAATATCCACCCACTTCTTGTAGTTGGCAATCTGGTCGGGCTCGTAGTTATAGAGGCGCGGCAGCAGCATCTTGTCGCCGTCGGGGTAGCCGGCTTCCTGCTGGCGGGGCAAAATTTCCTTGTAGGTGTTGCTTTTCACGTCGCGGGCGTAGCGCGGCGCGCCTTCCTCGTAATGGTCGGGCTGCGAAAATAGGTGCGGGCCGTAGAGCAAGGGCCGCGAGCCGTACTGCTCGCGCTTGAGGTAGCTCACAAACGAGAGCACGTCCTCGGGGGCATTTTCATTGATGGTGGGCTTAAACGAGCTGCGAATCGGTACAATGAGGTAGCTCGAATAGCCGATGAGAATGAACACGAAGCACAGCATGGCCGTGTTCAGCAGTTTGCTGCGCTGCTGAAACGACTGCCGGAACCCGAAGTAAATCAGGCCGACAAACAGCACCAGGAAAATCAGCAGGCCGGAGTTAAATGGCAAGTCCACGGTGTTCACAAAGAATACCTCGAAGTTGCCAGCCAGCGTGGGCAGGCCCGGAATGATGCCCACCATAATGGAGCCCACGATAATCATGCTCACCACCATCACGATAATAGCGCCCTTGGTGCTGGGGTTGGCCGTGCGGCGGTAGTAGTAGATGAAGCCCAGCGCGGGCAGGGTCAGCAGGTTCAGCAAGTGCACGCCGATGCTCAGGCCGATGACGTAGGCAATGAGAATGAGCCACTTGTCCGAATCGGGCTCGTGGGCCCGCGCCTCCCATTTCAGCATTATCCACACCACGGCGGCCGTGCACAGCGCCGACATGGCGTACACCTCGCCCTCCACAGCGTTGAACCAGAACGAATCGGAAAAGGCAAAAGCCAGCGCGCCCACCGCACCCGCGCTCAGAATGAGCAGTGCCTGCGCACCGGTCGGCTCCAGGGCTTCGGCGGCTACGGCGTTGGCCACGGCATCGTGGCGCAGCACCAGCTTGCGGGCCATGCGGGTGATAATCCAAAACAGAAACAGCACCGTGAATGCGCTGCTCAGGCCCGACAAGGCGTTGATGAGCACCGCCACTTTGGTGACGTCCCCAAACGCGAACAGCGACATCAGGCGGCCCAGCAGCAGGAAGGTGGGTGCGCCAGGCGGGTGCGGCACCAGCAGCTTGTAGGAGCAGGCAATGAACTCGCCGCAGTCCCAGAACGAAGCAGTGGGCTCCAGAGTGAGCAGGTAGGTGACGGCAGCAATGGCGAAAACGAGCCAGCCGACGAGGTTGTTCAGGCTTTTAAAAGAACGCATAGAATCGGGAATAACGCAGGCCCCAACGGCCAACGCAGCAGGCAAAGGGTCGGGAAACGAAAGTTAGAAAACCAGTTAAAAGTCAAAAGTAGGCATTGCAACGTTGCAGTCGCATCAAGTTCCGGGCGCAGCCGCGGCGGCTAACTTTCCACTTTCGCTCCAGAGCGCTATTCGCCACGCCGCTCCTGCGGCGGAAATGCCCGGCCGGGTATAGCCCACAAACACAGAAAGCAGCTAGAAGCTGCTTTCTGGTTCTCAAATCAGAAAAAACGGGTTAGTTCTGCAGCACGAGGCGCTTCGTGGCCACCACTTTGCCATCGGCCAACAGGCTGTAGAAGTACATGCCCGTACGCAGGTCGCTCAAATCAACCAGCAGGCCGGCGCTGGTCAGCTCCGGTTTCAGGGCGATAACGCGCAGCTGCTGGCCGATGATGTTGCTCAGGCGAAATGTGTAATCGACGCCCGGTTTTTGGGTCAGCTGCACGGTTATCTGGCCGCGGCTGGGGTTGGGGTATACATTGAGGGCAGCAGCCAGTGCAGGGTTCGTGGTAGACGTAACCGTGCCTTGGCGAACGACGATAATCCCGTTCATACCGTTGCCCGGCGAGCCGTGGGCCGAGCAGTGGTAGGGGAATGAGCCGGGCGTATTAAACGCGGGCAGGAGTCTGGCTGGAGTCGAAGCACTCAGCGTGAAAGATTGCCAGAGCGGGGTAGGACTATCCGAAACGGTGGGGTGAACGCCCGCCTGCCACACAAAATTGATTTGGTCGCCGGGGTCAATGGTTACCTCTGCAGGCGAATAAAAATTGTTGCCAATGGTCACGTTCACAATTTTAGCCAATACAGGCCCCAGTGGCAGTCCAAGCACTGTCAACAGAAAAAAGCAGCGGGTAAAAAGCTTCATAATTAAGACTGCAGAAAAAGCGGGAGAATGATAAGCAAACGTTGCTCTCGAACGGTACGTGACAAGCACCGTGCCGGATTGGCTAGGCTATTGGCTTTCAGAAACGTAGTGCAAATGGTTTCGGATTGATAGACCGATGAAAACGCGAAAGGTTGTTCTTGGGCAATAAAAAAACGCCTGAAGTACTAATCCGACAGCCGGGTTGGCCAATCTTTTTTATAAAAATCCGGGTTCCCCCTGCTGATGCCAAAGTGGCCGAAAAGGTTGCTACCCGTGGCGGATTTCCTGCATGCCGAACCGCCGCAGCGCGTCTCCAATGGCCACGGCCAGCCGGCCATCGTCCTCCACCCCCACAATCTGGCCCTGCACCCGCCGGCCATCTACCACAAACCAGTGCGTTTCCTGGTAGCGGTAGAGCGCCCGCAGGTACTCCTGCCGCAGTTTGCCCACCTGCCCGGCCCGTAGCTGTAGGTAGCGCCGCTCCAGGCACTCCAGCAGGCGGGCCGCCAGTACCTCGCGGGCATAGGCGCGGCCTGTAAGCTGGCCGATGGAAGTAGCCGTGGCTGTTGAAAAGGCTTGTTGATTGACATTCAGACCAATGCCAATGATGCTGTGTTGAATCTTCGGGCCGCTCAGGCTGTTTTCAATCAGCACACCGCCCAGCTTTTGGTCGCCGTAGTACAGGTCGTTGGGCCATTTCAGCTTCAGCTTGGGGTCGGGGCCCAGCAGGGTGGCGGCCCAGTCGTGCACGCCCAGCGCCACGGCCTGGCTGAGCCGAAACTGCTGGGCGGCGGCCAGAAACGTGGGTTGCCACACCACCGAAAGCATGAGGTTTTCGGCGGGCGCGCCCTCCCAGTGGTTGCCGCGCTGGCCCCGGCCAGCGGTCTGAAAGTCCGTAATTATGGTGCAGCCGTCGCTGGCCCGGTTTTGGACAATCAAAATTTGCGCCTCCGTATTGGTGGAGGCGCAGGCCGGCAACCATACCAATTGCTGGCCCGTGAACAAGGTTTCAGGGGTGATAACCACGGCCTTCTTTCGCGTTTCGTTAACTTCGTAGACTTTCGGCTGCAAAGCTCAACCCTAATAACAGAATATGAAAAGCACGTTGGTCCGTCAGGATTCAGACACATTGGCAGATTTGGTCGTACGCGGCATGCAGGACAAGAAAGCATCCGACATCGTGGTGCTGAATTTGAAGGAGCTTAAAAACGCGGTGGCGGATTATTTTATCATCTGCTCGGCCAATTCCGATACCCAATTGGAGGCCGTGGCCCGCTCGGTAGAAGAGGAAGTAGAAAAAGTGACCGGCGAAAGCCCCTGGCAAACCGAAGGCCGCACCAACCGCGAGTGGGTGCTGCTGGACTATGTGGACGTCGTGGTGCACGTTTTCCTGCGCGACCGCCGCAAGTTCTACGCCCTCGAAGAGCTGTGGGGCGATGCCGACATCAGCTACATCGAAGCCGAGCCGGCATAAAAACGGGCCGACCGGATAAAATATATACGCTGGGAATACGTCATATCGGAACCGAACATTTGTTTTCGGCGCGGTGTTTCGCTCGTAGTTATAACCTGATTTAACTAGCTATTTTCATGTCGGATAAAAATCTCAATAACACTAAAAAGAAAAAGCCTCTGCTGCCCGCCCCCAATCCACGGCCGGGCATGCAGTTGTGGGTGCTGGGCGGTCTGCTGTTGTTTTTGGTGGGCGTGATGTGGGTGAACAACTCCGGCTCACCCACCAAAATCAATCAGCAGCGCTTCGAGCAGATGCTGGCCACCGGTGATGTCAAGGAGATTACCCTCATCAACGAGAAGATGGTGGAGGTTAATCTCACCCCCGAAGCTCTCCGCAAGGCCGAGTACAAGCAGGAGCTCGCGCGCCGCAGCCCCATTGGCATGGCCAGCACGGGCGCCCAATTCTACTTCCCGGTGGTAGATGCCAAGCTTTTTAAAGAAGACCTGGACCGCATTCAAAAGCCCTTGCCGGTGGCTCAGCAGTTGCCCCTCAACATTGATTCCCGGCAGAGCGCCATGGATTTTATTGGCGGCTACGGTCTCATCATTCTGATGATTGTGGGCTTCTGGTTCCTGATGCGGCGCATGGGTAGCGCCAACGGCCCGGGCGGCCAGATTTTCAGTATCGGCAAGAGCAAAGCCGCGCTGTTTGAGGGTGGCGACAAGGTTAAAATCACTTTCAAAGACGTAGCCGGCCTCGAAGAAGCGAAGGTTGAAGTGCAGGAGATTGTGGAGTTCCTCAAGAACCCCAGCAAGTTCACCATCCTCGGCGGTAAAATTCCGAAAGGCGCCCTGCTGGTAGGCCCTCCCGGCACCGGCAAAACCCTGTTGGCCAAAGCTGTAGCTGGTGAGGCCGATGTACCGTTCTTCTCGCTGTCGGGTTCCGACTTCGTGGAGATGTTTGTGGGCGTGGGTGCGGCCCGCGTTCGTGATTTGTTTAAGCAGGCCAAGGCCAAGGCGCCCTGCATCATCTTTATTGATGAGATTGACGCCGTGGGCCGCAGCCGCAGCAAAGGCAGTGCCCCCGGCGGCAACGACGAGCGTGAAAACACCCTGAACTCGCTGCTGGTGGAAATGGACGGCTTCGGCACCGACTCCGGCGTTATCATCCTCGCTGCTACCAACCGCCCCGATACCCTGGATTCGGCCCTGCTGCGTCCCGGCCGCTTCGACCGCCAAATCAGCATCGACAAGCCGGACATCAACGGCCGCACCGAGATTTTCCAGGTTCACCTCAAGCCCCTGACCCTGGGTCCCGACGTGGACGCGCGCCGTTTGTCGGCTCAGACGCCGGGCTTTGCGGGTGCTGAAATTGCTAACGTCTGCAACGAGGCCGCGCTGATTGCCGCCCGCCGCGACAAGAAGTTCATCACCGACCAGGACTTTACCGATGCTATTGACCGCGTAATCGGCGGTTTGGAGAAGAAGAACAAAATTATTTCGCCCGGTGAAAAGCGCATTGTGGCCTACCACGAAGCCGGCCACGCCATCGCGGGCTGGTTCCTGGAGCACGTCGACCCCTTGGTGAAGGTGAGCATCGTGCCCCGTGGGGTGGCGGCGCTGGGCTACGCGCAGTACCTGCCCAAAGAGCAGTTCCTGTACAACACCGAGCAGCTGATTGACGAGATGTGCATGGCCCTGGGAGGCCGGGCGGCCGAGGAATTGGTGTTTGGCAAAATCTCCACCGGTGCCCTGAGCGACCTGGAGCGCATCACCAAAATGGCCTACTCCATCGTGACGATGTACGGCATGAACGCCAAGCTGGGCAATGTGTCGTTCTACGACTCGAAAGGCCAGAGCGAGTACGGTTTCTCGAAGCCTTATTCCGAAGCCACTTCGCAGATGATTGACGAGGAAGTGCGTACCATCATCGAAAATGCCTACACCCGCACCAAGGAGCTGCTCACCGAGCGCCGCCATGAGCTGGAAGTGGTAGCCAAGGAATTGTTGGAAAAGGAAGTGCTTCAGCAGGAGGACCTGACCCGCTTAGTTGGCCCGCGTCCCTTCGACAGCCAGACCAACTACCAGGCCCACATGGCCGGTACCGACCGCAGCGAAACCGCCAGCGAAGTGCGCGGCGAACAGGCCGCCGCCGGCGTCATCAGCGACTTGCCCGAGCTGAATCTGCCCGGCCTCGACAACGACCGCAACAACGAAACCTCAGCCCCCAGCGGCAACGCGGTGGCTGGCGTGTAAGTATTTAGCTATTAGCGTTTAGCTCACAGCTGTTAGCTTTCTTTTGGTTAGCTGCTAACTGAGAAAAGCCAGTCCGCGAGGGCTGGTTTTTTTTGTGGCCACGCTGCACCAACGGTTGCACTGAGGACCGGCCTGTTACCTTTGAATCTTCAAACCGGCTTTTTTAATTCATGGCAGAAAGTTCCCGCGCCGCCGTGCTTGCCCGCATTCGCCAAAGCCTGGCGCAGCCTGCGCCGCTGCCGCCCCGGCCCGACTTTACCGCACCCGTGCATCCGCCGCTGAACAACAGCGACGCGGTGGTGGCTTTCGCGGAAAGCTTCCAGCGCGTGGGCGGCGAGTTTTATTATTGCGAGTCGCTGGCGCAGCTGGCAATGCAGGTGGCCGGGTTCCGGGAGCGCCAGCAGGTGGGGCCGCCCTACGTGTGGGAGCCCGAGTTGCAGGCGCTGCTGCAAGCGGCGGGTATCGCCTTTCGGGCCGATGAAACCGATTTTATTGAGCGGGCGGATGTGAGTCTGACTTCCTGCGAAGCCTTGGTGGCGCGCACGGGCAGCGTGCTGGTGTCGGCGGCCACGGCCAGCGGGCGTCGCCTGAGCATTTACCCCGACCAGCATTTGGTGCTAGCCCGCCCCAGCCAGGTAGTGGCCGATATAGGGGAGGCCCTGCGCGCGGTGCAGGCCCGGTTTGGCACCCAAATGCCGTCCGTCATTTCGCTCACCAGCGGCCCCAGCCGCACCGCCGATATTGAGAAGACCCTGGTGCTGGGGGCGCACGGCCCGCGCCGCCTGGCACTGTTCCTGTTGGAAGACGACGCCGAAATTCTGCCTTTATGAAGCCCCCTCACACGTTGCCCGACCTGGCTTTGCCGCCCGGCCGCCGGGTGTATTTTGCCTCCGACTTCCACCTCGGTGCGCCCGATGCGGCTTCGTCGTTGGCGCGGGAGCGGCGCATTGTGCGCTGGCTTGATGAAGTATCGAAGGACGCGGCGGCTATTTATTTGCTGGGCGACATCTTCGATTTCTGGTTTGAATACAAGCACGCCATTCCGCGGGGTTTCAGCCGTTTGCAAGGAAAGTTGGCGGAGCTGACCGATGGCGGCCTGCCCATCACCATTTTTACCGGCAACCACGACATGTGGATGTTCGGGTACTTCACCCAGGAGATGGGTATTCCGGTGCTGCGCCACGAGGTGTCGCAGCGCATTGGCAACCAGCAGTTTCACATCGGTCACGGCGACGGATTGGGGCCGAAAGACCATCAGTACAAAGTGCTGAAGCGGATTTTTAGCGCGCCGCTGGCGCAGTGGCTGTTTGCCCGGCTGCACCCCAACTTCGGCATTGGCATGGCCAACCGCTGGAGCCGCCGCAGCCGCATGCAAACCGGTAAGGACGACGCCACCTATTACGGCGACGAGGAATGGTTGCTGCAATACTGCCGTGACGTCGAAGCGCGTTTGCACCACGACTACTACGTGTTTGGCCACCGGCACTTGCCTCTGGATGTGGCCGTGGGGCCCGGAAGTCGCTACGTTAACCTGGGCGAATGGGTCAATTATTGCTCCTATGGCGTGTATGATGGCAACGAGCTGGCCCTGCGGCATTTTGAGAAGTGATTTCGGGGTTTTCGCGCCCTACCGCAACTTGGTGCGGCGCATAGTGCAACATGGCCGCTTGGTTAGAACAGTTTCCGATTTGTTGAACAGAATTAAAAATGAAGAGTTAAAAATTAAAAATCTGAAGGTCAGATTTTTAATTTTTAACTCTTCATTTTTAATTCCTTCAAAAACAGTAAACGAACTCCCCAGCCGCTTCAAGCTACTGGGTGGCTTGCTCCTGCTGGTGTTTACGGCGCAGGCCCAGCGTACCGTGCCTGGGGCGGCCTCGGTGGCGCCCGCCGCCAAAGCAGTGGTAGCGCCGGTGCAGACCATTCTCATGCCAGTAGCCGATTCCGCGGGCGTGGCGAGTCAGGTACCCTGGAAATTTGTGCGCCTCATCAAAATGCGCAACCCCGGCGCGGCCTCGCTAGACCGGCGCGGTACGCTGTACGTGGCCGATGCCGACAACAACCTGCGGCAGTTCAGCCCCGAAGGCCTGCCCCTGAACACGTTTGCGCCCGCCCAGCCCGGCCACGCCGCCCAGGTAGAAGCCTGGAACGTGACTACGGTACTCGTTTTCAACGACGACCGCCAGCAACTGGTGCTGCTGGACCGGTTTCTGGCACTTATCGCCGAGGTGCGCCTGGCAGATTTTGTCGATGGCATGATTCGGGTGGCCACCCTGGCGCCCGACAACCGCATCTGGCTGCTCGACGAAAGCAGCCTGGAGCTGCGCGAATTCGACCCCAACACCCTGCGGCTAGTCAAGAACACGCCGCTCGACCTCATTATTGGCCGCACCCGGCCGGACTTCCGGTTCCTGCGTCACTACCAGAACAATCTGTATCTGGTCGACAAGGTCACGGGCGTGTACGTGTTCGACAACCTGGGCAACTACAAGAAGAAAATTCCCTTTATCGGATTGAATTCCGTGGGTTTTCGGGGCGATGAACTGTATTATCTGGAGGCCGGCGCCATCCATTTCTTCCACCTCTACAACCTGGCCGAGCGCCGCGTGACCCTGCCCGCCGACGTCGCCCCGGCCGCAGTACAGCAGGTGCTACTGGGCGAATCATACGCCTATATTTTCACGGCGGCCGGAGTCGCAGTATATCAGTGGAAGTAGCTGAAGTAAGTGTTGGGCTTAGGCCTTGGTGGCGTTAAATAGCGGTAACCTCTGTAAAATCGGGCCGTTAGCAAGGGAAGTTCTTCCTTTCCACTTCCAGCCTCTTTTCATGAAAGCTCTCCGAATTCACGGCATGCGCGACGTCCGCGTTGACACGGTCGACGACCCCGAAATCCTGGACTCCCGCGACGCCATTATCCGCGTCACGAGCACGGCCATTTGCGGGTCCGACCTGCACATCTACAACGGCAGCATTCCGCAGCCCCGACCCATGACGCTGGGCCACGAATTTATGGGCATCGTGGAAGAGGTGGGCAAGGGCGTTGGCAACCTCAAGCGCGGCGACCGCGTGGTGGTGCCTTTTCCGGTGGCTTGCGGGCACTGCCTGTTTTGCAACCACGAGCTGCCCGGCCACTGCGAAAATTCCAACCCCGAGCACTACGGCCCCGAAGGTGGCCTGATGACCGAAAAAGGAGGCGCACTCTTCGGCTACACCGATTTGTATGGCGGCTACGACGGCGGCCAGGCCGAGTTTGTGCGCGTGCCCTACGCCGACTTCGGCCCCCGCAAAGTGCCGGACAACCTCACCGACGAACAGGTGCTTTTCCTCACCGACATCTTCCCCACCGGCTACACCGGCATCGACTGGGCCGGGGTGAAGGGCGGCGAAGTGGTGGCCATTTTCGGAGCCGGCCCGGTGGGCATCATGGCCGCCAAATCGGCCTGGCTGCGCGGGGCCAGCCGCGTCATCATCGTCGATACCCAACAATACCGCCTCGAACTGGCCGCCAAGGCTGCCAACACCGAAGGCATTCGCTGGGAAAGCCAGCAGCAGGTAGTAGATGAAATCCGCAGCAAGAGCCGCGGCTACGGTGCCGATGTGTGCGTGGAAGCCGTGGGCTTCGAGCCCGACCGTAACCTGGCGGACCGTGCCAAAGCCATTATCAACGTTGAAAAAGGCTCTGACAAAGTGCTGCTGGCCTGCATGAGCGCCGTGCGCCGGGGCGGCTTCGTGTCGGTGCTGGGCGTGTATTCCTCGCCCTTCGACAACTTCCCCATCCACCAGTTCTTCGACAAAGGCATCACGCTCAAGGGCGGTCAGGCACCCGCTCACAAGCACATCGACCGCCTGCTGAAGCACGTTTCCGACGGCGACGTGCGCCTCGACGACATCATCTCGCACCGCCTGCCGCTGAGCGAAGCCGCCCACGGCTACGACATCTTCCGCAACAAGAAGGACAACTGCACCAAGGTTGTGCTGATACCCGGTTCGTAAGTAGCCGGCCCAGTTTGCAAAAAAAGAGCCCGCGTTGTGCGGGCTCTTTTTTTGCAAACTGGGCCGGCTGGAGCCACTCGTTTCAACGCCCTGTTTAGGGTATCTTTGGGAGAAGCGACGAACGCTGATTTTCTACCAATGAACTTGCCTACATGGGGTTGAAACAAGGGGAATGCACCAAGGCGCACAAGCAGTCGGGGCCGTTGTTGCACGGCTGGGTAAGTGCGATACTGGTTGTGCTGGCGGCGGTTGGCACTGCCCACGCGCAAGACCCGGCACGTCCTGCGCCTCAGGCCAAAATGGCCCCGATATTGCAAGCCGCGACTGCGCAAAAAGCCCTGCGCACCGTGCGCGTGCGCGTGACCGACAAAGCGGCTTTTGTGCAGTGGGCGCACCAGCAGCTGCCGGCCGCGGGGGTAACGCAGCCCACCTCTTCCGTTGATATTTTAACCGTGACGGGCCTCCCGGCCGCCGCCATTGCCATGCTGGCGGCTTGTCCGCTGGTGTCCTTCGTTGATGTGGCCGACCGCCTGGCCCGCACCGAGCGGCAGCTGAACAACTCGGACCTCTCGGTGAATGCCATCGCGGCGGTGCAGGCGCGGTTTCCGCAGCTCAGTGGGCAGGGCCTGACTGTTTCGGTGAAAGAATTGCCATTTGACCCCAACGACATTGACTTTAAAGGGCGGGTAGTGAGCCCGGCTAATTTCCCCGGCCCGCCTTCTCCCCACGCCACCGACATGACCACGCTTATCGGCGGGGCCGGTAATTCTCATCCCAAAGGCCGGGGCGTGGCGCGGGAAGTGCGCCTGACCACGTCGAATTTTGCCCGCCTGCTACCCGACGATGGCGCACAGCTGGCGCAGGACGAAATATCGGTGCAAAACCATTCCTACGGGGTAGCCATCGAGAATTATTACGGCCTGGAAACCGAGGAATATGACCGTCAGCTGCAGCAGTTTCCAGCCCTGCTGCACGTTTTTTCCTCGGGCAATTCCGGGGCGCTGACCAGTACCAAAGGTCCCTACGCGGGCATTGCGGCCGTGGCGAACTTGACGGGCCAGTTCAAGATGTCAAAAAACACGCTCACCGTGGGCGCCACCGTCCCGTCGGGGCAAGTGTCTTCACTGAGTTCCCGCGGCCCGGCGTATGATGGTCGCGTAAAACCGGAGCTGGTAGCCTACGGCGAAGGCGGTTCCTCCGAATCGGCGGCGCTGGTGTCGGGCATCAGCCTGCTATTGCAACAGGCGTACCGCGACGGCAACGGCGGCGCGCTGCCCACCGCAGCGCTGGTGAAAGCCGTGCTCCTGAACAGCGCCAACGACCTGGGCCGCCCGGAAGTCGATTTCGTTAGCGGGTTTGGCCAGGCCGATGCCTTGGGTGCCATCAAGACCATGCGCGACCAGCGGTTTTTTACGGCTGTCGCTTCGCAGGGCAACGAGCAGGTGTTCACCATTATGGTGCCAGCGGGCCAGCAGCAGCTCAAGGCCACCTTGGTCTGGAACGACCCGGCAGCATCTGCCGGCGCCGCCCGCGCCCTCGTCAACGACCTGGACCTGGAGCTGGTTTCCCGCACTACGGGCCAGCGCTGGCGGCCCTGGGTGCTCAGCGCCTACCCCCACGCCGACTCGCTGGTGCTGCCCGCCCGCCGCCGCGCCGACCATCTGAACAACATCGAGCAAATAACCCTGGCCGTGCCCGCCGCTGGTGCTTACGAGTTGCGCGTGCGCGGCTTCAGCGTGCCGCAGGGCCCGCAGCCGTTCAGCCTGGCCTATGAAGTAAGCCCGGTGGGGCTGGATTGGGTTAGCCCGCAAAGCCCAGGTAACGTGTTGCCTGATGCGGCTACCACGCTACGCTGGCAGTGGAGCGGCCCGGCCACCACTGCCCGCCTGGAGTACCGCCCGGTGGGCCAGTCCCAGTGGCGCCTGGGTAATCCGGCGGTGGCCTTGGCGCTCAATCAGGTGGCCTGGGTCGTGCCCGATACGACCACGCTGGCGCAGCTGCGCTTAGTAGCGGGTAGTCTGGTTTTTCCTTCGGATACCTTTGCCATCGTGCAGGCGCCGGCCCTGCAGGTCGGTTATGCCTGCCCCGAGCAAGCGCTGTTGCAGTGGGCCAAAGTCCCCGGCGTGACGCAATACCAAGTGTATGAGCTGGGCGCTACCACCCTGGTTTCACTGCTGCGCACCACTGATACCACCCTCGTTATCAGTGGTGCGCAGTTGAAAAATCGTTACTACGCCGTGGCGCCGGTGGTGCAAGGGCTGGTGGCTGAGCCAGGCAGTACCATCGACTACACGACGCAGGGCGTGGCGTGTTACTTCCGCTCTTTTCTGCCCCGGCAGCTCGTTGGCGATTCCGTGCGCTTCGATGTGGTATTGGGTAGCGTGGCGCAATTGAAATCGGCCACGCTGGAACGCATAGGCGCGGGCGGTTTCGAACCCGTGCAAACTCTTTCTCCGGTCACGCAGACGGGTTTTGTGATGACCGATGTTCCGCCAAATGCCGGTCGCTACCGTTACCGCGTGCGCCTCGATAATCTGGCCGGGCAACAGTTCTACAGCAACGTTGAAGAGGCTTTCCGCCTGCAAGCCGGGGCCGCACAGGCGTATCCCAACCCGCTGGTGGCCGGCGAACTGCTCAAACTCGTCGTCAATACCGACACCCCGGTAAGCATCCGGCTATTTGATATGCTGGGCAGATTCCAGCGCGAGGCCGAAATCGATGGTGTTATCAACGAAATAGATACCAATGGCTTAAAGCCCGGCCTGTACCTGCTGCGGGTGCGGATGGCAAACCAAGCCGAGCAGACTATCCGCATCGTGCTGCAATAAAAGTGGATTCGTCTTCTTGCTTTTGGCTTCCGGCTTAAATGGGTGCAGGCCAATCAGGAGAAGGGTTGGACCGTTTCCCAACAAGGTTAACAAGTAGCCTGGTCCGAAGGCATTGGCGTTTAAACCTCCCGTCGCCTACAAAACCAACGAGCGAAAAAAAGCACCGGCTCGCAAGAACCGGTGCTTTTGTCAGGAATTGCTTGCTGACTAGTACAGCGCGTTCAGGGCCGTTACGTCGTTGGCGTTGAACGGACGGTTGGCGCCCGAGCCGATGCAGGCCAGCATGAAGGAGTTGGGGTCGGCGGCGGCCGGCGTACCGGGAATCAGGATGGCACCCACGGTGCTGGCGCCTTCGTTCGAAACCGCACCGCCGCAGCTATACGAGCGGTCCATGTAGTCGGTGTGGCGGAAGCCGATGCAGTGGCCCACTTCGTGCGCCAGAATGGTGGCGATGTAGGTAGTTGGATTGGCCGTACCAATGGCACCGGAGTTAATCAGCACCTGGTTGTGTGGGTTGCCGGTAGAGGTCGGGAAACCAGCCGAAGCCAGGTAGCGGGCCCTTTTGGGCGCCTGGGCCAGGGTGATTTCTCCACCTGATGATACCCGCACCATTTTCAGGGTCAGGTTTTCGGCATTATACCGGCGCACTAACTCGTCGGTCGCCGTAACGTAAGCCGAGGGCAAAGCAGTCGATACTGAAATCGTAATGGTGCGCCCGGAGCCCGTGTTCACCAGGTTGGTGGTGCGGTACTGCTCTTCGGCACCCACGCGCATGAGCTGCACGGGGCTGGGGTTGGCAAGGTCCTGCTTGGTGAGGAAAATGTCGCCTTCCACAACATAGCCGCCTTCAACGGCCATCGCGCCTTGAGTGGTGAAGCCAAGCTGTTTGATTTGGCTGAGCACTTCCGGCGTTACTTCATCCGATTTAGTTACCGATTCGCTTTCTTTCGAGCAGGACGAAAAGGCAAGCGCCGAAGCGAGGCACAAGCAGGCGGAAAACAGACTTCTTTTCTTCATGGGAACGGGTTGGAATATGGTGATGAAAAATGGTTTGGTAAATGAGCTATTTTATGATTTGAGGATACAATTATTAAATTGATTTCCTTCCCCACAAAGGCCCCAGCCCTTAGGAGCTGAGGCCTTATGATTAGTGGAAAGCAAGAAAGCAAAAGCCTCGTCTAGTACACGTAGTTCAGCGCGGTGCGGTCGTTTGTATTGAACGGACGGTTAACTCCGTTGCCGACGCAGGCCAGCATCCACGAGTTCGGGTCGTTGCCGGAAGGCGTACCGGGAATATAAACTGCACCCACGGTGCTGGCGCCTTCGTTCACGGCAGCACCGCCGCAGCTATACTGGCGGCCAGCGTAATCGGTGTGGCGGAAGCCGATGCAGTGACCAATTTCGTGGGCCAGAATGGTGGCGATGTAGGTGCTGGCGTTGGCCGTGCCGATGGCATTGCGGTTCACCAAAACCTGGCCGAAAGGATTGCCGCCCGAAGGGAAGCCTGCCGAGGCCAGATAGCCTGCGCCAGCTGGCGAAGGGTTCAGCACGATATTGCCGCCCGAGGTAACGCGGGTGAAGCGGATGCGCAGGCCCAGGGCATTGTAGCGATTAATCAATTCGTTGGTGGCCGTGACGTAAGCCGAAGGCAGCGCCGTCGAAACACGGATGCTGATGGTGCGGCCCGTGCCCACGCTCACCAGATTGTTGGTGCGGTACTGCTCCTCGTCGCCTACGCGCAGCATTTTGTAATCGGCCGCTTCGGCCAGGCTTTCATTGGTAAGCATAATGTCGCCTTCCACCAGGTAGCCACCGTCAACTTTCTTGGCATCGGCCGTGCCAAAACCCATGCTCTTGATTTGGCCAATTACTTCTTGGGAGATACCTGCTTCAACCACAGGAGTTGTTGCTTCCTTCTCTTTCGAGCAGGAGGAGAGTGACATTACTGATGCTACACTGAGTGCGGCGACGGACAGTACATTTTTCATTTTCATGCAGTGGTTGGGGAGGTGTTTGTTTGGTTGAAGAATGAGCGCAATTAGGGGAGAATAATTGTAATTCGAAACGGTATTTAAGATATAAATTGAAGATATTACAAAAATAAGCGCTCAATTGTCCTGAAAAAGCTATTTGCCATTATCCCTGCAACAGTCAATTGACATAATCTTATACGTTTCTGGTGAACATGCCAATCTTCAATTTGCTCCTTCTGTTTAACATTGAGTAGTGCTTTGTTAATCAAGGAGTCAAGCGTGTGTTTCCAGGCAAAGCGACTATAGGTAGCCGTCGCAACTTTTTAATTGTTGAAAAAAAGCGGTTAGCTGCTACTCAAAAAATAACCGCTCGGTACTTAGTGCCTTACTTAGCGGGGCCTCAAATGGCCGGAAACCCCCTAGCCTAATTGTGTATCTTTGCTAGGAACCGAATTTTCGTGGAAAATTTATTTTCCCTCAACTATATAATTTCTTTCTAGTGGCTTGTTCATCATGTTCTTCCGGCGGGGGCTGCGGCACCAAGCCGGGCGGCTGCAAATCCAACGGGGGCTGTAGCACCGGGGGCTGCAACCGCCTCAATGTATTCGATTGGTTGCAGGACGTGGAAGTCCCAGACTCGTTTGCCGGGTTCGACATCGTAGAAGTTCGCTTCAAGGGCGGGCGCAAAGAGTTTATGCGCAACGACCTGCGCCTGCCGCTGGTCACCGGCGATGCTGTGGTGGTGGATGCCGCCGGCAGCGGCTGGCACCTGGGCCACGTGAGCCTGAAAGGCGAGCTGGTGCGCCTGCAGATGCGCAAAAAGAAAGTGCCCACCGACTCCAAGGAAATCCGCAACATCCTGCGCATTGCCACGCCCGACGACGTGGAGCGCTGGGAAGCCGTGCGCGACCTCGAAAACGGCACCATGTTCCGGGCCCGCGCTATGGTGGGCGAGCTGCGCCTGCGCATGAAGCTGAGCGACGTGGAGTACCAGGCCGACCGTACCCGCGCCCTATTCTACTATTCGGCCGAAGACCGGGTTGATTTCCGGGAGCTTATCCGCCGCCTGGCCGACGAGTTTCGGGTGCGCGTGGAGATGCGTCAGATTTCGCTGCGTCAGGAAGCCGGCCGCATCGGCGGCATCGGCGTGTGCGGCCGGGAGCTATGCTGCTCGACCTGGCTGACGGACTTTAAAACCGTGAGCACGACGGCCGCCCGCTACCAAAACCTGAGTCTCAACCCCCAAAAGCTGGCCGGCCAGTGCGGCCGCCTCAAGTGCTGCCTCAACTACGAGCTCGACGCCTACCTCGACGCCCTGAAGGATATTCCGCAGGTGCAGCGCCCGCTGCAAACCGCACGGGGCGAGGCGTTTCTGCAGAAAACCGATATTTTTCGCCGGCGCATGTGGTTTGCCTTCAAAGGCGACAACAACTGGGTGATGCTGGACACGGCCCGCGTGCGCGAGCTGTTGGAAATGAACAAGCGCGGCGAGAAAATCGAAAGCCTGCTGCCGCCCCGCGAGGAAGCGCCCGAGCCCGAAGTTTCGGCCATCGTGGAAGGCTCGCTCGACCGCCTCGACGACAAAATCAAGTCGAGCGCCAAGCGTTCCAAACGCAAGAAGCCCCGTGGCGAAGGCGAAGCGCCCGAAGCCCGCGCCCCCCGTGAGGGAGGCCGCGAGCCGCGTGAAACCCGCGAGCCCCGCGCCGCCAGCGAAAACGCTACCGAGTCCCGCGAGGCCCGGCCGCCCCGCGAGCCGCGGGAAGGCCGCGAAGGCCGCGCGCCGCGCG
>NZ_JNLX01000021.1 GCF_000715495.1 Hymenobacter sp. IS2118 | reverse complement strand
GAATCATCTAATGGCAACATAAGGCTGGGCAATATCGCAGGGCAATTAGTTTATTCCTCCGCCATCGATACGAAGGCCGTGCAAACAATTAACGTATCGGAACTACGCGCCGGATTGTACTTTTTACACGTCACATCTGATAGCGGAAACAGCGGTTAGTTAGTTTGCCGGCGCGGGCGCAGGAGCTTTCACGTACTTTTCCAGCCAAGCGTTGGTTTCCCAGAGCACGTGGAGCAGGTTTTCGCGGGCGGCGTAGCCGTGTGATTCGGCGGGCAGCACCACGTAGCGGGCGGTGGCGC
>NZ_JNLX01000020.1 GCF_000715495.1 Hymenobacter sp. IS2118 | reverse complement strand
GGCTGGCCCTGCTCGCCGACCCGGCCTGCCCGCCCGCCCTGGCCCAGAACGCGCTTTTTGCCGCCCAGGCCCGCCTGTGGGCTGGCCCCGAAGCGGAGGCTGCCCGCCGCCTGCTGCTGGCCCGCGCCAGCGGCCTGCGGGCTGAGTTGGCGGCCCTCCTGGCCCCGCCCCCTGGGGAAGCCGGCAGCTGACGGCTGCCGCCCCACCCCGCTCTTCCGCCGCGCAATCCAAAATATAGTGGCATAGCCAACAATATATCCGCCTAAGCGGCCGTTGGGGATGCTGCCGGCGGGTGCCGGTGCCTTATCGTCCCCTTT
>NZ_JNLX01000019.1 GCF_000715495.1 Hymenobacter sp. IS2118 | reverse complement strand
GCAAAAGTAACCGTACAGGTTTTGCCAACCCGATTTAAAACGTGTTCAACGCGCTGGAGGCAGGTGTGGTCGGATTGGTAGTTTTCGGGGCGTACCCAATAGTGCTTTCAGCTTGATATCAAAGGCGCGGCGCAGCCATGGAATCCAGCGGCGCAACTGTTGGGTCGCCTGGCCAAGCCAGGCGCTCACTTTTTTTAGCCGCCGCTGGCAGCTTAGTCGGCCGGCCCGATCGCTGCCCTTCGAGCAGTCCCGCTAAGCCGTGGTCGCCCCAGGCCGTGAGCCAGTCGTGGACTGTAGCATAGCGCACTGCAAAAAAG
>NZ_JNLX01000018.1 GCF_000715495.1 Hymenobacter sp. IS2118 | reverse complement strand
GGCTGGAAGCCGAGCTGCTGGGCGACCTGCGGCAGAACCTGACCAAAATCACGCACCACGGGCGGCGGGCGGCGGCCATCGTCAAGGGCATGCTGGAGCACTCGCGCACCAGCACCGGCGAGCGGGCCCCGACCGACCTCAACCGCCTGGCCGAGGAGTACCTGCGCCTGGCCTATCAGGGCCTGCGGGCCAAAGACAAAAGCTTCAACGCGAAGCTGGAAACCGACTTCGCGCCCGGCCTGCCGCTGGTCGAAGCCGTCGGGGCCGACCTGGGCCGGGTGCTGCTCAACCTGTTCGGCAACGCTTTTTACGCCGTGCAGCAGCGCCAGCAAGCGGGCGAGGCGGGCTATGCGCCCACCGTCAGCCTCTCGACCGAACGGGTGAACGGGCAGGTAGAAATCCAGGTGAGGGACAACGGCACGGGGATGCCACCGGAGGTGCAGGCCAAGATATTCCAGCCCTTCTTCACCACCAAGCCTACCGGCGAGGGCACCGGCCTGGGCCTCTCGCTGAGCTACGACATCATCAACAAGGGCCATAACGGCACGCTGCAAGTCGAAACCGAAGAAGGAAAAGGCACCACGTTTACGATTTGCTTACCTATTTCCCCCGTTTAGTCGATGCACGCTTATCTACCTCCCCTGCTGGGTGGCCTGGCCCTATGGCTGCTCCTGCTGAGCCCCGCCGTGCGGGCCCAACCCAGCCCGGCCGACAAGGTGCAGTTCCAGCGCCGGTTGCGTACCATCCGCTTCGACCACCGCTACTGGGACGCCCCGGCCGATTCGCTGCTGCGCGTGCTGGCCAGCCAGCGCGTGGACTCGCAGCGCCTGCAAACCCTGGAGCACTTGCTGGATACCGGGACCCGAAACGCCAACGAAACGCGACAGTACGCGGCCTTGCTGACCGAAGCGCTGGCGCTGGCCAACCAGCTGCACTACCCCGAGCGCGTGCCGCTGCGCCAGCTCGCCTATTACAACCAGTTCTCCAAAGCCGCATCGCCGGACCAGCGAATGCTGCTCGACACGCTGCGTGCGGCGCTGACGTATTACGCTGCGCTGGGACCCGTGCCGCAGCCCTTGCTGCTGAATAATATTTCGCGGAGCTACATAACGCTACGGCAGCCGGAAGCCAGACGGGCGTTTTTTCAGCGCCAGCTCGCCTATTACCAGCAGCACGGACCCGTGCAGAACGTGGCCATGTGCTACCGCGCCCTGGGTGCCCACTACAGCGCGCGGGGCGACTACAATCAGGGCATCAGCTACCAACTGCGGGCCGCCGAGCTGTTTCGCACTTATTCCAATTATTGGTATTACAACGAGATTGGCCTCATTGGAGGGACGTACGCTGAGTGGGGCAACGGAGCCCGCGCCTTGCCTTACCTCCAGCAAGCCGTTCGCTGGCCGGGCACTGGCCCCAGTAACTGGGCCTATCTGAACCGCAAGATTGTCGGCGTCTACCAGCGGCAAGGGCGCTACCCCGAGGCCCTGCGCTATACCGCCATTGCCCTGCGCCCCCGCACGCCTACCGACACGGTTGCGGCCGCCGACCAGGCCTTGGGCCTGGTGCAGCAAAGCGCGGTGCTATTGGCCCTGGGCCGGGTGGCCGCGGTTGCCCCCTTGTTACAGCGGGCCCAGCACCTGGCCGACTCGTTGCGGCTACCCCTGTACTCGGCTGGGGGAAACTACGAGTTGAACGCGACCTGGGCCCGCTATTACACGGCCACGGGCAACTATCCGCGTGCCGAGGCCGCCTGGCTGGCCGCCTACCGCCAGGCCCAGCAAGAGAATCGCAAGTCTCTGCGCCTGGCTTACTTGCAGGGGCTGGCCCGCTTCTATCAGCAGCGTGGGCAGCCGGCCCGCGCCACGCCCTATGCCCTAGCCGCGCTGAGCCTGACCGACACGCTCGCCACGGCGCAGGCCGCCACCCGCGTGGCCCAATACGAGCTTACGCAGGCCGACCGCGCCCAGCAGGCCCGCCTCATCGGCCTGCGCCAGCAGCAAACGCGGGCCGCCGCCCAGGCCCTGCGTCAGCGTCGGGTACTACTCTATGTGAGCGCGGGGGTAGGGCTGCTGCTGGTGCTGGCGGGTGTGCTCTACGCCGCCTTCCGGCGCTCCGAACGCCTCACGCGCCTGGTCACGGCCCAGAAACAGGACCTGCAAACCCAGCACGATGAACTCGATGTCAGCTTGACGAAGCTGCGCACCACCCAGGCCCAACTGATTCAGAAGGAGAAGATGGCCAGCCTGGGCGAGCTGACGGCGGGCATTGCCCACGAGATTCAGAACCCGCTCAACTTCGTGAATAACTTCTCGGAGGTGAGCACCGAGCTGCTGGAGGAGCTGGAAGAGGAGCAGGCCCGGCCCGCGCGCGATGCCGGGCTGGAAGCCGAGCTGCTGGGCGATTTGCGGCAGAACCTGACCAAAATCACGCACCACGGGCGGCGGGCGGCGGCCATCGTCAAGGGCATGTTGGAGCACTCGCGCACGAGCACCGGCGAGCGGGCCCCGACCGACCTCAACCGCCTGGCCGAGGAGTACTTACGCCTGGCCTACCAGGGCCTGCGGGCCAAGGACAAAAGCTTCAACGCGAAGCTGGAAACCGACTTTGCGCCCGGCCTGCCGCTGGTCGAAGCCGTGGGCGCCGACCTGGGCCGGGTGCTGCTCAACCTGTTTGGCAACGCTTTTTACGCCGTGCAGCAGCGCCAGCAAGCGGGCGAGGCGGGCTACGCGCCCACCGTCAGACTCTCAACCGAGCGGGTGAACGGGCACGTGGCCATCCGGGTGACGGACAACGGCACGGGCATCAGCCCGGAGGTGCAGGCGAAAATCTTCCAGCCCTTTTTCACCACCAAGCCCACCGGCGAGGGCACCGGCCTGGGCCTGTCGCTGAGCCACGACATCATCACCAAAGGCCACGGCGGCACGCTCAGCGTGCACTCCACCCCGGGCGATTCCACCGAATTCCTCATCATCTTACCTGCTTAGCCGTGCCTTTTTTTCTGCTAAATCATTTGCTGCGCCCCCGCCGGGGCTGGCTGCTGCTGCTCTTAATCCTGCTTAGTGGCCCGCTGGCCGCCCAAACCACGGCCGCCCACCGCTACTGGGAGGCCGACGGCGACTCGCTACGGCGGGTGCTGGCTACGCAACGCGCCGACACGGCTCGCCTGCGCACGCTGCTGCATATCCACGACATAGGAGGTTATCGGTCACAGGCTGAGCTTGACACACTGAGCCAGGAGCTGATGCAGCTCACGCGGCGGCTGCGGCGGCCCGATGCCCGCGCTTTCCGCCTGGAATACGCGCTTTATCAACTAGCCAAAACCGACGCGCCACCCGCGCAGGGGCTCGACAGCGCCCAGGCAGTCGTGGAGGCCTTCGACCGCGCGGGCCGGCCCGCGCCGACGGTACTAGAGAGTGTTGGTTCTCTCTTCCGCCAACTCAACCAGTGGGCGACCCAGATTGCCTACTTCGAGCGCAAGCTGACCCAGTACCAGGCCCCAGGCAGCCCGGTGAACCGCGCCGTTTGTCACCATTATCTCGGAAGCCCTTACGCGCTCCAGGGCGACTACAACCAGGGCATCAGCCACTACCTGCGCGCGGCCGATGCCTACCGGCTGTTCAACCGGTATGAGCAGGAAAACGAGCTAAAAGTCGTGGGCAGCTTTTACGCCGACTGGGGCAACCCGGCCAAGGCCCTGCACTTTTCGCGGCAGGCGCTGGCCGTGGGGGCTGCTTTGCCCCGGCGCTTGGGCTTCGATAAAAACGCTTACACCTACTGGGGCATGGCCAAAGCCTACCGCCAGCTGCACGACTACCCCGCGGCCCTGCGCTCCGCCAACCAGGCCCTGGCCGGCATAGCGGCCGATACGACCCGCCGCTATGCCAGCCTGGCACCACAAAACCGAGCCTACGGGTTGGTGAACAAAAGCGCGGTGCTGCTCGATATGGGACGTGTCGCCGAGGCCGGGCTGCTGCTGGCACGGGCGCGGCAGCTGGCCGATTCGCTGGCGCTGGGCATCATCAACAGCCCCGGCGGCATTGTCGAGCTGGACGCAACCCAGGCGCGCTACTACGCTGCCCACGGCGAGCCGGCCCGCGCCGAAGCAGCCTGGCTGGCCGCCTACGAGAAAGCCCGCGCGGCCAGGCTCGTGCCGCAGCGCCTGGCCTATCTGCGCGGGCTGGCCGACTTTTATGCCCAGCGCGGGCAGCCGGTGCCCGCCGGCCGCTACGCCCGCCTCGGCCTGGCCCTGGCCGACTCGCTCAGCACTCAGCAGGGCGCCTTTCACGTGGCCGGCTACGAGGCCGAGCGCGCCGACCAGGCCCAGCAGGCGCGCATCCAGGGCCTGCGCCTGACCCAGGTGCAGGACGCCGCTCGGGCCCGGCGCCAGCGCTTGGTGCTGGGCGCCACGCTGGCGGGGCTGGCTCTGCTGGCCGGCCTGGGCTTCGTGCTCTGGCGCGCCAATCGCCAGAAGCAGCGGGCCAACGAGGAGCTTAACCGCCTCAACGAAGCCGTCACGAGCCAGAAGCACGACCTGCAGAGCCAGCGCGACCAGCTCGATGCTTCATTACGCGAGCTGCGCGCCACCCAGGCCCAGCTCATTCAGAAGGAGAAGATGGCCAGCCTGGGCGAGCTGACGGCGGGCATCGCCCACGAGATTCAGAACCCGCTCAACTTCGTCAACAACTTCTCGGAGGTGAGCACCGAGCTGCTGGAGGAGCTGGAAGAGGAGCAGGCCCGGCCCGCGCGCGATGCCGGGCTG
>NZ_JNLX01000017.1 GCF_000715495.1 Hymenobacter sp. IS2118 | reverse complement strand
GGCGGAATGCGGCGGCGGCGCGGGGAGGGAATTTTCCATTAATCGGGTTGGGGGAAGCAGTAGGTGCCAGAAGCAGCTTACGAAGCCGGGCTTGCTGCTGGGGGCAGCGGCCGCAAAGTTCGCGCTATTCTCGGCTGGACTAGCGCGGCGTGGCGGGCTGCGCACCAACTATGGTTACTTTTGACCGGCACAGGCTACAACTATTATCGGGTGAAGCTCCTCCTTTTTTTCTTCTGTGGTTGGCTCCTGGGCGCGGTGCCCGGCCGTGCCCAGGCCCGAACCGACGCGGCCGACAGCCTGCTCACGGCCCTGAACCAGGCCCTGGCCCACAAGAAGGATTATGACGGGCAGCGCCTGAACCGCATTGCCGTGCTCACGGCCGACTTTGCGTCGTCGGAAGTACCCAACAACACGAAGTTCGACCTGGCCCTGCGCATCTACGACGAGTACAAGGCGTTCAAGTACGACTCGGCCTTCGTGTACTGCCAGAAAATTACGCGGCTGGCCGAACAGCTGAAAGACCCCGAGAAAATAGAGGTTGCCAAACTGAAGCTGGCCTTCGTGCTACTGTCGTCGGGCCTGTTCAAGGAAACGTTTGATACGTTGGACGGCATCGACCCGCGCCGGCTGACGCCGGCGGATAAGCAGAGCTTTTATTTCCTGAAAGCCCGGGCCTTCAGCGACCTCGGCGATTTCAACCAGGACCAGACCTACCGGCCGGCCTACTACACCAAGGCCCTGGCCTTTGCCGATACGGCCCTGCAATTCAGCCGGCCCGGCTCCTACGAGTACTTGTCGGTGCAGGAGTTTAGAGCTCAGAAAACCAACAACCTGGCCGCCGGCGCCGCCGTGTACCGGCAGCTACGCCGCCTGCCGCGCCTCTCGCTGCACCAGCTGGCCGTGAGCGCCAGCACCACGGCCTACCTCTACGAGCTGGCCGGGCAGGACGACAAGGCGTTTGAGCTGCTGCTGGTGTCAGCCATTGCCGACGTGAAATCGGCCACCAAGGAAACCACGGCCCTGGTAAAGCTCTCGGACTACTGCTACCGGCAGGGCGACCTGAAAAACGCCTACGCCTTCATCAAGGAAGCCCGCGAGGACGCGGCGTTTTACAAGGCCCGGCAGCGGCAGATTGAGATGAGCCACGTGTCGTCCATCATCGAAGGTCAGAAAATCAACATCATTGAGAACCAGCGCAAGTCGCTGAAAACCTTTGCCATAATCATGACGCTGCTGGCGGCGGTCGTCATCGGGTTTGCCGTGGTGAGCTTTCGGCAGCTGCGGAAGCTGCGCAAGGCCGGCCACCTGATTTTTGCCACCAACCGGCAGCTCCAGGAGCGCAACGGCGAGCTGCGCCAACTAAACGACGGGCTGAACGAGGCCAACAAAATCAAGGAGGAATACATCGGCTTCTACTTCCACAACAACTCGCAGTACATCGACAAAATCGAAACCCTGAAAAAACGGCTCGATAACCTACTCACCAGCAAGCAGTACGCCGGGGTGCAGAAGCTGATGGACGGCGTAAACATCAAAACCGAGCGCAACGAGCTGCTCAAGGGCTTCGACTCGGTGTTTCTGCGGCTCTTTCCCAACTTCATCACGCAGTTCAACGCCCTGTTTCACGAGGACGAGCGCATCCGCCTGCCCGAAGACCATCTCCTCACCACGGAGCTACGCATCTTCGCCCTCATCCGCCTGGGCATTGCCGACAGCGAGCAAATCAGCCGGATGCTGGGCTACTCCATCAACACGATTTACACCTACAAAACCCGCGTCAAGAACCGCTCCTTCCTGCCCAACGAGGAGTTCGAAGCGGGCATTCAGGCCATCGAAGCCGTGTAGCAACCGGGCGGGTTTAAGTAGCCGCGCACCAGTAATTGTATTCAATCCGGTCATGCCGAGCATTCTGCGCATCAAGCAGAGACCGAGGCATCTCGCTCGGCATGACGGCCTAGAAACTATGGTTGCTTTTGCGCCGTTTTCCGCGTGTCGGCCCACTTGCCGGTACTCTCAGGGCCCATGCTACCATTGCGGGTGCAACACCAAACAGAAGGGGCCTACGCCCCTTTTTTTATGGGCTTACGGGTGCTGCCGGGCCATATCAGGCTTATATTTTGAACCGTAAAATTATCGATAACTATTTATACATCAGTTTATTGACTACTTGACGGGTTAATATTTTTCATACCGGGTTTTGACAATTTTACTGTGGCTAGGGGTGCCGCTAGTTTTGCTCAGCAACCTCACCGCAATCGGTTGCGGCAGCCGTCCATTTTGGCTGGGCCGCTCCCCAAAACGACCATCCGCCCTTCACCCTCCCACCAATGAATCCATTCTTACCGCCCTTCCTGCGCCGCCCGCTGTGGCGGACCTCGCTGCTGGCCCCGGCCCTGGCTGGCTTGCTGGCCGGCCCCGCCCTGGCCTACCCGGCCAGAGCTCCTTTGCGGCTGGCTTTCACGGCCGCCGAAGCGCTGGCCGACGGCACCATTTCCGGGCGCGTCGTCGACAGCAAGGGCGAGGGCATTCCCGGCGTGACGGTGCTGGTGGAAGGCACCACGCTCGGCGTATCCACCAATGTTAATGGCTCGTTTGTGATTGCCAACGTGCCGGCCGGGCCGCACACGCTGGTGTATTCGTCGGTGGGCCTGAACTCGACGCGCGTGGCGGTGACCGTGGTAGACGGCCAAACCCTGGACCTGCCCGCCACGACGCTCACCGACAACGTGACGCAGCTGAGCGAGGCCGTGGTGGTGGGCTACGGTACCGTGCGCCGACAGGACCTGACCGGCTCGATAGCCACCGTAACAGCCAAAGACTTTGTGAAGGGGCAGGTGACCTCGCCCGAGCAGCTCATTCAGGGCAAGCTGGCGGGCGTGCAGATAACCACCGGCGGCGGGGCGCCCGGCGAGGTGGGCGTGATTCGGATTCGCGGGGGCTCGTCGCTCAACGCCAGCAACGACCCGCTCATCGTTATCGACGGCGTGCCCGTGGACAACAGCGGCATCAACGGCGCCGGCAATCCGCTCTCGCTGGTAAACCCAGCTGACATCGAAACCTTTACGGTTCTCAAAGACGCCTCGGCTACGGCCATCTACGGCTCGCGGGCATCCAACGGCGTTATCATCATCACGACCAAAAAAGGCGTGGACGGCGAGAAAACGCGAGTAAACCTGACCTCGCAGGTGTCGCGCTCGACCAACTACGGCAAGGTGGACGTGCTCGACGGCCCCGCCTACCGCAACCTCTACAACGCGGCCCTGGCCGATGGCAGCATCCCGGCCGGCGCGCCGCCCTACCTCGGCACAGCCAACACCGACTGGCAGGACGCCATTTACCGCACCGCCTGGACCACCGACAACACGGCCAGCGTAACGGGCAGCGTGCGGCACGTGCCCTACCGGGTGTCGGTGGGCTTTCTGGGGCAGCAGGGCACGCTCCGCACCGGCAACCTCAAGCGTAACTCGGCTTCCATCGGCCTCTCGCCCAAGCTGTTCGACAACCACTTGCGGGTGGATGTGAACGTGAAAGGCACCTGGGCCGACTACCGCTTTGCCGACCAGGGCGCCATTGGCGGGGCCGCGCGCTTCAACCCT
>NZ_JNLX01000016.1 GCF_000715495.1 Hymenobacter sp. IS2118 | reverse complement strand
TCAAGGCGGCAGCCTGTTGGTAGACCTCGAATTGCCCTAAAAAAACCAGCTTCTCCTGGAGGTAGGGGCTGATGCCAAACCCGTTTGGGTGCACGCTAAAGGCCTCACTATTAGCTACTTGGATTTGGCCAAAGCGCGTCATCATCTTTTTTTTACGCCGGTCGGCTGGCACGGAGCCCATGTTGCGCTCCAACACTTGACGGCCCAATTCCAGCCAGATGGCTTCAAACGACTTCTCGTAATCGTAGAAAGTCGGCGCGGTCCCGAGGGCCTGCAAATCGTTGTATTTTTGCTCGGCCA
>NZ_JNLX01000015.1 GCF_000715495.1 Hymenobacter sp. IS2118 | reverse complement strand
GGGCCATACTAGTACTGGATGCATCTGCAGGATATCGCGGCCGCTCTAAACGTGGTAAATTGTTAACTCCGAGCTAGACTTCAGGTGGCCGTATTTATCAGATTTCCTCGTTGTGTCCTCAGAAAAAAATGCCAATACCACTTTCAGCTGTGAATATCCACCATGAAGGGCAAGACATGCTCATAATTAACTGTCAGGCAGGCCAGGCCTTCAGCTACAACGACCTTGAATTGGTTTATTCTGCTTGTCCTCTATAAGTTTGCCAGAGGGAATCACACATGAGCCAAACCTATTGAAGAAAGCATTAGGACAGTGCCAGTCTTAATCACAGTGGGGGGTATGTTATTCCCAATGAAGTCGTCCAGAAACGGACTAGGTAGTTAGCTTTTTCTAGTGCCCAACACATTAGAGGTGTGGTTTTTTTTCTCTAAAATAAGGGTGGCCATAGGCTCTTTTAACCAGAATCGGTGTAGTCAGCTGAAATTGACTTGCACGCCTGGGTCCTGTGTGTCTACTAACTTTCTCGCGAACGATAGCTAACGGATCCCCCGGGCCATACTAG
>NZ_JNLX01000014.1 GCF_000715495.1 Hymenobacter sp. IS2118 | reverse complement strand
TTATGTCCCGGTTTACACCCAAAAATAACCGAACATGACCGAATTTCCAAGCTACCAATTTCCCTGAAAGTGCCTTAAAGGCATCAAAAAGGCATAAACGCAAAAATGCCCGCCGGTTATCGGCGGGCATTTCAGGTACTAGCGCTCCCTCCTGAGACCGCCGTATGCCCTAACGCACTCAAAAACGCGGTTTTCAGGTCGATTTTGTCCCGGTTTATGTCCCGGAATCAGGTTGTGTCCCGGTTTTGTGTTCCCGCTCCGCTCCCTGATAAATGCAATTTTATAAAAAGTCCTA
>NZ_JNLX01000013.1 GCF_000715495.1 Hymenobacter sp. IS2118 | reverse complement strand
CGGCGTACAGCCCCACCTGCGGCGTGAGCGTGAAGGCAGCGGCGCCTTCGTGGTTTACCGTAGGTGCGGTATTTCGGGAGAAGAAGTTGAAGCGCATGATGGAAATTATTGAGAATGTTGGCGTTCTATTGTCGCGGCCGGGTCACCTCACCCCTTTACCCCAGCGTGCTTGGAGAGTACCAATCGCGCCGAGCCGAGCCACTGGGTAATCCAGTCGTGCTCTTGCTGGGTCATCCAGCGGTTGTATTTGCCGCGCACCTGCACCACAGTACGGTTGGCGGTTACTTCCACGGTCAGGC
>NZ_JNLX01000012.1 GCF_000715495.1 Hymenobacter sp. IS2118 | reverse complement strand
GCACCGGCCTGGGCCTTTCGCTGAGCCACGACATCATCGTGCAGGGCCACGGCGGCACGCTAGCCGTGGAAAGCCGCGAAGGGGAGGGCAGCACCTTCACCCTGGGGCTGCCCGCTGCTTAGCAGCGAGGACAGCGGAAACTCACACGTTTTCGAGTCGGACGAAAACGTGTGAGTACGTCCGACACCCGGCACCCTGCGCGTGCCCCGAGGCCCGTGCCGGCCGGGGGTGGAATTGCCCGGCCGGGCAGTACATTGCGGCCGTCTGTTTGGGCACAGCCGGGGTCGGGTGGTG
>NZ_JNLX01000011.1 GCF_000715495.1 Hymenobacter sp. IS2118 | reverse complement strand
GTAATCGTAGAAAGTCGGCGCGGTCCCGAGGGCCTGCAAATCGTTGTATTTTTGCTCGGCCAAGGCGAGATATTCGGCTTTGCTCATGGCGGTGGTGGGGGAGGTAGGCATGACACAAGTTACCAATACGCCGCGACAATTTGAATTGCACCCTGCTGAGCGCAGCCGAAGCATCTCTACCGCTTGGTTGAGCGGCCCCAGCTAAGCGGTAGAGATGCTTCGGCTGCGCTCAGCATGACGAATTTTCCTAGGCTCAGTTTCACTTCTTGCCCAGCACGGTGCGCTGGAACCAGTTGGGACGGGTAATTTCCTCCAGCACCTTGTTGGTTCGGTCTACCTGTTGCAGGAGCTGCTGCTGAAGCTGGGCATCGGCCAGCAGGCGGGCCTCCATGCGTTGCATGGCCTGGGCGGCCAGCGCGGCCTGGCGCTCCTGGAGCACGTTGAGGTCCTTTTGCTGAGCTGGGAGCTGGGTGAAGGGATTGAGGTACTCGGTGATTTTCTGGTAGATATTGTCCTGGTTAAGACGGCGAAAATGCTGTTGCCACTGCTCGTGGGCTTCGGTAGCTTCCTGCTGCAGCTCCTGCAGGCGGCCATCGAGCTCCTGGTCCATACGGTGCACGCCTTCGCTCACGCCCTGGCGGACCTGGGCGCCCAAATCAGCCAGCAGCTTGCCGTGCTGGCTGAAAAAGGCCACTTGTTGACGCAAGGCATCGTCGTGCTGCTGCAGGTACTGCGGCACGCTGGCCAGGCCCTGCTCCAGCGCCGTGAGGCGGTTAAGCAGCGCGCCGATGGTCTGGGCCGCTTCGTTGCTGTGCGTCACGGTGGTGTTCAGGGCCTGCTGGTAACCCAGGAATTTCTCAAACGTCTGGGCGCTTTCGTCCACTCGGTCAAACACCTTAATGGTGGCATTGGCCAGCTCCGAATAGCCTATTTTTTCCAGCTGTTCCAGGAAGCGCTTCTGCACGCTCACGTTTTCCGTTATGCTGGCGATGAGCGGCGTAAACTCCTGGATTTTACTGAAAAAGTCGTTCTGAATCTGGCTAAAGAAATCAGCATTAAACGTATCGAGCACCGATTTCAGGTTGGCCATGCCGGCCTGCATGTCGGAGTTGAGCTTGGGCAGCAGGGCCTTTTGCAGGTAGGTATAGTAGGCGTTTTTGTGGCGGTCGCGCGCGGCGCGGGCCTGCTTCAGCAGCTGGTTGCCGGCCAGCGTAAAGGCCAGCCCGAACAAGCTGCCAATCATGGCAATGAGCACCCCGCCCAAAAAGTGCTGCACATCGGTATTGCTAAACGACGTGTCCAGGGCCGGGTCGGTGGCCGCGTCGGCAAAGGGGTTGCCCACCAGCGCCACCAAACCCAGGATAGCCCCCGTGAACGTGCCCAGCAAGCCCAGGTACAGCGGCGTGGCAATCTGGGCTTGAATTTCCTCGTCCAGCGCTTCGGCGTGGCGCTCCGAAATGTCTTTCAGAATGCCAAAGTCGGCCGCCGCGCCGCGGTTGTTTTGCAGGTACTCGTTGGTATCGGCAATGATTTGCCCGAACTCCGGCGAGGCGTCGCGGGTGATGAGGGCATCGTAGTGCACCGCGAAGTTTTTCTCCGGCTCTGCGGCAGTGTAGGTGATGGGCTGTACCGCCACCGCGCCCGCTGGCGGATACATGGCCTGCACCCGGGCGGTGAGCTGGCGGTTGTGCCAGAACACATACGCCTGCCACGCCACCAACGCCAGAACCAGTACAATTTCAATTATGAGCATAGCTGCTTTTTCAAATACTATCCGAAGTGCCTAACGCAGGGCAATTTCGGCTTTTTCCACCACGTGCCACGTGTCTTCGCGCTTTTCGAGCTTGCCCGCCGCCAGGTTGGTGATGGTGGTGAACTGCTCGGTGGGCGGCAGCTCAAAGGCAAAAAACTCCTTCAGCTCGCGCACCCCGTTGCCGATGATGCGCGACTGGTCGGCCTGCGGGCTAAATGCGTACTGCGCAGTGCCCGCCCCAGCGTGCGCCAGGGTGATGAGCAGCGGCATCTGGGGCAGCGGGTTGGGGCTGAGCTTGCGGTGTTCGATGCTGGGCACGTCAGGGGCCGGGGCGTAGTAATGAATAGGGCCGTTGGAAGCAGCGGGCGCCGGGGCGGCGCTGGCATCAATCAGCTCCTCAATGGCGGGCGGTGTCGAAGTCGGGGCCGGCCATTCCACAGTCTGCCCGGTTTGTATGGAATCAGGTTCGTCAGTGGGCGGCAGGGGTAGTGGGGTTGGGTTCATAGCAGTTTTGGGGCCCGATGCCGCCGGCGGGTTGGTCGGCGCAGAGCTACGGGAGTTAAAATTCGTCTTGTTCTTTTTGCTCGCTCCCGCCCCTTTGCCAGCAGGCTTTGCAACTGCCCCCTGCATTTCGCGCATCGACTGAGAAGCGGCCGGCTTGCCCGAGTTCACGGCGGCGGGCAGCTTCGGCACGGCCGGCGCTGGCGCGGCAGGAACTGTAGTTTGCGGAGGAGCTTTGGGCACGTTTTCGGCCGGTTTCCGCTGCACAGGCCAGGATTGAATTTCCGAAGCGGGAAGCACCACCGCAGTTGCCGCCGCAGTCGGTTTCGAACGTCGGGCCCAGAGCCAGGCTCCCAGCACCCCAATGCCCACACCCGCCAGCACCGCCCACACCGTGGTCAGGTCCGAGGCCGGTTTGGCAACGGTGGCCGCCGAGTCGGGAGCGGCACGAAGCGCACCGGGTCCGGCGGCTGGCTGCGCTCCCGCCTCGGGCCCACTGCCCAGCATCAGCAGCAGGGCGAGTAGCAGCAGCGGCCGGCTCCCCTTGCGCAGGAAGCCGGCCAGCCGGAGCCAATTCCCCCGGTCAAACTGACTAATTAAGCGGCTGCGCATCATGAAGCACCTTGGATAGCTCATACAGGGCGTTTTTGAAGGGCAGGAAAAACAGCGTTTCGGGAATGGTATCGCCATCACGCAATACGTCGGCGTACTGCTGCCGGTATAGGTTAAAGGAGTCACCGAGGTGGCGCTCCAGCGTGCCCATTACCAGGCCGGGGTCGTTTTTCACGCCCAGGTCAGCTTGCAGGCGCTTCACTTCGGGGTCTTCGAGCAGCAGTTTCAGGCAGGCGCGGGCGTTGTTCAAAACGGCTTGCTTGATTTCGTCGGTCACGGCCGCTGCCTCCAAATGGTGTTCGCCCTGGTCGGCCTGTAGGTTTTCAACATCCGGCAGTATGCCCACTGGGCGTACCAGCGGCGGGTCCTGCGGCATCTGGCCGGTGGCCAGCACGCCGCCGTTGGCGGTGGTTTGCTTGGGGTCGTCGGCGAGCTTGATGCGGAAATCGGCCGGTACGGTCTGGCCGGTGGCTTTTTCCATGATGAGGCGGGCCAGCTTTTCCACCGGCTGCAGGTTGGAACCCGCCGCTAGCAGGCGCACGTAGAGGCTGCCGCGCCCCGTGAAGCACAAGTAGCGCGGCAGCTGCTGGCCGTTGGCCACAGTCACCTGCGCCACGTGGTAAATCAGCGTGCCGAAGTGCAGGTAGAACAGCACGCGCAGGTGCTCGGCCCGCAGCAGCCGCTCGCTGAAGCCCAGCAGCTGGTCATAGCTGAACAGGAAGCTGGCCACGTCCTCGGAGCCGAAATTGTCGGTTCCTTCGGCCACCAGTACGTATTCGCGGGCCCGGCGGGCAGCGGGCGAGAGTACCGCGCTCTGCACCCCGGCCACACCGAAGCGCACCAAGCCGTTGTCTTTAGCGCCACGCACTTCGGCGCCGCCGTCGCCCCACAGGTCGTTGCCGGCAAAGCGGAACGAGGTGCTGAGCACCGGTTTACGGTCGGCATACAGCAGTACGTCTGTGGTCCCACCGCCAATGTCGATGAAGGCCGCGTTTTCGCCCGGCCCCAGCGTCACAATATTGCGCCGGGTGAGGTAGTAGTACGGCGCCGTGCTTTCCACCATGCAGGGCATGGAGTTGGTGGTGTGGAAGATGCTGTGAAACAGCGTGTCCCACTCGCGCTGGTACAGGTTGCGCTGGTAGGTAGAGAAGCTGAGCGGGGCAAACCACGTGATTTGTGTGGCGCTCAGATTAGCGCCGTTCATGGCCGCTTTGGCCCGGCACAGCAGCAGGATTTCCTGGAAAAAAGCCCGCACGCGGTTGGTGCTGGCCTGGTTCAGGCTGTTGTCCCACTTCAGGTTGGTGTGGTAGTTGGGCCGGCGCTGCTCTTCGGTGATGATGCCGAAGGCCACGTTGATGTTGCCCAGCACGCTCAGCTCCTGAGTGGCGTAGTTGGGCGCTTCGTACGTGGCCGTACGGGCCGGGAAGGCATACGGCGAGCTGTCCTGACCAATAATAGGCGGCACAAACTCGCGCTCCTGGTACTGCTGCCAGCGCTTGATTTGCACGAAGTTGGCCGGGTCGTCGTCGATGCCACGGTACAGGCGCTCGTAGGCGCTGCGGTCGGGCTCGTTGGTGGCTTTTTTCAGCAGGGCCACGGGCGTGTCGGTCAGGCCAAAGCTGAACGGCTTGGGCTCCTGGCCGGGGCTGTCCTGCATGGCCACGTGGGTGTTGGTGGTGCCAAAGTCGATGGCAAACCGGAATTCCTTGGTGCCCTGCCGTACCTCGGGCCAGCGCGGAATGACCAAGGCCGCGCCAGCCGCCGGGGCGGGGTTCAGCACTTCCAGGTAGTCGAAATGGGTGCCACGCACCTCGAAGTAGGTGCTACCTTCGTCCTGGCCGGTCTTGTGCGTGCGCTCGTAGCGGGTGGCGCTCTGCCCGGTGCCGGTTTCGCCCAGCGGGCGGCCATCGACCCAGAATTTCAAGTCAACTTTCTTGGTCACCATGCTCGGGTCGATGTTGTTGGCATCCACCAGCATGACTTTGTAGAAGTCGTTGTACTGCGGCGCATCGGCCACCTTCACGAAGGGGAAGATGGACAGGGCCACGTTGGTCACCAGCAGGCGACCCACGTTGTCGCCCTGCGGGTTGGGGTAGTAGGCCCGCTCAAAGTCCACGAAGTCGCCGCCGCTCACGGGCACGCGCAGCTTCACGCGCACGCAGGCCGGGTCCAGCTCCAGGCTCAGGTGCTCGGCCAAATCCTGGGCCGAGAAGTAGTCGAAATAAGCGGGCTTGATGGGCAGCAGCGGCCAGGTGCTGGGCTTGAAACCAGCCGTGATTTTCAAATTTCCGCAGTGGAAACGCGTCTCATCCACCTCGTAAGGCACGGTGAGCAGGGTTTCTTCCAGCAGGTCGTTCACTGTGAGGTACGGGTAGGGCAGCTCCGGGCCGGGCAGCGTCCGCTCCTTCAGCGGGCGCGGGTCGGAGGCCGGAATAGTGGCGCCACTGTCGGCAAACATCGTTTCGTTGAAGTAGCGCTTGCCCACCGCCTTCAGGCCGGGGCGCAGCACTATAGGCAGCGGGCCAGCCACACCGGGCCGGCTGGGCCGGATAAACAGGTCGGAATTGCGCACGGTGCCCTCGTCGGGGCGCACGCGCAGCAGCACGCCGGCCACGTCAATCTGGTTGTTGGAGCCATCGGTGAGCACGGGGAAGTTGCCGAGGTTGGCGCTGCCTTCCATGGCCCACTTCTGCAAAATACCGCGGTCGAGGGTATCGCGCACCAGCGGGGCCAGGGCCATCAGGGCCGGGTCGCCCACAAACTGCTGGTACACGAAGTCGCGGAATGCCGCCTCGCGGCTGGCCAGCGCCACGTATTGGTTATCGAAATAATAGCCCCCGCCCTGGGGCCGCTGCACGGGCAGGGGCTTCACGTTGGGCGCCGGGAAAAACAGCGTGAGCGGCGAGGTACCGCCAATGAGCTGGGGCACGCCGTTGGCGCCGGGGAAATAAATCAGGTGCATCTCGGTCAGCTTCGCGAAGCGGCCGTCGAGGTACAGGCTCAGCACGTCGGCCAGGGGGCGGGTGCCGGGGTTGGCGCGCAGCTTGGCCAGCTCCTCGTCCTTGCGCCAGGCCCGAATTTGCAGGCGCTGGCTGGCCAGCTTGCGCTGGTGGTAGTTAAACACCATTTCCCACACGTCCCAGAAGTGGCTCACCAGCTGGTGGTACACCGAATCCTGGTGCGTGCCGCCCTGGCCCACAAAGCGAAGGGCCGTTTCCACCAGGTGCATCCGGGCAAAGGGCGACGGGATGGATACCGCCACCTTAGCCGCCCGGCCGCCTTGCGGGTCCATCAGCCGCTCCACCTCGTGGGGACCAATTTTACCAGTCGGGCCCCAGCCCTCGTGGGTGCTGGAACCGGTATCGTGCAAACGCAGGATTTTAGCCATGTGTGTTGTTGAGAGAGGCGCGGCCGGCTCACCTCACCCCCGGCCCCTCTCCCGTGGAGAGGGGAGCCGAGAGAGAAATTGACTAACTGTAAGCGCCTCTAATGTCGTTTCAAATTGATTTTCGGAAAGAATAACGCCAGGCTCCCCCTCTCCGCGGGAGAGGGGGCTGGCCCCGGAGGGGTCTCGTGATATGAACCGTTAGGAATACTGCAGCTTCTTGTCCAGAATCTCGCTCGTAGCCTCCTCAAAGGCCTTCACCACCCAACGCAGGGCCTCGTTCTCGGTGGGGTTGCTGAGCGTGGCTTTGCCCACGGCCTTGGTCAACTCGTCGCGGAAGTAGCCGGGCGTAATGCCTTTGCTGAAAATGCCGGTTTCCACCGTTTTGTCGGTCACCATTTTGTTGAAGTCCATCTCCTCGGCGCGGATGGCGGTGTAGCGGCGCTGGTTCACGCCCAGCTCGCGAATCCATTCGTTGTAGTCGCCAAAAAAGTCATTCAGCTCGCGCAGGGAGCGGTTGTTGCGCAGCTGGGCGGCCAGGTCGCCGGCTTCGTAGTAGGGCGCCTTGGCGTCGTCGGGCGTGTGCTTGAGGAAGTAGCGGGCAAAGTAGTGCAGCTGAATCAGCGGACGGGCTACTTCCTGGCGCAGGTCGGGGGGCAGTTGGCCAAAGTCAATTTCCGGGCTGTCGGCTTTCAGGCCAAACTCGTGGTAAAGCGGCTGGCCGGCGTCGAGCTGGTTATCGGGCACTTCCATGAAATGCGGCACCGCCAGGGCGCCCAGCAGCTCCAGCAGGTGCGCCTGGTTGCGCTGCTCTGCCCGGCCGGGGTGGTTGGCCAGCGGCTGGCCCGGCTGGTCGCCGAGGTAGTACATGGACTCCAGGCCCTGCAGGTTGTCGGCGTAGTACGACAGGGCCGTTTTGGTCTTCGTAATGAAGGTATTGGAGTCGATGAAGTCCTGGCCGGCGGCTTTCTCGTCCACCGAAGGCTCCTGCAGCTTGAAGTAGGGTAGCATCACCAGCGCGCCGGCTTTCATGCGGCGGCGCACTTCGGGGTGGGCCAGCTGCGAGTTGCCGTCGCGTAGGTTCTTCACCAGTAGCGGAAAGCCGGCCGCGCCGGTACCGCCAAAAATCGAGCTAATGAAAAAGGCGCGGTCGCCGTCCTGCAGGCTTTGGGCGAGGTAGCGCATTTCCTTGGACTGCACCACGGCGTTCAACACCACCGAGCCCACGTTGGGCGAGCCGCGGAAACCCACGTCGAGGTTGGCCGCGAGGCTGTCCTGCGTGAAGAGCAGGTCGACCAGTCCCTGACTTTCCACGGACAGGTCGTTGTATTTCAAATAATCCCGAAACGGCTGGCTGATGCCCCCAAAGTCGTACACGAACGAGTCGCGCAGCTCCTCCGAGCCCCCAGTGTTGAGGTGGGCCAGCGTGTTCAGGGGCTGGCTGAAAAAGCCCGCTTTTTCCTTTTGGCCGTCGCCGTACAAGGCCTCGTGAATGCGGGCATAGCGCTTGAGCAGGGCCACGGTGCGGGTCACGTCGCCGTTCTGGGTATCCGGGTCAATAAGAACGGGAACCACCTGGTCGCAATTTGGGATGCGCACGCCCGAGGCAAGCAGCATGGTGAGCGAACGCAGCACGCGGGCCCCGGTGCCGCCCACGGCGAAGATGAAGAGTTTAGGCATTGTTTGTTCTAACGTGAGAACCTCACCCCCGGCCCCTCTCCAAAAGAGAGGGGAGCCACGGCGGCGGGGTCGTTTCTATAGATAATTTCAAAATCACCGCCCAAAAATCATCAGGCTCCCCTCTCTTTTGGAGAGGGGCTGGGGGTGAGGTTCCGTCTTAAAATGGCCCCACAAACGGCGTGGTGCGCGCATACGTACTCCACCGCTTGAAGAGCACCGAGAACAATAGGAACCACAACGCGGCCACCAATAGGTTTACCACCATGAAGTAGCCGAGGTAGCTGCTGCCTTCCGCACCGTGGCTTTTGCTGAGCGTGTTGGCCAGCAGCGTGCCAAGGCCCGCGGCCAGGGCCAACGTCAGGACCCAGTGCGTGGTCCGGAACATGCCGGTGCGCAGGGCCGAATTGAACACGTAATAAAACACCACCACCAGCAGCAGGGCCACGCCCAGCGTGCTCCACCCAACGAGCGAAAACAGGTCCGTTTTATACAAACCATAATCGGCCGGGCGCTGGCTTTGAAAGATGGAAATCAGGGCCGAGTACAGGCTGGTGAAGAAGGTTTGCATAGGGAAAGCAAGCGGGTTATTTATCGTTTTTGAGGGAAAGCTGAACCGTAAATACGGCTGGCAGCGGGCTAGGATACGATTGCCGCACGCCGGCCAGAATCTGGTCGAGGCCGAACGTGCGCGGGGCCGGGGTATTGTCGTTGGTGGTCGACCAGGCGGCTACCCATTCCGGCGTTTCCGGGGCGGGCAGCGTCAGGCTGAGCGTGGCGGTGGGGGCTGCCAGTTTGCTTACCCGCAGGCGCATCACGTGGGTGTAAGGCGCCAGCACCGGCTGGCCACTCCGCTCGTCGTCGGTGAGCAAGCGCACCGAGTTCGGCAGCACCGAAGCCGCGCCGTTGGGGAGGCGCACCCGCATATGTTGGGCCAAAAATGCGGGTTTCTGCCACGCCGCAGGCAATTCCTGCAAATTTACCCCAACCGAGAAGTCTACCGGGTCGTCGGAGGGGTTCAGGGTCAGGCCGTTGTTTTCAGCGTACACCGTGCCGCCGCTCGATTTTAATTTTGGGTCGGTGAGCTTAGTAAGCAAGGGCGCGAAGGCGGGCGTATCAGTTTTTAACCCGAAAAACGCCTGCTGGGCCGGGGCATTCTTAAACACTTCGGCCGTGTAGCGCGCCACCAACGCGGGCGGCCCAATCACCCACACGTAATAGGGCACCTTCTCGCCGTTGAGGGTGCGCTTGGCCACGGGGGTCTTCACGGCCGGGTGGTAGGTACCGTAGAAGCGCGAGGTTTCGCCGAACACGGCTACGGCCAGCTGCTTCTGGCTCACGGGCGCAATGGAGGTGCGTATCAGGTTTGGCAGCTGCGAGAAGTCGGACTTGCGCGCCGGGCCGTAGATGAAGTCGGAAATCACCACGCTTACCTGCTGCGTGGCCTGCGGCATGTTGAGGATGCCTTCCAGCATCTGCGGCAGCTCCGTGCCCAGGGCGGCCTGGTTCACTTCGCCCTGCACCACGTCGCGCAGCTGCTGAAACGGCACCGCGCGAGGCGCCGCGTTTTCGCAGAGGTAATACTTGCGGTCGGCAATGACCCCGCTCACCTGGGTTTCGGTGATGAGCGCGCCGATGCGCTGCTGGAACTCGGTGGCCGGCTTGTCGGCACCGCCGCGGGGCACAAAGCCCTTCATGCCCCCCGAATATTCCAGAAAGACATTAACCCGGAGCGGCGCGGCTTCGGGCGCGGCAGCGGCCGGTGGCGCTTTTACGCCGGTACTGCCGGACTTGGTATCGGCGGGTTCGGAACCGCAGCTACTCAGTAATGAAATCGACCCTAAAAGCACGCCGGCTAGTCGGAGGCAATGAAAAAGACGTGAAGCGGGCGGCCCCACGGAAACGGATATCAGCATAGATTAAGCGCTAGGCAAGGTTCTGGGGCGAAGTATAGGCATTACGCAACGAAATGCCCGGCGGCCGAAAACCACAGCCGACAAACGCAGCAACTCGGCTTCTAGTACCTGCCTCTGTTGCTCGCTCCAATTATTGCTTGCATCTCCCACTTCAGAGCTTATTTAACAATCAAACTATTTTTAATCAATACTTTAGCAAATTAAATACTATACATTTCAAATAAAGCGCTATTGTCCGCTGCTCGTCTATTCTGGAACGGATTTGAATGGCTATTTCCATGGTGCCACCCTCTCGTAATCCGGTACCTTGCCGGCCGCACCGCCGGTCTGGCTTCCACCATATGAGTTGGCCATCAATAATGTCAACATTCTACGTATTAATATTGTAGTCCCGTAGAGTCCACATTATTATCCGGACCCGCGTTATTATGTATTAGCGCCTTTATGCATCTTATTGCTTTCCGACCCGAATACCAGCTTACCGTTGAACACGAAAAAAACCGGTTATTCTACCAGAATTTTGGACCGATGCAGTGGGCCACCACTCTTCCCCATTATCTGGCCGACTGGAAGGCGGCGCTAGCCGAAATAAGGCCGGGATTCAGCATTCTCAGCGATATGCAAGTCGTGAATCAGTCCAATCAGGACTTGCTGGCGCATTTTCAGGCCGTGGAACAAATGATAGTGGCGCGGGGAATAACCGTAGTGGCCGAAGTGCACGTGCCCGGCCAGTCCACCCGCCGTTACTGCGACGATGTGACTACCGCCCAAGCCATGCCCGTGAGTCAGTTCCTGACCATGTGGGAAGCCGCACAATTCTTAGATGAGGCGGCCAACGACCCGGCGCTGACCGCGGCCTACGCAATAAATTCAGTGGCCGAATAGCCGTTAGCAGCCAACGATTTGGGCACCGCAGTTGTTAATACCCGGGACGTCGTTGGCGGCCCCGGTTGCGGACCGTACCTTTGCCGGACAGCTCCTTAAAGGGTGCGGCCGCTTTTCACTTGGCGCCTCATCAGGCACTATTTGCTCTTATGCCCAATACCATTTCCACCGACATCTGCATCGTCGGGGCCGGCCCGGTCGGCTTATTTGCCGTTTTCGAAGCCGGTTTGCTCAAGCTTCGCTGCCACGTAGTAGATGCCCTGCCCCAGCCCGGTGGCCAGCTCTCCGAAATCTACCCCAAGAAGCCGATTTACGACATTCCGGGCTTTCCCGAGATATTGGCCGGCGATTTGGTCGACAATCTCATGAAGCAGATTGAGCCCTTCCACCCTACCTTCACGCTGGGCGAGCGGGTGGAGCGGTTTGCCAAGCTCGACGACGGCTCGTTTCAGCTCTACACCACCGACGGTACCGAAATTCACTGCAAGGCCGTGGCCATTGCCGGCGGCCTGGGCTCGTTTGAGCCGCGCAAGCCGGCCGTGGAAAACCTCGAGCAGTTTGAAGGCGGCAAAGGCGTGCACTACATGGTGCGCGACCCCGAGTATTTCCGCGACCAGAAAATCGTCATCGCCGGCGGCGGCGACTCCGCCCTGGACTGGACCAATTTCCTGGCCAACGTGGCGGCCGACGTGACCCTCGTGCACCGCGGCACCACTTTCCGCGGCGCCGCCGACTCGGCCGAGAAAGTAAAAACGCTGGCCGACGCCGGCAAAATCAAGCTGGTGCTGAGCTCCAACGTGACGCACCTGCACGGCAACGGCAAGCTGGCCGAAGTGACCATCACCGGCAACGACGGCACCGCTGAAACCGTGCCGCTCGACCACTTCATTCCCTTGTTTGGCCTCACGCCCAAGCTCGGCCCCATCGGCGAATGGGGCCTGGAGCTCACCGATGATGCCATTGTGGTGGATACCGAGGCCTACAGCACTTCGCTGCCCGGCGTGTTCGCCATTGGCGACATCAACACCTACCCCGGCAAGCTGAAGCTCATTCTGTGCGGCTTTCACGAGGCCGCGCTCATGTGCCAGGGTGCGTTCAAATACATTTACCCCGACAAAAAGTACACGCTCAAATACACGACGGTGAACGGGGCCCCCTCTATGTAAATTAAAAATTATGAATTAAAAATTCAAAAAGGCTTCCACGCCACCCCAATTTTTAATTCATAATTTTTAATTTTTAATTCAATTCATGGAAGAAGATATCCGCATCTACGTTGAAGAAGCGCCGGGCCAGCGTACGGAAATTGTTGGCCCCACCGACATGGGCCTGAGCCTGATGGAGCTGCTCAAGGCCAGCGGCTACAACATCATGGCCACCTGCGGCGGCATGGCGCTGTGCGCCACCTGCCACGTAGAAGTGCTGGCCGGCCCGGCCCTGCCCGAACCCGGCGACGACGAGCTCGACATGCTCGAAACCCTGCCCGTAGTGCACGAAGGCAGCCGCCTGAGCTGCCAGATTCGCCTCACGCCCCGCACCGACGGGCTGGTGGTGCGCCTGGCCCCCGGCGCGTAGCCGTTCGGGTTTACCCACATCAAAAAAAACGGCCCCCGCCTGCTCGCAGACGGGGGCCGTTTGGCATTTATTTAGGTTGGCAGTTGCTCGTTGTCAGTACTGAGCCAAGTGGCTAATAACTAACAACGAGCAACTGCCCAACCAATAAATCAGTTGGATGGCTTGGCGGGCAGTTGGCCCGATACCGGGGCGTTGTCGGGGGCCGGGGCGCTAGGAGCATCGGCCGCGACGGCACTAGGGGAGAAATCGAATATTTCTAGTACGATGCGCCAGCCGGCCACGGCTTCGCGGCGCCAGATGCGCAGGTAGGTGCCACTTTCCTGAGGATGCTTCAGGCCCGCCGGGCGGCTGACGGTGCCCACCACGTAGCCCAAATCGCCGGACGCGGCCAGGTAGCCCGTGTTCGCCAGGAAGCTGTAGTTGCCGTCCAGGTTTTTCATGTTGGCGGCGGCGGCGGCTCCCTGCATCATCGACAGGCCGGGCCGGTAGAGGCGGGCCTCCGCGCTAAGGTTTTGCTGGTAAGTGGGGCCCGGCTTCATTTGCTGGGCCAGGGAAAACTTTTTGTCGATGTCGATGACGATGTTGGGCGGCGCAGTGCTGGGGGTGGCGGCCGCAGCCATCAGGCGCGGATGAGGGACGGCCGCCGCCTTGGCCGGCGCGGTGCCAATGCGCTCAATGCGCGTATCAATCACGAATTTCAGTTTGCCATCGGGCTGTTTGCGCCACACCGTCACGTACTCGCCGGCTGCCTGAGGCTTGTCGTTGACAGAAGAAGTCCAGGGGCCGGTGGTATAGCCCAGGTCGCCCGATTGCGAGGCATCGGCCAGCACCGGGTACCAGGCCAGCTGCGCGCCGGTTTGGGCCGGGCGGGGCTTCCACAAGTCCTGGGCATTCACCCAAACACCTTTTTCAGAAACAATGGCCGTGGGGGCGCTTTGGGCCAGAATCGCGGCCTTGGACCCCTCCTGGGCGGTCTGGGCCGCGAAGGCCGTTTCGGCGCCTACTACAGCCTCCCGAGAGAGCTGGGCAGAGGCGACGAAGGGTACTGCTAGGGCCATTAGAGCACCTATGGCTAAAGAATTCTTCATAAGATACCATCATAATAGATTACAACAGCTAAGGTACAACTTGCGTGATAATTATAGATACAGTGCAATTTTCATTTACCATTCCATGCCGTTCTTGCGGGCCGATTGGCCCAGGCCGTCCGATGGGCGCCAAGGCTGTTTTTTGCTTCCTCTTATTTTTATGAAATCAGCTGACCTCATTGCCCGCGCCCGCCGCATCCGCCTGGTACTCACCGATTGTGATGGCGTGCTCACCGATGGCGGAGTGTACTACTCTGAGCGCGGTGAAGAGATGAAACGCTTCAATATTCGCGACGGCATGGGCGTGGAGCGCCTGCGGGCGCACGGCATTGCCACGGGTATCGTGACGGGCGAGCTGTCGCCTTCGGTGCGTACCCGCGCTGCCAAGCTCAAAATTGAGGAGCTTCATCTGGGCATCAAGGACAAGCCGGCCTGCCTGCACGGCATCCTGGCCCGCACCGGACTGCGGGCCGACGAAGTGGCGTTCATCGGCGACGACACCAACGATGTTGATATTTTGAGTTTAGTAGGCTTTGCGGCCTGCCCTGGCGACTCCACTTCCTTCGCCCGCGCCGTGGCCGACTTCCATTGCCAGACGCCCGGTGGCCACGGTTGCTTCCGCGAGCTGGCTGAATTTATAATTGCCGCGCAGCCATAAAACGTTTCGCGCGGGCTTGGCTATTGGTTATCAGCCAAAATTTCGTTGGACAACTGACACCTTATTTCAATAGCCCTCCTTGGCTCAGGGCCGGTTTTACAGCAACCCGAACGAATAGCAACTGGCAAGCAAATGGAGCGTTCAGAACCAAAAGTTGTCTAAATAGGCGGCTCCGTTTTAGCCACGAACGTTTGCCCTACTTTGTTGTCGGCGATTGGTTTTGAACGCCCGCACCCCCTTTTTTCATGGCCATGACCCGCATTCTACTTGCTGACGACCACACTATTCTGCGCGATGGCATTCGGGCCCTGCTTTCGGCTGATGCCGACTTGGAGGTAGTGGGCGAAGCCAGCAACGGCACGGAAATACTGGCCATCCTGGAAACGACGCCCGTTGACGTGGTGCTGATGGACGTGCAAATGCCCGTGCTCGACGGCTTTGCCACGGTGCCCGAAATCCGCCGCCGGTTTCCGGAAGTGCGCGTGCTGGTACTCACCATGCTCGACCACGAAAAATACGTGGCCCGCATGTTTGAAGCCGGCGCCATGGGCTACGTGCTCAAAAACGCGGCTATCAGCGAAATCACCTACGCCATTCGTACGGTGGCGGCCGGCAACCCATTTCTATGCACCGAAATCGGGCTTAGCCTGCTGAACAAGGCCGTGGCCCAGTCGCCCATTGTTGGTACTGAAGAGGGTGGCCACGCGGGCGTCGACCTCACGGCCCGCGAGCTGGAAGTGCTCAAGCTTATAGCTGAAGGGCTTACTAACAGTGAGATATCCGACAAGCTTTTCACCAGCAAGCGCACCATCGAAACCCACCGTCAGAATATCATCGCCAAAACCCAGGCCAAGAACACGGCTGCCCTCATTAAGCTGGCCGTGAGCCGGGGCTTCATCTCGTAGCGCCGGGCCGGCGCTCTTGGCGCAAGGGCAGCTTTGTTGCTTTTCTCTGGGTTTCCTTTGTGGCTTCCGTATTCGCTTCATTTCCGCCCCCTTTCATGAACGCAGCTCCCCTATCCGGCCTCTACGCTCCTTCCCTGGCCCTCGTCACCGATTTGTATCAGCTCACGATGGCCTATGGCTACTGGCAGCAGGGCATGCAGGACCGGGAAGCCGTGTTTCACCTCTACTTCCGCAAGGCGCCTTTCGCGGGCGGCTACGCAGTGGCCGCCGGGCTGGCGCTGGCCGTGGATTGGGTAGAAAACCTGCATTTTTCCGAAGACGACCTGACCTACCTGGGCAGCCTACGCGGCAGCAAAGGCGCCGCAATGTTCCCACCTGAGTTTCTGGAATACCTGCGGCAGCTGAAATTCACCTGCGACATCGACGCCGTGCCGGAGGGAACCGTAGTGTTCGGCAACGAGCCGATGCTGCGCGTGCGCGGGCCGCTGCTGCAAGCCCAACTATTGGAAACAGCGCTGCTCACGCTCATCAATTTCCAGACCCTGATTACCACCAAAGCCGCCCGCATTCGGGAAGCCGCCGGGCCCACCGACCAGATTCTGGAGTTTGGCCTGCGCCGGGCCCAGGGCTTCGATGGCGGGCTGGGGGCCAGCCGGGCCGCTTACCTGGGCGGGGCCGATGCCACCAGCAACGTGCTGGCCGGGCAGCGCTACGGCATTCCGGTGCGCGGCACCCACGCCCACAGCTGGGTGATGGCCTTTGACGATGAAACGCGGGCGTTTTCGGCCTACGCCCAGGCCTTCCCCGACGACTCGGTGTTTCTGGTCGATACCTACGACACCATTGAGGGTGTGCGGCAGGCCATTAAAGTGGCCCGCGAGATGCGCGCCAACGGCCACGAGCTGGCTGGCATCCGCCTCGATTCGGGCGACCTGGCCTACCTGAGCCGCGAGGCGCGGGCGGTACTCGACGAGGCCGGCTTTACGGACACGCGCATCGTGGCCAGCAACGATTTGGAGGAAAACCTCATCACCAGCCTCAAGCAGCAGGGTGCCCGCATCGATACCTGGGGCGTGGGCACGCAGCTCGTGACGGCCTACAATCAGGCGGCGCTGGGAGGCGTGTACAAGCTGGCCGCCCTGCGCAAGGCCGACGATTCGGGCTGGGACTTCACCATCAAGCTCTCCGAGCAGGTGGCCAAAACCAGCATTCCGGGCATTTTGCAGGTGCGCCGCTACCTCAACGAGTACGGCAAGCCCCGCGCCGACATGCTCTACAACACCGCCGAGCCCCTCCCCGACCAGCTCACCCTCATCGACCCGCTCGACAACACCCGCCGCCTGGCCATCAAGCCCGAAACCAAGTTTCGCGAGCTGCTGGAGCCGGTATTCCGCGCCGGCAAGCGCGTGCTCGACCTGCCCACGCTGGCCGAAAGCCGCGCCCACGCCCAGCGTGAAGTACAGAGCCTGGACCCCAGCATCCGCCGCTTCCTCAACCCCCACACCTACCCCGTGGGCCTCGAAAAAGGGCTCTACGACTACCGCACGGAGCTGATTCTGGCGAAGCGCCCGGTGCGCGGGGCGTAGGGGTCTTAGCCTATCGATTCAACAGCTTATTGAACCAACTGTGTTTCTGTTTCGGTGCCTCAAATCCCCAAATCGGTTCCGTTGGATGCTTGCGAACCTTATCTGGCATAAAAGTCATCCGGTCAAGCGCGAGTCCAAGTGTTGAAGAGCTTTTTCTTAGGTCGGCAACCAAAAAGTTAAATGGCAAGCCTGACGCGAATTTTTGCAGCACGATGTCGCCAGAACTGTTTATAGTTGCAACCTCAGCTAAGCCACTTCGCGTTTTACGTTGTTGCCAAATTTTGGTAGTCAATTCTTCGTGTACTTGGTCTATTCGTGATTTAGCGCCAAATTCCCCAAATTCCTGAACATGCCATATGAACTCGAGTAAGTTGTCCGATTGGCGAATAATTACTTGTGGGTCGTGGCAAATAAAGAACACAGCACCCCATTCTCCAGATTCGGAAATATCTAACACCCAGTAATTTCCAAATCCATCACTTGCTAGCTCTATACAGTGAGGGAACAGACCGGATAAGCCGAACTCACCAAAGGCATCGAATCGCACTTCTTCAAGGCCCTCAAACTCGAATCCTTTTGCAAACAGTAACAACTGCTTGATTTCGTCGGGTAAAGTCTGCGTGGGTACCAGTGCAGCAAGAGCCGCAACTTCTGTTTCGGAAAGTCCCTCTAACAATTTTGCTTTGTAAGGTCCTCCATCTTCCGAAGCAAAATGGTCGGCTGCAAGTGCTTGTAACTGAATAATAAGTCGCGACATTAAGATGGCCTTACATCTATGTTCTACGCATACCGCAGTTCCCCCGCCGCCACATGCAGCGTCACGCCCGCCTCGGCCGTGAGATGGCCCGCGACCTGCGCATCGTAGCCGCTCGCTTGCAGCGAGGCCACTACGGCAGCGGCCGAAGCTTCTTCCGTAACCAGCAGCATACCGGTACCCATATTCCAGTAGAGGTAGGCGGTTTCGGCATCAATCCCGCCGATTTCGCACAGGCGCTGCATGGCGGGCAGGGGCTCGAATAGGTTATCCAGCACCGCGCCGAGGCCATTTTTGAGCACCCGCGAGAAGTTGTCGGCCACGCCGCCGCCGGTGATGTGGGCGATGCCGTGCAGCGGTAGGCCGGCATCGAGCAGTGCCGCCACGCCGGGCGAGTAGATGAGTGAGGGCGCGAGCATGGCTTCGCCCCAGGTAGCGTACTGGTCAGCATCAGTACCGTCGTAAGCAGACTCGTGCCAGTTGTCGCCGAACACCTTTTGCAGCGTTTTGCGGGCCAGCGAGTAGCCGTTGGAGCGGAATGAGGGCGAGCGCAGGGCCACCACGACGTGGCCGACCTGGGCAGTTTTACCGCTCAGGGGCTGGGCCAGACTGGGGTGCAGCACCCCAATGGCCGTGGAGCACCAGTTGAAATTCATCTTCGCGCCCGGCCAGCCGCCGATGCGGTTGCCCAGCTCCGCGATTTCGCCGCCCGTAATGGCCAGGCCAGCAAAGTTGGCCGCGTCGTGCAGGCCGCGCATGAGCTGGTCCACCACGTCGTAGTCGAGGTGGTTCACGTCGATGATATTGGAGAGGTTGGTGGGCACGAAACCGGCGGCGATGAGGTCGTCGGCCGTCATGGCGATGAGGTCGTAGCCGAGCGTATCGTAGCGGTTCAGGCGCTCGGCCACTTCGATTTTGGTGCCGATGCCGTCGGAGCTGATTCCCAGGCGCTCGGCCCCGAAACGGATTTCGTTGGAGAAGCCGCCGTCGAGGTCTTTGGCGGGCTCGCCGGGCTTGCCGGCCCGGTTAGCAAAGGTTTTTTTCGACCAGTTGTAGGCGTTGCGGGAGGCGGCGTTGCCTTCTTCGATGGAGTAGCCGGCGGGGTTATTCATAGGAGTTGGAACAGAGTCCCCTCCTCAGATGAGCAGGGGAGTTTGTTCGTCCTCTCACTTGTTACTTAGTGCTCCGTAGGCGCGGGCGCTTTCGCACTCACCGATTTCTTGTCCTTTTTGTTGGTCCGGTGGCTGGCGCGCTCCTCCTGAATGTGGCGCAGGTAGTGCGTCACGTCGCCGGTGGGGTACTTACCGCTGAAGCAGGCGAAGCAGCTGCCGCCGTGGCCTTTTTCCTCCGAGAACAGCTCTTCTAAATCCTCCAAATCCTGGTATATCACCCGGTCGGCTTCGATATGGCGGCAGATTTCGTCTTCCGTGTAGTTGGCCGCAATCAGCTCGGTGCTCATGGCCATGTCGATGCCGTAGATGCAGGGCGACACAATGGGCGGCGCGCTCGAAATAAAGTACACCTCGGTAGCGCCGGCCTCGCGCAGCAGGCGCACGATGCGGCGCGAGGTGGTGCCGCGCACGATACTGTCGTCCACCACGGCCACTTTTTTGCCAGCCACGAACTCGCGGATGGGGTTGAGCTTTTTCTTCACCACATCCTCGCGGCCGGCTTGGGTGGGCACGATGAAGGAGCGGCCCATGTGGTTGTTTTTCACCAGGGCGCGGCGGTAGGGCACACCAATGGCCTCGGCTAGCCCGGAGGCGGCGAAATAGCCCGAGCTGGGCACGTCAATCACCATATCGGGCTTGAGGCCGGCGTCGGCCACCTTGCGGGCCAGGCGCTTACCCAGGCGCACGCGCTCCCGCGCCACCAGCCGTCCGTGAATCACGGAGTCTTCGCGGGCGAAGTAAATCTGCTCAAAAGCGCAGAATTTTTTGGGCGTACTGTACGGGTTTTTGAAGTGCGCCTCGAATTTATTGTCGATGAAAATAGCCTGGCCGGGACCCACGTTTTTCACAAACTCGAAGCCCAGAAAATCGAAGCAGGTACTCTCGGAGGCGAAAGCCCACACCGGGCCGTTAGGCGTGTCGCGGCGGCCCAGCACCAGCGGCCGGATGCCGAGCGGGTCGGTAAAGGCCAGCAGGCCGTGGCCGGCAATGAGGGTGATGGTGGAATACGCGCCCTTCACCAGCTCCTGGGTGGTTTCCACGGCGTCGAAAATATCCACCACGCTCAGGTTGTCGAGGTTTTTCACGCGCAGCTCCGAGGCGAAGGTGTACATGATAAGCTCCAGGTCGTTGGTGGTTTTGGGCAGCACGTGGTACTTCTCGTGCAGGCGTTTGGCCACGTCGCGGAAGTTGATGACGTTGCCATTGTGCACCATAGCAAGCCCAAACGGGTAGCTGGTGGTGAAGGGCTGGGCCAGGTCCGAGTCGTTGGCACCCTGGGTGGTGTAGCGCACGTGGCCGATGCCGGTATGGCCCTTGAGCTTCTTCACGTGCTTGGGCTTGAATACGTCGTTCACCAACCCCTGGCCCTTGCAGAGGTGGAAAGCGGTGCCGTCGAAGGTGGCGATACCGGCCGCATCCTGCCCCCGGTGCTGGAGGGCGGTGAGGCCAATTATCATGTCGGCCACCACATTATCGGGACCGTGAAAACCTACTATTCCGCACATGGCGCTTTGCGTTAATTAAAAATTATGAATTAAAAATTAAAAATTACTAGTCATGAATTCGCAGTGGCGCTTGAAAGCAGCGACCACTGCCATTTTTAATTCATAATTCATAATTTTTAATTAGGCCCGCCAGGGCCTGGGCGTATAGCGCGTGCTCCACGGCAAGGCCGCGGCGCTCCACTTCCGCCAGCGTATCAGCCCCGCGTAAATCCACGGTTTGCTGGGCCAGAATGGGGCCGGTATCGAGGCCTTCGTCCACGAGATGCACGGTGATTTTAGTTTCGGGGAGCTGATTTTCGAAGGCCCATTCGTAGGCGTGCAAGCCCTGGTGCTGCTGGGTGTCGGCGGGGTGAATGTTGAGGATGCGGCCCGCAAACGGCTGAATGAAGGCCGGCGAGAGAATCCGCATGTAGCCCGCCAGCACCACGAAGTCGGGCTGATACTGCTGGAGCAGCGCGGCGGCTTCGGCATCGAATGTTTCGCGCTTGCGGCCCTGGCTGGGCAGCGCAGCCGTGGGGCAGCCATGCTCCTGCGCAAAGGCCAGCCCCGGCGCATCGGGCTTGTTGCTGAATACCACCACCACTTCGGCCAGCCCGTGTAGTACGCCGGTTTTAGTGGCTTCGAGCAACGCCAGCATGTTCGAGCCCCGGCCCGAAAGCAGGATGGCCAGCCGGGCCGGCCCGGCGTCGCCCTTGCGGACGAGAGCCGCCAGCCCACTTTGCTCAAAAGCAGTGAGAAGCATGGTGACGTTGGACTTTGCTTCGGGTATCAAGGGATTGGAATGTTGATGGGGCTGGCAGAATAACCTACTCTCAGCTTCAATTTACAACTGCCTGCGTCAGGACCGGCGCCGGGCGCTGGGCAATGTCGGTTCGCACGTACATATCCTGAAAGCTGACGACGCGGCACGCTTCGTAGGCGCGGGCAGTGGCTTCGGACAAATCCTGGCCGTGGGCGGTGAGCACGAGCACGCGGCCGCCATTGGTTACGAGTTGGCCGGCGGCGTCGTGCCGGGTGGCACCGTGGTAGGCCTGCACGCCGGCCGGCAAATTATCGAGGCCGGTGATGGGAAAACCCGTGGGAAACCCGGAAACCGGGTAGCCGCCCGAAGCCAGCACCACGCCCACGAACGCACCCGGCCGCTGCACCACGCCCTGCCGCGAAAGCGTCCCGTTGAGCGTGCCTTCAATCAAATCGAGCAGGCTGCTGTCCAGCGCGGGCAGTAGCACTTCGGCTTCGGGGTCGCCAAGGCGCACATTGTATTCCAGCAGCTTGGGGCCGGTGGGCGTGATCATGACACCGAAATAGAGGAAGCCCCGGAACTCGAACTGCTCGTGTTGCAGCCCGCGCAGGGTGGGGTCGATGATGTCGCGGCGAATGGTGGCCAGCACGTTGTCGTCGGCGAAGGGCACGGGGCAGTAGGCGCCCATGCCGCCGGTGTTGGGGCCGAGGTCGCCGGCCAGCAGCTGCTTGTGGTCCTGCGAAGTGGCCAGCAGGCGAATCACATGGCCATCGGTGAGGCCGATGATGCTGATTTCAGGACCAGTCAGCTTTTCTTCCAGCAAGAAGGAGAACCAGCCCGAATAGCTCGTCTGCAAATCATCGAAAGCCGCTTCCGCTTCTTCCGGCGAGGCGCACACGTACACGCCCTTGCCGGCGGCCAGGCCGTCGTATTTCACCACTACGTGCCCACCCAGCTCGGCCGCTTTCACGCGGGCCTCGGCAATGTTGTCGCTGCGGAACGGCCAGGCCTGCGCCGTAGCCACGCCGTGGCGGCGCATGAATTCCTTGCTCCACACCTTCGAGCTTTCCAGCCGCGCCGCCGAGCGGGTCGGGCCAAAAACCTGGATGTCGGACCCGGCGAAAAAGTCGGTGATGCCGGCCGCCAGCGGCGCCTCCGGCCCCACCACAATCAGCTTGGAATCGTGGGCCTGCGCGAAGGCTTTCACCGCTTCAAAATCCAGCGGGTCGATTTCGGGGTTACTGTTAGGGATGCCGGCGTTGCCGGGCAGCACGTGCACCGTGGCCCCGTCGCGGGTCAGCTTTTCGGCCAGGGCGTGCTCGCGCGCGCCGGAGCCGAGGAGAAGAAGGGTTTTATTGTTCGACATCGTTCAAGCTTCTTTTAGGAGGCCGGCCTGCACGAGGTTGGCCAGCAGGCGGGCGTGGGTATCCTGGCGGCCGGTGTGGGGTGCGTCGGTCGTTTTGGGTTCGGCGGAGGGCAGGGCAGTGCCGGTGATGCGCTCGTAGATATCGAGGTAGCGGCGGCTGGCTTCCTGAGCCACTTCCGGGGTGAGGGCGCGGGGATACTGGCCGTCTTTCTTGTTGGCAATCAGCCACTGGCGGACATATTCCTTGTCCATCTGCTCGGCCGTTTCGGGGTTGCGGGCGTAGTCCTCGGCGCTCCAGAACCGCGACGAATCGGGCGTGTGCATCTCATCAATAAGAATCAGCTCGCCATTCAGCAGGCCAAACTCATATTTGGTATCGACCAGAATGATGCCTTTGGTCGACAACAGCTCCGAACCTACTTTGAACAGCGCCAGCGACTTTTCCTTCATCTGGTCGTAAAGCAACTGGCTCACCCAGCCTTCGCTCACGAGGTTTTCAGGGGTGATTTCGCGGTCCGATTCCTCCTTGGTAGTAGGCGTCACGATAGGCTCCGGGAAGGGCTGGTGCTTGGTCAGGCCGTCGGGCACCGTCACGCCCGAAAACGTGCGCTGGCCGGCCTGGTAGCCGCGCCACATCGAGCCCGTGAGATAGTGGCGCACCACCATTTCCACCTTAATGGGCTCGGCCTCCTTCACCAGCATGGCGTTGGCGTCAACCAGCTTAATAACGTGGTTCGGAATGATGTGGGCCGTCTTTTCGAACCAGAAATTGGCCAGGCAGTTCAGCACCGCGCCTTTGTGCGGGATAGCCGTTTCCAGCACGCTATCGAAGGCCGAGAGGCGGTCGGTCACGACGATGAGACGGTCACCGGAGGGCGCACGCAGGCTGTCGCGCACTTTGCCGCGGTGCAGCAGGGGCAGTTGGGGGGAGGCGAAGTGCGTGAGGGTGTTCATTAGCTGCGTTTCTGGAAGAGGCTAGTGTTGGTTGGCGAGTTGCCCGGCGGGTGCCGTAGAAGTGTTCTTTTGGGCGATATGCGCCACGATATTCTTGAAAATCTGCAGCCCCGCCCCTTCCTCCGAAGCATCCGGGTTCAGCCGCCGCCGCCGGGCCCAGTCCGGGTGGTTGTAGGCCGATAAAAAGGCCTCGGGATGCGGCATTAGTCCAAAAACCTGGCCCGTGGGGTCCGTGAGGCCGGCGCAGTTCAGGTCGGCACCGTTCGGGTTGAGGGGGTATTCGCTGGTGCCGGCGCCGTTGGCATCGATGTAGCTCAGGCAGTTCAGCCCAGCGGCTTCGATGGCGGCACGGGTGGCGGCATCGGGAATTACCAGCCGGCCCTCGCCGTGGCGCACGGGCACTTCCAGCCGGTCGATACCGGTGAGGAAGGGCGTGCGCGAGGCGGGGTTCACGCGGAGCGTTACCCACCGGTCTTCGTAGCGGCCGCTGGCGTTGTGGGTCAGCGTCACTTCGGGCACCACGTTGCCGCCCAGGTTGGGCAGCAGGCCCAGCTTCACCAGCACCTGAAAACCGTTGCAGATGCCCAGCACGAACTTGCCAGCGGCGATGAATTGCCGGATGTCGTCGAGCAGGGTGCGGCCGTCTGTGCTGGTTTGGCGGTAGCGCAGCTTGTTGGCCAGCACCACCCCCGAACCCAGGTCGTCGCCGAAGCTGAAGCCGCCGGGGAAGTTCAGAATATCGAAATCGTGAATGCTCACCTGTCCGTGCAGCACCTGGTTGAGGTGCACGATGGTTGCTTCCGCGCCGGCCAAACGGTAGGCCGCGGCGAATTCTTCCTCGCAGTTTATACCGAAGCCCGTCAGAATAAGCGCCCGCACCGTGCCGCTGGCATGGGCCGCGCCGGTTTGTGCTTCCGATTGAACTTTATGTGCTCCCTGAGCCGCGTCTTGTGCCATTTCAAAAGTCTTTTGGGCCAATGGAAAAGAGTCTTGTGCTTTTAGAGCGAATTTGAGTGATTAAGGCTTTCCTGCGATGCCACTCCCAGCAGCTTGTTGACCGGCCCGTTAGTCCAGGCAGCGCGCAGAGCGGCGGTATGGGCTGCCAACACGGTTTGGCCGGCGTACCGCACGGTCAGCTCCCCGTTCGCCGTCACGCGGCCCAGGCGGGTGGCGCGGCCTTCCAGAATGCTCTCGAAAGCCACCACATCTTCCGGAGCCACGGTGGCCACAAAGCGGGAATGCGACTCCGAGAACAGCTGCTGCATCAACGGCAGGCCGGCGGCGGGCAAGTCAATTTCGGCCCCGTAGCCGTAGCCGAAGGTGGTTTCAGCCAGCGCCACGGCCAGGCCGCCGTCGCTCAGGTCGTGGCAGGACTGGATGATTTGCTGGTCGTTAGCTTCGCCGATGAGGATGTACAGCTCCTTGGCTCTGGCGAAATCCACCTTCGGGACGTTGGCCCCCAGCTGGCCGTGCAGCGCATAGAATTCGGAGCCGCCCAGCTCGTCGTGGGTTTCGCCGAGCAGGTACACCACGTCATCGGCCTGCTTGAAATCGGAGGTGATGGCACGGCGCACATCTTCCATTTTGGCCGTCATCGAATAGAGCACCGTGGGCGGCACCGAAATTTTCACACCGCCGGCCTTGAAGTCGTTTTTCATCGAGTCCTTACCGCTGGTGAGCGGGATGCAGTAGGCGGCCGTGGCGTCGCGCAGGGCTTCGCACATGCGCACCAGCTTGGCCAGCTTCTGCTTGCCATCGGGGTTGCTGGTGGCGTCGTACACCGAATCGGGCACGCAGAAATTGTCGTTCACCGACCAGAAAATCCCGTCGCCCGGTGTCAGGTTCGGGAGCTTCCCGCCCACCGCAATAATCTGCCGCACGGCCTCGTCAAACGAGCCGGCCGACATATCATACGCATCCAAGTCGCCGTAGCGCGGGATGATGCCGTTGCTCACGGCCACGCCTTCCCAGCTCTCAAAATTGAAGCGTACCACGGCCGCGTCCTGCGGGGCCTGACCGGTCGCACCCATCAAAGGCTTCACAATCGTGCGGCCCTTCACCTCGTGGTCGTACTGCCGAATAACCGACTCGCGCGAGCAGATATTGAGCGAGCCCAGCAGCTGCATCAGCGTCTCGGTGTAATCAGTGGCGGCCGGAATTTCCGGCTCGGCGGCGGCGGGTTTGGCCCACTCCGCTGCCAAAATTTTGCGCGGCACGCCCTCGTGCAGGAAGTGCATGTTAAGGCGGGCCACCGGCGCGCCATCGAAGCGCACATCCAGGAAACCATCCGAAGTAAAATGGCCGATATCGGTCAGCTCCACTTCCATTTCCTGGCCCAGCGCCGTGATTTCGGCCATCTTGCCGGGCTCCACCACCAGCGTAAACCGCTCCTGCGACTCGCTCACAAAAATCTCCCACGGCCGCAGGCCGGGGTATTTCAGCGGCACTTTTTCCAGCTCCACCACCGCGCCGCCCGAAATGCCAGCCAGCTCGCCCACGGAGGACGAGAGGCCGCCCGCGCCGTTGTCGGTGCTGCACTTCAGGAGGCCGCGGCGGGCGGCCAGCAGCAGGAAATCCATCGCCAGCTTTTGGGTGATGGGCGAGCCGATTTGCACGGCCGTGGCGGGCGCGGTTTCATCGAGCTCGATGCTCGAAAACGTTGCGCCGTGAATGCCGTCCTTGCCCACCCGGCCCCCGGCCATGATGATGCGGTCGCCGGCATCAATGTTTTTCTCCCACGAGTCTTTGCCCGCGAATTGCATGGGCATCACCGCGCCGGTGCCGCAGTACACCAGCGGCTTGCCGGCGTACCGGTCATCAAACACGATTGCGCCGTTCACGGTGGGCACGCCCGACTTATTACCGCCGTCCTCAATACCCTTGCGCACGCCTTCCAGAATGCGGCGCGGGTGCAGCTGCCCGGTCAGCAGCTGCCCGTCAAACTCCGGGTTGCCGAAGCAGAGCACGTTGGTATTGAACAGCAGCCGCGCGCCACCGATGCCAGTGGCCAGCGGGTCGCGGTTGTTGCCCAGAATGCCCGTAATAGCCCCGCCGTAGGGGTCGATGGCGCTCGGCGAGTTGTGCGTTTCCACTTTCCACACAAACAGCGAATCGGCGTTGATGCGCACCGCGCCGGCGTTATCCGAAAACACCTTCACCAGCCAGTCGTTGCCGTTGGCGCGAAGCTGCCGGTCCACTTCCGCGGTGGCGTCTTTGATGTAGGTTTTGAAGAGCGAATCAACCTGTTTTTCCTCGCCCGTTTCGAGGTCTTTGTAGTTGATGAGGGCCGAAAATTCCTTGTGCTTGCAGTGCTCCGACCACGTTTGGGCGATGATTTCCAGCTCGCAATCCGTGGGGTCGGCCGGCAAGTTCGCTGCCTGGCGCTCGGCCTGCGTTTCAGGGGCGGCGAAGTAGTCGCGCACGGCGCGCATTTCTTCCAGGTTCAGCGCGTAAATGTTCGCCTTAGAGAGCTGCACCAGCTCCGCGTCACTCAGGCCGGTGAGCGAAACAACTTCGGTAATGGCCTCCGCGCCGCCGCCGGGGCGGGGCGTGTAGTCGCGGATGCCATCGGCCACGCGGCCTACTTCCAGCCAGTTGATGAGCTTGTTGCCGAGCAGCTCCTCCGCGATGCGGCGCAGGTCGGTTTCCGGCAGGTCGTGTTCGAGCAGGTAGAGCTTCTTGCTGAAAATGTGCTGCGTGTGCACATCCAGCGGCTCGTTCAGGATGTCGGCGAGGGCATTTTGGGCGGAAGTGCCTTCGTCGTCGGTCACGCCGGGGCGGCGGGCCACGAGGATGTAAGTAGCGTAGCCTTCCGCGCCGGTCAGCTCGTTCAGGCGCACGTCGTGCAGCACCGGGTCGGCGAGGCAGCGGGTGGCGAAATCATGCAGCTGGGGTTCGCTCAGCGGGTAGCGCACCGTGTAGAGGGCAGCGCTGCGCACGCGGCCGGTGGCCAGGCCGAGGTGGCGGGCGGCGGCTTCGGTCACGCGCTGGCCGTCGCCGTCGTGCTGGCCGGGTTTCAGCGTGAGCTGGATGGTGTGGGTATCGGTCATTTAGTGAATGGCAACTAAAATAACTCGTCTGTCATGCTGAGCGAAGCCGAAGCATCTCTACCGCGCAACTAACTCAGTCGATTGGATTACACTCGTGGTATCGATGCTTCGACAAGCTTAGCATGACGACCTTCTTTTTCCTTTTCTGAAGACTCAAACACACAACGCCTAAAACGCTTTTTCAGGCCGGCTGCCGGGCTTCACCACTGGCACGCCGGCGGCGCACAAGGGGCAGCTCTCGGGGGCAAAGGTCGCGGCCTGCACCTGCAAAAGCGCAAAATGCGGAAAATCCAACCCGCCGGTGCCGCCGGTGCGGTCAATCAGCGAAGCCACGGCCAGCACTTCCGCGCCCATTGCGCGCAGCACCTTAGCCACTTCCAGCGTGCTTTTACCAGTAGTCACCACGTCTTCGGCGATAACAACTTTTTCGCCGGGCTCAATCGTAAAACCGCGCCGCAGAACCATCAGCCCATCCGCGTCGCGCTCGGTGAAGATGCCGGGCACGCCCAGCTGCCGGGCCAGCTCGTAGCCAATCACCACGCCGCCCATGGCCGGCCCCACTACCACATCGGGCTGCAAACCGGCCGCTTGCAGCTGGCCGGCCAGCGCGGCGGCGGCCGGCGCGGCCAGCTCCGGGCGGCGCAGGAAACGGGCGCACTGCACATAAGTATCGGAGTGCAGGCCCGACGAGAGCCGGAAATGCCCCCGCAACAGGGCATCTTCCTGCCGCAGCTGTTGCTCCAGCAGCTCGGCATCGAGGGCGATGGGCGGGGCGAAGGGTTCGGTGGTTTCAGTCATTTTAAAAAAATATGCCTAGATGCAAGCTTGCTACGTCCAGGATTTCTAATGCACTATTTCCGGGTCTAAACCTTTTTTGAAATACTCCTCTGGTATGGTTCGCACCTCCATTCGAATTCCATTTTCCGCACCTTCCAATTTCTGCGCTGTGCTCATATAGCCAAACCAAACAGCAATATGTTCCTCTGGAACTTCTTCATCAGCTAAGACTTGACCACTTAGTCCAACAACCACGCACGGAGTGTCATCATAAAAATTTAAAATATCACCCAGCTTAAATGCGCCTTCCATATCAGTGCTAGTTTAAGTTTTAACTACACGGAATTCGTTGATTTGGTCCTTCAGCTCGCGGGCGGCGGCTCCGGCATCGGTTGCCTGCCAGATTCCCCGCGAGGAGTTGATTAACAAGCCGCTGCCATCGGTGCGCAGGCCGGCGCGGAGCGTGGCCGAGAGGTCGCCGCCCTGCACGCCGATGCCTGGCACTAGGAACCACTGGTCCGGGCAGGCGGCCCGCAGCTTGGCCACGGTAGCCGGCTCGGTAGCGCCCACCACGAGGCCGACGGTCGATTCAGTCATTTCCTCATCCATGAGCTTGGCCAGGCGGGCCGCCCAGTCGCTGATGGAGCCGCCGCGCGTCATGGCCGCATCCTGAAGGCCGTGCTGGGGCTTGTTGGAGGTTTTGGCGAGCGAGAAAACCACTTTGCCGGGCCGGGCAAAGGGCCGGATGGTATCGTCGCCCATGTAGGGGTTCACGGTCACGCCATCGGCGCCCACCACGTCGTAGGCGAAGCGGGCGTACTGCTCGGCGGTGTTGGCGATGTCGCCAAACTTGCCGTCCAGAATTACGGGAATGTCCGTGGGGATATCGCGCACTGTTTGTTGGAGCAGGGCCACTCCGTTTTCACGGCTCAGAAAGAACGCAAGATTGGGTTTGAAAGCCGCCGCGTGGGGCGCAGCTTCGGCAATGACTTCGCGCAGGCGACGGGCCACGGTGGCATCGTCCCCGGTCGGGTCGAGGCCGACGCAGAGCAGGGAATTAGCAGTTTGAACGCGGGCAATGAGCTTTTGCATGGAGTGGAAAGTTGAGGAAGAAGGTAAAAGGCAGAATACTTACAGACCGTCATGCCTCGGCTGCGCTCGGCGTCACGGTCTGTATTCAGCGCGCAACAGAATCATTGTGCGTTACCTCGGCCGCCAGGCGCGCCGCTAGGCCCGGCGACAGCCATTCGCCGCTGGCCACCTGCACCGCCTGTGCTCCCACGCGCAGGTAGTCCTGCACGTCGCGCAGCGTAAATATGCCACCCGTTCCGAAAATGGGCAGCGTCAGGTTGGCGTCATTGGCCAGCTCCCACACGCAACGCTGGGCCAGTGGGCGCAACGCCTCGCCCGAGAGGCCGCCCACCAGTGGCGCGGCGGCGCGGTCGGTGGGTAGGTGCAGCACTTTTAGGGTATTGGTCGCGGCCAGGGCGGTGGCCCCGCCTTCCTGCGCGCCCAGAGCCAGACCCCGGATATGGTCGGGCCACGGCGGCAGCTTCACAATCACGGCCGCGTCGTCGCGCAGCTCGTTGCGCACGGCCTCGGTGGCTTCGCGCACGAAGCGGGCCGTCACGTCGGCTCCCGCCCCGCCGGGCGGCACCGTAATGTACACTTCCAGCCCGGCCAGCTGCTCGCCGGCCTCGCGCTGCAGGTAGCGCGCAATTTTGCGAAAGCCCGGCACGCCCGGCGCGGTGATGCTCACAAATACCGGGACGCCGAAGCGGCGCAGGCGCGGCAGGTGCTCGTGCACCAGCAGCTCGGCCCCTTCGATGTGCAGGTCGGTACGGTTGAGCAGGGTTTGGTCGGCCACTTGCAGAATACCATCGTCGCCGGGCAGGCCGGGACGGGGCTCCATGGTCACGGTTTTCGTAAAAATTGCGCCCAGCTGCTCGTAGCCCTCGCCGTTGAGTTGCCACGGGGCCGCCGCCAGGCACACCGCATTCTGTAACGTTATGGCTCCGAGCTTCATATCAAATGCTTTTTATGTAAACTATTAGCTATTTGCGGTTGGCAACCAGCTCTTTTTCAAGCCAGCAGCCAACGAATATAATAAGCCGTTGGTGAGCGAACGATTGATTCAAACAGCGCTGCAGCACCGGCGTAACTACCATATTTATCCGAATCAGCCGCGCATAAAAAAACCGTTTCGAATCACGAAACGGCGGCGGGGCAACAACCAGAAAGAATGAGCTGCAAACCAGCAAAACCAATGAAGGCCAAGACCTTGCGGTCTCGTTGCGGGGCTGCAGGCAGCGTTCCGCACTTCATCAACTGGTGACTGGGTTGAAGCACGATGCAAAATTACGGAATCATTTCGCCAGGCAAATTCCCGGTAATAATAAGTTTTCATCGCGCGGAAGTTTTGAGAATTTTTCACCCCCTGCTTTCTGCGATTCGAAGGAGATAGCCGGGATTTTTAAGGGCCGGTGCGGGCAAATATTTTTCCAACAAAATTTCGCGCTTGCGCTGCACTCGCACAGCGCCGTAACTTTGACTGTTGGCTCCGCGCCGAAAGCCTTTGTGGCTTGGGCGGCACGAAAAAAGCCCGTGGTACTCGCCTGAGTACCACGGGCTTTTTTCGTGCCAGCCGCGTTTAGCTGGTCGGGCCGTCGTCCACGCGGGCCTCGATGGTGGCTTGCACCGCGCTGCTCACGGCCGAAAGCAGGTCGTAGCCCGTGGCCGCCTCAATGGCGTCGATGGAGGTGCGGTAGCTGCCCCAGGCGGCGGCCAGGGTTTGGTTGTTGGGCGTGTTGATGGCGATAACCCGGATGCTGCTGGTCACGCGGCTGGCGTCGGCACTGCCTTCGGGCAGCACCACTACCACTTTCCAGCAGTTGCTGGGCACCGCGATGTTGCCGCCGGCAATGGTGGTGGCGTAGCCGTTGGTGCCGGTGCCGCCGCTGCCATAGCTCCCGCAGATGATGTAAAGCTCGTTGCCCTGGCTCACGAGGGTGCGGCAGTAGTTTTCGAGGCCCACCCAGGTGCGCTGGTTGTTATTGGCCGCCTGCGGCATCATGTTGGTCATCAGAAACGTGGCCGAGTTGTCGGCCACCGAGCCGGTGCGGTCGGCGCTGGGGCAATTGTGGCCGCGGTCGAAGCCCGAGCCGGTGTAGCTGCTGCTCGTGGCCCGAAACCAGCCGGCGGGCAGCTCGGCGTCTGCGGCAAAATTGTCCTGGCGGGGTGCGCTGCCCAACCAGGCGCGGCTCAGGTGCCAGCTCACCCAATTGGGTTTGCCCTTGTCGCGGTGATACGACAGGGCAAACTGCGACTTGCTGAGCAGGTAGTTGGTGTAGTTGGTGGGGTTGGTGGTGGCGCCACTGGGGTTGCCCAAGGCCAGGTGGCCGTCGCGGGTAGCGTCCGGGGCCAGGCCGGGAACCGGGGCGGGGGCGTCTTTTGCGCAGCCGCCCGCCAGGGCCAGCAGCAGCACGAGGCTGGTTATTCGAAAAACAGAAGGCTTCATTTAAGTAATTTCAAAGTCAGGGCAGAGAAAACGAGCACCTTGGCGCATTCGGCGCCTGACGGGATGCCATCACTCTCCGGCCGCTCTCAGACGCCGAACGCGCCAAGGCGCGTTCCTACAACAATTCGGTTCCTGACGGGGCGTCCCCGCCATAGATTGGGAATTGCAGCGACAAAGGTCACATGCAGAACGGATTTTTGGCTTGGCCGGTGGGTGGCATGGGTGGCCGCACAATTATGAATCGCATTGCCAAAAACATATACAGCCTATTAATCAGCTGCTTGAGCCAATTTTTAGCTTACGCTAAAAATATTTTTAGACTAACCTAAAAATCACTCGTACTTTTGTCTGGGCGAGCTGCTGACGCGAGAAAAGTTCTCGGGATTGTGCAGCCGCTTTTGACTTCTATGTTTAGTAAGTACCTGCTGATTCTATTGTTACTCTTGCCGCTGGCGCTGCAGGCCCAAACCCTGACTGGGCAGGTGCTGGACGCGGCCGGCCGGCCGGTGCCCTTCGCCAGCGTGGCGGTGCCGGCGCTCAACCAGGGCACCACGGCCGACGAAAGCGGCCGCTTCGCGCTCTCCGGCCTGCCCGCTGGCGCGCAAAAGCTACAGGTGAGTGCCGTGGGCTACGCTTCGGCCACGCCCGGCATCACGCTGCCCACCGATAAGGTGTTCACCATTCGCCTCACGGCCGAGGGCAGAACCCTGGGCGAGGTGGTGGTAACAGGCGTGGGCCGGGCCACCGAAATCCGCCGCTCGCCGGTGCCCATCGCGGCCTTGTCGGGTAAGGAAATCCGCCTCAATGCCAACGCCAACGCCATTGATGCCGCCGTGCGCGGCATTCCCGGCCTGAACGCCGTGACCACGGGCCCGAATATCAGCAAGCCCTTTATTCGGGGCCTGGGCTATAATCGGGTGCTGACCATGTTTAACGGGCTGCGCCAGGAAGGCCAGCAGTGGGGCGACGAGCACGGCCTGGAGGTGGACGGCTACGGCGTGGACCGCGTGGAAGTGGTGAAAGGCCCGGCCAGCCTGCTGTATGGCTCCGATGCCGTGGCCGGCGTAGTGAACCTGATTCCGGCCCTGCCCAAAGGCCCCAACGGCGAGCTGCACGGCGAGGCCCTGACCGAGTACCAGGGCGTGAACGGCATGATTGGCAACTCGCTGGCTTTCAATTACCAGAAAAATGGTTTCCAGGCCAGCGCGCGCGGCAGCCACCGCCTGGCCCGCGACTATAGCAACGCCGTGGACGGCCGCGTGTACAATACCGGCTTTGCCGAAACCCAGCTTACCGGCATGGTGGGCCTGAAAAAGGACTGGGGCGGCGTGCATCTCTGGCTCACGAGCTACGACAACCGCCAGGAAATCCCGGACGGCAGCCGCGACTCGCTCAGCCGCCGCTTCACCCGGCAGGTGTTCGAGGCCAATGCCGACGACATCAAGAACCGCCCGCCGGTGAGCGACGAGGAGCTGCGGAGCTACCGCATTGCCGACCTACGCCAGCGCATCCAGCACTACCGGGCCTTTGCCACCAGCGAGGTGCGCCTGGGCACCGGGGAGCTGCGCCTGCTGCTGGGCATGCAGCAAAACCACCGCCAGGAGTTCAACCACCCCACCGCCACCAATCAGCCGGGCCTGGACCTCCAGCTCACCACCGTGAATTACCAGGCCAGCTACCTGCTGGCCCCCACCAACGGCTACGAGCTAACGCTGGGCGCCAACGGCATGAGCCAGAACAACCAGCACCTGAACGCTACCGACTTCGCCATCCCACCCTACCGGCTGTTCGACCTGGGTGGCTTTGGGGTTTTGAAAAAGACCTTTGGGGCGCTGGAACTTACCAGCGGCCTGCGCTACGACGTGCGCCAGGTGCGCTGGGACGACTTTTACGTGGCCCCAAACCCCGCCACGGGCTTCGACGCGGCGGCTGGGCCGGCCACGCCCGGCGCCAATTTGCAGTACCCCAGCTTCCGGCGCAGCTACACGGGGCTCTCGGCCAGCCTGGGCGGCAGCTACGCGCTGGGCGAGCGACTGGTGCTGCGCGCCAACATCGCGCGGGGCTACCGGGCGCCCAACGTGCCCGAAATCGGCTCCAATGGCCTCGACCCTGGTGCGCACATCATCTACCTCGGCAACCGTGACTTCACGCCCGAATTCAACGTGCAGCAAGACCTGGGCCTGCTTTATAAAGCGCCGGATGTTGAGGCCAGCGTGGAAGTGTTTTACAACCGCGTCGACAACTTTATTTACCAGGCCCGGCAGTACGATGCCAGCGGCCAGCCCCTGCGCGATGCGGTGGGCAACTCGACCTATAAATTCCAGCAGTCGGCGGCCAACCTCTACGGCGGCGAAGTCGCGTTCAACCTCCACCCCACGGCCCTGCCCTGGGTGAGCCTGCGCACTGGCGCAGCCCTGGTCATCGGCCTGAACGAAAACGCTGAACTGCGCGAGCAGGTGGGCGACGCCGGCCGCTACCTGCCCCTGATTCCGGCCGCCAACTCGCGCTCCGAGCTGCGCCTCACAGTGCCCGAGCGGGCTGGTGGCCGCCTCACCGGCAGCTACTTCCGCTTCACGGCGGATGCTACGGCTGCCCAAAACCGCTTTTACGCCGTGGATGGAGCCGAAACCCGCACGCCCGGCTACGTGCTGTGCGGGGCCGGCGTGGGCACCACGCTCCGCACCAAAGCCGGCCGCGAAGCCGTGCAGCTGGTGCTGCAGGCCGACAACCTGTTCGACGTGGCCTACCAGGCCCACCTCAACCGCCTGAAATACTTCGAATACTACACCGCTTCCCCGACTGGCCGCCTGGGCATCTTCAGTCCCGGCCGCAACCTGAGCGCCAAAGTGGTAGTGCCATTTTAGGCTTGGTGCCAGGCACCGAATGCAGCGCAAAAAGCGCTTCACGGCGCGTTTAAGAGCGGTTTCCTATCCTTTTATTTGACCGTTATCCAGCGGGCGGCTAAGGTGATGAAATGGCCGGGCACCCGCACCGCCACGACCTGAGCACCTGCTTCGACGCCCTGTAGTGCCTGTGCATTACCAACGCCGACAAGGTCGGCGGGCCGGACAGTAAGCATTTCCGGCAAGACTTCAAAAGCCCGAAAATCAAGAAAATGGACTGCCTGATAGAACTTGTTTAGGCGCGTGTGACAGACAGCGGCTTTTAATATTGTGCGCTACGCTCCACCTTGCGAAAAGACCCGGCGGCACTTGTGCTGCCGGGTCTTTTTGTATTCAACTGGCAGCAATTGGGTGGGTCCTATGATAAGATTATAGTTACCAACAGATAGTAAGCAACTGATTGCCTTATTTATTTTAAACAATTGGTTGAGCTTATCTTGCGCGCTCTGCTGCAAGTTTTCCAAGTACAAACGTGAAGCAGAGCGTCGGATTTCTGGTATTCACCAGCGGACGTCCTTAGAATATCCGGCTAGGCCAGAACCATTGAAACCGACCAACCGCCAAATTACTCGTCTCGATGAGGGCGCGGCTTCGAAACACATTGGCTATATATTAATCAAGCCCCATTCGCCAGCGCAACACCATGACCAGCTGAGAATAAAACCCACCGCTCCCGTTTAAAACCACGGCTGAATAACGGTTGCTTTGGTGCGGTTTTCGGCCGAGGGGCGCGGGCCTACGTTTAAGGCTTCGCGGGCAGGCTCATCGGTAGCACGTCGAAAGCCGGAGTTTGCCCCTACATTGATTTTCGCACATCTTTTAATGATTGTTTCCCAACACTATTTTGCCAACGCCGTCGGTTCCGTCGACTACGTGCCCGAAGACGGTTACCTGCACCTGTCTTGGTCGGGCGCACCCATGACCGGGCCGGAGTTTCGGGCCCTTTACGTACATGCCCACAATCTGCTGCGGCGTTATCCGCTACGCGGCATTCTGGCCGACCACCGCTCCATGCCAGTCGCGCCCGACGATGCCGACCGCGAGTGGCTGCTAAACACCTGGCTGCCGGGCGTGATTGAGGACACGCATTTTGAGCGCTACGCCGTGGTGCCAACCTTGGAGCCCGCCCATCGCCTGCACACGCCGGCCGTGGCCGAGCAGCTCCGCCGCGTGGTGACAACGGTATTTTTTGAGGAGGTTCCGCCTGCCGTTGATTGGCTACGGACCGACCCGCTGGTAGTACCCGACCCCATTTAATAGCCGCCTGATGTTGGCCACTCTCTGGCGCTTTTTGCGCATCCGCTTTCTGCTCACGGACGATATGGCCGACCCGGCCGAAATAGAGGCCGATGTAGAGGCTGGTATTTCCTTCCAGGGAGCCAACCTGTGGATTCTCATTTTCGCCATTCTGGTGGCCTCAGTGGGCCTGAATGTAAATTCTACGGCCGTCATCATTGGGGCAATGCTGATTTCGCCGCTCATGGGTCCCATCGTGGGCATTGGCTACGGGGCCGCCACCATGGAGCTGGCCCTGATGCGGCGTGGGGCTAAAAGCCTGCTCACGGCCACGCTGCTCAGCCTGGCCGTGTCGGCGCTCTACTTCTGGCTTACCCCCCTCACCGATGCCGGCTCCGAGCTGCTCTCGCGCACCCAACCCACTTCCTGGGACGTGCTCATTGCTCTCTTTGGCGGAGCGGCCGGGGCGGTGGGCCTTACCCGGCGCGAGCACGGCAACGTGATTCCCGGCGTGGCCATTGCCACGGCGCTCATGCCGCCGCTGTGCACGGCGGGCTACGGGCTAGCCACTGCACAGTGGGCCTACTTTGCGGGTGCGCTCTATTTATTCTCCATTAACTGCGTGTTTATCAGCGCAGCTACGTTTTTAGTAATCCGCATCCTACCCATTCCTCAACACGAGTTTGCCACGGTGAGCGGGGCCCGGCGCGTGCGCGTCACCATTTGGGCACTCACGCTGCTTACGGCCGCGCCTAGTGTGTACCTGGCCGTGGGCATCGTGCGCGACGGCACTTTTACCCACAACGCCCAGAAGTTTATCGAAGAGCAGCTGAACCTGCCCGGCACCTATGTCGTCACCTCGCGCATCGGGCCCACCGACCGCACCCTCAACGTGCTGCTGGCCGGCCAGCGACTCTCGGCTGTGCAGCTGCGGGCTGCCCGCACCCAGCTGCCCCGCTACCGTCTCAACGATGTGCAACTCACCGTGCGCCAGGGTGTGTCCCTTGTCGATTCGGCCGATGCCAACGCCTTGCGCGTAAGCCTGCTCGAAGACGTGCGTAGCCGCCAGGAGCTAACGCAGGTGAGCTACGAAGGCCGCCTGATGCAGCTCCAACGGCAGGTAGCCCTCGCCGACAGCCTGGCCGCGCACCGCCTGCCACCGGTGGCGGTGCTTTTGCGCGAGGTGCAGGCCGAGCACCCGGGCGTGCGCCAACTGGGCATTACCCGCCTCGTGCAGCCCGCCGCCGACTCGCTGCGGGCGGATACCACGGTGGTGGTTGCCCTGCGCGTGCGGCGGGCCCTGCCCGCCGCCGAGCAGCAGCGCCTGGCCAATTGGCTACGCGTGCGGGCCGGGGGGCGCCAGCTCGTGCAGCTACTCGTAACCCCCGATGCCCTACCCCGCCTCGTCAGGCCGTGAGGCCGAGACACCGGCATAAGCCCGGCCCTGTTGGTTCTCAACAACCATAATCTGCTCTCGCCGTTTATTCTTGGAGTGGATAGTTTGGCTTAAACCTCACCCCTGGTATCCCTTTTTCATGAATTCTATTATCTCCCTTGCCCGTATTGCTACCATTGGATTGGTGCTCAGCGGTTGCTCACTGGTCCGTTCGGCCAGCGACGACGTGAATTCTTCTAACCCTGCCGTGGCCTTACAAGCCCAAAAAATTGTGGACCTACAACAGCAGGTTGATGCACAAAAAAAGGTGGTGGAAGACCAAAAGAGCCTGACCGACAACGAAAAGAAGAAACTTGATGGCCTGACCCAGCAGCTCGATGGTGCCAAACAGAACCTGAAGGGCATTAAAACTCAGGCCAAAGCGCAGTAATCACCCAATAGCCGGCCAGTAGCCAGGGGTCCGGCAGCGACTTTTACTCACGGCAGGTTAGCAGAGAGCACTGGTGGCCTCATTGGCGCCTGTTAGACGGTAGCAGACCTACCCAGCCCGTAAGCTTGCTATGAAAATTCTCCTCACCGGGCTGCGTTACCTACTGATTGTCGTAGTTGGGCTGGCTCTGCTGCTGACACTGGTTTCGTTGGTGCCTTCCGACGTCTGGTGGGTGCAGGTGCTGGGCTTTCCCCGGCTTCAGACCCTGATAGTACTGGCCCTGGGGCTGATGGGGTTGTTGATGCTGAGTTGGCCGGCGCGACGGTGGCTGTTGGTAGCTGGTGGACTGGGCCTGGCGGTGCAAGCTTTTTTTCTGTGGCCCTACCTGCCTTTTTCTCCCAAAGCAGTGCCCGATGCCCATCCCAACGCAACCGGGCGGCTGCGAATACTGGTGATAAACGTGCTGATTACCAATAGGGAAGATGCCCGCCTCCGCCAACTGGTGAGCGCGGCAAAACCCGATGTGCTGCTGGTGCTGGAACCTGATGCCTGGTGGGCGAAAGCCCTACGCCCCCTGCGGCGAGCGTACCCCTATCGCATCGAGCAGCCCCGCTCCAATGCTTATGGTATGATACTCTACTCGCGCCTGCCGCTGGACAATACGCAGGTAGAGAACCTGCTCCAAGACGGCGTACCGTCCATTCGCACGGGCTTACGGCTGCCCGATGGCCGGCAAGTAACGTTCTTCGGCATTCACCCCACACCGCCCATTCCCGATACCTACCCCGATGGCGTGGGACTACGGGGTGTGGCCTTGCGGAAGGTAACCAAAGCGGTGCAGCAAAATGAGTGGCCCACTATTGTGGCCGGCGACTTTAATGACGTGAGTTGGTCGAGCACCATCCATCAACTCACCCGCGATGGGGGACTGCACGATGTGAGCCGTGGGCGTGGTCTGTACAATACTTTTAGTGCCCGCTCGCTGCTGATGCGCTGGCCACTTGACCACTTTTTCGTCAGCGAACCGTTTCAGGTAGTGGAGCTGGTGCGGTTGCCCGATGTAGGCTCCGACCATTTTCCACTTCTTATTGAACTGGCCCTGCCCGAAGCACAACCCAACCGCTGACCAGCACACCTGTCAAAAATCAGTTTTCCAACCTACTTATCCCCCACACCTGATGCCTACTTTTCCTTCCACTACAGCCTTGCTGCTAAGCTGCGCCCTGGCTTTCACCGGCTGCCAATCGGGAACCGAAACCCCGGTGGCTACCGACCTGAACTCGGCCAACCCGGCCGTGGCCGAACAAGCCCGTAAAGTTCAGGAATTAATGACTCAGATAGAGCGCCAGAAAGCGGTTATCAAAACCGAAGAAACCAAGCTCACCGCGCTGCAGCAGCAGCTGGATGGGTCAGTGGAAAACCTGGACGGTATCAAAAAGGAGATTCAGGCCACGCCGTAAGATATTTGTTCTCAGCTCTTAGTTGTCATTTCTGCGCACTGAAAACAGACAACTTATCTGAGTAAACTGACCCGCTGAATTGCAGTAGTTTTTGGGGCGTTTGGTTGGCAACCAGGCGGCCTTTTTTTCGTTTGCCCCCTTCACGCTTCGAACAGATGGATTTTTCAATTGCCTGGCAGAAAATGATTCAGATGGGCCGCGACTTCATGTCCGTGCTGCCCAATCTGCTCATCGGCATCGTGGTGTTTGTGGGCTTCATTTTCGCGGCGCGGGGCGTGCGGTCGCTGGTAGAGCGGCTGGTGCAAAACCGGGGCGAAAGTCAGAGCCTGAAAGTGCTGCTGAGCCGGTTGTCCTACGTGCTGACGCTGATTTTTGGCATTTTGGTCACGGTCACGATTATGGTACCCAGCTTCACACCGGCCAGCTTGCTAAGCGCGCTGGGCGTGGGCGGCGTGGCCATTGGCTTTGCCTTCAAGGACATTTTCCAGAATTTCCTGGCCGGCATCCTGCTACTCATCACCGAGCCGTTCAAAATCAACGACCAAATCAAGTACAAGGACTTTGAGGGCACCGTGGAAACGATTCAGACCCGTGCCACCACCATCAAAACCTACGACGGCCGCCGGGTGGTGATTCCCAATGCCGAGCTATTTATCAATGCCGTGACCGTGAATACGGCCTATGACAAGCGCCGCCTGCAATACGACATTGGCATCGGCTACGGCGACGACATTGCCCAGGCCCGCCAGCTTATCATCGAAGCCATGAAGGGTGTGGACGGCGTGATGGCCGACCCCGCGCCCGAGGCTTTGGTGGTGGAGCTGGCCGGCAGCAGCGTTAATATCCGGGCCCGCTGGTGGATAAACCCGCCGCGCCGCGCCGACGTGATGGATGCGCAGGACCGGGTGCTCGAAGCCATCAAAAACACGCTCACCGCCCACGGCATCGACCTGCCCTTCCCCACCCAGCAAATTCTGTGGCACGACCAGACGGAAGCCACCGACGGCGACCGCAAAAGCCAGCGGGAAGGCTGGCCCGCCGGCCAGGGCGACGTGCCCCCGTCGCGGGCTGCGGTGCGGCAAAAAGCGCAACTGGAGCAGGCGGCAGAAACCGGCGAGCAAGCCAAAAACACCCCCGAATAAGTAGGCGGCAGTGGCACTATCTCGGCGGCCTGGCCGTTGGTTTTACTTGCCTGGATGCGCGTTGGCAATATCTGCCTCGGGTTATCTTTATACTGCTGGGCTAATTTCCCGTGCTCGCCGTGACCCGACTTTCTGCCTTTTTCCTCGTTGCGCTCATGCTACTCCAGACTTTGGGGCGAGAGGTGCTCGTCCTGGATTATCAGCTCAACAAGGTCCGCATCACGGAGCTGTATTGCGTGAACAAGGCCCGCCCAAAGCTGCACTGCAACGGCAAATGCTACCTGATGCAGCAGCTGCGCCAAGCCGATAGCTCCGATAAGAAAGCGCCGGCCGGTACCACCGCCAAAGTAAAATACGAAGTGCTTCCGCAGGCGGCTTTCCGCTTCGTAGCTGGCCCGCTAGCGCGCCGGGCGCTGGAGGCTGGGCGCTACCCGGTACTGGTTCTGGCACGCGCGGCAGCGGTTCCGGAAACGGGCGTATTCCGGCCGCCCCTGGCCTGATTGCAGGCCCGCTGCAACCGGAGTTTTCGGTAACAGAATGGGCTGGCTATGCCGTGCCCGCCTCGCAGCTGCTCGCGCTAAAGGACATTCCGGTGGGCGACTACCAGTCCGTCAGCTTCACGGTGGGCGTGGACAGCGCCCGCAACGTGGCCGGGGCCCAAACCGGCGCTCTGGACCCCAACAACGGCATGTTCTGGACCTGGA
>NZ_JNLX01000010.1 GCF_000715495.1 Hymenobacter sp. IS2118 | reverse complement strand
CGACCAGGCCGCGTTATACACGAATGGCGGTTTCAAGGAAGTGCGCTTTTATCCAGAGGACGTGAAAGCCAACGCCGAAAAAACGTACCGGCCGGGCCAGCCGTAAACGTTAAACTCGTTCTCGAATAAGCAGAAATAAAAATAACGGTCATGCTTCGCTGCGCTCTGCATGACTCGTCGACGACCTTCCAAACGGCTTCACCAAACAACCATATTATGGACATCAAATACTTATCGGACGACAAAGGAAAAATCACCGGGGTTTTCATCTCGATTGAGGACTGGGAGCAGCTGCAGAAGACCT
>NZ_JNLX01000009.1 GCF_000715495.1 Hymenobacter sp. IS2118 | reverse complement strand
CGGCCGCCACGCGCATCGCCCTGGCCGTGGGCGTGCCCGCCGCCGGCGCCTACACCCTGAGCGCCGCTGCGCTGACGAACCTGCCCACCGGGCTCGACGCCTACCTCAGCGACGCCGCCACGGGCCAGACGCTCAAGCTAGCCAGCGGCACCGCGTATAGCTTCAGCGTCACAGCCGCAGAGGCGCAGGCCCTGCTGCTGGGGCGCTTCACGCTGAGCTTCAGCAACAGCGCGGTCC
>NZ_JNLX01000008.1 GCF_000715495.1 Hymenobacter sp. IS2118 | reverse complement strand
GGCGGCCCAGAGTGCGGGAGAAGGCAAAAAATCGGCGTGTATGGTAGCTTCGTATTCGGTTGTAGTCGGGCGCAACGGGAAATTTGTTAGGTGTGGTAACCCCAAAATTCTCGCGCTCGGCTACAACTTCCTTATTTTCCGGATAGGCTCTTAGTTGCCAGTTGGCTACCCTCACCGATTCCGCTTACTGAATATCAGGGCCAACGACGAACAATTCGACCCGCGTTGATTAGATGGCGGCGTGTTAAAGCGTTAGCCGCTGCTGAGCGACTTTGCGTCCTTTTGGTGGAGCTGGTAGAACACCGCCGCGAAGAAGAGAAAAAAGAGAAAGTCGTTGAAGCCGTACACCGAATAGAAGACGCCGGCGAACAAGTCCCGGGCATACACCGCGGCTACGTCGTGGGTCGTAATCCAACGGAACCAGACCACCGCGTACACCAGCTTTTCGACCACGAAAGCGCCCACCGCCCACTTCACGTACTGGTAGCGGGTGGCAACGGCCAGAAAAACCAGCCCCCAAACGGCAATCATCAGCAAGCCAAAATTGGACATGACGACCGGGTCGGTTTCAGGAATTACCGCATTTGTGAAGCCCCGCGACAGCAGCAGCACGGCCAGAATATTGACCAGCCCCGAGGCAATGAATCCGTTGCGGATAAAGGTGTGGCTCATCATTGGCAGGTATTTTTTTTAGGAAGCCGACATTGATATCGACCAAGCGAGGAGCAGGTCTGCTGCTTTGGAACGCAGGAAGTTATACAATGGACGGCAAGATGAGCAGCAAAATCCGGTTTTCTGGTCGGGTCCAGTAGCAATGAGATACCCCGGTACCTGGCAGGGCATTGCCCGGCCCTTTTTATCGCGCTCCAACGCACGGCACCGCTACAGCCAGCCGGTGCTCACAGCTGGCCGCTGGCGTGCAGTAGCTCGGTGAGGGCCAAGCGGTAGTTGAGCTGCGCGGCGAGTAGGTCGGCCTGGGCTTTGGCGAGCGTGGCCTGGGTGGTGAGGACCTCGACGGGCAAGACCTTGCCGGCCGCCAGCGCATCCTGCTTAATCTTCAGCTCGGCGGCGCGCAGGTCGGTGGCTTTCTGGGCGGCGGCGGTGAGGGCGGCGGCCTGCCGGAGCTGGCGGTAGGCTTTCTGCACCTCGCCGGCCACTTCCTCTTTGGTGTAAAGCGCGTTTTCAGTGGCCTGCCGCTGCTGCGACTCCCGCTGCATCACCACCGCTTTTCGCTCGCCAAAGTCGTAGATATTCCAGTTGAGCAGGCCGCCGAGCAGCACGCTGTTGTGGGGCAGAATGGGGGAGCCCTGAATCCGCAGGTAGTTGGCGGTGAGCGACACGTCGGGCAGGTACTGCTGCCGGGCGGCCTTTACGCCCAGCGCTGCCTTTTCCCGCATCTGGGCGGCTTTCTGGTTCGCCAAGTTGGCCGTGTCGGCCCGGCTCAGGTAGGCTTCCAGGGGCTGAGGGGCTTCGTCCGCGCCGGTAGAGGGTACCAGGGTGAGTGGAGCATCGGCGGGCATGCCCAGTTTGACACCGAGCAGCTACTGAAACAAATAGCCGCCAAAGTGGCCCGTTTTCAGACCCCGGAAATGACGGCGTTGCTCGGTGAACTCAATCGATTGACGCGCAAGTAACCCAGCAGAAACATCCGACTGAAATGGCCACACACGTCAAGATTGAGCCATGACTACGCACGCCCATTTGCAGCGTCAGTTGGCCTTGGCGCTCTTCCTACAGCACGCCAAACGGGCGCACCCTTTCGATGAAATCCAGGCTTACCTGTTCAGCCAGTCGAGTCTTCGCGACGTGATGAGCAGCTATACCAAGCGCACGTTCCAGCGCGACCTACTGGTGATTGCCGAAGACTTTGCAGTGAATGTCAGCTACGACCAGAAGCAGCGGGGCTACGTGCTAACCAGCACCGACCCGCTGCCTCCCGGCCACCAACGCCTGCTCGAAGCCCTGGAGCTGCAGGTGTTTCTGCGGCTGCCCGCCGCATTGGCTCCCCATGTGCAGCTCGAAGCGCGCCAGCCCCTCGGCCTGGAGCACCTGCGCCCGCTGCTGGCTGCCGTACAGGCCCGGCAGCAGGTAGCGTTTTCCTATTGCAAATTTTGGGAAGAACAACCCACCCGTCGCCTGGTGGGTCCGCTGCTGCTCAAAGAATTCAAAGGCCGCTGGTACGTGCTGGCCGTGAAGCCCGAAACTGGCGAGCTACGCTGCTTCGGACTCGACCGCATTACCGACCTGCAGCCGAGTGCCCGAAGCTTTGCTACTCCCGCAGGCTTTGAGGCTTCAACGTATTACGAGCAGGCCTTCGGCATTATCCGCCCCGATGATGAGCAACCCCAGGAAATCGTGTTGTCACTGACGCCAACCCAGGGCCGGTACGTGCAGTCCTACCCGTTGCACGCCACCCAGCAACTGCTGAGCCAGTCAGATACTGAAACACGCCTCCGCCTGCGAATATTTGACACCCACGACTTACGCATGGAACTGCTCTCGATGGGCGAAGAAGTCGAGGTGCTCGCCCCAGCCAGCTTGCGTCAATGGCTGAATCAAACGGTAAAAGCCGTTGCCACCAATTATAAACACAGAAAAGGCTGACTCCGTTGGGAGCCAGCCTTTTCGTAGCAGCTATTCTTGTTGATAGGCTATGTCCGGGGCGCGTCGGCCGGCGGGGTTGGGTGAGCCGGCTCGTCATCATCGAAGTAATCCGCCTTGGACCGGCCCGCATACAAGTCCTCTGTCGACTTCAGATTGTACTTCCGACGAGCCCCCCGCTCTTTCTCAAACATAACGTCCATTTCCGCCGCATTCTGGGTAAAAGCCAGCTTATTATCGATGGCCAGTCCATCGGCCGCCCGGTCCACGTCGTGGTTGGCTCCAATGTAGGTAAACGTCCAGCCTTGCTCCTTGAGCTGCTCAATCAACTGGCGAATGACCGGTCGGGTGAACTCCTTCGAGGCGTTTTCCTCCCCGTCCGTGAGCACCGTCACCAGTACCTGGTAATCCGCCGCCCCCGTCGTGGCCAACACGTTGCGCAGCTTGCTCACGCTTTGCCCGATGGCATCGTGCAGCGGCGTCATTGAGTCGGGCCGGTAGTCGGCCAGCGTCAGCGGCTTGAGCGCGCTGGCGTCCTGCAAAAATAAGGTCTCCCGGATGCCCGCTCCGTTAAACGTGGTCAGGCTCACCACCTGCTTCTTCTCGGTGAACTCCCGGGCCAGCCCCTGCACGGACTGCACCAACTCATTAAAGCCCCGGATGGTGGCCTCGCGCACGACCTCCATCGAGCCACTCTCGTCCAGGATAAGCAAATTGTACACGGTGCGTAAAGGTGTCGGCTGGTCCATACAAGAGGGGTGGGGGTGAAGAGAAACGGCGCCAACAGCCGCGGCGCTTCCTGCCGTAATTTACGCATTACCGGCCGTTTGCGCGCAACTGCTGACCCGGATAGTGTTGTTTCAGTAGCCAGTGTGGCCCTGGTTCCAACGAGTCTTCCGGTACTTCCCAATCCGCTAATGGCTTGATAATACCCTGACAATTCCCTGTTCCCGGTAAAGTGCCATATTTGGCCAGCTGCTGGCTAAAAAGCTCCTCCTAAGCAGCTAGTATGCTCCTTCTATATAGTTACTAGCTCCCCACCCCCGGTAAAATCACAAAAACCCACCCTCCCCAACCCGTCCTGTTCAGCGTCCACCAGCCCGCCCACCATGTTTCACGCTCTCTGCGCCAAGCTACCTATTGACTCCATGACGATAGCCAGACCCCTCACTACACCCGGCTGCGTGGTCTGGATGGGAGCTTAACCGGCTACTTCTACAACCGTGATTTCCCCAACATTAGCCACCAAGCAAGATGCCAACCGGCCATACCCGACCAGGGAAAGAACATGCGTCCATTCAGCGGCCTTCTTGCCATACGCCAGGTGATAGTTGGCCCGGGTCTGCTGCATGAGCTGGCCAAAGTCGGGCGCGGGTACATAAACCCCATTTTCCACGCAAAGCACCTGCGACAAGTCTTCAAGGGCAAGAAAGCAGGTGCGGTAGGCGCGTTCCGCCCTGGCTAAGGCGTAGCCAGCAAAGGCAAGATGGTCTGTGGGGAGGGACAAGGCGACTTTTTGGTCGTTTTCGCCCAGCACGAGCACCAGTTGCAGGTGGCCTTCGGCATAGGCATAGGACTCCAGCACGGAATCGCCGCTCTTACTTACTACGTCAGCGAAGGTCATCATCGTCAAAAGTAAAGGAACAACCCCGTCAAGGCGTTGCTCGTCGGAAGTAGCACATCAGAAGTAGATTCGGGAAAGGACCTGATTACGCTCCTTTTGCTAGTTGAGCCGTTTCACTGAACGGGGAATCCACTTGGTGAAAAGGGGAGCAGCACAAGGAGTATGGGATTTAAAAAGCCCTTTCTCGTAAGCCTCCCGATGTAGTTGGGGCAAGTGCTTAAACCGTTTGAAGCTTTGTCTATTCACGCGCCTTACCGACATAAAGCAACTACGAGGACGCAACGGGAGCATCACTTCAAGGTCTGAACATTCTCCGCTCAGCTTGACAGTGGTCCATTCCATGCCGATAGATGCGAATATGAGCGTGTTGGTGTTAACGGGAACCTCTATCTTAAAATACCCCGCCATGTCCGTCGTCCCGATGATGGTCGTATCCCGAGCGAAAATAGTCGCCCCCGGAACCTCTTCCAACCGGTCGCTTAATATCCGGCCGGTAAGGGTTCTGGTGGGCTGTGCTCGGGCGGTTCCCAGGAAGAGCAATAGCGCCAAAAGGGTTAAGAAGGCGCTGAGGTGGGACATCAACTTCTATAAGTAGCGTCAGGGATACGAGGAACCAAGTCCGGCTGGGCGGCCCGGCTGTCAGCCGCTCGTCGAGCCAACTCCGGTATGGCAAAGTACCTCCCATTTTCCTGAACGAAGCGCGGTTACCTTCCGACCGCTTCGCTGAACTACAACATGCTCGTCTTCGTGAGATAGTCACGGTACCTTGCAGCGTCCTGTAGTCAAGTAGAGGAGAAGTACCTGTTTCTGTGTCATCTCCCTGTATCATCTCGTAATCCAGTCTCCATCCAGTACCCGTGAAGTTGAAGCACAAACTCCGCACCCTAAAATGGGTGGGCTTGTTTATAGTCGGGTCCGGCCTGTTCTCCTACATGCTAGGAGGTTTCAACGCGCCCGAAGAGGCTTTCCAGCGCATGGGTATCGATGCCACAGTAGTGGTGCAGGGCTACAGCCACGGCATGCCCGTGGTCCGGCGCTGGTCAGATACCGCCTCCCATCGGCCTTTGTACTTGGCCCTGCCGTTGCCCGCCGTTGCCTACCTGCGCAGCGGGGACCGGGTCATCAAAGTAGCTGGAGCTACTCGCCTGCAGATTGTCCGCGACAGTAATCACGTGCGAATAACCACCGAGTGGAGATACGTGGACCCGCCCGCCTCGCCATTGGTCAAGCGAACGTGCACCCGGCGTTGATGGCAGCATCCCTGAGGCGACCTAGGCAGCCATCCTCTCTATTCAATAAACGGCACGCGGCTACCTTCGAACCCCTTGGGTAAACTGCTAGGAGCAGATATTACCGCTTAGCCAGTACTTTGGCTATACGAAAGCTTCCTGTATTTCTTTCTGCTATTCTGTGCGCCCGCTATTCGGTTTGTTACTGCTGCTTTTTATTGGTAACTCCGATGCGCTGGGGTATGCTGGACAGCCACCCCGCACGCGGTTGCTTTCCCCGCCTGACACAGTGGAGCTGCCCCCGTCTTATTGGCGTAAAGCGTCGGCTTTGGTTGAACGGGCTGTTCGGGAAGAGGGCTGGCTAAATTTTAAGTACGCCGACAATGGGGGGTTTAACTCGCTGAAGCAGTACCGCCGACAAGGCAGCTGCCGCATTGTTCCGGTCGCGCACTTGTCAGCCGGACCGTTTCAACGCTACCAACCGGGCGAGGACCTTGGTCAGTACTGGCGCTGGGACACGCTGCACTTCCAGGCCGTGGCCTATCAGCGCGGCCGGCCCGTTGGGCTCTTATTCTTCCACACGTCTCCTGACACGTCCAGCGTCTCCTTCTCGTGCGGCGATGTACCCGAGCCCAGCATCACCAAGTATAAGCAGGGACTGTTTCGCTTGTACGTGACGGCCTCTTTGGGGGCGTATTGCATTCGGTCCAATGGGCGCGTGTGGGTGCTGAACCCGCGAACGGGTGAGCTACAGACGGTGGACGCGTGGATGCAGCAACAAGGCGGGGTGGTGGCTGTCAAGCAAAAGGTGGCCTATTATTATTCAGATGACTAAAAACCCCTCCTTTTACAAAACGCATCTCGTTTACCTTCGGACCACTTCGGTAAACTTGTCAAACCGCCTGTAGGGCGCCAGAGGATAGACCGCTATGAATCCAATTCTGTACACCAATTACTTTATCTACAACTTATACCGGTATAGAGACGATTACCCGGCGACGTACGCTGCTACGGGAAGTGCTGGGATCCTCGCGCTTAACATCTGCACGCTCCTAGCTTTATCCGACTTCCAATGGGGCCTCGACCTCCGACCTCATTACTGGAGCTTCCTGGTTTACAGCGTTGCGCTGGTAGTCAACTACTTCACCTTGTACCGAAACAGCAAGTACTTGGACCTATTTGAGGCAATGGAGAAAGCCGATAAGGTCAGAAATAAGTGGTTGTGCGCGGCATACCTAGTCGGTAGTATCCTCGCGTTTCTGGGCGCCATGTTATGGATTAGGTATCAGAGATTTGGGAAATTATAGCCCTCCCTTTCTTAAACGCCTCGCAGCTGCCCAGCATCAGGTGCCAGTGGGCCCCAGTAGGACCGGGCGAGTTTAAGAAACTCGTCTACGAATCAAAGTTTACGAAACGCGCCAAGCAGATGAGTTTCGTAAACTAGCCCCCACTCCTCCGAAGCGCTCATAGAAGTGGTTATTTGTAGCTTGGCGGGCATTGATAAAACCGTATCAGCTCATGCCTATCCAACGAAGCCCCGTCCAAGGCCGCCAGACCCTAGAGGAGTATTACCAGGAAATAGCCAACAGCAAAGACCCGGTTTCGCAAATAGTGGGGCAGCATATGCTGCGGCTACTGGAAGTGCTCAACACCTTATTCCCGCAGTTGGCGCTCTGGGGGTTGACGTCTATGGCACGGCTGGGACTGTCACCCGACCCTCACTTCAAAAGCAGCTGGTTCGTGCTCGTAGGCGGTGCCATGCTCCCCGGCGCCTATTGGCTAGAATATTTACTGCCAGCTAGCAGGCGCCCATGGGAACATGCTTTCGTACGCGGCGAAAGCCAGTCCATGGAGGAAACAATGAGGTACTTACTGATTGCGATGCGCGAAAGCGAGGGGTGGGCAGGCAACGTAGAACTGGCGGCTGTGTTGGTCGAACACAGCTTGACGGTTGAATAGCGCTGCGCTGGTCCTCGCTGTTGCTGACCGTATTTCACGGAGACAGCAAAAATGTGCGGCCGGGGCTTGCCAGTACCGGGGCCGCTCTAATTGGACCGGGGAAAGAAATCGGGCTCGCTCACCCGCTGGGATATTTCTGGTTTTTATTCCTTTATATAATGTCAGTTATAAACCCGACCTTGGAATCAGTGCGGGTTTTGCCCCACCGCCCGCAACCTCCAATTGTGGTACTTTACCAAGGAAAGAGCTTTTTTAACATTCGTTATAGTAAAGGATTGTGCATTTAGGCGTCTCATAGCATCATACTAGTCCTACCTCTTTTTTCCGAATACTCAAGCGAGGTAGCTTGGGACGTTAGAGATATAAAGCCTTTGCTAAATGAAGTTTTTGCTCCTCTTTCTTCTGGCCATAACATCCTTAGGAGCACAAGCACAGGCCGTTTGTGCAGCGAAATCGAAAGGCAAATGGGGGTTCATCAATACCAGGGGGAAGTGGGTGATAAGGGTGCAATTCAAATTGTCGCGGCGTATTGGTAACTTGTGTCATGCCTACCTCCCCCACCACCGCCATGAGCAAAGCCGAATATCTCGCCTTGGCCGAGCAAAAATACAACGATTTGCAGGCCCTCGGGACCGCGCCGACTTTCTACGATT
>NZ_JNLX01000007.1 GCF_000715495.1 Hymenobacter sp. IS2118 | reverse complement strand
TGGAACACAGCATCGGGGGTCTAAAAAGGTATCGTATTTTATCAGACCGTTTGCGGATGCACAACCTGGAACAGTTCGATGTGGCGCTGGAAGTGTGTGCAGGTTTGTGGAATTTCTGCTTAACTCATTGATAAACCGCTACAACAACTCTATTACCGGCAGTTGTCAGAAATGCCGTTCATATCGCTGTTTGCGATGGTGGTGATAAAGACTATTACACGGGTGTGCCTTTGGACTGGCGGCTTTTACAACATTTCAACCTTGAGCCAACCAGAGCAAATAAAGCTGACCATTATCGCGCACCGTCGGTAGACCATTATGTATTTTCAGCAACTAATCCTGTCTTTCGGATTTGTTCACTACGGACAAATAAATGCAAATCAGATTACTCGTTACAAGAGTTAGAAGAGTTTTGTAAAAAATTCTTAGCTCACCAATCGGCAAAATGATGTTTTAGCAAACTTTCTAATGTACGTCTACATCCTGACCAATCCCACTCAAACCGTCCTATACATCGGCGTAACCAACAACCTCACGCGGCGACTTTACGAGCACAGCGAAAACCGTGGTAACGCCGGGAAATTTACCGGACGGTATCAGGCTGATTTGCTGGTATACTTTGAAATAGCGCCCGATGCAACGCAGGCCATTACGCGGGAAAAGCAGTTGAAAGGCTGGACCCGGCGGAAGAAAGATGCGCTGATTACCGCGTTTAATCCGACGTGGAAAGCCATTGATTTAGAGACTTGGGAAGGCTGACCCCAATAAATTCAACGAAGCGGTAGAGATGTTTCGACTCTTCATTTTTTATCACACAGTAATCTGAATCAAATCAGCATGTTGAATTCGCTCCTTCTTGATGAAACATCCCCGATAACATTTGGCCTATGGCTATTTGGTATTCCAGCGATGGGGATTTACATAGGATTTCTGGTGCTGTTGCTGAATCGCAAGTCATATACTTGGCGTATTATAGGATTCATCATTGCCATTGCAATTGCCTTGTTCGGGCTATTTCTTTACGAAGATTTAACATGGGTTATTTCTCCATTTGTCTTTGCTCCATTGCTGTTTGGTATATACGGTGTTTATTTTTTACCGAGAAAAGCCACCTCGTAATATATACCTGACCACAACGAAGCGGTAGAGATGTTTCGACTCCGCTGCGCTCCGCTCAACATGACGTTCTGACCGTTACAACGGTCTGTTACCCAACCCTTAGCATGAACAAACCCAACAAAGTACTCATCCTCGGTTCCGGCGCGCTGAAAATTGGCGAGGCCGGGGAGTTCGATTATTCCGGCTCGCAGGCCCTCAAGGCGCTGAAGGAGGAAGGCATCCGCACCATCCTCATCAACCCCAACATTGCCACCGTGCAGACCTCCGACG
>NZ_JNLX01000006.1 GCF_000715495.1 Hymenobacter sp. IS2118 | reverse complement strand
CCGGCGCGGCGGCCGTGGGCCCGCTGGCGAAGGCGGTGGGGCGGCCGCACCCGCGCCGGCGGGCGACTAAGCGCCGCTGCTTTGTTTCCTACTGTGAATAATTGAGTGAGCGGGTAGTGAAGGTGTTCTGATGGAATAGATTCGCCGCCCGCTGATTACCTAATCTTGATTGCCGAATATGCTTTACCGCTTTGCGCTCCGATTGACCCTGGTTTTTGGGCTCCTGGGCACCCTCACAGCCTGTGACCCTAACCGGGTGTTCGAGCAGAATATCGACTTCCCGGATTCTTCCTGGGACGTGCAGCAAAAACCCGCTTTCACCTTCGCGATTGAGGATACGGCGGCTACTTACGACGTGTACTTCAACGTGCGCTATGCTTCGGCTTACGGTTTTTATAACCTGTATCTGAAGCACACGCTGGTAGGCCCGGCTGGCCGGGTGGGGCCGCCACTGCTACACCAAATGCTGCTGATGGACCCCAAAACCGGGGAGCCCAAAGGCAGCGGCACCGGCGACATCTACGATATTCAGATACTCGCTCTGCCCAAGCAGCGCTTCGCCCAGCCGGGCAACTACACCCTGACCCTGGAGCAGTACATGCGCCAGGACCAACTGCCCGGCCTCATGGCCATGGGCGTGCGGGTGGCCAGGCACGAAGCAAAAAAGTAGGGTTTCAAGCCCGTGAAAAAGCCGGTTCCGCAGCGTGCGGAACCGGCTTTTTGTGTTTTTGGCGGGCGTGGCGCTATTCCGGCAGGCGGGTTACGTCCACTGCGTTGGGGCCTTTTTTTCCGGCTTTGATGTTGAACTGAACCCGGTCGCCTTCCTGGATTTCGTGGATGAGGCCGGTTTGGTGAACGAAGATTTCTTCCTGGTTATCGTCGGCGACAACAAAGCCAAAACCTTTGGTATCGTCGAAAAACTTAACGGTGCCGGTGAGCATAAGCGTGGGGAGGGGGTGAAAATGAAAGGTGGCCTTCGATTAACGCAACTGGTTGGGCGTGGGTTAACGGCCTAAGACGAGCGCGCGGAAGGATACCGCCGCACAAAGGTAAAATTTTGGCACCGAACAGCCGCGCCCCACCGCGATGGCCGACATGGAACCTGGCCCCAGGGCGAACAACGGTTTGGGGGGCGCGTATAGGTTGAGCAGTCCATTCCTTCACCGATTACAACGCCCGCCCTGCCATGAACAACGACGAAACAAACCTGAATACCGAGTCCAACGACATTGCGGGCAACCGCGTGGATGGCCCCATTGGCAACACTGCGACGCAGCACACGCGGCCCGGCGCCGGCACGGGCATTCCCGGTGGTGCCCCCGCGCCGGCGGCGGCTGGCCGCCCCGCCGTTAGCACGCCCGGCGCGCCGGCTTCGAGCGAGTCCCTGGCTGATTCGGAAACGAGTGTGGCCGATGGGGCCGTGGATGCGGAAAACGACGAGCAGGAAAACAAGGAAGCCAACCCCGATGACCTCCGGCCCACCCAGCGCTACGGTGGCAATTTCGGCAACAGCACCCAGGGCAGCTACAACGACCGGGAGCGCCTCGAAAACCAGAATAGTGACCCCAGCCGCGGCGAGTTTGGCGCCCAGGATTTGGGCGGCACCACCCAGGGCGGCTATGGCAACCAGAACCGGTTGTCAGGGCCTGATGAACCCCGCAACGCGGGCGAAGAAAAATATTATGGCGGTAGCGCCGGCCGGCCCGGCCCGCAGGATAATTCCTACCGTGCCTACGACGGGGGCAACTACCAGACCGATGCTCCGGCCAACTACGGATTTGAGGCGGGCGCTCCAGTAGCGGCTACTTCGGGCCGGGCGGCCGATGCCGGCCAGATGCAAGGAACGGACTTCGACGGCCCCAGCGGCGACAACCGCAACCAGCCCGACCGCGCCGACCCGAACAGCGCTTTTCAGGTAGACAACGGGTCGGCAGCGACCAATGACCGGGGCTACGCCGATGATTATGGCAATACTTCGCTCCGGCGCCCGGATGCCAGCACCGGTGGCGCCACCGCCCCAGTTAGTAAAGGGAATCAGGAAACTGTTTCGGAAAGCCGCAACCAAACCGAAGATTACCGCCCAAACCAGAGCGGTTTCGACAAGCAGGGCCACCGCGAAGAGCAGCATCCGGGCTACTCTACCAACACGCCGGAATTTGCCGACCAGCGCGGCCAGCAGCCGGCCAGCAGCCGGGGCGACCGCGGCCGTGAGCCCGACTTCCGCACCGGCGACGACCGCAACGGCTATGTGGAGGGCAACGGCGGTGATACTTCCTTGGGCATGGGCTCAGAAGGAGGCTCTTATAACGATGCTTACGACGACAGCCAGCCCGGCAGCAACGCCGGCTCGCCGGCCCAGGGCGACCAACGCCTTGAAGACCGCGCCCAGAACTACGGCCAGACCGCCCGCCAGCAAAACCGCAGCACGGACGACGAGAACGAAGCCGACCACGGCGCCCCGCGCCGCAACGCCGGCCGCGACGGCGAGGGGAATGACTAGCCAGCTAGATAGCCACAAGCTTGTGGCTGATTTCTAGTAAACTGAGTAAATCAGATAGGCTTTTTTTTCACTAGCCCTTTAAAAAAAGAAGACCCGCCATGAAACTGACGGGCCTTCTTTTTTTAAAGCCAGACTTCTATTTTGTGCCGTTTTGCGCGGCCTGCTGCATGGGGTTTTGGGGGGCTTGCTGCTGCTGCTGAAACAGGTCGAAGCGGGAGGCAGCGGGCTGGCGGGGAAAGGCGTTGTTGCTCAGGTCGGTGTCGGCCGTTTGCAGGAAAGGGTCGAGTACGAAGCTGATAACGGGCTTGTCGGTCACCATTACCTTGGTCACTTTCTCGTTGTTTTTGCGCCAGATTTCGGCCGGAATCGTCCGTACTTCCTGGCTGTTGTCGGCGTAGGTAAGCTGCACGATAACGGGCATGACCAAGCCGCCTAAGTTGCGCAGGCTCAGCTCGTAAAAATACTGGGGCTGAGCGGCCAGGCGCTGCTGCTGCTCGGGGCTGAGGCCGGCGCGGTAGGCGGCATAGCGCTGCTGGTCGGCGGCGGTCACGGCCAGCGGGTTGTATTCGTTGTAGAAATCCTTCAGCTCCGGCTTTTCGTCTACCAATGTGGTTTTGAGGTCGGTGGCATTGCGCTGGGCCGAGATGGAAGGCGCGGCAGCGGCCTGCAGCTGCTGGAGGCGGGCTTTCTCCACGGCCGGGTCGCCAGTGCTTGGGGTGAAGGATTTCACCGATTCGAGGGCCAGGTCGGTGTGGTCGGTGGTGTAGAACCAGCCGCGCCAGAACCAGTCCAGGTCCACGGCCGAGGCGTCCTCCATGGTGCGGAAGAAGTCGGCGGGCGTGGGGTGCTTGTAGGCCCAGCGCTGGGCGTAGGTCTTGAAGGCGTGGTCGAAGAGCTCGCGGCCCATCACCGTTTCGCGCAGGATGTTCAGGGCCGCGGCGGGCTTGCCGTAGGCATTGTTGCCCAGCTGCAATACCGACTCCGAATTGGTCATAATCGGGTTTTGCACGCTCTTATCTGTGCGCATGTAATCCACGATGCTCTTCGGCTCGCCGCGGCGGGAAGGGTAATTCCGCTCCCATTCCTGCTCCGTCAGGTACTGCATGAAGCTGTTCAGGCCCTCGTCCATCCACGACCACTGCCGCTCGTCGGAGTTCACAATCATGGGGAAGAAATTGTGGCCCACCTCGTGGGTTATCACCCCAATCATGGCGTATTTCAGCTGCGCCGAATAGGTGCCGTCCTTCTCAGGCCGGCCGCCATTGAAGCTAAGCATGGGGTACTCCATGCCGAAAATGGGGCCGTGCACCGAGATGGCCACGGGGTATTCGTAGGGAATGGTGAACTTGGAATACGTCTTGATGGTGTGCGCCACCACTTCGGTAGAGTACTGGCCCCAGAGCGGGTTGCCTTCCTTGGGGTAGTAGCTCATGCACAGCACGGGCTGGCCGCTCTGCTTGATTTCCATGGCATCCCAGATGAACTTGCGCGAGCTGGCCCAGGCAAAGTCGCGCACGTTTTTGGCGGCGTAGGTCCAGGTTTTGGTGCCGGTGGCACGGCCGGCTTCGGCACTTACCGCCTCGGCCTGGCTCACGATGAGCACGGGCTTCTTGGCGTTTTTGGCCTGTGCGAGGCGCTTTTGCTGGGTGGCGCTCAGCACCTGGGTGGCGTTTTGCAGCGTGCCGGTGGCGGCCACCACGTGGTCGGCCGGCGCGGTGATGCTCACCTTGTAGTCGCCGAAGGGCAGCGTGAATTCGCCACCGCCCAGGAACTGCTTGTGCTGCCAGCCCTGGTTGTCGGAATACACGGCCATGCGCGGGTAGAACTGTGCAATTTCGTAGAGGTAATTCTTGTCCTCCGGAAAGTACTCGTAGCCGCTGCGCCCGCCCATTTTTATCTGGTCGTTGATGTTGTAGCGCCACTTCACATTGAAGGAGTAGGACTGGCCGGGCCGCAGGGGCGCGGGCAGGTCCACGCGCATCATGGTGTGGTTTACCACCGTTTTGAGCGCTTTGCCGTCGCGGCCCGTCACGCTTTCAATCTTGAAGCCGCCGTCAAAATCCGAGAGTAAGCCTTCCAGCGCCTGAAACTGCATTCGGTCCTGCAACTGGCTGACCTGGGTGGATTTGGTTGCTGATTTCTGGTCGTAAAGGTTCTGGTCGAGCTGCATCCAGAGGTAGGGCAGCACGTCGGGCGAGCGGTTGGTGTACGTAACGGTTTCGCGGCCCGTGATGGCCTGCTTGGCGTCGTCAAGCGTGACCTGAATGTCGTAGTCGGCCCGCTGCTGCCAATACTTGTGGCCCGGCGCGCCGCTGGCCGTGCGGTACACGTTGGGCGTGGGCAGCGTGGTTTCGAGCTGCGCGAATTTATCGGTGCCCGAGTTGGTGGTTTGGGCTTGCAGGGCCACGGTGGGCAACAGCCCGAGCCCCAGCAGGGCAATGCAACGACGCAGGTTTTTCAAAGTCAGCAAAGGGAAGAGGCGTTGGGGGTGAAACGGCCGTGCCCCTTGTGGCTGGCCGAAGCGCAAAGTTATCCAAAACTATAAGCTGTCAGTTTTTCCGAGCCGAGTATCAATACCGGGCTCCGTGGATGTTCCGGCGAATCCGGTCGAACGGAGACGGGGCCGACACGCACCAAAAGAGACTAAAATCCCGTTTAAGTCAAAAACATCAGGACCTGAACGCGTTAAAAGGGTCGTTTTAAAGTCGAGTCAAAGTGCCGAGCCGCAACCGCTTGCCGAGTGCAAGGCCGTCTGTTCAGGCGGTTGCAGCGTCGCAATCGGTCCCTGAATTGTATGTTTATAGTCTGTTAGCCCCGCGTCCATGTCCGCTGTTGTCCGTGCCACCTCCGATTTTTTTGACCAGCTGACCAACGACCTGCTGACGTTGCGGGTGCAGGCCCAGCGGCAATTCCGCACGCTGAGCACCGAGGAGCTGAACCGCCGGCCCAGCCCCAGCCGCTGGAGCGCGGGCCAATGCCTGGAGCACCTCAACATCGTGGGCGGCTACTACCTGCCCAGCATCGCGCGCCGCATTGCCAAAGCCCAGGCCGGAGGCTCGAAGCCCACGGCCACCGTGCGGCAGGGCTTTTTCGGCCGCCGCTTCGTGAACGCCATGCGCCAGCCGGCCAGCAAAAAATCCTACGTCACGCCCCAGCGCTACGCTCCCACCGGTACCCGCCTGCCCCGCACGGTAGCCGAAGTATTCAGCCGCCAGCTCGACGAGCTGCTGCGCCTGGTGCTGCTGGCCCGGCAGGTAAACGCCAACGCCGTGCTCATTCCCAACGCCGTTTTTCCGCTGCTGATGCTGCGTCTGGCTGACCAGCTGGAGTTTTTGGTGGTGCACATTCAGCGGCACATAATTCAAGCCGAGGGCGTGCTCGCGGGCAACCGGGCCAGTTCCAAAATGTCGGTGCGGTAGGCACGCGGCGGGCCGGGTTACGGGAGGGATGCTGGCCGCTGTTACGCGCTAAACAGCAGCCAGTGCGCATGACGGCGTCAAATATTAAAAACCCGCTTCTGGTGTGCAATAAAAGCGACGTAAGCATCTTTAGGGCATCACTCCAGTGCCGCTCGGCCTTTCTATGCGCATTTTCCTGTTTGCCTGCCTGCTCCTGACTATGGTTTTCAGCGCCGATTCGGCTGCCCCCGCGCCGCCCAATCCATTTGCGGCCCAGTGGAAGAAAATTGACGCACTGCTGGCCAAAAACCAAACCGCCACCGCCGCGCCTCTGGTAGAAGCCATTTACCGGCAGGCCAAAAAAGCGGGTAACAGCCCGGCCTACGTGCGGGCGCTGCTCTACAAAGTGCGCCTGCTGCAAGCCAGGCAGGAAGATGCCGACGAAAAAGGCATTGCCCTGCTCGAAACGGAGCTGAAAACCGCGCAGTTTCCGGCCCGGCCCATCATCCACTCGCTGCTGGCCGAGCAGTACACGCAGTACCTCAACCAGAACCGCTACCGCCTCTACCAGCGCACGGCCGGCGCCGACCCTACCACCGACGGCAACGCGCCCAACGGCGACGCGGCGGCCGACGGCGGCACCAGCCTCGCCACCTGGGACATGGGCCGGCTGGGCGCGGCCATCGTGCGGCACTACTACCAGTCGGTGGAAGACGAGCCCCAAAAGCAGCTGAAAACCACTCTGGCCGACCTCGGCGACCTGGCCGTGGGCGGTGATGCCGAAGGCCGCGCCCTGCGCCCCACGCTCTACGACCTGCTGGCCCAGCGCGCCATTGAGGGCCTGAAAAACCAGGAATTGTACGTGACCAAACCCGAGCAGCAGTTCCAGCTCACGGAACCCAAGCTGTTTGGAACGGCCGAAGAGTTTGCCGCCCTGCGCCTGCTGGCGCCCGATGCCGACTCACTCAACGGCCAGCTGCACGCGCTGCATGTGTTGCAGCGCCTCACCGCCTCGCGCCAGCAGCTCACGCCACCCAACCTCGCGGCCCTGGCCGACGTGGACCTGAGCCGGATTGACTACCTGCACGATATCACCCAGAATACCGACCTGGCCGACCAGTACGAGCCCGCGCTGGTGCGCCTGGCCGAAACCTATCGGGCGCTGCCCATCAGCACGGAGTTTATGGCGCGGCGGGCCGAAGCCGTGCGCGAAGCCGGCGACAACGTGGCCGCCGTGCGGCTGGCGCGGGAGGCCGAAGCCCGGTTCCCGAAGTCGCGGGGCGCGGCGCGGGCGCGGCAGCTGCGCGAGAGCATCGAGCAGATGGAAGTAGCCTTTTCGGCTTCCGATATTGTGGTGCCCAACCAGCCCTGGCGGCTGGATATGACGGCCCGCAACGTGGCCGGCCTGCACGCCTGGGCCTACCGAATTTCGCTGAATGAGTGGGAGAAATCGGGGGAGTACGATGAGAAAAACCGCACCGTGGCCCAGCGCTACGCCCGCGCCCTGCGGGCCGCGCCGGTCGCCACCTGGACGGTGGCGGTGCCCACGCATCCGCATGATTACAAGGAGCAGAAGTTTGCGGTGGCCGGTGCGGCGCTGCCCGTGGGCTATTACTTAGTCGTCATCAGCAACCAGGCCGCTAATCCGACAAAGGAGAAAGTGGGCGCGGTGACGAGCTACGGGTTTGTGGGAGCGAGTGAGCTGAGCGCCGTGAACCGGCAGGATACTGACGCGGGAACGGCTCGACTGCTGGTCCTCCAGCGCCAGAGCGGTGCGCCATTGGCCAGCGTGCAGGCCCAGCCCACGTACCAGTATTACGACCGCAAAGCCAGCAAATGGGTAACGAAGAAGGGCGGCATTGCCGCAACTGCGGCCACCGGAGAAGTGCTGCTGCCGAGTTTGGAAAAGGCAGTTTCGGATGAGAACGATTACAATAACCGCATTCAGGCCGTGCACATCTGGCGCGGCCGGGACACGCTGCGGCTCACCAACATCAATGGCTACTACCGCCCCGAGCGCAACCAGCCGGAGCAGGCCCAGCGCCGCACCTTCCTCTTCACCGACCGCGCCATTTACCGGCCGGGACAGACGCTGTATTTCAAAGGCATTCTGACCGAGACGCTACGGGCCAAAAGCAGCCTCGTGACCGGCCAAACCGTGAGCGTGCGGCTGGTGGACGTGAACGGCCAAACCGTGCAGACGCTGCCCTTCACCACCTCCGATTTTGGCAGCTTCCACGGCTCTCTCGTGCTGCCCACCAGTTTGCTGAACGGCGAAATGAGCCTGCAAACCGACCACGGCAGACTCAGCTTCGCGGTGGAAGACTACAAGCGCCCGACGTTTGAGGTGAAAATTGATTCGGTGCCCGGCCGGCCGGCGTTGGGCCAGCCGCTCACCCTCAACGGCCGCGCCCGCGCCTACGCCGGGCAGGCCACCGACGGGGCCACGGTCAAGTACCGCATCACGCGCCGCGAGCTGTGGCCCCTGTTTGGCTCTGGCTACGGCGACGGCTACGGGCGCGGCGGCTATAACCCCGGCGGCGGCCAGGGCAGCCAGGAAATTGCCCACGGCACCGCCACCACCGATGCCGAGGGCCGGTTCAGCTTCACCTTCACGCCGCCGCTGATGCCCAAAAACCCCGGCGGCCGGCGCGGCTGGGAGCCCGGCTTTCTGTTTGAAGTGACCGCCGACGTAACCGACGCGGCCGGCGAAACCCGTACCGGCACCCGCGCCGTGGTTATCGGCCGCAACCCGCTGAGCCTGGTTTTAGCCGGGCCGGGCGAAGTCGATAAGCAGGCGCTGCCCACGTTCACGCTGCTGAGCACCAACGCCACCGGCGAGCCGCTGCCCGCCATCGGCACCCTGCGCCTGCTGGCCCGCCGCTACCGCCCCAACCCGCCCGGCGTGCCCGGCCCGCCCGTCATATCTCCCGAGAACGAGCTGCCGGCCGAGCTGCTACGCACCCTGCCCTTCGACACCAAAACCAGCCCGGCGCTCGACCTGAATGCCGCCCTGGCCACCCTGCCCACCGGCCGCTACCGCCTCGAAGCCCAGGCCGCCGGCGCCGACACGGCCGCCCGCGCCACCCACGATTTCGACCTCTACGACTCGCGGGCTACCACTGTGCCCTTCGCCACGCCCGACTGGTTTGTGGCCCTGGCCGATACCGTGGCCCCCGGCCGGCCCACCGATATTTTGGTGGGCAGCAGCGAAGCCGGAGCCCGCATCCTGCTGGAAGTGGAGCGCGAAGGCAAGCTGCTGCGCCAGGAATGGCTCACGCTGAACGCCAACGAGCAGCGCCGCCTCAGCTTCGAAAGCGGCCTGGCCACGGCTCTTGGCCCACTCTATATTCACACCACGCAGGTGCGTGATGGCCACCTCTACCGCCACACGGCCACCGTGCAGGTAGCGGAGAAACCCCAACCGCTCCAGCTCTCCATCGCCACGTTCCGCGACCGGCTCCAGCCCGGCCAGAAGGAAACCTGGCGCGTCACCATCCGCCAGGCCAACGGTCAGCCCGCCGCCGCCGAGCTGCTGGCCACGCTCTACGACCAGAGCTTAGACGTGTTTCGCCCGCACAGCTTTATGGGGCTGGATTTTGGGGGTGGCTATTACCCGGCGCGTTTTGGCTGGCAGGGGGAATTTGGGGAGGTGAAAAGCTTGAGCCTACTGGGGCGTCAGTTGGACAAGGTTTCACCCGACGTAGAGTATCCCGGACTACTAACGTGGAATGACATCGTGTATTCTAATGACATCGCGTATACTGAAGTGCTGGAACGCCGCAGAATCAGGAAAAAAATGTACGGTACAGCTCACAACGCCAAATTCCGTGGCAACAGTGAGCTTAGCGAGGTGCAGGTAATGTCTAGAACTATGATGGGGGCGCCTATGGCTTCGGAGGCTATGGCTGATTCCGAGCAACTTAATGAGGTGGTTGTTGCGGGTGCTGGCTCGACAAATCCAAAGCCCGCCGTGCCCGACCTCGCCGCCGTGCCCACCCGAACCGACTTCCGCGAAACGGCCTTCTGGCAGCCGGCCCTGCGTACCGATAAGAACGGCGACGTGGTGCTCGAATTCCAGATGCCCGAGGCGGTGACGCGCTGGCAGCTGCTGGCCCTGGCCCACGACAAAAACCTGCACACTGGCCAGCTGGCCCGGCAGCTCGTGACGCAAAAGGAAATCCAGATTTCGCCCAACGCGCCGCGCTTTTTCCGGCAGGGCGACACCTTCACCTTCCCCGCCAGGTTCTCGAACCTGACCGACCACGCCACCACCGGCACCGCGCAGCTCTTCCTGCTCGACGCCGCCACCGGCCAGGACATCACCAGCCAGCTGCTGAAGGGCCCGGCGCAACAGCCCGTAGCCGCCGCCGCGCACCAGAGTACGGCGCTGGGCTGGGAAATTGCGCTGCCGAGTGATTTCGCACCGGTAGCCGTGACTTATAAAGTGGTTGCTAGTGCTTCGTTGTCAGTCGTTAGGGAAGAGAAAGGCAAGAAGGGGAAGGCCAAAAAGAGAAAAAAGAGCCAGACAACCGACAACCAACAACTGACAACCAGCTACTCCGACGGCGAGGAAAATACCCTACCCGTGCTGCCAAACCGCATTCTTATCACCGAAAGCCTGCCGCTGCCCATCGTGGGGCCGGGCACGCGGGAGTTCGAGCTGAAGAAGCTCAGCAGCACCAGCAGCGCCACGCGGCGCAATTACTCGCTCACGCTGGAAATGACGGCCAACCCCGCCTGGTACGCCGTGCAGAGCCTGCCCTACCTCATGGAGTATCCCTACGAGTGCTCGGAGCAGGTGTTTAGCCGCCTCTACGCCAACCTCATCGCGGCCCAGATTCTCAAGTCGAACCCGCGCTTCAAAACCATTTTGGCCGAGTGGACGCGGCAGGCGCAGAGTGGCGCCGCCGCGCAGAAAAACGCCCTCGAAAGCAAGCTGGCCCAGAACCAGGAGCTGAAAAACCTGCTGCTGCAAGAGACGCCCTGGGTGCGCGACGCCCAGAACGAAACCGCTCGCCTGGCCCGCCTGGTGGAGCTGTTCGACGCGCCCCGCCTGCAAGCCGAAACCGCCCGCGCCCTGCTCAAGCTCCAGCGCATGCAGCAGCCGGGCGGCGGCTTCCCGTGGTTCGAGCGCATGCCCGACGACCGCTACATCACCCAGCTCATCGTGGCCGGTTTTGGCAAGCTGAAAAAGCTGGGCGCCTTCGATGCCAGCCAGGACGACACGGCCCGCGACATCCTGGCCAACGCCCTGCGCTACCTCGATGCCAGCCTGGCCCGCGACTACGCCGAGCTGCGCCGCCAGAAAAACGTGAAGCTAGCCGACGACCACCTTGGCGACACGCCCATTCAGGCGCTCTACGCCCGCAGTTTCTGGCCAGCCCAGCCCGAAGCGCCCGCTGCCAAAACCGCCTTCGCCTACTACCGCAGCCAGGCTGCCAAGTATTGGCCTGCCCGCACGCGCTACCTGCAAGCCCAGATTGCCCTGGCCCTGCACCGCGAGAAGAAAGCCGCTCCCGCCGCCCAGGAAATCCTGCGCGCCCTCACCGAAAATGCTTTGCATTCGCCCGAGCTGGGCATGTATTGGAAGGATGTGCGCGGTGGCTACTACTGGCGCGAAGCCCCCACCGAAACCCAAGCCACGCTCATCGAAGCCTTCGATGAAGTGCGCGATGACCAGAAATCAGTGGACGAGATGAAGCTCTGGCTGCTCAAACAGAAGCAAACCCACAGCTGGGAAAGCACGCGCGCTACTGCCGACGCCTGCTACGCCCTGCTGCTGCGCGGCTCCGACTGGCTCACGCCCACTCAGCCCCTGCAAGTCACCGTCGGTGGCCAGCCCGTGAAGCCTGAGGCCGCGCAGGCCGGCACCGGCTACTTTAAAACTACTTGGCCTGCCGCCGAAATCCGGCCCGTGCAAGGCCGCGTCAGCATTACCAAGCCCGACGCGGGCGTGGCCTGGGGGGCGCTCTACTGGCAGTATTTCGAGGATATTGACAAGGTGACGTCCGCCGCCACGCCGCTCAGCCTGGAGCGCCAGCTCTACCGCGAAACCCGCACTGGCGCCGGCCCGGTCCTGGAAAAGCTCACGCCCAACTCGCCCCTACGCATCGGCGATGCGCTGGTGGTGCGCCTCGTGCTGCGCACCGACCGCGCCCTGGAATACGTGCATCTCAAGGACCAGCGTGCCGCCGGCCTGGAGCCCATCGCCCAGACCAGTGGCTACCGCTACCAGAACGGCCTGGGCTATTACGAGTCGCCCCGCGATGCGGCCACGAACTTCTTTTTGAGCGAAGTGCCGCGCGGTACGCACGTCTTCGAATACCGGCTGCGGGCCAGTCAGGCCGGCGATTTTTCGGGTGGTTTGAGCCAGGTGCAGTGCCTGTACGCGCCGGAGTTCGGGGCCAATTCGGCGGGTTCGCGGCTTCGAATAGTTGCGGAAGCGACTAACCGCGGAAAATAGGCCATTGGAGTGGTTAGAGGCCGTTTTCAGGGCTTAAAACAGTGGTGGCCTTGCATTTCGCCGGGACAGCCTGTAGTTTTGTCTTCAGTCGAGTTTATTTTAACCATCTATGAAGCATCTATTTGTCTTTCTTTCGCTGCTCCTGACCTGGAGCGGCGCGCAGGCTCAAACCGAGAAGCAGACTCCTGTTACGAAGCTGGCAGGCGAAGAAAACCTGAGCGTGCGCGAACGCGCCGAGCGGGATTTTCTGATGCCCGTTCGCCGCCAAAAAATGGCGACTGAGGCCGCTAAAGCCACCGCCGAAGAGAACACGGCCGCACCGGAAACGGACGCCACCGCCCACTACACCGAATCGGCTGAGGAAGCCCGCGCCATGCCGGCCCGCACCACCCGCAGCTACGAGGCCCGCAACACCGAGCGCATGGCCGCCCGCCGGGCCGAAGCCCTGGCCGAAGCCCGCCGGGCCAGCAGCCGTGGTCACGCTTCGCGCAGCAAATCCAGCGCCCACAGCACTAAATCCAAGTCCAAGTCTAAATCGGCAAGCGCGAAGTCCAGCAAGACCAAGACCAAGGCTAAGACCAGCAGCAGCTCCAAAAAGAGTACTGCTAAAAAACCAGTTGCCACCAAAAAAAGCAGCGCTAAAAAAGCACCGGTTAAAAAATCCAGCTCATCTGCTAAAAAATCAACGGCAAAAAATTCTTCCAAATCAGCTGCGGCCAGCAAAAAAAAGCGTCGCTAATTCAGAAATCCGCCAAACAAAATGATAATGCCCGGCCCCAGTAAATGGGGCCGGGCATTATCATTTTACTCAAGCAGTCACGCAAAGGTGACGGTATTGAGTTGTTCAGTTATGCCGGGCGCAGCTGAGGCATCCCGCTCGCACCGGTTAGCAAAGCACGCGGGACGCCTCGGCTGCGCCCGGCATGACGGCTTGGAAACCACGCTTGCTTATGGTTGAGTGCCGGCCAAGGCATCAGATAATCAGCCGGACGCCGCCCAGCTCGGAAATCTGGTACGGAAACCGGTCGCCGGGCGAGCCGATGAACATGAAGTTCTTGGGGATATTCCACTTTTCGGAAAGCTCCGTAATCAGCTCCGGCCCAAACTGGCCGTCCATGGTCACAAAATCAACCACAATCTGCTCGTAGGCGCGGTCCAGCACCCGAATGTCGTTGAGCAGGTCCTGGGGGTACTCTTCGCCATCCTTGAGCAGCGTCACGATTTTTAGGCGGGTGGTGAACTCGTTTTCGACCACGTAGGCCATCACCTTATTCAGGTTGGATACGTTGTCGCCCTTGGTGAAAAACACGAATTCCTGCTGCGAAAGCTCCCGCAGCTGCCGCCGCACAATGAGGCGGCCCAGCCGCGAAGCGCGGGGCATGTGCTGCTCGAAGGAATCCACGGCCGACAGAATAAAATTCAGAATGGCAATGCGGTTGAGCATGATGGACACCACGGCCATGGTGGGCAGAAAGTACTGTAGGAACACCACCAGGTACTCGGGGTGAATCTTGACGTTGCCGTACAGGGCCACCGAAACGCCCAGCAGCGCCAGCGTCACCGTGACGATGCCGGCGTAGACGGGGCGCGGCAGGTTGGGCCGCTTGCGCTTGAGGAGGAAATTGCCCAGCGCGAAGAAGGCCATCACCGAGAGAAACGAAATGGTGTACACTCCGGCCAGCGGCCCCAACTGGCCGTTGGTAATGAGCAGCACCGACACGCAGAGCAGGAAAAACGTGATAAGGATGACGTAGTTGCTGCCCCGCTTGTTCTCCTTGAGGAAAAATTGCGGCAGAATGCGGTCCAGCGTCATCCGTTTCATCAGGCCGCTCACGCCCACAAACGAAGTGAGCACGGCGCCGCTGAGCACAGCCACGGCGTTGACGGAGATGAGCGTGCCCAGCCAGGGACCACCCGTGACGGTGCCAATGTGCGAGAGCAGGGTTTCGGTGTGCTCGCCCACTTCGGCCATTGGCAGCACGGCAATGGCCAGAAACGCAATGAGCGGGTTGAACACCGTGACCACCACCCACATGTTGCGCAGCGTTTTCTGGAACACGCCCCTGGCCTGCTCTTCCACGAAGTTGGCCGAGCTTTCGAAGCCCGAAATGCCCAGCATGGCCGCGCTAAAGCCAAAAAACAGCGCGTTGATAACGCTGCCGCCCTTCACGGGCAGCGCAAAATTGAGCGAGAGGTTGTCCAGCCCGTTTTGGGCCAGGTACCACACGGCTACGCCCACGAGCAGCGTAAGCGAGAACAGGTGGGTGATAAAAATCACCACCGCCACGATGGCCGATTCGGACATGCCCAGGATGGTGAGCAGCAGAAACAGCGCCAGTAGCCCCATGGTGGCCGGAATAATGGGTAGCGTGTGCCACAGCGTATGCAGGTAGTGCATGGCCTCGTTGGCCGAGAGCACCGCCGTGGCCATGTACGACAGGATGGTGAGGCAAGCGGCCAGAGCGGCATTGCGCTTGCTGGTCGTATTCAGGAGTACGTTGTAGGCGCCGCCATTCAGGGGCAAGGCGCCCACCACTTCGCCGTAAATTTTGCGAAACAGAAACAGTACCACGCCCACCACCAGCAGGGCCAGCCAGGCATATTGCCCGGCGTAGGAAATGGCCAGGGCCGAGACGTACAGGCAGGAGGAGGAAATGTCGTTGCCGCAAATGGCAGTGGCCTCCAGTTCGTTAAGCTTTTTTTCGTGACTCATGGTTAGCCTGTAGCTAAAGCGGGCAAAATAAGAATGGTCGTTTGTACGGCGAAGCAGACGCTTTGGGGCAGTAAGAAGCCAAAATTAGTCAAAAGCTAGCGGCCCTTCGGTTTCAAATCAGGCTTTTATGCCCGCAGACCCCGAACCGCGCCCCCGTTGCGGCTGTTATCTTTGCATCGACATCCCACCCCAACCATCCCGTTATGTCCTCCCAAGCCGACGTTCTTTCCCCTGAAGCCAAAGCCCACAGCGCCCAAAAAGGCAGCACCAATGCCAACGGCTTCACCGATTATTTCGACCTCGATGGGCTCCTCACCGAGGAGCACCTGCTCATTCGCCAGTCCATCCGCGACTTTGTCAAAAAGGAAATCAACCCGAACATCGAAAAATGGGCACAGGACGCGCATTTTCCCTCCGAAATTGTGCGCAAGTTTGGTGATGTGGGCGCTTTCGGCCCCACCGTGCCGCAGGATTACGGCGGCGGTGGTCTGGATTACATCAGCTACGGCCTGATTATGCAGGAAATCGAGCGCGGCGATTCCGGCATGCGCTCCACGGCTTCGGTGCAGGGCTCGCTGGTGATGTTCCCGATTTACGCCTACGGCTCGGAGGAGCAGCGCATGAAGTTCCTGCCCAAGCTGGCCTCCGGCGAGTGGCTCGGCTGCTTCGGCCTGACGGAGCCCGACCACGGCTCCAACCCCGGCGGCATGACCACCAACATCAAGGACATGGGCGACCATTACCTGCTGAATGGCGCCAAGCTCTGGATTTCGAACTCGCCCGAGTGCCAGGTGGCCGTAGTGTGGGCCAAAAATGAAGCCGGCCGCATCAAAGGCGTCATCGTGGAGCGCGGCATGGAAGGCTTCAGCACCCCCGAAATCCACAACAAGTGGAGCTTGCGCGCCAGCACCACCGGCGAGCTGGTGTTTGAGGACGTGAAAATTCCCAAAGAGAACATTCTGCCCAACATCGACGGTCTCAAAGGTCCGCTTTCCTGCCTCGATTCGGCCCGTTTCGGCATTGCCTGGGGTGCCATCGGTGCGGCCATCGACTGCTACGAATCGGCCCTGAAGTACTCGCTCCAGCGCGAGCAGTTCGGCCAGCCCATAGCCGGGTTCCAGCTCCAGCAGAAGAAGCTCTCGGAGATGATTACCGAAATCACCAAAGCCCAGCTTATGGCCTGGCGCCTCGGAGTGCTCAAAAACGAAGGCAAAGCCACCAGCGCCCAAATCTCAATGGCCAAGCGCAACAGCGTGGAAATGGCCCTGCACGTGGCCCGCGAAGCCCGCCAAATCCACGGCGGCATGGGCATTACCGGCGAGTACCCCATCATGCGCCACATGATGAACCTGGAATCGGTGATTACCTACGAGGGCACCCACGATATTCACCTGCTCATTACGGGCGCGGATATTACAGGCATTCAGGCGTTTAAGTAAGCCGTCGCTTGCCCCATATAAAACCGACCGCTTCATCCGAGGCGGTCGGTTTTATTTTTTTTAAACCAAAAGCCAAAACCCATGGACCTGCTCGCTCTATTCGCCGCTGTTATTGGGGTAATCGGGTGGTTTTGCTACCTTTTGGGTTGGCGTGGTGCGGTATTGTGCTTAATAGCATGTGGGCTTGTCACCCTATGGGTACAAAGCGTTAACTGGCGGGGTAATGGTGGCTGTGATGGAGGGCTTTGCATATTCGGCTACTTAGCTGGTGTCTTGACCTGGCTGGCTGGCTGCATCGTCGCATGGCTCATCATCTTCTTTGCGATGCCCACAGAATACCGTCGTCGGTGGTGGGGCAGGCAAAAACCGTCAGATATGCTGTAATTTAGTGACAAGATGAAGCACGCTCCCACGCGTCCTAGCATCGCCACAACGCGGAGCAGTGAGCGGTGGGTAGGCCCACACACTTTGCTCGTTCCCTAAAATCTAATCCGATGTCCGCCCCTGATTCCCTGCACTACCTCACCGATGCCAGCGGCAAGCCCGAAGCGGTGGTGCTGCCGATGGCCGACTGGCTGGAGCTGAAGCAATACTACCGCCAGTTGCAGGGCCGCGAACTGGTGCTGGGCGGCCTGCGCGAGGCGCTGTGCGAGGTGCCCGAAATCATGGCCGGCCGCCATCCCGAAATTAGCCTAACCGATTTTTTGGCCGCTTCCTGATGCCGTTGACTCTCGTTGTCACCACGGCCAATTTCCGGCGCGAAGCCAAGCCGCTACTCAAGAAATACCGTTCGCTAAAGCCGGAATTGATTGATTTGGTTGAAGTGTTGCAGCGGGATTCTACCCACGGCGAACCGCTGGGGCAGGACTGCTACAAAATCAGGGTTGCTATTGCCAGCAAAAGCCGGGGCAAGAGCGGAGGGGCCCGCATTATTACCTATCGACGCGTTATAGATGTCGATACGCAGGCCGTTAAGCTGTTTCTGTTGTCAATTTATGACAAGTCGGAAGTTGCTTCCATCGGTCGCGATGAGATAGCGCGCTTGCGGCAGGAAGCAACTGAATGACAAGCAAGCCGCTAATAAAGCCCGTGTTTGCGGCCGAATGAGGGCCAAACCCGCCGCCCATACCGTAATTTGGCCCCATGATGAAAATCGTCCCCGCGTCCGAACCCCTGGTGCTGCTCGAATGCCTGGTGGCCGGCACCTCGCACCGCCCCAACCTGGAGAAGTACGAGCCGAAGCTGAAAATCGGCCAGAGTCTGCACCTCACCCGCGAGCCCGATAGCAAATATGACGACTGGGCCGTGCAGGTGCACACCGCCCCCGCCACCGACCCCGCCAACGTATGGCTCGGCTATCTGCCCGAAAGCCGCAACGAAACTGTGGCCCGTCTGCTCGATGCCGGCCGCAGCCTCACCGCCCGCCTCAACCACAAATCCTGGGAAACCGACTGGCTGCACCTCGATATTGAAGTGCTGCTGCACGAGTAAGGACGCTTTACGCGGCTGCACGCAACAAAACCATCCAGGTATTTCATCGTCCGGGAGCTTTTCTGTCCGTTAATCGGTTACTCATTAGCTTAGCAAGCGCCGACCAATAAATTTAGCAAATACCATTATGCGCGAAGCCTATCTCACCGGCGGCAACGAGAATTTTGATGCCACCGACAAGGACATCGACAAGGCCCTGCGGCCCCTTTCGTTCGACGATTTCACGGGCCAGGAAAAGATTCTGGAGAACCTAAAGGTGTTCGTGGCCGCTGCCAAGCAGCGCGGCGATGCCCTCGACCACGTGCTGCTACACGGCCCTCCCGGCCTGGGCAAAACCACGCTCTCGCACATCATCGCCAACGAGCTGGGCTCGGGCATCAAGATGACCAGCGGCCCGGTGCTGGACAAGCCCAGCGACCTCGCCGGCCTGCTCACCAACCTGGAGCCGCACGACGTGCTGTTCATCGACGAAATCCACCGCCTTAATCCCGTGGTGGAAGAGTACCTGTACTCGGCCATGGAGGACTACCGCATCGACATCATGCTCGATTCGGGTCCGAACGCGCGCTCGGTGCAGATTTCGCTCTCGCCCTTTACCCTAGTGGGCGCTACCACGCGCTCGGGCATGCTCACGGCGCCGCTGCGGGCCCGTTTTGGCATCTCGGCTCGCCTGGAGTACTACGATTCCAAGCTGCTCACCAGCATTGTGAAGCGCTCGGCCGAAATCCTGGGTACGCCCATTCACGAGGACGCGGCCTTCGAGATTGCCCGCCGCTCGCGCGGCACGCCCCGCATTGCCAACAACCTGCTGCGCCGCACCCGCGACTTTGCCCAAATAAAGGGCGACGGCACCATCACGGTCGAAATCGCCCAGTTTGCCCTCAACGCGTTGGACGTGGACGCCCGCGGCCTCGACGACATGGACAAGCGCATCCTCACCACCATTATCGACAAATTCAAGGGCGGCCCGGTGGGCATCAGCACCATTGCCACGGCTTGCGGCGAAGAAGGCGAAACCATTGAGGAAGTGTACGAGCCGTTCCTGATTCAGGAAGGCTACATCAAGCGCACTTCGCGGGGGCGGGAGGCTACCGAAGCCGCCTACCAGCACTTGGGCCGCTTGCTGCCGCAGAACATGCGGGGCAACAGTGGCAGCTTGTTTGATGAGATAACCCAAGGCTAAATTTCAAAAAATGCACAAGCAGATTCTCTCAGCAGCAATGTGCTTGTGCATTCTTGTTTCATGTCATAGTTCACAGTCCGACAACGAAATGGGCAAAAAGAATGAATCATGGGATGAGTCGATAAAGCGGTTGGCAGAAAATTATCGAAACGGCCGTCAACCAGAAGAAGATAGTAGTGATGTGGGCAAGGTGCTAGCCGGCGATGAAATAGAGCGTCTTGCAAAGAAGCACAAGTTACAGACGCATTATTTTGATACAGAGTGCCTGTATGAAGAAGGTGATTTATCGGCCGCAATAATTGAGTTTTTAACTAAGCTATTGCCTAATGAGAAATTTAGAATTGCGGAATCCTTATCCAACAACGGCAGCCGCTACGTGGCTCAAATCTTCCACACCGAAAAAAAAGTTGGTGAAGTAGTAGCTGATGTTGGAGCAGATTACTTGCCCGAAAACTTTTTTGCCGTGCTGGAGGCAATGCCAACAGCAATAGGTAGCGAAAACAAAATTTACATGGCAAATCCTCGTTTGTTCGGTCAGGAAGCTTGCTATGTTTCCGGAAAGGAGGAGGACCTGATGTCAGCTAGGGGCGACGGTCTACCCCTGGTACTGCCAACTGAAACCATGGATGATATAATGGCTGCAGATATTAGCAGGTTTAAATAGGTTGCGCCTTTGATAATCTTTGCTTTTACTTGTTGAAAGGCGCACCCAAATTAAAATTGGGAGCGCCTTTATTTTTATAGCTGTGCTCTCAATAGCATAGTCATCACCTCGCCACACAATCGTATGCTTCCCCAGTCCCAGTGGGCCCCTTTTATCAAGCGCCGCGCCGCAGAGCTTGGTTTCATGGCGTGCGGTATTTCCAAGGCTGAGTTTCTGGAGGAAGAAGCCCCGCGCCTCGAAACGTGGCTCACCAGGCGTATGAACGGCCGCATGGGCTACATGGAAAACCACTTCGACAAGCGCCTCGACCCGCGCTTGCTGGTGGACGGGGCCAAATCGGTGATTTCCCTGCTGCTGAACTATTACCCCGCGCCAGAGGACCAGCAGGCCGACGATACCCTCAAAATCAGTAAGTACGCCTACGGCCGCGACTACCACTTCGTCATCAAAGACAAGCTGAAACTGCTGCTGGCCGATATGGAAGCCGAAATAGGCCAGATTGGTGGCCGTTGCTTCGTCGACTCGGCCCCGGTGCTAGACAAGGCCTGGGCCAAGAAAAGCGGCCTCGGCTGGGTGGGAAAAAACTCCAACCTGATAACGCCCGGCGCCGGTTCGTTCTACTTCATCGCAGAGCTGATTGTGGACGTGGAACTGCCCGCCGATGGCCCCATTCGCGACTACTGCGGCACCTGCACCAAATGCGTGGACGCTTGCCCCACCCAGGCCATCACCGAGCCCTACGTGGTAGACGGCAGCAAGTGCATCAGTTACTTCACCATCGAGCTGAAGGACCAGATTCCAACCGAAATGGCCGGGCAGTTCGGCAACTGGGTTTTTGGCTGTGACATCTGCCAGGACGTGTGCCCGTGGAACCGCTTCTCGAAGCCGCACGCGGAGCCGCAGTTTCAGGCGCACCCCAGCCTGAAAGACCTGACGCCCGGCGACTGGCGCGAAATCACCCACGAGTTATTCACGGAGCTCTTCCGCCAGTCGGCCGTGAAGCGCACGGGCTACGAGGGGCTGAAACGAAACATCAAATTCGTGCTCGGCAACGAATAGGTTGCCGTCGTAACAGTGGCTGTACTACCCGATATCGAGTTTGAAGGTCGAGTTTTCGATACTGCCGAATACGCGCCCTAGCACGCGCCGGTAAATGCGCGCAAACTGCCGGTAGCACCACACCCGAAAGTCGGGTACTTCCGCTGGACTGAGTATTTTGAGGGATTTGCGGAGTTCCTTTTCGAACAGCGCCTTGTTGAAACTGACTTTCAGCAGAATCATTTTTACGTAGTCTAGCATAGCGTCAGGAATACGAAAAGAAGAAAAAGAGTAGTGTTAGCCGCTATTTCCCGCGACAGGATAACGGCGACCAACTGGTAATAAATATACACTATAATGCAAGGACTACGCAAGCGGCGCCCCCGGAATACCATCGCCTCAGTAGGCCGGATACGCAAAAGGAGCAGCCTGAGCCACTCCTTTCGAAATAAGAACAAAATCTTGTATGCCTAGCCAAAAATGGCAAGCAGTGCCGTTGCCTGAAGCGTCGGCAGCGGCTCGTCGAAAGCCTCAGCAAACGACCTGGACTGCACCGCGTTGAGCCCGGTGAGGATGGTGGGAAAGGGCACCACCGTGGTGCCAGCCGAAATCTGCCGCTCGTTGGCTTCGAAGGTATAAATGGATACGGGAGCGGCGCCGTTGCCAGAGCCAGGAACCAGCACCGGAGCAGCAGGAGCGGGGTCGGCAGTGCTGGGCCAGCTTTTTACGGCAATGGCCGGGGCGGCCGTGCGCCGCAGGGTGCGCAGGTGCGACGCATGGCGGGCTTCCACCAGCTGCATGCGAAACACGGCGTCAAACAGCGCCTTGTCGGTGGTGAGGAAGGGCATTTGGCCGAGGTAGATGCTGGCGCTGGCGTCCTCCAGCTGCTGGGCCAGCTGCAGGAAAGCCGCGTAGTCGCTCAGCACATCAGGAAACAGCACCGGATTGGCCGGATTGTTTCGGCGGCCACTGAAGTCGAAGCTGGGGGCGGCAGGTGGCGTTAGTCCGGCAAGCGAAAAGTTGTCGCGCAGAAACCGGGCGTGGCCCCGCTGCTGTTCCAGCAGGAGCACGAAATCGGGCCGAACGGCAGCCTGGGCCGCACTGGTGAGCACGGGAGCCGCCAGTGCCTTGGTATACAAATCCACGAGCAGGTCTTCGAGCTTGAGCAGGAGCACGATGGCATCGAAGGCATTGTTGGTGAGAGCCGCCTGCGCGGGTGCGGCCAGGGCCAAAGGCAGGGTGGCTAAGGCAGCGCGGGCACCGGCCTGGCCCACCTGGCGCAATAAGTCGCGGCGGGGCGCGGCGTCCGAGGGGGCGTCGACGGAGCTGATGCGGTCGAGAAGCAAGAGGAAATTCATGCGAAATCAGGCAAAAAAGAGGTGCTACACCGTGGGCAGCAGGATGGGCGAAATCACGATGGGCAGGAAAAAAGCTTTTGTTTCGTCTATTACCTGGGTGGGCGTCTTGGCCAGGCTCACGCTTTGCAGGGCGCCGGCATTCACCACCACGTCGGTGCCGGCGAAGGAGCCGGGGGTACGCAGGTCGCGCACAAAAGCAGCGTGGCGGGCTTCAGTCGAGGCAATTTTGGCCAGAAGTGCCGCCGTGGGAACGGCCGCCAGCAGGCGCAGGCTGCCGGCATAGGCCGCCACGGACAGGTCTTCAAGCTGCTGTGCCGCTGTCAGCACGCCGGCCCGCGTGGCAAGGTTCAAGCTGGAAAAATCCAGGGGCAGCGGTTGTTGCAGTAGCACATCGTAGGCATTGGTGCCCAGCAGGAAGCGCAATGTTTCGCGGTGCACCAGCTCGTGGTCGCGCAGGTCGTTGAAAGACAGCTTTTCGGCGTCCGAAAAGTCACCGGGCAAAGCCCCAATCACTTTCTGGTAAAAAGCAACTTGCACCTGCTTCACCAAATACAGGTAGTTGAGCAGGCCCACGTCGCCATCAGTCAAGGTTAGCAGGTTCGGATTTGCTGCGATTGGCGCGGGGGCAGGGTCGGAGCAGCCCGCAAGCACCAGCGATGCAGTAGCCGCTGAAGCACCTGCTACCCGTAAAAAAGTCCGGCGGTGCAAAGCCCCGCTCCGGGAAAAAAACGAATCAGACATAAGAATAGAACCGCCGGGTGCCCAAGCGCACCTCGCCGCTGCCTACAAAGATACTCCTGGCGGCCCGGGGGTGGCATCTCCATAAAAAAAGGTGAACCCGACCTGGATTCACCTTTCTTAAAAACATTGATTATCAGCTGTAATCCTAAGAAAGCAGCGCAAACGTAGGAGTGCCGGTTTTGACGAAGTTGCGGGCTATGGCTTTCACCGTGGCCATGTCCAGAGGCTCGTCAAACGCTTCGGAAGCGGCAGCTGCAACACTGGTAGCGGCCAGGCCCGTAATATTAGCCGTCGTGAGCAAGGCGCTGATGTTGGCGCCGGCCTGGATTACATTGTTTTCGGCCGGGAAGAAAATGGTGGCCGCTGTGCCCGAAGCCGGCGTGCCCGGTCCGTACACAGCATCGGTGGTGCCGGGCACGGGGCCGTTGTTGTCGCGGCCCGACACCCAGCTTTTGGGTGCAGTGCTAAGGTTAACGCCTGGTGCCGCAAACGAGGCCCGGTCGCCGGCCGGCTGCAGCCCGCCGCGGCGCATGGTGCGTATGCGAGCCGCGTGGCGGGCTTCCACCGAGTGGATGTTGAGGGCGGCTTCGAGCACGGTTTTATTCGACATCAAATCGGTAGCGCTGCCTTTGTAGGCGCGCACGCCGGTGTCTTCCAGGGCCTGGGCCACGGCCAGAAACGTATTCGGGTCGGTTAGTACATCGGCGAAAAGCGCGGCGCGGGAGCCGCCCTGCGCCCCAGTGAAGTCGAAATCGGTAGCAGCCGGGGTCACCGGTGCCGCGTTGAACGGCGCCGCCGTGATAACCCCGCGCAGGAAGGCTACGTGGTTGTTCTCGTCGGTTTTGATGGCGTTCAGCGACTTGACGTTGTTGGCACTAAGGGCGCTGGTGATGGCGATGCTGCCCGTGCCGAGGTTGTAGAAAGTGGCTTCGAGGTGCTCCAGCAGCAGCGCATAGTTGAGCACTTCCAGTACGGTGGCCTGCGTGGCGGTGGCACCGGCATAGGCCTTGTTGAAGATAGAGCCCAGGGCAAACGGCACGGCGGCGGTAGCCAGTTTGCCGCCCAGGCCGCTCAGGTGCCGGAACACGCGGCGGCGCGAGTCGAGGCGGCCGTACACTTCGGGGTCGGCCTTTTCGATTTCAGCGAGAATATTCAGAAGATTCATGAAGCAGGAATATTATAATTAGGAAAAAGCCCGTCAGAACCTACACCAGGCCTGATACGTCCAGCTTTGAGCCGGCTTTCAGGAAGGTGTTGGCCACGGCCACTACCTCGGCCGGGGACTTGGAGCGCTCCAGGCCGGTGGGGGTGGCCGAAACGGGCCCGCCTGCCACAATGGGGCCGCCGGTAGTCACCTGTACCACGTCGTCGCCCACGAACGTGGCCTCGGCCAGCAGGTCGCGGATGAGTGCCGCGTGGCGGGCCTCTACCGACACGATTTTGCCCGCCAGCAGCAGGTTCAGCGGGGTTTGGATGTAGCGCCCGGCGCCGTTGTAAGCGGCCACGCCGAGGTCTTCGAATGCTTTGGCTGCGTCGAGTACGCCGAGCTTGCCGCCCGTGCCGCCCGTGCGCACGCCAAAGTCGATGCTCGTGAAGTCGGGCTCCAGGCTGCGAATGGCGTTGCCGGCCAAAGCGGCGCGGAAGAAGTCGCGGTGCGCTACCTCGTGGTAGTGCAGGTCGTCCAGAATCTGTTTTTCGGCGCTGCCTGCGGTCAGGGACTTGTAGTAGTCGCCGTCCTTCAGCTGGGTATAAAAGGCGGCTTCCAGCTGTTCCAGGGCGTAGGCGTAGTTGAGGACGCCCAGGTCGTTGGTGCTCGTGATGCCCACATTCACCAGGCCGGTAGCAGGCGCGGTGCTGGGGTCTTTATCGCAGCCGGCCAGTACGAGCGCCGTAGCGCCGGCTGTGGCGCCGGCATACAGGAAAAACGAGCGCCGTTTGATGGGCGCGTACAAGGGCGGCGCGGGCTGGGAAGAGGTAGCGCCAGCGGGCCGGTTAGTGTCGGACATGAGAAAAATGAGTAATGGATTAAGAAATGAAATCGTCGGGCTGAGCGCGTCAGAAAAATTGAAAGCAGCTCCCACAGCACTCCCAAGCCTCCTGCGTGGCCTGTTCGCAGCCGAATCAGGGCCTTGCTAATGCAACGGCAACGCCTGAAAAATCAATGCTGCCAAAATTTTATCGAAATAACGGCGGAAAATCTACCCATAGGGTTCATTTTTAATCAGAAGCAGACTGCCGGTCTGCTTAAGAACGAAAAAGCCGGCCCCGCATAAGCGGAGCCGGCTTTTTGATACTACTTGCTTCGGGAAGGAAGCTGGCTGTGCTTAAGCACCAACCAAGCCACCAGCACGCGAATTGTCAAGTACTTCGGCCTTGGTCAGGATTTCATCGAACGAAGCCTGTGCGTCCTTAGCCGAGTAGCCGGTGCCGAGTTTGGTGATGTCCACGTTCGACTGCGTGGTGGTGCTCTCAGGAATGGCGCCTTTGTAGTGGGGCTGACCGTCGAGGTCGCCATCGCCGCTAATCCACGGAGTTTGGCCACGCATGTAGCGGATGTGCGCCGCGTGACGGGCTTCCACCGAGTGAATCTGCAAGGCAGCCTGGAGTGGGTTCACCATGCCTACGCCGGTGATGTTCACATCAGGAATACCCAGCAAGTCGCCAGCGCGGCCTTTGTAGGCCCGTACGCCGGTATCTTCCAGCAGCTGGGCTACTTCCAGTTGCTTGGCAAACGAAGTGAGCGTCGCAAACGTGGCCGTCTTAAAAGTGACCGGAGCGATGGGCGTGCCACCGATGGTGGTGATAACCGTTTTCAGCAGGCTCACGTGAGCCGCTTCGTGCTTCAGGATTTGACGGATAGCACCCTGTGCTGCGGCAGATGCCGTAGCGAAGAAGGGCGAAGCAACCATCTTTTTGTAGAAGTCCTCTTCCAGGTACTCCAGCGTGAGGGCGTAGTTAAATACCTCCTTGGGGTCGCCAGCGGTGGTGCCAGCATAAGCCTTTGAAAAGAAAGCGGCCAGGAAAGCAGGCGCCGAGGCCAAAGCCGCGCGCTTGCTCACCGTATTCAGCGAGCTGAACACGGAGCGCCGGGTATCCAGGCGGCCCATTACGTCGGGGTCAACCTCGGAAAGCTGATTGATGATATTGAAGAAATTCATGGCGAAGATTGATTACGATTGAAGGGAAGGGGGATTAATTAACGCCAATGGAGCTACCATCCAGCTTCTCGGTAATGAAGGCTTGCGCGGCGGTAAGCACCTCAGCAGGCGTTCTGGCTACATCGAGCCCGAGGCTGTTTACGACGTCGTCGGCGGCAAAAGAGCCATTCTCAACCAAGTCACGAACGTAGGCAGCGTGACGAGCCTCAACCGAAACAATCTGGCCGGCAAGTACCAGGTAAGCAGGCGTTTTGAGGAGCTTGCCCGCACCGTTGTAGGCCGATACGCCGAGGTCTTCGAACGTTTTGGCCGTGCCCAGGATGTTGGCGCGGCTGGTGAAAGTAGCGGCGGGGTATATAGGCGTCAGGCCGCGCAAGGTCTGGCCAGCGGCGTCGCGGTCCAGAGCGGCTTTGAAGAAGTCGCGGTGAATGGCTTCGTGCTTGGCAACCTGCTTGAAATAATCAAACTCGGTGGCACTGAGCAGCGTTGCGCCGTTGGGCAGGGCCGCTACTTTAGCGTAGAAATCAGCTTCGAGCTGCTCCAGCGCATACGCGAAGTTCAATACGCCTACATCACCCGAACCCAGGCTGATGGAGCCGTTGGCCGTAGTGCTGTTGCCTTTGGGCAAGGCAGGGGAGTTGTCGTCATTATCGTCCGAGCAGCCAGCCAGAACCAGGGCCGAAGCACCGGCCGTGGCACCGGCATACATGAAAAAGGAGCGCCGCTTGATGGGCGTGGACAGCGGCTGAGCGAGCGTGGATTCCTCGGTGCCGCGGGGCTGAAGATTGTCAGACATGGAAATAGAAACGATTAGGTGGAAAAAGAAAATTTAGTGGTCAGGCAATACAATTTCCGCCGACACCGGAGTGCGGCTTTTAAAAGTAAAAACCAGAACAGGTAGTGGGATTTGGATGCAGATACGCAGAAAGAGCCCCCAAAGGATTCCACAAGCCGGTTTTTTTTATTCTCCCAGCATCGATTCGCTGGAAGTAAGGCCGCCGCAAACCTTTGGGGAAATGGCATCCCCGCGTTTAAACGCTACTTTTAGGGTTCGCCAACGGGCCAGCGACTATGGGAAGACTTTTTGGGTGGATGGCAGGAATAGCAGGCGTGCTGGGCGCGGCAGCAGCCAGTGCCCAGCCCACGCTCGGCGTGCCCAAACCGGAAATAACTGCGCCGGCTGTCAGTTCGCGGCCCCAGCCCAAACCCACTGCCCCGGCCGATGTGGCGCTGCTGCCGGGCCCGGCCACGGTGCCCGTCACGGGCGTATTCACGCTGGCCTTCCGGCTGCGGGGCGGAACCCTGGGAGAGTATTCGGAATTTCCGGAGCTGGAGGGATTCAAAAAAAGCGGTAAAACGAGTACCACCACCATCCGCACTGTGCAGGGCCGCCGCTTCACCGACCTCACCATTACGCAGCGTTATGCGCCCTACGGCGAGGGCGAGTTCAGCATCAAGCCCTTCCAGCTAACGGTAAATGGCGTGGTGCTGCGCAGCCGGGCCGCTACTGTGCGCGTGCTGCCCGACCCGCTGGCCGCACCGCCAGCGGCGGCGCCATCCGCGCCCGGCACTGGGCCCGCCAGTCCATCGGCCCTGACGCTGCCGGCCGACCCCACCGCGCCGCTTCAGGCCGTGGGCGACCTCGATAAGCTGTTTGGCAAACCCAAGGCCGCGCAGTATCAGGAACTGCCTGATGGGGCTTTTCTGGCCGTGCTGGCCGACCAGCCCAGCGTGTATGTGGGCCAGGGCGTGCGGGTGGGCCTCTACTTTTTCCTCAAGCCGAGTGACCAGGCCATGCTGGCCTTTCACGATTTCAACGAGCAGCTGCCGCCGCTGCTGCAGGAGCTGCACCAGGCCACGGCCTGGCAGGAGCCCGGCCCCGAAGCCAGCGTCACCCCCGACAGCGTGCGCCAGCAAGGCCAGCTCTACCTGCGCTTCCGGCTGGCCGAAAACGTGTATTATCCCCTCACGGCCAGCCCGCTACGCTTCCCCCCCCTGGCCCTGACCATGGTGAAGTATAAGTTTTTGAAAAAACCAGAGGCCGGCCAGGATAACCGCCTGGCGGGCTACAAAACGTATTTGTCCAAGGGCCTGACCGTGGCAGTGCGCGGCCTGCCGTCGCATCCGCGGCAGGCTGCGGTGGCCGTGGGCGCTTACCAGCTGCAGGAGACTATTAGCCGCAAGGTGCCCCTGGTGGGCCAAGCCTTTACCTACACTTTTGGCGTGCAGGGGCAGGGTAATCTAGCTGCGGTACTGGCGCCGGAATTCGTAGCGTGGCCGGGGCTGGAAGTGTACGGCCCTGAAGTGCGCGAACGCGCCGCGCCGGGCGGGGGGCGCAAGCTATTTCGCTACCGGTTGGTGGCGCGGCAGCCCGGCACCATTCCCTTGGATAGCCTGATTCAGCTGGTTGTCTTCAATCCCGGTACGGCCCGCTACGATACGCTGCGGCCCGCAATCCGGCCCCGCATTAGCGGGGCGGTGGCGACTCCAAAAGTGCTGCCCAAGCCCGCAGAAGACCCTTTTTACGGCCCGGCCCTGGCTGAGGCCGATGCTCGTATGCAGTCGCTGGACGTGTACCGTGACGTGCGTCGCTACGCCAGCTGGCTGTTGATTGGGCTGGTGGGCGTGGCTGGGGTTGGCTGGTGGCGGGCCGGGCGCTCGGGCTGATTATCGGTGGCGCGGTGCCAACTTTGCCATCCCAGTTATCAGTTGTCAGTTGTTCGTTGTTAGTCAAATAATCAAAAACCCCTGATAGCCAGCAACTAGCAACGAACAACTAATAAATTCATGTCTAATACCTTCGGTTCCCTTTTTCGCATCACCACCTTTGGCGAGTCGCACGGGGCGGGCATCGGCGTGATTATTGACGGCTGCCCGGCGGGCGTGGCCGTGGACGCCGCCCACATTCAGACCGCCCTCGACCGGCGCCGGCCCGGCCAGTCGGACCTGACCACGCCGCGCAAGGAGTCGGATACCGTCCAGATTCAGTCGGGCCTGTTCGAAGGCTTCACCACCGGCACGCCCATCAGCCTGTTCATCCCCAACGCCGACCAGCGCTCGGATGACTACTCACACATTGCCAAAGCCTACCGCCCCAGCCACGCCGACTACACCTACGATGTGAAGTACGGCCGGCGCGACCACCGCGGCGGTGGCCGCAGCTCGGCCCGCGAAACGGCGGCCCGCGTGGCCGCTGGCGCCATTGCCGGCAAGTTGTTGAGCCACTTCGGGGTTGAAATCGCCGCCTATGTCTCCGCAGTGGGCGAAGTAGAAGTGCCCCTGGAGTATCAGGCGCTTGATTTGAGCCTTATCGATGCCAACCCCGTGCGCTGCCCTCACCCCGAAACGGCCGTGCTGATGGAAGCCCGCATCCGCGCCGCCCAGGCGGCGCACGATACCGTGGGCGGCGTGATAACCGGCGTGGCCCGGCACGTGCCCGCCGGCTTGGGCGAGCCCGTGTTCGACAAGCTGCCCGCCGTGCTGGGCCACGCCCTGCTCAGCATTAACGCCGTGAAAGGCTTCGAGTTTGGCTCCGGCTTTGAGGGCACGAAGCTGCCCGGCTCGGTGCACAACGACGAGTTTTATACCGACGAAGCTGGGGCCGTGCGCACCCGCACCAACCACAGCGGTGGCAGCCAGGGCGGCATCAGCAACGGCCAGGATATTTATTTCCGGGTGGCGTTCAAGCCGGTGGCCACGCTGCTCCAACCCCAGCAAACCATCAACGACCAGGGCGAGAGCATCACGCTGGTGGGCCGGGGCCGCCACGATGCCTGCGTGCTGCCCCGCGCCGTGCCCATCGTAGAGGCCATGACCCAGCTCGTGCTAGCCGACCTGCTGCTCCGCGCCCGCGCCAACCAACTCTAGGAATGCGCCTCGGCGCCCTCAGTGCTGCACGATGACGAATTCGACGCGGCGGTTGCGGGCCTTGTGGGCTTCGGAGTCGTTGGGGGCTACCGGCTGAGCGCCGCCGTAGCCGCGGGTAGCCAGTCGGCTAGCATCAATCTTTTGCCGCATCAAATACGCTTTCACGGCGGCGGCACGCTGTTCGCTCAGCACCTGGTTGGGGGCGGGGTTTTTGGCGTCGCCGGTGTTGTCGGTGTGGCCGTCGAGGCGAATTTTCAGGCTGGGGTGTTCGGCTAGCGTTTGAGCCAGGCGGTTTAGCTCAGGAAAAGAAGAGGGCAGGAGCACCGCTTTTCCCTGCACGAAAAACAGATTGTTGAGCGTGATTTTCTCCTCCGCAGGTTCTACGGTCACGGCCACGGTTTTCAGTTGGCCGGGCACAGCAGCGGCAGGAGTGGCCAGGCGCAACGCCGTGGTCCGGCCGGCCGCTGCTTCAATGGGTTCGGCCAGCGGCAGCAGAAACAGGTCCTGGGTCACTTCGCCGTAGCGGGTGGTGTCGGTGAGGTCCAGGTTGTCGGAGGCGGCCAGGTAGCCGGCGGCTTCGGCCCGGAAGCCGTACTGGCGGCCGGCGGGCAGGGCCAGCTGGTAGCGGGCCTCAGCCGGGTCGGCGTGGGCGGTGCCGGCGGCCAGACCATCCGGCAGCCGCTCATAGGCTACGGCAGCGCCCGGCACGGGCCGCCCGGTGCGGGCGTCGAGCACCCGGCCGCGCACCAGTACCGTGGGCCGGGGCCGCACGGCCGCTGGCAGCCGGGTCCGGAAAAGGTCTTCCAGCGGCGTGATTCCGTCGCGGGCACAGAAATAGGCGTAGTCGCCAGCCACTCCTATGGCGTAGCAGGCCTCAAAACCTTCGCTGTTGAAGCCGGGTCCGAGGTTGAGCGGCTCGCTCCAGCGGGTCCAGGTATCGTCCAGGCGCCGCGTCATAAACACGTCGCTGTCGCCGTAGCCGGGGTGCCCGTCCGAGCTGAAATACAGGGTTTGCCCGTCTGGGGCCAGAAACGGGGCGTTTTCCGAGCCGGCCGTGTTCACCACTTTTCCCAGGTTGCGGAGTTGGCTCCAACGGTTTTGTACATCGCGGAAACTCACGTAGAGGTCGCCGGTCTGGTCGGCTTTATCCCGGTCGCCCACGGCCAGCACGATGGTATTGCCATCGGCGGCGAGGCTGAAATAGTAATAGCTGGGTCGGGCCGGCAAGCCGGGAATCACCACTGGCTCGGGGCGTTCCCAGCCCCCGTCGGCCCGGCGGCGAGCCAGCGAGCAGCCGCCTGAGCTAGCCGGCGAGCCGTCGGGGTTGTAGTGGTTGAGCACGAGCAGGGTCTGGCCGTCGGGCGTGATGCCGAGCGGGCAGCTGTAGCCACCATTGTTGAGCGGCGCCCCCACGTCGTGAGCGGGCCCCCAGCTGCCGTCGGGCTGGCGGCGGGTGCGCCAGATGTCGCAGCGCTCGGGTTGGCCGGGCGGCACGGGTGGCCGGTGGCCGAAGTACAGCTCCTGCCCGTCGGGGGAGAGCACGGGCGAGCCCTCGTGGTGGTCGGCCGAGTTCACCTGCGACCCCAGCCGCTCGCGGCGCAGCCCGGCCGGTACCCCCGGCGCCAGCCGGATGCCCGAGTGGTGCCAGGCCCGCAGCCGCCGCGCGCGCAACGTGGCCGGGGCCGCCTCAATCTGAAACCCGGTCAGGTTGCCCGGCGGCGGTTCGAATTGGTGAGTAAATACTTCCTGACCGTTGGCGTAATAGCGCACCGTGGGGCCCTGCCGCACAATGCGCACGGTGTTCCAGCCATCGACCCGTAGGGCTGGGGCGGCCGCCCCGCCGGCCGGGCTCAGCAGCTGCCATTGTCCGGTCCGCCAGCGGCCCACGGCCAGCCGCTGCCCCGGCAGTACCCCCACCACGTTGGCATTACTGCCATCAGCGCCGCCCCATACAAAAGCCCCCGTGGTTCCGAGCAGCTCAATTTCCAAGGCAAAATCCTGTGCGGTGTTCAGGACCAGGGGCCGCCAGGCGAGGTGGCCGCCGGCAATGCGGTTGTCGAGCCGGTATTCGCCGTTGGCCAGGCTCACGCGCCAAGTGGCATCGTCGCCGGTGAACCAGCCGCGGCGGTTATCGGCGAAAGCTTCGTCAAGCGTCAGGTCGGGCGGCAGGGTTGGCTGGGCGCGGGCGGCGGGGCCGACGAGCAGAAGCAAAAGCAGCGCCAGCCGCCAGTGAAACAGAGAAAGGGCCGGGCACATCATGGCGGCAAGGTAGGGCGGCGAGGGCTGCCCGCGCCATCCGTGCTGGCCCGGATATTGGGCCGGGCGCGGACGCCCGCAGCGCTGCGCGCCTAGCCCCGGCGTGAAGCGCATTTGTACTCATGTACGTACATTTGCAACCTCGGTCGCCCCGTTGCGGTTGTACCTTTGTCGCGGTCGCTTCGGCCGCCTTACCCTTTGATTTTAAGCCCTAAGCTATGTCCGCTGTTTCCATTTACGCCGAAGCCTCGCCCAATCCCGAGAGCATGAAGTTCGTCCTCAACTCCAACCTGCTGGTTGATGGGGTGAGCGTGGATTACCCCAACCTCGAAGCCGCTTCCAACTCGCCTTTGGCGCAGGAGCTGTTCGGTTTCGATTACGTGGGTCGCGTGTTCATTGCTCAAAACTTCGTTACCGTCACCAAAAGCCAGCCCGAAATGGCCTGGACGCAGCTTATTCCCGAGCTGCGCCAGTTCCTGAAAAGCTACGTGGAGGCCGGCGGCCCCGTTTTCCTGGTTGACCCCGCCGCCGAACAGAAGGCTGCCCAGGCCGCTGTCGCTGGCGACCCCACCCAGCAGGATGGCCAGATTGCCCAGAAAGTCATTGACCTGCTCGATAATTACGTGCGCCCCGCCGTGGAGCAGGACGGCGGCAACATCACCTTCAAAAGCTACCACGAAGGCGTGGTGACCGTGAACCTGCAGGGCTCGTGCTCCGGCTGCCCCTCGGCCACCGTCACGCTCAAGTCCGGCATCGAAAACCTGCTCAAGCGCATGGTGCCCGAAGTGCAAAGCGTAGTGGCCGAAGGCATTACGGTGTAAGCTGACGATTGAAATCTAATAATCAGATTCTGCTTTTCCACAGCTGATTCTAGAAAATGCAAGGCCCCGACGCAGCTCAGCGTCGGGGCTTTTTGCTGTGGTAGGAATAACCAGCTCAGTAGAGGATTTGGCGTTTCGCTGTAATGCCCTGTGGATCGTTGAAATAACAGTATCGGGCTGGCTGCGTACTTGATGGAGGCTCATTAGCTTAACGCAGCTTCCATATTATAAAGGCAATACCTCATGAACCAACGCCAATTTATCAGTGCCTCAGCTATTCTGCTAGTCGGGTTTTGCGCGGCCTGCAGCAACTCCGGCCAGGAGCAGCGCGCCCAGGCCAGCGACAACGCTACAGCGCAGCTTACGGACCAAACCGGCCGCGCCCCGCTCGAAACCCGGGAAGCCAATGTGCCCGGCCAGCAGCCCACGTTTCCCGAGCAATACCGGGCCAGCGGCCTGAAATCGGCTGCCGACTTCGAGGTGCTGGTGCTGGCCAAAGGACTCGAAAACCCGTGGGCCGTGGAGCCCCTGCCCAACGGCGACCTGCTGGTAACCGAGAGGCCGGGCCGGCTGCGCATCGTGTCGGCCCCCGGTAAGCTTGGCGAACCCATCAAAGGGCTGCCCGCCGTGTATGCGACCGGGCAGGGCGGCTTGCTCGACGTGGCGCTGAGCCCGAAGTTTGGCACGGACCAGACTATCTACTGGTCGTTTTCGGAGCCGCGGGGCACGACGGGCAACGCCACCAGTGTGGCCAAAGGCGTGCTCTCGGCCGACCAGCGGAGCCTGAGCCAGGTGCGGGTGATATTCCGGGCGCTGCCGGCTTACAACGGCGACAAGCACTTTGGTTCCCGCCTCGCCTTCGGGCCCGATGGCCTGCTTTATGTAACGCTCGGAGAGCGTTCGGACCTGGAAATCCGGCCGCAGGCCCAGCAAATGGGCAGCCACATGGGCAAAACCCTACGCATCACTTCTGACGGCCAACCGGCCCCGAACAACCCCTTCGCCAAGCAGGCCGGCGCGCTGCCCGAAATCTGGACGGTGGGCCAGCGCAACGTGCAATCGATGGCTTTCGACGCCCAGGGCCAGCTCTGGACCGTGGACATGGGCCCGCAGGGCGGCGACGAGCTGAACCGGCTGGAAGGTGGCAAAAACTACGGGTGGCCGCTGGTGACCTTTGGCGAGGAGTACTCGGGCGAACCCGTGCCCAATGCCGTGACCACCAAAGCAGGCTTCGTAGACCCAGTATACTATTGGGACCCGGTGATTGCGCCTTCGGGCGCCGAATTCTATTCCGGCGAGGCGTTTCCAGCCTGGCGCGGCAACCTGTTTGTGGGCGCTCTTAAAGACAAAGAGCTGGTGCGCCTTCAAATTGAGAACGGCCGGGTAACGGGCGAAGAGCGGTTGCTCTCCGACCGTAAGCAGCGCATTCGCGATGTACGGCAAGGGCCGGATGGCGCCCTGTATATCGTCACGGATGAGGCGAATGGCGAGCTGTGGAAGCTGGCCCCCAAGGCGACCGCCGGGCAATAGCGCGGCCGCCAGCTGCGGCAGGCAGCAGAAGCCGGATAACAGGCACAAAAAAGGCCGCCCGATGGGCGGCCTTTTTTGTGCCTGCTGGAAATTTGCAGTAAGCTGATTTAGGCAATCAGCCGCGAATTTCCTGAATACTTATACGTTTGACGTGCTCAGGCGTGGTGCATCGCTGGCCGAGTTGGTGAAGTCCTCGCCGGCGGCTTTGCGCTCCCGCTCTTCCTTCTTGCCGTAGGTGTCGAGGATAATGGGGGTGGCGATGAACAGCGATGAGTACGTGCCGAAAATCATCCCGATAATCATCGAGAACGAGAAGGAACGGAGGGTTTCGCCACCGAAAATGTACAGCACGACTACCACCATCAGAATAGTGGAAGACGTGATGATGGTGCGCGAGAAAGTCGAGTTCAAAGCCGGATTCACCACTTGGGCGAAGGTCAGCTTGGGGTTCTCCTGCAAGTATTCACGGATACGGTCGTAGATAACCACCGTGTCGTTCATCGAGAAGCCAAGCACCGTGAGCACGGCGGCCACAAAAATCTGGTCCATCTCATACACCACACCGAAGGCGCGGGCAATGGGGAAGGCCGCGATAACCAGCAGCGCATCGTGGAACAGCGCCACTACGGCCGCCATCGAGTACTGCCACTTATCGAAGCGGAACAAGACGTAGATGAAGATGCCCAGCAGCGTGAGGCCCAGCGAAAGCACCGACGTGCGCTTGATGTCGTCGGCGATGGTGGCACCTACTTTGGAGGCCGACGGCACCTGCGGGTTGGCCGAGGCAAAGGACTGCAGGCCTTGGTCGAGGGCGGTGCGTACTTGCTGGTCGGCTTCCACGCTCTCGTCGTTGGCCAGGTAGCCGGTGGTCACGCGCAGGCGGTTGGGGGCACCGTACTGCTTCACTTCCAGGCCAGCGCCTTTGAAGGCGGGGCGCAGCTGCTCGGCTACGTCCGAGGCCACCATCGTTTTGTTGAAGTCAATGACGTAGGCCCGGCCGCCTTTGAAGTCTACGCCCAGGTTCGGGCCGCCCTGGTAAGCCATCAGAGCAAATCCGATGAGAATAACCACGCTCGAAAACACGTAGGCAATTTTGCGCTTGCCCACGATGTCGAAGTTCAGGTTCTTGAACAGGCCGCGCGAGAGGAAGGTGTCAAACGTCAGGCTGTGGTCTTCTTTGCCCTTCACCATCCACTCGATGATGAGGCGCGACACGAACACGGCCGACAGGAACGAGGTGAGCACGCCAATGCCCAGGGTCACGGCGAAGCTCTGCACGGGACCCGTGCCGAAGAAACCGAGGATAAGGGCAATGAGCATGGTGGTCACGTTCGAGTCGAAAATGGCCGAGAATGCGCGCGAGTAGCCCTTGTTGATGGCATCGGGTACGGTCAGACCGTGCGCCAGCTCTTCGCGGATACGCTCGAAAATCAACACGTTGGCGTCAATGGCCGAGGCAATAACCAGAATCAGACCGGCGATGCCGGGCAGCGTGAGCGCCGTGCCAAACTGCGCCAGCACGCCCAGAATCAGGAACATGTTGAAGAGCAGCGACACGTCGGCCACCAGGCCGGCGCGGCCGTAGTAGGCGGCCATGAAAATCATGATAAGAATCAAACCGGCCAGCGACGAGTACAAACCCTGGTCGATGGCTTCCTTGCCCAGCGAAGGGCCCACGATGGCTTCTTCCACAATGCGGGTAGGCGCGGGGAGCTTGCCGGCCTTCAGCTGGTTGGCCAAATCCTGGGTGTCTTCGATGGCGAAGCTGCCCGTGATGCTGGTACCGCCGCCCGTAATCTCGCTCTGCACCACCGGGGCCGAAACCACGTAGTCGTCGAGCACCATGGCCACCTGCTGGCCGATGTTGGCACCCGTCATTTTAGCCCACTTGCGCGAGCCGGCGGGGGTCATGTTCATCAGTACTTCGGGCTGGCCATTCTGGCCGATGTCGGCGCGGGCATCGCTGATAACTTCGCCGCTCATGGGGGGCACGCCGTCGCGGGTTTTGCGCACGGGCACCAGCTCCAGGTATTCCTGCTTGTCGATGGTGGTGGGCTTCAGGTTCCAGAGCAGGGCCAGGGTGGGGGGCAGCACGGCTTTGGCCTCCGGCGAGCGCAGGATGGCGTTCATGCGGGCGGTGTCGCGCAGGTTCACGCCCAGGCGGCCGGGCATGGTGAAGAGGCGGGCCAGCTGGCCGCCTTTGGTAGAAGTAGCGGCCGAATCGGCGGCGGCGTCTTTGGTTTTCTTGGCGAGCTGCGCGGCCAGCGAGGTGGTGTCGCCGGCGGCGGCGGTGCCGGCCAGGGCGGCGGTATCAGCAGCAGCGGTAGCGGTGGTGCCGCCGGCTTTCTGAGCGGCCTCTTTAGCCGAAAGCTGCTGGTCGAGCTGCACGAGGTAAGGGCCTACTTCGTTCTGGTTCCAAACCTCCCAGAACTCCAGCTTGGCCTGGCCTTGCAGCAGCTTGCGCACGCGGTCGGGGTTGTCAACGCCGGGCAGCTCAATCTGGATGCGGCCGGTGCCCTTCACGCGCTGAATGCTGGGCTGGTTCACGCCGAACTTGTCGACGCGGGTGCGCAGGATGTTGAACGAGCGGTCGATGGCTTCGTCCACTTCTTTGTCGATGGCGGCAATTACCTTATCGTTGCTCGAATTGATGTCGATGTTACGGCTCTTGTTGGTGGTGTTGGCGAAGATGGTAGCCAACGGCTTGCCGGGCGCCGCCGCCTGGTAGGCCTGCGAAAACAGCGTGGTGAAGGGCGTGCCCGAGTTGGACTTCTGAGCTACCTGGGCCTGCTCCAGGGCCTGGTTGAAGGCGGCGTTTTTGCTGTTGCCGCTCATGGCTTTCACGATTTCCACTGGCGAAACCTCCAGCGTGACGTGCATGCCGCCTTTGAGGTCGAGGCCGAGGCCGAGCTCGCTCTGGCGCACTTCGCGGTAGGTGAACGGGCCGAATACCGGCGCGCGCCACACCGAATCCAGGTAGTGCTGGCGGGCCGATTCGTTGAGTTTGCCGTTGGTGGTGGCGTAGGCCACGGCCTTCTGCTGCACCCCGCGCGAGATGTAGGTGAAGAACAGGAAGTACGCGCACAGCGCCGTCACCACAACGGTCAGGGCGATGATTAATCCTTTATTACGCATTTGATTGAGTTATAAATTATGAATTATGAGTTATGAATTGGGCCAACCGGAAACGAAGAATCGTGAATTAAGAATCGGACGTAGCCAACTCATAACTCATAATTCTCAATTCATAATTCTTTTTAGGGTGCTTGCGGCGACAGCGCCACGGCCAGCAGCCGGGCCCGGAACACCTCACCGGCGCGCACGCCAGCGTGCAGCCGCGGCACCGCCAGGGCCCGGCGCAATGCCGGCAGCCACATGGCGGGCACCGCTGCGGGCAGCCACGCTACCAGCAGCGGCGCCACGAAGTGGTCGGGCGTGCCGGTGGCTTCCAGCAGTACCTTTTGTTTCACCACCGTGGCTTTGGGCGGCGCGGCCAGGCGGGTATCGCCCGTGCTCACCGGCAGGCGCAGCACACTCACGGCGCGTTGGTTCAGGCCCAGCACCAGCAGCACCGTGGCGGTGAGCAGGGCAAAGCGGAGCGAAAACCAAAAACGGGAGAGCAGAACCAGCATGGGTATAAACGGGGACTGCAAAGATAGGCTTTTGAAAAGAATGAGGGCAAGGCTGTTTTCGCGGCCCCTAAAACCGGCGCCGCAGGGCATCGCGGCGACCTTGCAGGCGGGTAAAGCGGAGTTGCAAGGCCGCAAGGCGAAGTTGCAGGCATGTAAACCGCAGTTGCAAGCGTGTGAATTGAACCTGCAAGCGTGTGAAGCGGAGTTGCAAGGTTACAAAACGGATTTGCAACCCGGTAAAGCGAGGTTGCAGGCGTGCAAATCAAAGTTGCAGGCCGTTGAAGCGAAGTCGCAGCCGTGCAAAAACCAGTTGCAGGGCTATAAATCCAACTTGCGTACTGTTTCTTCGCGGATGAGGCAGGAATGAGCAAGGAAAAGAATGCGGGCTTAAAAACGCACGTCGAAGCGCCCGTCGGTGACGCGGACTTGCTTGCCCGTAGCCGGGTCAGTGCCCACGAAGTGGAAACGGCCGGAGACAATGCCTTGGGAGGGGTCGAAACGTGTGATGGTCAACTCGCCGGGGTCCTGGTCGAGCTTGATGTACTGCGTTCCAAAGGAGTAAGACGCCTGGGGGCTGCCTTTGGTGTTTTTAAACGCATAGGTCTTGCCTTCTTCGACGAGCAGGCTATCGGTGGTGATGTTGATGCCCCCAGGAGGATTGGGCTTCCAATCCGTGGCTGGAATATTGAGGAAGTAGCCGCCGCCTTTGCCGGCACCGAGGTAAACGTACTGCACGAAGAGGCCGGGCTTGCCGCGCCCGTCGCGGGGCACGAAGACGCGGCCGTCGACGCGGCAGCCCAAGGTCATGGCGCCGGTGGTGGTTTCGGCGGGCAGGTCGGGAGCCTCGTCTTTCTTTTTGCACTGGCTCAGCGTGAGCAGGGCGAGGAGGGCGAGCAGGGGAAAGCGCATGGGAAGAGGGGGGGAAAGAAGGTGGAAAAATGAGCAAAAGGAAAGCTTAGAAGCGAATGTCGAAGCGCCCGTCGGTGACGCGGACCTGCTTGCCGGTAGATTTATCGGTGCCCACGAAATGGAAACGGCCGGAGAGAATGCGTTGGGAGGGGTCGAAGCGTGTGATGGTCAGCTCGCCGGGGTCCTGGTCGAGTTTGGCATACCGCGCGTCAAAAGAGCAAGACGCTCGGGGGCTGCCTTTGGTGTTTTTAAACGCATAGGTCTTGCCTTCTTCGACGAGCAGGCTATCGGTGGCGATGCGAACTGCCTCTACTGGATTGGGTTTCCAGTTCGTGGCGGGAATGCTGAGGAAGTAGCCGCCGCCCTTGCCGGCGCCGAGGTAGGTGTACTGCACGAAAAGGCCGGCCCGGCCCTTGGCGTCGCGGGTCACGGCCACGTGGTGGCAGCCGTTGTCGTTGGGCAGCATCGTGTTATCAGAATAGTAGTTGCGGCCGTCCAGCTGCAACAGCAGCCGGCCCCCGTAGAGGGAAAAAAGCACCCCAGTGTAGGTTGCGGTGCCACTGGTTGCCCGCTGCCGGCTCGAAAAAATGGTTTGGGCACTGGGCGCGCTCAGGTTATCGGCCCGCAGGTAAGCTTCGATGCCAAAGACCTGGCCCAGCTCGTTGACATACGAGTTGGTGTTGGGGATAGCAACCACGTCGTTGCCATCGAAGCGCAAAGCTTCGCTGCTCCCGCTCGTGTTGCGCACGCCGCTGTTCAGGATTTCGACCCGGCCGCAGGCGGCTACCTCGTTGGTGCACGCCAGGGTGGTGGGTAGGTTGAGGCCGGGCGGAACGCCCATGCGCGCGTTGGCATCTACATATATCCGGCTGCTGGTGCTGAGCCGGACGTTGCCGCCCTGCTCGATGCAGATGTGGCCGCCCCCGCGAATAAGCAGCTCGCCATCGACAACGACGTTGCCGCCGTTGCGCACGAGCAGGGTGGCATCAGCCCCGATGCTGAGCGTGGAATTTGCCGCGATGGTGAGGGTGGCCCCGTCCTCCACCACCAGGTAGGTGCCGGCGTAGAAACTCACCTCCGTGGTTTGGTAGGGAGCCGCCGCGCCGACGGTTAGCCGGCTGTCTTTGCCTACCGTGAGGCGGCCCTGAGCCCGTAGCGCGATTAGCAAGTGTTCGGTGCGCTTGGTGTAGCGGGTCAGGCCGCTCGATTGGTTGTACCACCGCGGCTGCGCGCCGCTGTGGAGGCCTAACTCGGCCCCATTCGTGATGCGCAGTGGGTCGGTCAGCGTCACGCCGTTGGCGTTTTTGGTTTCACGGCTGATGAAACGGCCCGCCGTATCGTAAACGTCCTGTATGTAGGTGGTCAGGTTATAGGAATCAAGGGGGCCGTTAAGTACCCCGATGTCGGTGCCGATGTACTGGTACGAATAGGTTTCGACCTTGTCGAAAACCCCATTATTAAACAACCCGGTGTAATCGTCCCGGTCGTGGGTAATCAGGCGGGAGCCGCCGATTTCGTCCGTGCCCAGGATGGTAAAGTCCGCTACGTTATAGGCCGTTGCGGAAAAGTTGTAGTGCCAGAGGTCGCGCAGCTGCGCATTGCGGGCGGCGTTGGCGCCCGTATTTTCCAGCAGCAGGTTGTTGTAGAATCGTACCGGGTCGGGAATCAGGCTGGTATAAAAGGGCCGGAACAATTCCACGAGCGGCATTTCAAAGGTGTCGTTGCCGCCGTCGGTGTAATCATCGAGAGTCGTATTATTAAACCGGGCATAATTACTGGGTCCGTCCCACAAGTCCAGCAGGGTCCGGGCAAAAATATCTTCGGAAACGAACGGGTGGTTCAAGTCCAGATTTCGGTCAAAACCAGTGCTTGCAGCCAAGTATAGTTGGGTTCTGCGCCTTCCATGATACCCGTTTCCACTTTCGCCTCTCCCAGATTCCTGGTCAAGGACGCTGGATGTCATTTCGTCCATTATGTAGGAGAATGCACCAGCGAAGCCTTCGGTGATGGTCGTGTTCGGATGCTTATTGTTACGCACCAAAAAATGTTCACCTCCTGTTTCGCTCAGCCACCGGCTCCTTTGCATTTCATGCATGGCAAAGTGGCCAAACTCATGCATTGCCGTTTCTTCAGATTGGAGCACATCTGTCTCAAAATGAATGTTGCGCGTGAAGCGGTCGTAATAGGCGCCTTCGCCAGGGTCTTCAATCTTAATCGCCAGGGTGGAGGTGAAATTGGCCGCGGCTCCCAGCTCCTGCTGCAAAAGCTGCTTCGACCATTTAATCCAGGTAAAGGTGCGCCCCGCGCTGTTGGGGTCGAGCGAGATTTCCCGGTTGCCACCCACTGCGGTTCCGAAGTTGAGCGTTTGGCGGGTGCTGCTGTAGCTGAGCTGCTGCCGGCCGGTTTCAATCCGGGTCCAGCTGTACCAGGCGCCGGACCGCTTAATCCGCACCTTCTCGGGGCTGTCAATCAACTCAACGGACAGGTACACCTGAATTTTACTGGTGTTGATGGAGCAGTGGTCGAACTCTACCACGCGGCTACCATTCTCAATTACGAAGCCCTGGTCATCGGTGTACAGCTGCTTAATGGTCATGTCCGGCCCGACGTCCACGCTGCGCATAACCCGCACCCGCGCATTTTTTAAGAAAATCGGCACCTGTTGGCCGTCGCCGTCACGCTCGTGCATGGTAAAAACGCGCACGTTCTGAATCCGGCCCCGGTAGCGCCGCTGGCCCAAGCCACACCCGTCGCGGGCCAGTGGGTCCGTCGGCGGGGCATTTTCCGAGTTCGTAGGCGAAGCATAGCGCATAGGCACGGCGTAGGCGAGGCCCTCCACGAAGCGCATCCCGATATAATCTTGCGGGCCGGCCTCCTCATTGGCCCCGATGTTGGATACGGGTATCGCGCTGCGGGGCACACTGAGCCGGGCGGGGGCGGTGGCCTCATTGCCCACCAGCCAGGAGCGCCGCAGGCGGGCGTAATCGGCTACGTCCCATATTTCGGCGCTGCCATAGGGCGTGAAGTAAACGTAACAGTCGTGGTTGATTAAAGTATTCGCGCCGTCTCGCATCGTCGCAAGCGTGGCCGTAACCCGAACCGGATAATACGGCAGCTGCGCCGGGGAGTAGTTGAGCCGAATGGAAACGGTAGTGGCGGCACTGGCTGACAAGGACCGATAAGCGGGCTGGTCAGCCAGTGCCGCTTGTAACAGGTAAGAAACGGAGGACTTGGCCGCAACCAATGCGAACTGCGCTTGTCCGGCTTGCGGCAGCACTTCAAGCTGTAGGCTCAGCTGCCCACTCAGCTGCGTGGTCTCGTACGACTGAAAACGCATCCGCAGCGATTTAAACTCGGCTTGCGTCGTGTCGGTGTTGGTTGCCTGCGCGTAGCCCGTTAGGTTTAGGCCAAGCAGGAGGAAGAGGAAAGAGTAGAAGTGTTTTATGGTTCAGCGAGGGATTTTATAGGTGAGTAGCTCCCAGGTTTGGTTGTTGGTGTAGACGACTTTGGTGGTGCCGACGTAGCGGCTGTAGTAGAGGTGGCGAATCCAGTTTCTTTTAGTGGAATCGACCTTGCTACCGTAGTCGGGAATGAGGTGCACGGAGTGGGCGAACGTGCCGGCGGGGGTGGTCACGGCGGCCGTGTCGGCGAAAGTGAGGCGGTCGAGCAGCTTCTGCCCCAGGCGGATGGGGTAGCCAAATCCGACCTCGGGCGAGTACAGCGTCCCCACCGATGAGGTATGGGTCAGGACCCAGTCTTCGCCGCGAAAAAGCGGGTCGGAGGCGAGGTACTCCGTTCCCAGCCCCCCGGCGCCGGGAAAGTAGGTGCGGTTGGAATGGGTGACGCTGGCTTGGTAGCCCTGCACGCAGGGCACGCGCTTGTCCCCGTCGCTGTAGCGGGTGCTGTGGCTTTCGCGGGCAAAGCTCACGCGCATGGTGTCGTAGACGGCCGGGCTGGTGCCACGTAGCTGGTAGACCCAGGTGCTGCCTTTGGGAAAGTACCAGTAGTCGAGAAAGGCCTGCGGGGCACGGGTGAGCTGCGGGCACTCGGCCGGCTGTTTGCGGCAGCTACTCAGCGCGGTGGCCAGCAGCAATAGGAAAAGTCTTTTCATGCACGTGTGGTAAAAGGGTTAGGAGAAAAGAAAAATGAGTTATTGGGGAGCGAGGTAGTAGCTGGTCAGCTCCCAAGTGCCGAGGTTGGCATACACTCGGCGCGTGGTGCCAATGCCCCGCGTAAGGTGGTAGGAGCGCACAAAGGGGCCTTGCGTGGAGTCGTGAACGGCGTTCACTCGCAGGTGCACCGAGCGGTTGAAGGTGCCGGCGGGTACGCGCACGGGCAGCGTGTCGAGCAGGATGGGACCCCGGTTAGCGATGGACTGCCCGACTGGACGTTGCGGGTAGGACCATAAAAAGCCTATGTCGTACATGTTCTGCGCATTCTGCGTAACGAACCACTGGCCGCCTTCCTCCTGAGTTTCGAAAGATTCCAGGCCGCGGAAGTCGTTGAACGAGCTATAGCCGCGGAAGTAGCGGCGGTTGGAGTGCCAAAGGGCGTAGTCGTAAAGTTCGACGCAGGTGGGCAGGCCGTAGGTATTGGAACCGGGCTGGAACACGCGCACCTCCGTGCCGATGACGGTGACCGTGTCCACCTCCGTGGGGTTAGCGCCGCGCTTGTGATAAACCCAGTAGGAGCCCATGGGAAAATACCAATAAGCCAGAAATTCGGCCGGGGCCCGGCGCACCTGTGGGCACTCGGAGGCGGGCGGACTGCTTTTGTCGCAGTTGCTGGCGCTGGTGAGCACGGCAATGAGCAACAGATAGAGGGAGCAAGGAAGTAGTCTCATGATTATTTAAGTAATGAAAGGAGGCGCGTCAAAAAGCCGCGTCAGTAAACCAATTCCATCTGCGTTCGCCCGGCCAGCGGCGAGTTATTTGGGAGCGAGGTAGTAGCTGGTCAGCTCCCAGGTGCCGAGGTTGGCGTATACCCGGCGCGTGGTGCCAATGCCCCGTGTGAGGTGATAGGAGTACAGATAGTCCACCCGTGCAGAGTCGTCTAGGAAGGGGATGCGCAGATGCACCGAGCGGTTGAAGGTGCCGGCGGGTACGCGCACGGGCAGCGTGTCGAGCAGGATGGGGCCCTGGTTGGCGATGGGCTGGCCCACGGGTCGTTGCGGGTAGGACCACAAAAACCCGAGGGGCGACAGGTTCGCCGCCCGGCTTTCCTGGGTGACGAACCACTGGCCGCCTTCTTCCTGTGTCTGAAGCGACTCCAGGCCGCGGAAGCCATTGTTGGAGCTGGTGCCGGGGAAGTAGCGGCGGTTGGAGTGCTGGAGGGCGTAGTCGTACAACTCGGTGCAGGTGGGCAGGCCGTAGGTATTGAAACCGGGCTGGAACACGCGCACCTCCGTGCCGATGACGGTGACTGTGTCCACCTCCGCAGGGTTAGCGCCGCGCTTGTGATAAACCCAATAGGAGCCCGTGGGAAAATACCAATAAGCCAGAAATTCGGCCGGGGCCCGGCGCACCTGCGGGCATTCGGCGGGCGGCGGACTGTTTTTGTCGCAGCTGCTGGCGCTGGTGAGGACTGTAAGGAGCAGCAGATGAAGGAAATAAGAAAGTCGTTTCATGGCGTGGACGGGTAGGGTTGAGACAAGAAAGAAAACCAGTAAGGCATATAAGCACCAGGGAGAAAAAAATATATAGTGTGGGTCTCGACTGGGTTCCGCTGAAGCGCGCGAAATGGTGCGTCGGCGCTGAAGAAGTGTTTCATGGTTTAGCGAGGGATTTTATAGGTGAGCAGTTCCCAGGTTTGGTTGTTGGTGTAGATGACTTTGGTGGTGCCCACGTAGCGGCTGTAGTAGATGTGGCGAATCCAGTTGCCGCCCTGCGTCGAATCGACCTTGCTGCCGTAGTCGGGAACGAGGTGCACGGAGTGGGCGAACGTGCCGGCGGGGGTCACGACGGCGGCCGTGTCGATGAAGGTGAGGCGGTTAAGCAGCTTCTGCCCTAGGCGGATGGGGTAGCCAAATCCGACTTCGGGGGAGTACAGGGTTTGCACCTGCGAAGTGTGGTTCATGACCCAATCTTCTCCTTGAAAAAGCGGGTCGGAGGCCAGGTACTCCGTTCCGGGTTGGTCCGCGCCGGGAAAGTAGGTGCGGTTGGAATGGGTGATGCTGGCTTGGTAGCCCTGCACGCAGGGCACGCGCTTGTCCCCGTCGCTGTAGCGGGTGCTGTGGCTTTCGCGGGCAAAGCTCACGCGCATGGTGTCGTAGACGGCTGGGAAGCTTCCCTGCAATCGGTAGACCCAGGTGCTGCCTTTGGGAAAGTACCAATAGTCGAGAAAGGCCTGTGGGGCACGGGTGAGCTGCGGGCACTCGGCCGGCTCTTTGCGGCAGCCGCCCACGGCAGTGGCTAGCAGCAGGCAGAAATGGAGGGGTTTCATTGCTTAACGGTTGATGGTGAAGTGGAGCAGAAGCGGAATGAATGGAGCGCAGGCAGAAATGGCAGGGCACAAAAGACCCAGCGCACACCAAGATGTTTCCGTGGCCAAAACCAGGAAATACCGCAATCCAGAAGAAAAAACGTTACGGGTCGGAAACCGACAAGCAGCGTGCAGGAACGTGCACGAACGCCGGAAGCACTGCGCGGGGCAGGCGGCCAAGAGTTCGGTAGAAAAACTCGGGCGGATGAAAATGGGCCGTGGAGGAAGCCCGGTGGTGGGTACCGCGGTGGAGGCGCGGCGTGTTATTACGTCAAATATAGAAGGGCACGGGCCCACAGGCGGCACAATTAAATATCGAATTTTTGTTGGGCGCTGTACTAAGCGCGACAATTGCCGAAAAATTAGTAACCTTGAGGGCCGGCGGCCATTCTACCGGTTTCACGTTTTCTCCCTTCTTTTTATGGATGCCCGCGAGGATAAACAATACGCCATGACCACCGTGCTGGTGGCCTTCATCGCCGAAAACGCCGCCGCCATCGGGGCCAGCGAAGTGGCCGCCGCCGAAGCCGCCGACATTGCCCCGGCCTACCAGCGGCTGACCACGGCCGTGGGTGCCGCGCCCCTCAACACCAAGCCCACCACCGAACAGGCCACCACGGCCCGCGCCGCGCTGCTGGGGGCGCTGCCCGCCCTGCTGGGGCCGTTGCGCTCCATCGCCACCAAAACCGCCGACACCGCCCTGCTGGCCCGCGCCACCCTCAGCAAAGGGCAGCTCCGCAAGATGAAGCCCGAGGAGCTGCGCGATGTGTCCAAAGCCCTCTTCGACGCCGCCGATGCCCAGGCTGCGGCCCTGCTGCCCTACGCCCTCACGGCGCCCGTGCTCGCGCAGCTGCGGGCGCTGCACGCGGCCTTTGCCGCCACCGTGCGCAGCACCAGCGTGCTCATCGACCAGCGCAGCCAGGGCAACGAAACCACGTCCGAGCTGTTGCGCGCCCTGATGCAGCAGGTGTACGAGCTCGACAAGCCCATGGAAGTGTTCCGCCTCCTCAACCCGGCCCTGTTCGGCGGCTACCAGCGTGCCCGCCGCGTGGGCAGCGCGGGGTAGGGGCACCGGTGCGGTGGTGGTGGTGGCGTGAGGGCTTAACAAAAGCGCCGGCCCTGGTAGGGCCGGCGCTTTTGTTGCGGTAACGGAGCGCCGGCCTACTTCAGCGCCTCAAAGGTGTACTGCGCATCGGCCCAGAAAGCGTCCAGCGCCATCATGCGGGGCTTGAAAAACGAAATCAGCGCCGGCCAGTCGTCCCGGCTGAACAGGTTGACGGGCTTGAGCTCTCTATAAATGCGGCTGAGCGGCACGCCGTGGGCATCCGTCGCGTGCGGCTCCCAGGTCCAGTCCTCGCCCAGGGCCTCGTGCAGCAGCAGGCGCAGCTCCAGCAACTGCTCCCAGAACAGCTCCCGGATGCCCGCGTCGGGGTGGCTCAGCTCGATGGCGATGGTGGCCTGGCGGTTGTCGGCCTGCATCCGAAAATACAGGTGCTTGACCCCAGTTTTGTAGTTTATCCAGTTGGTGGTCTCGCCCTCGGCCGAGGGCACGGGCGCCATGTATTGCCCAAAGGCCGTCCAGAACGCCTGGCGGAGCTGGGTTACTTCTGTTTTGCTGTACATGCTACGGGTAACGTGTGGGCCACAAAAAAAAGCACGTCAGGCGGCGCATGACGTGCTTTTTAACCGGGCTGTGCTTCAAATAAAGTCAGCGCCGACGCGCTTAGCGGCCGGCCACCACCTTGCCTTGCAGGAAGCCCACCAGCACTTCCAGGCCTTTCTCGAAGTGGCGGTTGTTGGGAATCACGATGTCGGCGTAGTGCTTGTAGGGCGCGATGAACTGCTCGTAAGTAGGCGCTACGTGGTGGGTGTAGCGGTAAAGCACGTCGGCCAGGTCGTAGCCCCGCTCGTCGCGGTCGCGGATGATGCGGCGGTGCAGCTTCACGTGTTCCTGGGCATCGATGTAGACTTTGAGGTCGAGCAGCCGGGCAATTTCCTCGAAGTGAAACACGAAAATGCCCTCCACCACCACGATGGGCGCCGGCCGGAACACCAGCTCTTTGGCTGCCACTGCCGCGTTGTTAAAGGTGTATTCCTGGCGCCGCACCTCGTGGCCCTGGCTGATGCGCAACACATCGTTGGCATAGGCCGCGGCGTCGATGCTGGCGGGCAGGTCAAAATTCTCTACGCCCTTATCGTCGCGCAGCTGCTTGTCGCGGGGGTGGTAGTAGTTGTCCTGCGAGATGAGGCAAATCTGGTCTTCGGGAAACGCCGCCAGTAACCGGCGCAGAAACGTGGTTTTGCCAGAAGCGCTGCCGCCGGTGATACCAATAAGATAAGGAGTTTGCATAGCAGGCAAAGATAACGCGTGGCCGCAAGCCGAACGAAAAATCCGGCCCAAAGAATTGCGCCAGGCCGCGCTAATTCTTTTCCGCTCACCGGTTTACTCCGTGCTCAAAAAAGCCAGCAGCCCCGCCACCGCCCGGGCCCGGTGGCTGATGCGGTTCTTCTCAGCGCCGCTCATTTCGGCAAACGTGCGGCCGTCGCCCTCCGCGGGTGCAAACACGGGGTCGTAGCCAAAGCCGCCCGCGCCGCGGCCATCTTCCGTGATGTGGCCGGCCACTTCGCCCGCAAATTCGTGCGTCGCGCCGTCGGCGCGGGCCAGCGCCACCACCGTGCGGAACCGGGCCGAGCGGTCGGCGGCGCCGGCCAGCTCCTGCAGCAGCTTGGCCACGTTGTCGGCGGCCAGCCGCTGGGGGCCGGCGTAGCGGGCCGAGTACACGCCCGGCTCCCCGTTGAGGGCCGTGACCTCCAGGCCGGTGTCATCGGCGAAGCAATCCACGCCGTAGCGCTGGCGCACGTATTCGGCTTTCTGGCGGGCGTTGCCGGCCAGGGTATCCTGCGTTTCGGGTAGTTCCTCGTGGCAGCCAATGTCGGCCAGGCTCAGTAAGGTGAATCCGGCGGGGAGCAGCGGCCGGATTTCGTCGAGCTTGTGCTCATTATTGGAAGCGAAGCAGAGTTTGGTCATCGAATCTGGAAAGGTCAGAAATGGAAATCAGGGAGTAGCTTTAATAGGACTTGGGGACTCAGTTGCTGGCGCGCGCCTCCGACGCGTTACCTCTTGGTCAATCGCTGACGCGCGGGCCCAACGAGACCAGAAGGACGGTGCGAATGGCGGCGTTGGGAAACGCAAAGCCAGGAAGCCACGCGTCGGAGACGCACGCCAGCGGCTGACTGCGCAAGTTTTGTTCAAGCGGGTCGGGCCTGGAGTCACTCCGGTTTAAATCAACCATAGCGGATGAAACCCCCTGTCCGGCCCTAGCGGAACATGGACTTGATGGTGCCCCAGGAGCGCTGCACCGCGCTGGGCGTGCCAGCCAGCACGGTAAGGTAGCTCTGGTCGGGGCCGGGGCCGAGCACAGTGAGGCGGTAGGTGAAGGGCCCCCCGGCGCTGGGGGCCGCCGTGCCAGTGCCGCCGGCGGTCCGGTACACGTTGGCATCGAGGTACTGATAGCGGCGCTGGCCGTTGGCCGTCACGTTGGTCATCACGGTGTAAGTCGATTCAGTGGCCGCTTTCCGGGCCAGCTCGAAGCCGGTGACGTCGGTTTCGGTATCTACTTCCCATTCTACGCGCACCACGGTGCCATTGTGGGCGGCCGTAAAGAGCGTGAGCGTCGCGGCCAGGGCTGTTCCCATTCCGCCCAGCACCACCAGCACGGCCACCAGCCCAGAACGGCAGCACAGACGGCGGATGAGGTAGGGGAGTAGCACGCGCGGCGGACCGCCCCCAAGTGGGGGTCGGATTCAAATGTACAACCATTTCGGAAAGCCAACAAGCTCAGCTACACCCATCGGCGAAACCTGGAAACAGGAAAATATTGGCTGCTTAGTTGGGTATGTACCAGCTAAGCTGTACTTTTGCAGTCCCTTCCGCAAAATCGGCAGGGTTCAACTGGTAAAACTGGCCCCCGATATGAAAAAAGAGACTCATCCCGAATATCAGGAAGTCGTGTTTCAGGACACTTCCTCGGATTTTAAGTTCATCACCCGTTCCACGATGAAGCCGACCGACACCATCACGATGGAAGACGGCAAAACGTATCCGCTGGTGAAAATCGAAGTTAGCTCCGCTTCGCACCCCTTCTACACCGGCAAAAACATGTTTATCGACACGGCCGGTCGCGTGGAGAAATTCCGCAGCCGCTACGCCAAGAAAGAGCAGAGCAGCGCCAACAAAGAATAGCTTCTTCGTCAGCTGTTAGCCTCTAGCTGATAGCTGTTAGCTTTTCAAAACTCCTTTCGGCAAACCCGGAAGGAGTTTTTTTATGTCCATTGCCAAAAGGACAGACTGTAATTTTGGGCTCTTATTAAAAAGAAGCTATTAGCTGACGGCTATTAGCTATTAGCTTAAAAAAGATGCGCGTTCTGCTTTTTGATGACCCGGCCATTCGGCCGCATTTGTTGCCCTTCACGTTTACGCGGCCCGTGGCGGCGTTGCGCTGCGGCATTCTGACGCTGGCCGAGAAGTGGCAGCACCGGCTGGGCGCCACCACCGTGGGCTACCTCACGCAGCCGTACTTGCAGGCCAAGTTTCCGGCCGGCGAGGTGAGCGGCCCGGCCCTGCTCATCAACGGCGCCGTGTGCCCCGACGACTTGCTCACGCGCCAGGTACAGGCGCTGCTGCCCGGTCAGGCCCTGTATTGCGATGAGCTGCTGGTAGCGGCGCACGTCGCGGATGCCACGCTCGTGGCCGAACTCATTCAGGACGGCCTGCCCGAAACCCGGCAGGTGGCCGAGCCCGTGGTCGTCATCACGCGCCCCTGGCAGCTGTTCCTGTTCAATGGGGCCGAAATCCGCCGCGACTTTGCCCTCCTGACCAAAGGCCGCACCTCGGAGCCCGTGAACGACCCGCACACCATCATGTACGGCGCCGAAAACATCTTCATCGAGCCCGGCGTGAAAATCCGCGCGGCCATTCTCAACGCCGAGGACGGGCCCATTTACCTGGGTAAAAATTCGCAGGTGCACGAGGGCGCCATCATCAAAGGTCCGCTGGCGCTGTGCGAAGGCTCGCACATCAACGCCGGCGCCAAAATGCGCGGCGACAATACCGTTGGGCCCTTTTCTAAAGTGGGTGGCGAAGTGGGCAATAGCATTTTGCTGGGCTACAGCAACAAGGGCCACGACGGCTACATGGGCAACTCCGTCATCGGCGAGTGGTGCAACCTGGGAGCCGATACCAACACGTCGAACCTCAAAAACAACTACGCGCCCGTCAAAATATGGAGCCACGTAGCCGGCCGTTTCGTAGATACCGGCCAAACGTTTTGCGGCCTGATGATGGGCGACCACAGCAAATGCGGCATCAACACCATGTTCAACACCGGCACGGTGGTGGGCGTGGGAGCCAATATTTTCGGGGCGGGCTTCCCGCGCACGTTCATTCCGAGCTTTAGCTGGGGCGGGCCGGCGGGTTTTGAGACCTTCAAGCTGCCTAAAGTGGCCGAAGTAGCCGAGCGGGTGATGGCGCGGCGCAGTCTGCCGTACGACGCGGTGGAGCAGGGCATCATGCAAACCGTGTTTGAGGCCACGGCGGGAGATAGAATCTGGGAAAAAGCCAAGTAAAGCAGGTATGCAGCTCTCAGAAGAAAACCAGCGCACCCTGCTCATCGCCGCCAACCAAGCGGTAGAAGAGTATGCGTCGTACTCCGCTAATTCTTTGTTTAAAGGCGCAGGCGTTGAAATAGCTTATCCGCCCAATGGTGGGTTTACTCCCGAAGAAGCTGAGGCGCTGAAGCTCCTGCAAGGCAATGCTGTGGTAAGGTCTGCGCTACGTAAAGTTTTGGCCGATTGTGCAGCCGGCGTTGTGTTTGACTTGTTCAACATGATAGACGGAACAACTGAACCCAAACAAGGTGGATGGAGCCAAGTAATGTTAGGCGATAAGCCGGCGGACTGGGAAGACCAGGGATTTCTGCACGATGAATTCTTTGCGGCGTACTGGGACTGGCGAGATATTCGGCCCGTTGGAAACTGGCGTTTAGACCTACTGCCTTAATAATGACCTTCACCGACATTCCCAACCAAGCCGCCGTGAAGGACCTGCTGCGCCAGTCGGTGCGGCGGCAGCACGTGGCGCACGCCCAGCTGTTTCGGGGCAGCGAGGGCGGCGCGGCGCTGGCCCTGGCCCTGGCCTACGCCCAGTACCTGAACTGCGAGGCGCGCGCCGCCGATGCCGACGACAGCTGCGGCCACTGCCCGGCCTGCACCAAAACCGCCAAGCTGGCCCATCCCGACCTGAACTTCATCGTGCCCGTGACCACCACTAAAACGGTGGCCAAAGACGCGGTGAGCAGCAAGTTTATGGCCGAGTGGCGCAGCTTCGTGCTCGACAACCCTTACCAGGGCCTCAACGACTGGATGCAGCACATTGGGGCCGAAAACAAGCAGGGCAACATTAGTAAGGACGAAGCGGTGCAAATTCTGAAGCTGGTGTCGCTCAAGGCGTTCGAGGCACGCTTCAAAATCGTGATTCTCTGGCTGCCCGAGCTCATGCACCCGGCCGCCGCCAATGCGCTGCTGAAACTGCTGGAAGAGCCGCCGCCTGCTACTATTTTCCTGCTGGTGAGCCACGCGCCCGAGCAGCTGCTGCCCACCATCATCAGCCGGGTGCAGCCGGTGGTGGTGCGCCCGTTTTCGGAGGACGACATTGCCGGTTTTTTGCACGCCCGGCACCACGTACCCGAGGCCAAAGCCCGGCAGCTCGCCCAGCTGGCCGACGGCAGCCTGGGCGCCGCCATCGCCAGCCGCGAGGCCAATGCCGACCACAACTACTTCGAGTTTTTCCGCGACTGGATGCGCCTGTGCTTCAACTACGGCAGCAAGGCGGGCGAGATTCTCAAGAAAAGCGAAGAGTTTCAGAAGCTGGGCCGCGAAAACCAGAAAGAGCTGTTGGCCTATTCTCTGGGCCTGTTGCGCAAGGTGCTGCTGTTCGGCATCGACCCTAAATTTGTGCCGCATCTGGCTGGTGGCGAACAGCAATTTGTGGCGGGCTTTGCCAAATTCGTAACGCCGCGCAACGCCGATTTGCTGACCAAAGAACTGACCGACGCCCATTACCACATCGAACGCAACGCCAACCCCAAAATGGTGTTCGTGGACAGCTCCCTGCGGCTGGGCGGATTTTTGAAGGTTTGAGTGTTAAATGTTGAGTTGTCTTGAACCTGTGCTCAACCCTCAGCCCTTAAAACTCAAAACTCAGCCTTTAAAACTCAACCCTCAACTCTCGAAACTCAACCCTTCTAGCATGACTATTCGCCTCGCCACGCGCGCCAGCCGCCTCGCCCTCTGGCAAACGGAACACGTGGCCAGTTTGCTGCAGCAAGCCGGTTTTGCCACCGAAATCGTACCCATGCAAACCATCGGCGACGCCGTGCAGGACCGTTCGCTGGCCAAAATCGGGTCCAAAGGCGTGTTCACCGAAGAGCTGGAAGTGAGCCTGCGCCGGGGCGAAACCCACCTGGCCGTGCACTCGGCCAAAGACGTGCAAAGCAGCATTCCGTCCGACCTGGAGCTGCTGGCCTTTCTGGAGCGCGAGCAGGTGAACGACGTGGTGCTGAGCTTCAACGAGCAATTTTCGCTCGAGAAGCCCGGCATTGTGCTGGGTACCAGCAGCACCCGCCGCAAGGCCCAGCTACGTCGCTTCTACCCCGAAGCCACCACGGCCGAGGCCCGCGGCAACCTCCAGACCCGCCTGCGCAAGCTGGAGGAAGGCCAGTTCGATGCGCTGGTGCTGGCCTATGCCGGCGTGCACCGCATGGGCTACGACCACCTCGTGCGTCACGTGCTGCCCAGCGCGCAGTTTGTGCCCGCCACCGGCCAGGGCAGCATCGCCATCGAATGTGCGGCGGACCTGAATCCGGACCTCAAAGCGCAGCTTAAAGCGGCCCTCGACCACTCCGCCACCCACACCTGCCTGCTGGCCGAGCGCGCCTTCCTGCACACTATGGAAGGTGGGTGCAGCATTCCGTCCTTCGCATTGGCCACTTTGGATGATGCCGGCGTGGTGCGCCTGCACGGCGGCCTCATCAGCCTGAGCGGCGAGGAGTACGTGGAAGAAATCCAACTGGCGGCGGCGGCCGATGCCTACGCCCTGGGCGTGGCCGTGGCCGAAGCGGTGCTGGCCCGCGGCGGCCGCGAAATTCTGGCCAGCATTCGCGAGCACCGCGGGTAGCGCCCGTGTTTGCGGCTGTTAGCCAGCAACAAGCGTGACGCTGTATTTTCGTGATATTATAACCTGCCTGTTTTCTTTGCCCAATGAAATTATCTATTCATCGTTTTGGGTTGCTGCTACTCACTTGGTTGTGGGCCGTGGGAACTGTTGTTGCCGCCGATAAACCCGCCAAACCGGCCAAAAAAAGCAGCCGCGACGAAGTCGTTACCATCACCACCGCGCAGGGCGTTATTCGCGTTATCCTGTTCGATGATACGCCTTTGCACAAGGCGAATTTTCTGAATAAAGCCAAAAGTGGTTTCTACGACGGCACCTCGTTCCACCGCGTAATTCCCGATTTCATGATTCAGGGTGGCGACATCAACTCCAAAGACGATGACCCTAGCAACGACGGCCTGGGCCGGGCCGACGATGGCACGATTGCGGCCGAGCTGGGGCCGGGCCATCAGCACAATTTCGGGGCCTTGGCCGCTGCCCGCCAAGGCGACTTCGCCAATCCCCAGCGCGCCAGCAGCATCAGCCAGTTTTACCTGGTGCAAAACCACGACGGCACCCATCGTCTCGACGGGCAGTACACCGTGTACGGGCAGGCCATTCAGGGCCTCGATGTTATCGACAAAATTGCCGCCTTGCCCCGCAATAGCCGCGACCATCCCAACACCGATGCCAAAATGACCATGAAGGTTGAGAAGCTGAAGCGGAAAAAAATCACCAAACTCTACGGCTACAAATACGAATAGCAGGTGTTAGTTGTCGGTTGGTAGTTGCTGGTTATCAGTGGCTTTGAAACAGCCTTCCTGACAACTGACAACTGACAACCAGCAACTACCAATAATGAAAATTCTCATCACGGGTTCCAATGGCCTGCTGGGCCAGAAGCTGGTGGACCTGCTGCGGCAGCAGGCGGGCGTGGAAGTAGTGGCCACGTCGCGCGGCGCCAACAAGCTGGCCGGGCTTTACCCCGATGTCCGTTTTGTGGCCCTTGATGTAACCAGCGCGGCGCAGGTCCGGGCCGTGCTGGCCCAAGAGCAGCCCACCCACCTCATCCACACGGCGGCCATGACCAATGTAGATGAGTGCGAACTAAACCAAACGGCCTGTTGGGAGCAAAACGTGACGGCGGTAGCACACCTGGTCGCCGCCTGCGCGGAGCACAAGGTTCACCTCACCCACCTTAGCACCGATTTTATTTTCAGTGGCTCGGCCGGCCCACTCACGGAAACGGCCGAGCCAAATCCAGTGAATTTTTATGGCCACAGCAAGCTGGCTGCTGAGCGCTTGGTGCAGGCCAGTGCCGGCCGCTGGGCCATTGCCCGCACCGTGCTGGTGTATGGCGTGGCGCACGAGTACGGCCGCACCAATATCGTGGTATGGGTGCGCGACTCCCTGCGCGCCGGCAAATCCATTAAAGTAGTGGCCGACCAGTGGCGCACGCCCACCCTGGCCGAAGACCTTGCGCAAGGCTGCTGGCTGCTGGCTCGGCAGGCTGCGCAAGGCATCTACCACCTCAGCAGCGACGAATTGCTCACGCCCTATGCCATGGCACTACGCGTGGCCGACTACTTTGGTCTCGACAAAACCCTGATTGAAAAAGTAACCGCCGATACGTTTTCGCAGCCCGCCCGGCGGCCGGCCCGTACCGGGTTTTACATCGATAAGGCCCGGCAAGAACTTGGTTATCAGCCGCACACCTTCGCCGAAGGCATCGCGCTAATTGGAACCCAAACCAAATAATGCCAATGAAAAACCCGCCGGGATAGACGGCGGGTTTAAATTCAACGGGGGTAGACCGTGAGTGAGGGTAGAGCTAGTGGTAGAAGAAGTGTTGGTGGTAGAAGAAGTGCTGGTGGTAGAATAGAACGCGGTAGAAGAAGTTATCGATGGGCAGTAAATCGGCGTTAGACAGATGTTTAACCTTGCGGGAAAGACAAGTCGAATGCATAACTATTTGAAAGTCAGTTTTTAGGGAAAAATCCTGCTAAAAGCCCACCCACCAGTATAGCGGTGTGGCTTTGCAAGGCTGCTTTCCCCAAAGCATAGGGTACAACCAACCCATCAGGGGTGATGAAATCGATTCCAACATTGACGGGCTGAGCATTACGGCTCGCTGCGGTGACGCGGTAGGGAAGGCTCAACGCAGGGTAAGTAAGTAGATACATAGAGCAGTAGCGGCGCCCTGATTTGGTAGCAGGCTGCCTAAATGTGATACAATGTTACGGCGCTGATTTGCCTCAAAAAAGGACATTATTGTAGTCTGCGCGACATTTAAGCACCGTGTTTTTAATTAATAAAATGCATTGTTAAACAATGATTAGTCATATAATAAAAATGCGCAAGTTGCTTATTTTTGGATTAAGTAATTGAAAAACAACGTATTGTTTTAATTTATTTTTGGTTTAAAGGATGATAATTTGTGTGAGAAAAAAGCTCGTTTGCGACATTGAACGACGCTTGGCAGGTGAATTATTCTGACAACTACGACTACTTGGATTTCAGCGGATTTATTGAAAAATCAGACGGAGACAAGGCTTTTCTTGCCCAGGACTAGTAGCGATAATATGCTTGTTATTAAGCAGGTAGATGGGAATATGAATATCCACCAAGCTGTTGGTTCGGCGCGGATGGTGCCCATGAGCCCTCCCCAACTCGCCACGTCGGGTGGCAGGCCAATCCCCAGAAAGGACAAAGTGCTCTCCAGGCCCAGTAGCCCCACCAGGCTGAGCGGTAAGGCCGTTTTCAGGGGTTGCAGGGCATGGGGCAAGGCGTGGTGCAGCCAGATTCTGCCGGGTGGGAGGCCAGCAGCCCGGGCTGCCTCTATGAAAGGTAAAATGCGGATTCGGAGCATCTGGGCCCGGACCAGGCGGGCCGACTGTGGCCAGGTCGTCAGGGTCATCAGGGCCAGCAGGCCCCCCGTCGAAACCCCCGTGCCGGCGGCGATGGCAACCACCAGAACCAGCCGTGGAATCGTATCCAGGGTGGTGGCCACCCCCATCACTACTGCGTTGATGGGAACCGGCCAGGTTGGCGACGGCCGTTGGTGCCAGAAGGCCAGCCCGGCAGCCACGGTGCCCAGTGCGGCCACTGCCACTCCCAACAGCGGAACCGGCAGTTGAAGCGCCCACCACAGACCGCCCAGGGTCATCAACCAATAAGGAACTGCCAGCCGGCTGCTATTGCCCCAAAAGCCGGCGGCCCCGCCCGCCAGCGCCCCAATCAAGGCCGAAAGCAAGGCCGCTGGGAGCGTGAGCAGCACCGCCGTACGAGCCCCGAATACCAGCACACTCAACACGTCGCGCCCCTGGGAGTCGGTGCCCAGCCAATGCCAGCCCGCGCTGCCCCGACCAAACGGGGCTTCGGCTACATGGGCCAAATCGGGCTCATTGGGCAGGTAAGCGAGTGGCAAATAGGGCGCAAGCAGCGCCCCGAGCACGAGGAGCACCAGCCAGCTCCCGGCTAGCTTTTGGGGCCACGAGAACGAAACAGCGGTCAGGACTGCCACCGGATGCGAGGGTCGGCCCAGAAATAAAGAAAGTCGGCCAGGAGCAGGGACAGCAGGCGGGCTGCGCCCGTCAGCAGTACCCCGCCCACTAGCACAGGGTAGTCGCGGCCCGCCGCCGCATCGGCCAGCAGCCGGCCCATCCCAGGCAGGGCAAACACGACTTCTACCACCAGGGCCCCGGCCACCAGGATGGGCAGGAGGTCGGCCACCTGGGTGATGGTGGGCAACAAGGCGTTGCGCAGGGCGTGCCGCCGGATAACGTTCTCTTCCGCCAGGCCTTTTGCACGGGCGGTGGTAGCATAATCGGTGCGCAGCTCCTGGGCCAGGGCCGCGTCGAGCTGTAAGGTGAGTTCGGGTAGAGTTGTGAGCGTGAGCGCGGTCACCGGTAGCACCAGGTGTAGCAGGTACGTTTGGGTCCGGCTCCAGCTATCCGCCTCCGTTGTCGCCAGCTGGTCGAGCCCGTAGGCTGGGAACCAGGCAACTACCGCGGGGTTAGCAAACGTGAGCAGCAGCAGCAGGGCCAGCACGAACAGCGGCAGGGCATGCACCGCAACCAGAACTGCCCGCACGGGCTGTTGCCACCAGGGCTTTGCCGCCAGACGCCGGGCTAGCGCCAGGGCCGCCAGCACGGCCAGCAGCGCCGCCGTGCCAGTGAGCGGCAACGTGAAGCCCAGTGCTTGGTACAGCCGGTTGGCAACGGGCTGCGCGGTCCGAAAAGAAGTACCCAAATCGCCGCGCATCAGGCGTATCAGCCAGCGATGGTACTGGTTTTGAGTGCCATTCCAGTGCCACCGCGGGGTATTGGTGGGCGAGGAATGCGGCCGACTCGCGTAAAACAGAGGCAGGTCGAGGCCCAGGCGGCGCTGAACGACCCGTTGTGCGGCGACGTAGTCAGTAGAGCTGCCGCTGCCGGCCATTACTGATGCCGAAAAATCGGGCAGCGCCAGCAGGGTGGCCGTGTTCGCGTCGTTACGGCTCAGCAAAAACACCGCCGAGGCCAGGGCCCACACGGCCAGTACCGTTCGCAACAAGCGCCCCAGCAACGGCCTTCCCATGGCTAAGGAGTAGAAGTGGGTTGGGCCGAGCGTTCCACGGCGTTGAGCGCAAACCCTGGTTTAAGGCCCGAGACGTTCAGGCCGGTGAGCCGGTGGCTGGCCGCAATGCGGGTGGGCAGAAAAAACAGGGGCACCCAGGGCATTTCGGCCTGCATCAGGGCCTGGAACTGCCGCAGCAGCTGCGCCCGCCGTGCGGGGTTTTCGGCCGCCGCGATGGCGTCGATGAGCTGGTCGCTGGCCGCCCCGCTGTAGCCCGTGACGTTGCTTTGGCCTACCGCGCGCGAATGCAGGAGCGGCGTGAAATTGAACATGAAAGGATTGCCCCTGAGCATCCGCACGTACATGTCGAAATCGCTGGTGCGCAGGGCAGTACTAAGAGAACCCGCCTCGGTGGGCAGCAGCGTAACGGCAATGCCCAGGCTGGCCGCCGCCGCCTTAAACTGGAGCGCGATGGTGGCAAAAGTAGCCTCATCGGCCTGGTAGCGCAGGGCTAGCCGCAGCTGGTCGGGCTGCTTGCTGCCGGTACGGGTCCGGGTCCAGCCGCCCGCCGCGCCCGGCGCCCGCCGCCAGCCCGCCCGCCGCATCAGCGCCCCCGCCTTGGCCAGGTCGAAGGCAACCGGGGTGAGGCTGTCGTTGTAATTCTGGCGGCTCCGGGGGCTGATGATGCCAACCGTTGCCTGGCCGTCGCCCAACTGCGTGGCTTGCAGTAAGCCCGCCGTATTGAAGCAATGGCTCAGGGCCCGGCGGGTGAGGGCATCGGCAAGGGCGGGCTGCCGGGTATTGAAGCCCGCCACCACCACATCATAAGAGGGAACTGAATTGAAAGAGAGTCCCGGCGCTGTAGTCGCGGCCTTGCGCAGCCGCGCAAATTCCCGGGCGGGTATTTGCGGAAAAATATCCACGTCGCCGCGTTGCAGGGCCAGGCTTGCCGTATTGGCATCTGGAATAATGACGAAAGCGAGATTGGGAGAGCGCGCCTGCAACACTAAAGGCTGCGGCCGGAGGCGTTGACCCCACCAGTCAGGCTTGCGGCTGAATGTCAGGTAACGGTCTTTTTGCCAGGATTTTAACTGATACGGGCCGCAGCCTGGTACTTTGCCAGGGGGCAGGGCCCGGTAGCGTTGGGCCACGGCGGCCAGCCCCGCAGCGGGGGCATCAGGGGCGCGGCGCTGCAGCTGAGTCAACGAGAAGCGGCGTAATTCCCCCGTAGGGTCGAGCGCCGCTTCGGGCAGAATAAAAAAATCGCCCGAGGCCAGCAGGTATTCTGCCGCCTGGCCGCGGCATTCGAGCACAAAGCGGCGCGGGTCGCGCGGGTCCGGAATCAGGCGTTGAATAAACCCGTACTGAAGGCGTGACGCTTCGTTTGGTACGCCCGGACAAAACATCAGCTTTAAGGTGAAGGCAACGTCCGTTGCCAGTACGGGCTGGCCCGTGTCCCAGGTGGCGGCCGGGCGGATGCGGTACATAATCCGGGTTAGTGAATCGCCCACGAGTTCCATTGCAGGCAGGGTTTCGGCCAAAGCAGGTGCTATTGCTTCGGTTGAAAAATCGCCTTGTAGTAAGCTGATATGCAGCAAATTGGCAGCATCAACGGCGCGTTGGTTGGGCAGTTGCAGCGGATTCAGCGACTCGGGGTCGTTCGGCCAGCGCACCCGGATGGCCGGGTCCTTGTCAGCGGGGGCAGCACAGCTTTGCGCGAGGAGAGCAGTTACCGCAAAAAGCAGAAAAAAGGGTAAAGAATGAGGCTTCATGCGGTATTCCTAATCTGCCGCTGGTACGGTAGCGAAGCAAGGTAGACACGAAACCGCACGTCGGGAATTTTGGGGCGTGGTGGGGCCTTCTCAGCCGCCAGTATTGCTTGATGAAGCGGCAATGCCAGTCCAGCCGCCGGTGCCGCCAGCATTATTGACTTCGGTGTGGGTTTCAGGCGCAGTGGAATTGGTCTGCGTGGAAGTGGATTCGGGGGTTCCGCCAGCGAAAAGGACGGCGAGTTGAAACAGGACGGAGGCGACAAGGTCTAGCACGGCGCGGAGGATAAGAGGTGAGTCAAATGTGTGATTTACACAAAGGTGACGGCTCTTCTACCCGTAAAAAAGGACACTATTGTCCTTAAAGCGACTTGTGCTTAGGTCATGATATTTATAAAATAAATGATATGAAAAATTATGAAAGGCGCTGTCGGTGTTTTAGCGGCCCTGCATTTTCACGCGATAAAAATAAAATGCTCAATTTGCGACATTTGGTCGCCAAAATGAGCATAATTACGGAACATGCAAAGGTTGGGCAGGGAAAGCAAGAAAAAAAGGAAACACTGGCCGTAATTGCGACACGGCTTCGGCGCACCTGCTTGCATGTTGAAGTGCCTATAATGAGCATATAGCTAGTTTTTATGTTGAACGAGATTACAAATCTGGTGCAAATTGCGACATCCCGCAGTCTGGCATCTTTACCCATCCTGGATTTGCGGGGGGAGCAGTCGGGCAAGGAAAATCAGCTGGTGGCCTTTCTCGCCAAGGTGCCCGATGCCACCCAGCTGCAAGTGGTGAAGGCGCTCTACTCGAAAGCGACGCCGACCAATGTGCGGGCCCTGCAGAAGCTGCAGTCGCGGGTGCGCGCCAAACTGCTGAATCAGCTGTATTTTCTGGACCATTCGGACCCCCGGCACTTCGTGTCGAACCGGTACGAGCTGGAGTGCCTGGACCAGCTGCACAAGGCCACTATCTTATATCTGGAGCGGGATTTCAAGCTTTCGGAGCGCCTGTTACAGCGTTGCCTGAGCCTGGCCATAGCCGGAGAGTTTACGCAGTACGTGGTGCAATGCGCCCGCATGCTGCGCACCCTGCACCTGGAGCAGCGGCAGGCAATTGCCTACGCCAAAATGGTGAAAGTGCTGCTGAAAGCCCAGCAAGTGCTGGCCCTGGAAGATGAGGCCGAGCAGCTGTATGCCGATACGAAACTTGCGCTGAACGGCACGGTGGCCGCCCGCCGCGCCGTGTTGCTGGTGCTGCCCAGCCGCATCGAGCAGCTGGAAGCGCTGCACCGCCGCGCCCGCAGCTTCATGACCTACAATATGATGTACCGGGCGCGGCTGGCCTACGAAGAGCTGCAAGGGAACTACGTCGAAATGATTCGGGTGGCCGGCGCGGCTTCGCAACGCCTGCGCGAAGGCAAGCTGAACGCCCGGCGCTTCGACCTGCGCTTCAATCACTTTGTCACGATTTACGCGCACCTGCGGAGCCGGCAGCCGGTGCGGGGCCTGCGCCTGGCCGGGCAATATCTGCGCGATTTCTACCCCTCGTCCAACAACTGGTTTTACTTTCAGGAACACCACGTGCTGCTGGCGCTGCATGCCGAGCAATACGAGCGGGCGCAGGAAATACTAGCCATGACTGCCCAGAATCCAGGCTTTCCAAATCAGCCGGAAGCGGCGCAGCAGCGCTGGGGCTTGTATCGGGGCTACGTCGAATTTGTGCTGCCTCCGCAACGGCTCACCAGTACCCAGCAGCGCCAAACGGCCCGCTGGGCACTACAGATGCCCGAGTACAGCCGCGACAAGCGCGGGCATAACGTGTCCATTCTGGTGCTACAACTCATGCATTTCCTGCGCGAGCGCAACCTGGAGGAGTCGCTCCTACGGTTGGAACGCCTGCGCAAATACCGGCAGCGGCATCTGACTGAGCCCACCACGCTACGCAGCCGGCTGTTTCTGCGCCTGTTGCAGCTGCTCGTGGACAAGAATTTTATGCCGGCCACCGCCGCCGCGCGCGGGGCACTGCTACTGAAGCAGCTCTCGGAAACGCCCCCGCCCGGCGAAGCTTTTGCCGAGGTCGAAATCATTCCCTACGAGCATCTGTGGGCACTGGTGCTGGACCTGCTGCGCGCCGGCCGGCCCGTTGCCAGCGACCAAGTGGATTAGTTGTTGATTGTCAGTTAGATAATGGCTGAAAATCAACAACTAGCAATTGACAACTCATTTGCCGGTCACCTTAAATTCGGTGCGGCGGTTGAGTTGGCGGTTGGCTTTGTTGGTATTGGGGGCCACGGGGCGGGTTTCGCCGTAGCCGGCGGCGGTGAGGCGGCCCGCCGCAATGCCGTGCTGCGTGAGGTACGTGACCACGGCCTGGGCGCGGCGCTGGCTGAGGTCCTGGTTTTTGGCGGCTTCGCCCACATCGTCGGTGTGGCCGGCCATTTCGAGCTTCAGGGCCGGGGTTTCGGTGAGGAGCTTTTGCAAACGTTCCAGCTCGGCCGTGCTTTCGGGGCGCAGCGAGGCTTTGCCGGTGTCGAAAAAAATGTTCTTAAGCACAATGGTAACGCCCATTTCCAGGCGTTTGAGGGCGATATCTTTCACCACTTCGGCGTAGGCGGCGCCGGCGGGCAGGTCGAAGTTTTCGGAGTGAAACAGGTAGCCGTCCTGCCGCACTACAATGCCGTAGTTGGTGCCCGAAGGCAAGCTCACGAGGTACCGGCCCGAGGTGGAGTTGCTGCGAAACGTGGCAATGGTGAGGCCGCTGGTGTTGTCGATGAGGTCGATGGTGGCTTCCAACGGCTGCTTTGTGGCGTCGTCGGTCACGGTGCCTTTCAGAATGGTAACCTGGGCCGTGGCCACTTCCACGGCCGGGGCCAGCACGGTTTGCTTGATGGGTGCCAGCCGCGAGGCCAGCAACTGGTCTTCTTCGCTGAGCAGGGGCTGCTTTTCGGCGCCGAGGAAAGTGATGCGGTAAATGTCCTTGGCGCCCAGGCCGCCGGGCCGGTCGCTGGAATAGTAGCCGTGCCGCCCCGAGGCCGAGGTCACAAAAAACACGTCGTCGTCGGGCGTATTAATGGGCCAACCCAGGTTTTCGGGCTTGCTCCACTTGCCGTTTTCAAACACCGACTTGAAGATGTCGTAGCCACCCATCGTGTTGTGGCCTTCCGAAGAGAAGAACATGGTTTTGCCGTCGGGCTGCATAAAAACGCCTTCCTCACCGTAGGGCGTGTTGATGATGGAGCCCAGGTTCACGGCCGGTGCCCGCCCGTCCAGCTCCACCTTGTAAATGTCGGACCCGCCCAGGCTGCCTTCTTCCCGGTTGCTCACGAAGTACAGATACCGGCCATCGGGCGAGTAGCTGGCCGAGGTTTCGTGGCTGCGCGTGTTGATGCGCGAGCCCAGCTGCTTGGGTTTGCCCCAGGCGCTGCCGCTCAGGTTGGCTTCGAGAATGTCGCCGCCGTTGCCGCCCGAATACACCAGCATGCGCTGGCCATCGGGCGCCAGGCCCACGGTGGCGTTGTGGTCGTCGGTATTCACGGGGGCGCCCAGGTTGGCGGCGCGGCTCCAGGTTTTGCCCGTCCAGGTGGCTTGGTAAATGTCTTCGAAGTAGCCGTTGCCCTCGGGGTCTTTTTTGCCGCCCGTCGAGCCGGCCCGCCGCGAGGTTATCACAATGGTCGATTCATCGGCCGAAACCACGGGCCCGTAGTCCGAATCCGCCGAGTTCAGCTCCGGTCCGGCATTGTCGATGAACACGCGTACGGGCTTGGCCATGAGCTGCTGGCCGTTGCGGCACTGCTGAATGTAGCGCTGTAGGTCGCTGGCCGTCAGTACTTCGGCGCTGCCGTTGCGGGTATTGCCGCCCACGGGCGGCGCCTGCTGGTATTCGGCAATGGCCTCGGCCCACTTGGCGCTCAGGTGCAGGGCGCGGGCCAGCAGGTAGTGCGTGCGCGCATCGGCCGTCACGTCGAGCTTGGCGGCTTTTTGCAAATAAGGCAGGGCAGCGGTGCGGGTGGTCGAATGCAGGTAGCAGTCCCCGATTTTCACATTCAGGCCCGCGTTGTTGGGGTTGAACTGCTGGGCCGCCAGGTAGTGGGGCAGGGCCTGTGCGTAGCGGGCCGGGTCAGCGCCGTATTCGGTATCGCCTTCTTTTAGCTCGCGCATTGCCTCGCGCAACCCTTCCTTATTGTCAGGAAACCGGTCTTTGGTAAACGCCACGCTCTGGGCCGCTGCCTGGAACGTGGGAGCAAGCAACAACAGCAGCAACAGGCGGAAAAAAGCAGGCATCGTAGTAAATAAAAAAGGTAGAAACGCGCCTCGGCGCGTTCAATCGTTGCAGAAGCTTTCGGCCGCCGAACGCGCCGAAGCGCGTTTCTATTGGGCCTCGCCCGCGCAGCCGGCGGCGGCAGCGTAGTTGTCGCCAGCCGCGATGCCCAGCTCGGCGGCTTTGCGCCAGTCCTGGCAGGCTTCGTCGGCCTGGCGCAGCATTTCGCGGGCGTGGCCGCGGTTCAGGTATGCCTCGGCGTAGTCGGGCTTCAGCTTAATGGCCTGGCTGGCATCGGCGGCGGCGGCGGCGTATTTTTCCAGCTTCAGCTGGGCGGCGGCGCGGTTATTCCAGGCATAGGCATAGGCCGCATCGAGCTTGATGGCTTGGCTGAAATCGGCGATGGCCCCGGCGTAATCTTTGTTTTCGAAGCGCGCACTGCCGCGGTTGCTGAAAGCCAGGGCATTGTCGGCTTTCTTGGCCAGGTAGGTGTCGTAATCGCGCAGGGCCTGGGGCAGCTGGCCGGCGCGGCGCTCCACGGTAGCGCGGTTGAGCAGCGCCGCCAGTAATTCCGGCTGCAGCGTTAGGGCCTGGGAATAGTCCTGGGCGGCGGCGGCGTAGTTGCTGAGTTTCTGGTTGGCGCTGCCGCGGTCATGATAGGCGTAGGCCATTTTGGGGTCGGCTTTAATGGCGCCATCAAAGTCGTCGCGGGCCGCCTGGTAATCGCCTTTCTCAAAGCGCAACACGCCGCGGTTGTACCAGGCCGGGGCGTAGTCGGGCTGGATTCTCACGGCTTCAGAATAGTCCTGGTCGGCCTCGGCGGACTGGTTTTGGGCCTCCCGCACGCGGCCCCGGCCAAAATAGCCGGCATAGTTGCCCGGTTCCAGCTTCAGGGCCTGGTCGTAATCGGCTAAGGCCTGCGGATACTCCTTGAGCTCGAAGCGCGTAGCCGCACGGTTGGTGTAGGCCGCCGCGAAATCGGCCTTGGCCGCAATGGCCTGGTCGAAGCTGCGCAGGGCGGCCGGGTAGCTTTGGGCATTGAAGCTGGCCAGGCCGCTGTTGTAGGCTTTTTCCGCTAGCTGGGGGCCGGGCAGGGTGCTGGCCCGCACGGTGTCAACCTGGGCGTAGCCCGCCAGGGGCAGGGCCAGCAGCAAGGATAATAGTATAGCTTTCGACATAGTAACTGAAACAGAATCAGATGGAATTCTACAACAGGCGAAGATATTGGATTTTACTATCAGGCGCACCATGTGTGGCCATAAATCAGGCGCGCCGGCCAGTCATAGCAGGGAACAGATGAGCATATTAACTCCATATATTTATTATGTTAAGTCATGAATCGATATAGAACAACTGGATTTACCAGCGTTGCTGCCGACGCTCATAAGCAAATGTAGGCCGCGCAGCTCCCCAGGCAACCCTCTCACCGGCTGCATTCCTGAGCTGAAGCAGGCACCAGCCGCCAGCGTCCTCATTCGGCCTTCCGCCAGCAACCGGCCCCAAACTCGTTCCTGATGTCGAAATTGCGGCGGTAGGGCCGAAAGCGTGGCTCAGCTGTTGACAACCATTGCACCTTATACCTGCTGCTGCTGATGATTCCTGCCGACCAGTCTCTTTCCGCTGCCGAAACCAGCCGCTACAGCCGCCACTTGCTGTTACCCGAAATCGGCGTGCCGGGCCAGCAGAAACTGAAGGCGGCCAGTGTGCTGGTGGTGGGCTGCGGCGGGCTGGGCTGCCCGGTGCTGCAATACCTGGCCGCCGCCGGCGTGGGCACGCTAGGCCTGCTCGATTTCGACACCGTGGACGACAGCAACCTGCAACGTCAGGTGCTGTATGCCACCGCCGACGTGGGCCGTCCCAAAGCCCTGGTTGCCGCCGAAAAGCTTCACGCGCAAAACCCATTTATTGCGCTTCACACGCATCAGGTGCACCTTTCAGCGGCCAATGCGCTGGAGCTGCTGGCCGGCTACAACCTGGTGGTGGATTGCTCCGATAATTTCGCCACCCGCTACCTGGTCAACGACGCCTGCGTGGTGTTGGGCAAGCCGCTGGTATTCGGCGCCATTTTCAAGTTTGAAGGCCAGGTTTCGGTGTTCAACTACCAGAATGGCCCCACCTACCGCTGCCTGCACCCGGTGCCGCCCGCGCCCGGCGAGTCTCCCAGCTGCGCCGAAATCGGGGTGTTGGGCGTGCTGCCCGGCCTGGTAGGCACGCTGCAGGCGGCCGAAGTACTCAAAATCATCCTCGCGCTGGGGGAGGTGCTCAGCGGGCGCCTGCTGCTGCTGGACGTGCTCGGCATGCGGTTCCAGCCCATCCGCTTCCGGGCTGTGGCCGCCAACCAGCAGCTTACGGCCCTGGCTGCCGATTACGCCGCATTCTGTGGCGAAACCGCAGACAACGAAGCCAAGGCGCCGGCCCCCGAAATCAGTGCCGAAGAGTTAAAAGCCTGGCAGGCAAGCGGCCGGCCCCTGCAACTGCTGGACGTGCGCGAGCCGCATGAATATGCCCAGCGCAACATTGGCGGCCACCTCATTCCCCTGGCCCAGCTCCCCAACAAGCTCGCTGAACTACGCTCCGACATCCCGGTGGTGGTACATTGTGCCAGCGGCCGGCGGAGCCAGCAAGCGGCGCAGTTGCTACTGGCGCACGGCCATGCCACCGTGTATTCGCTCCGCAATGGTCTGGCTGACTATTAGTTGTCAGGTGCTCGTTATCAGTTGTCAGTGGGTCGGTATTAACAATCAATAACTGACAGCTTACAGCTGACAACGAGCAATTAACAACTAGAATTAGCTCCAGGCGGCCAGCAGCGCCAGAATATGGTCGAGGCGTGCTTGCTTGGCGGCGGTGCGGCGGGCGATGGTGGTGGGCGTCCAGTAGCGGTGGTGGGCCAGGAAGCTGGCTTGCAGCTGAAACCACTCGTACTCCCCGGCAATGAGCTGGCGGGCGGTCAGCTCCTGGAAAAGACTGGTCGAAATTGGTTCGAAATCGTCCCGGCCCAGATAGTCGAGGTCGGCGTCGCAGAGGATGTCATCCAATTGATTGCGCGGCTCCTGGGGATAGCGCGTGGCCATTATCATGCTGCAAATCTGTTCGATTTGGGTTGGGGTGTAGCCAAAATCCGGCAGTGTGGCGCGCACCAGCTCGCCGCCCGCGGCTTCGTGCCCCTGGTAGGTTCGTAGAAAGCCGGCATCGTGGAACAAGGCGGCCATTCGCAGCAGGCCGAGCGATTCGGGGTCCGTCACGCCTTCGGCCACCGCCAGCTCCAGGGCCACCGCGGCTACGTCGAGGGTGTGGTGCAGGCCGTGGTAATAAAGCGTAGGGGAGAGGCCCCGGCGCAGCTCTTCTACGATGTATGCTTCGGCGGCTTGGGCGTGCATGGGGCGGGGGCGCGGAACGGGGACAGCCCCGCGTAAGCGTAAAGCAACTAGGTAAAGATGAAAATACAAAGCACGACGGCCTCGCCCCAAACCTTGGTCCGTCCGCCCGCCAAAGCGCCTCAGAGCAGGCTCAATTCAGTTTCAGGCCTGAGCTACCTGCGACAGCCGCCGTACGGGAGTGAGAGGAACAATAATCGATGGAGAAGGTAAAAAAAATGAGTTGGCCAATAACTTAAGATGCTGCGTGTTGATTTTTACCAAAAACCCCGTGTCTTACTTGAAAATCAGCACGCACGAGTAGTTGCGTTTTGCTGGAGGCAGCTATTCAGGTATAGACAAATTAACCGCTCCGCGCAGTCGGATGCGCAGATTCATTCATCTTTACGAGTTGGAACGCCCGGCCTGCGGCCCAGCACTACCTTTTTCGGAGGCTAATTCATACTGGCGTGTTCTTCAAGTCCTCTTTTCTGCCATTTGCCGGCAACGATTGCGCAAGCCTAAACCCGTGCGTCACGCTTGGGCAGGCGCGGCGCGGCGCAGGGTGTTGCCGGCCAAGAGTCCGGCCAGTAGCCCGGCCCAACGCTGCATTTTTGCCCCTGAAGTGGGTGCTTACGTTTCTGGCAGTGTGGGCCATGAGCGGGTCCCTGCGAGCGCAGCATCGCTACTGGGATGCTGATTACGACTCCTTATCGGCCACGCTTTCCGGGCCGCAATCAGACACAACTCGCCTCCGAACCATAGTGCACCTGCTCGACCTGCGCCCCACCAACGCCCAGGCCCTGCCGTTGCTCGACCAGCTTCTAACGTTGAACCGGCGCGTGAGGGTGCTCGATGCCGCACCCTACCGCCGCCTGCGGGCGGGCCTTGTGCTGTGGCCGCTGCCCGCCAGCGCAGCCACCGCCCTGGACAGCATGCAGGCAGCCGTGGCCGAGTTTGACCGCGCCGGGCGTCCCGTGCCGTGGCTGCTGATTGACCTGGTGACGCTCTTCAACCGCTTAAATGCTCCGGAAGAGCGCAAGCAGTACTACGAGAGCAAGCTGGCCTTCTACCGGCTGCGGGGTGATGAGGAGAACGTGGCGGCCTGCTATTTGTCGCAGGCAGGCTACTACCGGCGCATGGGCGATTACCACCGGGCCATCAATAACAGCCTGCACGCAGCCGACATGATGCAGCTCTTCAGCCGCAAGCTGTACCTCAACGAGCTGCTGGTGACCGGGGCCATCTACGCCGATTGGGGCAATGCCAACAAGGCCGTGCAGTACCTGAGCCTGGCCCTGGCCCAGCCCGGATTCCGGCAGGTGCAGGGCCAGAACCGGGTGTTTACCTACGTGGCGCTCTCGAAGCTTTATTTGAAGCAGCAGCAGCCGCAGGCCGCCCTGCAAGCGTCCGACTCGGCCCTGGCCGCCCGCAGCCCCGACCCCTCCGAACAGCTCATGATTCGGACGCATGCCCTCGTGCAAAAGGCGGCGGTGCTGCTGCAAATGAAGCAGATAGCGCCCGCTGGCCAGCTGCTCGCCCGTGCCCAGCACCTGGCCGACTCGCTACGCTTGCCCATGTCGGACAAGCCGGGCGAGCTGGAGCTTGACGCAACCTGGGCCCAGTACTACACTGCCCGGCAAGACGGTGCCCGCGCCGAAACACACTGGCTGCGGGCCTACCAGAAGGCCACGGCCGCCAAGCTCGACCGCCTGCGCCCCAAGTACCTGCAGCAGCTAGTGGCTTTTTACGACGAGCAGGGGCAGCCCGCAGAGGCGCAGCGCTACTCCCGCGAATACATTGCCTTAACTACGGCCTTCAACGCCGCCCAGAACTCGTTTCATGTGGCGCAATACGAGAACGAGCGGGTGGAACAGGCCCAAACCACGCAGATAAATAACCTGCACCAGGAGCAGGCCGTGCAAGCAGAGCGCCTGCGCCTGGGCAACTGGCTGCTGATGGGGGCTCTGCTGGCCGTGGTGCTGGTTTCGGGGCTGGGGGTGTTCACCTACCAACAGCTGCGCGCCAAACGGCGGGTGCTGGCCCAGCTGCGCACGACGCAGGCCCAACTGGTGCAGTCCGAAAAAATGGCTTTTCTGGGTGAGCTCACCGCGGGTATTGCCCACGAGCTGCAAAACCCGCTCAACTTCATGAAAAACTTTGCCGAGGTCAGCACCGACCTCGTCGATGACATTCACAGCAACGGTGCCGATACGCGCCAGAATACGGGCCTGGAAGGCGAAATTCTGGTTGGCCTCAAGCAAAACCTTCAGCAGATTAGCCAGCACGGCCAGCGCGCTTCGGCCATCATCAAAGGTATGCTGGAGCATTCGCGGGCCGGCTTGGGCCAGCGCGAGGCCACCGACCTCAACGCCCTGGCCGGCGAGTCGCTGGCCCTGGCCTACGAGGGCCTGTGTGCTCACGACAAGGCATTCAGCGCACAGCTGGAGCTGGAGCTGGACCCCGCGTTGGGCGCCGTGGCCGTGGTGGCGCCGGACCTGGGGCGCGTGCTGCTCAATATTGGCACCAATGCCCTGCACGCCGTGCGGGAGCGCCAACGGCAAGCCGCCGCAGCCGGCTCGGCCTACCAGCCCACCGTGACGCTAAGTACCCGGCGCCTTGAAGACAGTCGCGTGGAAATTCGGGTGCAGGACAACGGTACGGGCATGAGCGAGGCGGTGCGGGCGCAGGTTTTTCAGCCCTTTTTCACCACCAAGCCAGCGGGCGAGGGCACGGGCCTGGGCCTCTCGCTGAGCTACGACATTGTGACCAAGGGCCACGGCGGTACGCTCACGGTGGAGAGCCGCGAGAGCCAGGGCACGGAGTTCCTCATCACCCTGCCCCAGTAGCGGCCACGCCGGCCGGCGACTTTATTACTGCCTCCAAGTGTACCTTGGCGGTGCTGAAATTTAGGGTGTGAGCTGGGCTCTTATGGCCTGCCGCCCCTGCCACTGCGTTTTTGCTGCGATGAAATCTTCCGCTGGTTACGGTGAACTCCTGATTTTGGCTCCGGTTGCCATCTTGATGGTCAGGGGTTTGCGTCGTTTTTTGGACCTGCCTGCCCGGTTGGCCTGGAACAATATTCTGAACTACATCTGGGTGCCCAGCATTGCCCTGGCCTTCGCCGCGTGGGTTTTTAAGCTGCGGGTGCCGGTGTTGGTGGATGGGTACTGGCTGTTTGTGCTGCTGACGGTGGCGGCCGTGCTGGTGGCCTTGCGCGACTACCGCCCGGCCCGTACACTGCTGCTGGCGTTGGCACCGTTTCTCCTAAACAAGCTCCTCGAATTTATTCTGGCTGGGGCCGACGGGCGCCTGACTACGCGCCTCGACCAACTGGTGGATAGCACGCAGGGATTTGCCATAACATGGTTGATTGCCTTCATTATCATCGCCCGGAGCCAGAAAAAGGGGCTGGAAAAGGAACGACTGCAGCGGGAGGAAGAAGAGAGAGCCAAACGCCTCATCGAGGCGCAAAACGTGGAGCTGGAACGGCTGGTGCTGGAGCGCACCGCAGCCCTCACCCTTCAGGCCGAGGAGCTGCGCGCGGCCCTCACCGAGCTGCGCACCACGCAGGCGCAGCTGGTGCAGTCCGAGAAAATGGCCAGCCTGGGCGAGCTGACGGCCGGCATCGCTCACGAAATCCAGAACCCGCTCAACTTCGTGAACAACTTTGCCGACGTGAGCGTGGAGATGCTGACCGAATTGAGCGAGGAGCAGGCCCGCCCCATCCGCGACCCCGACCTTGAAGCCGAGCTGTTGGCCGACATTGCCCAGAACCTGCAGAAGATTCATCACCACGGGCAGCGCGCGGCCAGCATCGTGAAAGGCATGCTCGAACACAGCCGCGCCAGCACCGGCGAGCGCCAGCCCACCAACCTCAACCACCTGGCCGACGAGTACCTGCGCCTAGCCTATCAGGGCCTGCGCGCCAAGGACAAGACTTTTAACGCCACCCTCAATACCGACTTTGCGCCCGACCTGCCGTTGGTGCCAGCCATTGGCCCCGACCTGGGTCGGGTGCTGCTCAACCTGTTTGGCAACGCCTTTTATGCCGTGCGCCAGCGCCAGCTGCGCGGTGAGGCCGGTTACGCGCCCACCGTGGCCGTGAGCACGCACCAACGCGGCGACCAACTCGAAATTCGGGTACGCGACAACGGGTCGGGCATCCCCGAAGCCGTGCGGCAGAAAATATTCCAGCCCTTCTTTACCACCAAGCCCAGTGGCGAAGGCACCGGCCTGGGTTTGTCGCTGAGCTACGACATCGTGACTCAGGGCCACGGCGGCACCCTCACGGTGAGTTCGGAAGAAGGAAGCTTCACCGAGTTTCTGATTAGCTTGCCAGTTAAATAGGTCGACCGACGTCGGGGCCACTCGCCGGCTGGGTTGCTCTTTTTGGGCCAGCTTGTTGCGTTTTTTCGCCTGCTAAAACCCTATATTTGGTTTGGTTGTTCCGATTGCTTTTAAGTAGTGAGCCACAAGTTTCAAGCAGCAAGCTTCAAGCCTACTACTCACAAAATAGCAGGTTGCACAGCGTATCATGTACGCTTGAAACGAATATTGAATTTTCATAAAGCATAGTAAACCAGCTTGCGGCTCGCAGCTCAAGGCTTGAAGCTAACTACGTAACTCCTTTTTCTGCATGCGTTTCCGGCTGAGCCTTTTGGTGCTGTTGCTGCTGAGTGGTTTCCTCTCGGCAGGAGCGGTGCCGTTGCCCAAAGCCACCCAAAGCCGGAGCGTGGACAGCCTGCGCCGGGTACTGGACCGGCCGCTGCCCGATACCCTGCGCGTGATTGTGCTGTGCCAACTCAGTGACCAGCTGTGGACGCAGCGCACCGATTCGGCCGCCGTGTATGCCCTCAAGGCGCTGGCCCTGGCCCGCCGCGTGGGCTACCGCCACGGCGAAGGCGAAGCCCTGAACCGCCTCGGTGCCGCCCTGCGCGAAAGCAACCTGGCCCGTTCGCTGGAGGTCTTTCAGCAGTCGCTACGCATCGCCAGAGCCACCCAGGACCGTGCCCTCGAAGCCCAGAACCTACGCAGTATCGGCATCATTTACGTGTACCTGCGCGATAAGCGCCAAGGCCTGTCGTACTACTTTAGGGCCCTGAAAATTGACGAAGAGCTGCGGGCCGAGCGCCGTATAGTGCTGGAATTGAGTAATATCGGACTTGCTTACGACTTGTTCGACCAGCTGGATTCGGCCAGGATTTTTCAGGAGCGGGCCTATGCCCTGGCGCGTCGGCTGCGCACGCCCACCAATTACATTTTGTACGGGCTGGGCAATGTGGCCCGCAAGGAAGGAAAGCTGGATGAGGCCGCCGTGTTCTACCGTAAAAGCATTGCCGAATCGAAGAAGGTGGGGCATTTGCGCAGCCTCAATTTTTCCTACGTGGGCCTGGCCACGCTCTACCAGCAGCTGGGCCGGCTCGATTCCAGCATTTACTACGGCCGCCTGGGCTGCCAGGCCGGCCAAACCAACGGCTTTCTGCGGGGCGTGCTCAACGCCAGCACGTTGCTGACCAAGGATTTTAAAATGCGTGACCAGTCCGATAGCGCCCTCCGGTACCAGAGCCTGATGCTGGTGATGAAGGACACGCTTTTCGGCCAGGAAAAGGTGATGCGCCTGCAATCCCTGAACTACCTGGAGCAGCAGCGCGCGCAGCAAGCCGCCGCCAGCCAGGCGGCCCTCAAAACCCGCTACCGGACCTATGCCCTGGTGGCGGGCCTGGTGGGCTTGCTGCTGCTGGCGCTGCTGCTGGGCCGGCATGCCCGGCAGCAGCAGCGCGCCAAAGAAGCGCTGGAGGAGTCCCTGGCCGAGCTGAAAACCACGCAGGAGCAGCTGGTGCAGCGCGAGAAAATGGCCTTTCTGGGTGAGCTCACCGCCGGCATTGCCCACGAGCTGCAAAACCCGCTCAACTTCGTGAAAAACTTCGCCGAAGTGAGCACCGACCTCGTGGATGAGATAACCGGCGACCCCACCGGCCCCGCTCGCAACCCCGACCTGGAGCAGGAAATCCTGGCCGGCCTCAAGCAAAACCTCCAGAAAATCAGTCAGCACGGCCAGCGGGCCACGTCTATCATCAAGGGCATGCTGGAGCACTCGCGCACCGGCGCCAGCCCCCGCCAGGCCACCAACCTCAACACCCTGGTGGAGGACAGCCTGCGCCTAGCCTATCAGGGCCTGCGTACCAAGGACAAGGCATTTACGGCGCAGCTCACCACTGTGCTGGCTCCCGACCTGCCGCTGGTTTCGGTGGCCCCTATGGACCTGGGGCGCGTGCTGATTAACCTGCTTACCAATGCCTTTCATGCCGTGCGCCAGCGCCAGCACGAAGAATCCCCGGCGGATTACCAACCCGAGGTGACGGTGAGTACGCGGGCCGTGGCGAATGGTGTCGAAATCAGCATCCGTGACAATGGCACGGGTATGCCAGAGCAGGTGAAGGCCCGGATTTTCCAGCCCTTTTTCACTACCAAAGCGGTGGGCGAGGGCACGGGCCTGGGCCTCTCGCTCAGCCACGACGTGGTGACCACCGGCCACGGCGGGCGCCTGCTGGTGGAAAGCGAGGTGAACGTGGGCACCGAATTTATTGTGGCCCTGCCCGCCTAACCGGTGGCAGGCCCTAACTTTGGTGGCCCCTTATCCCCGAAAAACCGAGTTATGCAAATCCTGGTTGTTGACGACGAAACCGATGTTCGTGACTTGTTTCAGCAGCGTTTTCGCCGCGAAATCCGCAGTGGGGAAATGAGTTTCAGCTTCGCTTTTTCGGGCGAGGAAGCCATGACCTACCTGCGCGACCACCACTCAGAGGTGCTCATTATTCTCTCCGATATCAACATGCCCGGCATGAGCGGGCTGGAGCTGCTGGGCCACGTGAAGAAGGAGTTTGAGATGCCGCCCACTACCATGGTGATGATTACGGCCTACGGCGATGACGAAAGCTACCGCCAGGCGATGGCGCTGGGTGCCAATGACTTCCTGACCAAACCCGTGGATTTTGCAGTGCTGAAGGAAAAGCTGGCCCAGTTGATTTCCTAACGCTGCCGACTTACATTCCCGAACCCTACCACTACGCCCGGCCCCACCCTTAATGCCACCCTTGCTATGAAGACGAAAATACTGGTGGTCGATGACGAAGCCGACCTCGAACTGCTCATCAAGCAGAAATTTCGGCGCAAAATCCGCGAGAGCGTCTACGAGTTTGTCTTCGCCTGCAACGGTCAGGAAGCCCTGGCCCGCATCATCGAAAACCCCGATACCGACGTCATCCTCAGCGATATCAACATGCCGGTGATGGACGGGCTGACCTTGCTCACGCACACCCACGCCCAGCATCCGGCCATGAAAACGGTCATCGTGTCGGCTTATGGCGACCTGGGTAACCTGCGCACCGCCATGAACCGGGGCGCGTTCGATTTCGTGGTGAAGCCCGTCGATTTCCAGGACCTGGAGCTGACCATTGAGAAAACTGCCGAGCAGGTGCGCCAGCTACGCGACACCTTGCGGGCCATCCAGGAAAACAATATTCTCAAGATGTACGTCGACGAGACGGTGCTCAATTTCATGACCCGGCCCGACTTCGAAAACCGGCTGCTGGCCAGCGAAACCGTAGAGGCTACTATCGTTTTTCTCGACATCTGCGGCTTCACTTCCCTGGCCGAACAGCTCGCGCCCACCGACGTTGTGAGCCTGCTCAACACCTACTTCGACGTGATGGTGAAGGAGATTATTGCGCAGGGCGGCTACGTCGATAAGTTCATGGGCGATGCCGTGATGGCCGTTTTTCGGGGCGAGCACCACCTCGACCGGGCCATTGATGCCGCGCTCTCGGCCCGTGCTGCGCTGCAGTACAGCAGCGCCCCACTCCCGTCCGGCTTCGCCTACCGCCCCGAAGTAAGCATCGGCCTGAACACCGGAGAAGTCGTATCGGGCAATATAGGCTCGGCGTCGCTCAAGCGGCTGGACTACACCGTGATTGGCGACGTGGTGAACGTGTCGCAGCGACTGCAGGCGGCCGGCAAGCCGGGGCAAATAATCATCAGCGAGGCCGTGTACCTCAAGGTGAAGGAGTCGTTTCAGTGCCAGTTCGTGAGCGAGGTAACGTTGAAGAACAAGTCGCTGCCCGTAAAAATCTACGAAGTCGTGGCGTAAGTAATGAGCCATTAGCTTTCAGCCAATAGCTGTTAGCTTTCTGCTTAAAAATCAGTCGGTTGAAGCAATTAAATTGTGTTTTATTTGGGCCAAACACTTGGACCACTTGAGTATCTGACCTAAGTTGAACAGCTAACAGCTAACAAGTTAGCCGGCCAGCTCGCGCATCTTCTCGTTCTGCTGCCGAATGCGCTGGCACAGCATCCGCATGATGTTGCGCAGCACTTCGCCGCGCTCTTCCATCACGTCGTAAAAATCTTCCTGGTCGATGCGGAAGGCCAGCACCTGGCTCAGCGCCGCCGCCGAAGCCGAGCGCGGCTCAGCATCGAGCAGGGCCAGCTCGCCAAAAAAATCGCCGGGCCCAAACGTAGCCAGCTGCTGGCTGCCGTTGAAAATGCCCACCTGCCCGTCGTGCACGATGAAAAGCGACGTGCCAATGTCGCCTTTGGCAAAAATCTCCTCATTCTCCTCAAAAGTCACTTCCCGCATAATGGGAACAATGCTGCTCAGCACGTTTTCGGGCGTTTGGGCAAACAAGGCGGTGCTTTTGAGGACTACCACGCGCTCCAGGGCGGAAATACGGGCGTCGGCGTTGGCAGGAGCGTGGCTCATGGCTGATAAAGGGGAAGAGGAATCAGGTGAGGGTTGGCCCAAATGCGTGGCCAGCGCGGTGGCCGCCACTGCGGCGCTTTCCCGCAGCAGCGGAATGGTGGCCTGCAAGTAGGGCAACAGCAGCGCGGCGGCATCGGCAGTTTCGGCGGGTTGCCAGTGGCGCAGGGCCACGCTCAGCGTCCAGGCCGTGAAGGCGCTATGGCCCCGGCGGAGCAGAAACGCGGGCAGTGCTTCGGCTCGGTGAGTAACCTCCTGGGGCGGCGCTAAAGCTGTGCTGTGGCCTCGGCTGGCATTTTTGAGGGCAACGCGCGGCGGGCGGCTTGGTGCCGTGAGAGTGGCGAACAGGCGGGCCTTCTCCGCTACGGGCGTGTCGTCGAGTAGGGCTTGCAGGCCCTGGTAAATGGGCCGGGGAATAAGGTTGTCGAGTATTTCAAGGGCATTGGCCTGGCGTTCGCGGGCGGCGTGGGCCACGTTGCGTTGCGCGGTAGCCACCAGGTCCGCATCGTAGAGCTGGGCCAGAATGCCGAACACGCGCTGGTGCAACAGGCCCAGCTCGTAGTGGACGGTGGCGACCAGAGCGGGCGGCTGGGTTGGCACGAGGCCGCCCAGCAGCTGGGATGCCAGGTGAAATTCCTCACGCAGCAACTGCTCAAACACGTCCTGTTCGGCCACTGCGGGCGAAGAGTGGCGTAAGGACCGCAACGCCACCAGCCGGAAAAACAAATTGGCAGATTGGGCCAGCTCCACCAGCGCGGCCCGGCTGGCGGGAGCGTCGAGGCGTTCGAGCACATCGGCCAGCCGATGCGTCAAAACGTTGCTTTTCGAATTGGTAAGGGCTTCGCGCAGGGCTGCTACTACCGGCGTACCCAGCGCCACGAGGCTGTCGGCGGCGGGCTGCCACTGTCCCTTTTCGCCCAATGCCCGCACCAGATAAGGGACAAAATCAGTGTGGCCCAAGGTGCCAATGGCCCGCAAGGCTGCATGCGCTACGGCACCGTCCGGGCTGGCTAAGCTGCTGTCAAGAAGCTGCGTTTGAGCGTCGTTACTAAAGAATTCCAAGAGTCCCAACGCCGCAGTATTGGCTGCTGGTGTCGCCTCTTGCCGGAGCTGCTGGAGGCTGCGGTGGGCCGGCTCGTGGTCGGGCTGTGCTTCCAGGCTGCCCCGAATGGCGCCCTGGCGGGCAGCCAGGTCCGTGCCGGCTAGCATCGCCGTCAGCGCGGGCGCGTCCGAAATCGCGCTGGCAAACTGCCGGGCAGCGGCTTCGCGCACGGCCGAAGCTGGGTCGCGTAAGGCCAGCGCCAGCAGCGCTTCCGGGGGGAGGGGCCGGGCTTCGGGGGTAGCCAGCAGGGCTAGGCGCACCCGCTCGTCGGAGTGTTCGAGCAGGGCAGGGGCGTGGGCAGCCAGGGCCGTGGGCTCGCGTTGGCGGAGCCACGCCACGGCGTTCAGCACTTCGGTGGCGCGGGGGCTGCGCAGGTGGGCCAGCACCACCTGAAGGGCGGCGTCGGGCAGGGCCAGGTCGGCGGTTTCGGTAAAGCGTCGGCCCAGGCCCTCCTTCAGCTCGGCCAGATAGGCGCGGTAGGTGCGGCGCAAAAACCACAGCGCCAGCACCAGCAGCCCGCTCATCCAGGCGAAGGGAATCCAGCCGCTCAGTCTGTCAACCGCGCCCAGGGCCAGGAAGAGCACGCCCGTCAGGCCCATGCCCAATGGCTCGTAAAAGCCTTTGGCCAGGGTGTGGGCCGCCAGGCGCTGCTGCGGCGCCAGCGGCTGAAAAAGCACCAGAAACACGGGGTCGAACACGGTGCGGCGCAGCACTTCCAGCAGCAGGTAGAGGCCGCAGAAATAGGCGAGCAAGGTACTTTGGCTGGAAGCGCCCAGCACCTGCACCCCGCCAAATACCGCCAGGCAGCCCAGCGCCACGGCCGGCAGCAGCTGCAGCGACCACTGCACGCCGTAGCGGTCAAGGGTCTGCCGGCTCACCAACAGCTTAAAGAACATCGCTGCCAGGTAGGTCAGTCCCAAAACCCAGCCCACGGACTGCGTAATATCCTCTGAAGCATGAAACCGTAGTTTCACATTGATAAAAAACAGAAACTCGACGCCCGAAATCACCGCGGCGATGGCCACCAGGCTCAGGCACATGGCCAGCACCAGCTCGCTGCCGCCAAACCACCGCTGCACGAGAGCCGCCGGCTGCTGCCGGGAATGTCGTTGGGGCCGCGCGGCCGCTTCCACCACGTGCGAGCTGAGCGTGGAGCGCAGCGCGAACAGCGCCCCGAGGTAAGCCACGAACGACACGCCCAGCAGCACCGGCAGCTGCGCATCGCCGTGGATGAGGGCCGCCAGCAGCGCGCCCAGCGCCTTGGCCGGCATGTCGCCCGCGCTGATGACGCTGAACAGGCGCTTGCTCTGCCGCACATCGAACACCACCGCCGACACGCCCCAGAATTCGAGGTTGGTGAGCAGGTAGATGACGCGGTAGCCCACCATCACGGCCACGGCCGCCGCCACCGAATGGCCCACCACTACGAGCACGCCCATCACGCCGGTGAGGGCCACTACGGCCAGCAGCACGCGCACGGCCAGTTTTTTCAGCAGGTAATGGTGCTCGAAGTAGGTGTAAACCCGGCTCACGGCCATCATGGCCAGGGCGCCGGCAATGTAGCCGAGGGGCAGGCTGTGGGCGGGGTCGTGCTCGAGCAGCAGCACGTTGGCCGCCACGTACACCAGCACCGAGCCAATGCCCAACAGGAAGTTGTGCAGCAAAAACAGCCCCACGGTGCGGGCTTCGCTGGTTTTTACACCAAACAGGCGTTGCAGATAGGTGGCAGAAATCATGCGGGAAGGACGCCGGCACCACCGGGCACGGTCGTAGCCAAAGATACGGGCGCCAACTGCCTATCCGGCATAATTGATTCTTCAGTCATAAGCTCCAGAGCCCTCTCTGTGGCCAGCCAGCGAGTTTGTGCGCAACGCGGAGCGACGGCAAAGTAGGACTGCTACGCCGTTTCCCGAATCGAAGACCATTCAACAAAACAGGCCCTTGACACATTGCCAAGGGCCTGTTACTCGATTCTTTGAGCGATGCGTTTTCAGAAAACAGACTGCACTGTGGGCTGGCCAGCATACACTTTCAGGGGCCGCGTGAAGCTATTATTGGTCAGCTGGGCCATTTCTCTTCGGTGCTCATCGCCGCCAGCAGCGAGTCGATGCGGGGCTCCAAGCCCAGCTGTGACGCCTGCGCCAGCTGTTTTTGTGCCGGCGTACTACAACCCGTAGAAGTCAGCAAGGCCCCCAGACCAAGAAATACACAGGAAAGCAAACGCTTTTTCATGGAAGTGCCGAACGCGTAAGGCGAAGGGCACAGCAGAAGACTACCAGAGAAGGAACGGGGCACACCTGGTTTGATATTGGCCACGCATCCCACCGCGTTTGGCCCCAGGTGGCCCGTTCCTTCCGCGTGGCGCCGGTAGCTGTCAGGCCCCGGCGCAGGCAGTGCCGAAAGGAGTCTCACCAATCCTTCGGCACCGTAACAGTGACCCGTCAGCAAGCCAAAACCTCAGGCCACAGATAGGTCTGGGCCTGAGGTTTTGCTGCATCAGGTCGTCAAAACAGGAAAAAACTGGTTATTCCACGCTCAACGGACGGGTCAGGGCCACGCCATCTACCGTGAGGCGGCAGGTGTAGAGGCCGGAAGCCAGCCGGGCGGCATTAAGCTCCGCCGTGAACTGGCCGGCGGGCCGGGTCTGGCCGTCGAGCACGGTGGCCACGCGGCGGCCCAGGTTGTCGTACACGGCCAAGCTGACCACGGCGGGCTTTTGCAGGCTGAAGGGCAGCTTCGTGAGGCCGGAAGTGGGGTTGGGGTAAGCCGGGGCGAAGGCAGCCGTAGCCGTTTTCACGGTGCGGGCGGCCGTTACGAAGCCCACCAGGCTGGGGCCCGTCCAGTCGTCGAGGTACACGCGGCGGCGCACCGTGGTGTTGGGGGCCACCAGCAACACAATTTCGTTCACGGCGGTGTTGGCCGTGGCGCTAGGCGTGTTTACGAAGGTGAAAGTCAGCGTTTCCCAGGCATTGGTGGCCGTGGTGGTAGCCGTGTATTCGGAGTTGCGGCCGGCCGGGTAATTGGTGGCGCCCGCCACGGTAGAATCCTGCAGGGATATCTGGAACAAAATGCCGGGGGCGGGGCTGTACACCTTCAGCGTCATGCGTATCTGATTATTTTTGAAGGGCGTGACATCGGCCAGGGGCGCACCCCTGGGGTGCACTACCAGGGCGTCGAACTGATTGGTGGAGCGGGTGTAGCGGGCCACTTTGGCGCTGGGGTTGGCGGGGCTGGTGGCAGGATTCAGGGTGTCGGCATTCAGGCCGCCCGACGACTTGTAGGCAATGTATTTGATAACCCGCGTGCCCTCGTAGTTGTCGTAGAGCTGGTTCACCGCGCCGGGGGCAACCACGGGCGCGAGCAATTCCGGTCCCGTCAGGTCGTCCATGTAGTAGGTTTCGCCGGTGTTGGTGTTGGGTGCTACCAGCAGCACCATCTGGTCTACGTCGGTGGGCTTCACGGCAGGGTCAAAATTGCCCCCGGTGCCCGGAACATAGGTGAAAGTCAGGGTTTCCCACGCGTTGGCAACGGTGGTCGTGGCCCGGAAGTCGCCGCCAAATTTGCCGGTCGGGTAATTGGCGGTGTTCAGGCGGCTGTTTTGCAGCACGGCTTCCACCACGGTGCCCACGGCGGGGCTGCGGAACTTCATGCTGATGCGCTTGGTACCCGCAACGTAGGCCGAAACATCTGCCATCGCCCTGTTATTGGGCTTCACCACGATAACGGCGAATTGCTGGCCGGCGTCGCGGGTGTAGAGCGCGCAGGTGGGGCTGCTGTTTACGGTGTTGGTGCCGGGGTTGGGCGCGTTCTGCGTGAGCACGCCGAGCGCTACCGGGTAAGACACCAGCCGCGTGTTCTCAAAGTTGTCGTAGAGCGTCTGAGCCGACGCTTGGGTGCCAGCCGCTAAAGCAGCAAGACACATCATCGAAGTAAAAATTTTCATGTGGAAAAGGGTAAAGTGGGTGAGAAAATGATGTGGAATAAAGTCCCGGGCCGGAGCGGACTGAGTACTGGGTGTGGCAACTACTTCAGTAGGGCGAAGTGGGGGTTGGAGTAAAATGGCCTGCGATAACCTGAGGGCAGGGTGCAAGGCCCGGCAGCTAGTTTTTTTTCATTTGGTATATCCGCACGTAGTCCACCAGCATCTGCTGCGGAAAAGCGGCCTCGTCGATGCCTTTCTGGCCGCCCCATTCGCCGCCCACGGCCACGTTGAGGAGGACATGAAAGGGCTGGTCCCAGGGCCAGGCTTGCCAGCCGGTTCCTTCGTTGCGGGCCGCGAAATACAGCTGGCCATCTACTTCGGCCGTGATGGTTTCCGGCGTCCACTCAATGGCGTAAACGTGGAAGGCCGTGGTGGCGTCCGGGATGATGGTGACGCCGGTTTTCTGGTTGTTGGTGCGGAAGTAGTAGCTTTTGCAGTGGGTGGAGGCGTGCACCACGTTGGGGTCGTAGCCTACGTGCTCCATAATGTCAATCTCGCCGTTGTCGGGCCAGCTTTTGTTGCCGTAGATGTTCTGGTCGGGCAGCATCCATATGGCGGGCCAGGTGCCCCGGCCGCCGGGCAGGCGGGCGCGCACCTCGAAGCGGCCATAGGTCTGGCTGCCGCCCGGGCCCCGCGAGAGGAGCCGGGCCGAGGTGTAGGCATTGCCGGGCTCCAGGGCTTCGCGGCGGGCTTCCACCACCAGGTTGCCGCCTGCTACGCGGGCATTTTCGCGGCGGGCCTTGGTGTAGTACTGAAGCTCTTTATTGCCCCAGCCCTGGCCGCCCACGTCGTAGGTCCATTTAGTCGAATCGGGCAAACCGGTGTAGTTGAACTCGTCGCTCCAGGCCAGCTTGGTGAACGTATAGCGCGGCTTGGCGGCAGGGGCCGGGCCGTGGGCCACCGGCGCAACGGGTGCGGCCGCACCCAGCAGCAAGCTGCTGGCCACGACCGTCACCCGCGCCAGCGTGGCACTGCCACGGTTGCGCTTTCCGGCCGAACTAACTTTCCCACCTATTCCGGCCATCGTGCGCGCTGGTTGCTACTTGTATTGGTAATGCCGCACGTAGTCCACCTGCATCTGCTGGGGAAATACGGTGGAGGCGTCGGGGTCACCGTCGAAATCTCCGCCCACGGCCACGTTCAGAATCATGAAGAACGGATTGTTGAATGGATAATTGCCGGCCGTATCGCCGGGGCCAAAGGTGAAGTACTGCACGCCATCGATATACATGCGAATCTGGTCCTTGCTGCGCACCACCGAGTAAATGTGGAAGTCCTCGGACAAGTCTACCGGCAAGGTGTTGGTGGTGCCCTTCAGCAGGCGGTTGCCATTGGCATCCGGGAAGTGCATAGTGGCCAGCAGCTCCTTGGGCCGGCTGCCGCGCAGCTCCATGATGTCGATTTCGCCGCACTTCGGCCAGTTGTTCTGGTCGATGTCGGCGCCCAGCATCCAGATGGCGGGCCACACGCCCTTGCCTTTCGGCACTTTGGCGCGGGTATCGATGCGACCAAACACGAAGGTCTTTTTGCCCTTGGTGAGCAGGCGGGCCGAGGTGTAGGCGTTGCTGCCCAACTGCTGGCGGCGGGCCTGAATGGTGAGGTTGCCACCGCTCACGAAGGAGTTATCGCCCGAATTGGTGTAGTTCTGCTTTTCGTTGTTGCCCCAGCCGCCGCCGCCCAGGTCATAGCCCCACTTGCTCTGGTCGAGGGAGCTGCCATCAAACTCGTCGCTCCACACCAAGGTGTTGTAGTCGGCATAGTCCTTGGCTCCTTCGTTCACCACCGGTACCACGGGCACTACAGGCGGGGGCGTAACCGGGGGCGTGCTCGGCTTTTCGGTGCACGCCGTGAGGCCCAGCGCGAGCAGCAAGCTGGCCCCAAGCTGGTAGCTGCGAAATACGTTTATTGATTGAATTTGCATAGAATAAGGAATTTTGGTACAATAAAATCGGGAATTCGATTTATTTAGCAACAAGCTTTATCGTGAACACCGTTCCGTTGTTCTGGCCGCTGCCGGCCCGAATGGTCATCTTGTTGTTGTCGATGCTCAAAATGCGGTACACGCGCTCCGTGGGCGAGGCATCGGTGGTGCCGATGAAGGCACCGGCCCGCGTGAGCGTGAACTGTGCCAAACCGGCGCCGGCGGCAGGGCCAAGCACGAACGGCGAAGTGCCGGACTGAGGTGCCTGGCAGGAGAAGCCGTTGGCCGAGAAGGTTTCGGCCTTGGCGTCATAAGTCAGCACACCCGCGCTGGAGAAGGTGTAGTCATCGTCTGACTGGCAGGCGGGCAGTTCGCCCGGTTTCACGCCGGCGAAGTAGGAGCTTGGGGCCGCCTCGGTGCCCACCACAATCGGGGCATCGGCGGCGTTGTCGAGCATCCAGGTTTTCGACGAGCCGCCGGTGAGCAGCAGCCGGATGGGGGCCGTGGCGTCGAAAGGGGCCAGGGTGATAACCGTGCGGGTGCCGTCGGGGTTGGTGCCGCGCAGGCGCAGGCGGGTATCGGTCACGTCCAGAATTTCGTAGGTTTTGTTCACCACCGAGTCGGGCACGCCAATGAAGCCGCCCTTGCCTTGCAGCACAATCAGCGGGTTGCCGCTGGGGTTGGGCCGGAAAATATAGCTGCCGCCCCGGTTCAGCGAGGTGCCGCAGGCCCCATTCTGGAAGGTGCTGCCGCCGCTCTCATAGTTCACCGTGAAGTTGTTGCTAAAGGTGAACTGGTCGTCGAGCTGGCACGCATTCAGGGCTCCGGAGGACGAAAGCTGCACGCCGGCCGCCGTTTCGCGCACAATGGCGCCGGGCGTGTTGATGTACGACCACACCTTGGTGCCGGAGACCTCGCAGCCCACCAGCTTATTAAAGCTGGCATTGTTGCAGGCGTCGGGAATGGTAATGGTTTGCTTGCTCGAAATGCTCGTGCCGCCCTTGCCGGCCGTGATGAGCTCCACCTCGTAGGTGCCGGGCCGGGTGTAGGTGCGCTTCACGACCGCGCCGCTGGCCACGGCGTTATCGCCCAGAAAATTGTACTGGTACAAAAAGCCGTCCTGGCTGGTGGTGGTGAAGGTGACCACCGTTGGAAACTCGGTGGTATTGACCTGAAACGTGAAGCTGGACTGCGGAATGGGCCCTTCCAGCTTGTTGTCGTCGTCGTCTTTAGAACAGGAGCCCAGCAGCAGCGGGCCCGATAGCAGGGCCAGCGTGGCAATGCGAACTATATTTTTCATGATAATAGCGGTGGAAAGTTAAAGGAAGACAGGCGCTTAGTAGCCCGGATTTTGCTTGAGGCCGGTATTCACGTCAAGCTCGGTCTGCGGAATGGGCAGCACGATGTTGAAGGGCTGCACGCCGCGGTAGCGGAGCAGCTCACCGGTGCGCTTCATATCGAACCACCGGTCGTTTTCGAACGCCAGCTCGTATTTGCGCTCCCGCCACACGGCTTCTTTGAACGCCTGGGCGCTGAGGCTGCCGGCCAAATCGCGGGGGCTGCCCGTGTTGATGGGCAGGCCAAAAGCCCGCCGCCGCACCTTGTTGATGGCTTCGGCGCCTTCGGCCGTGTTGCCGGCCGCTTCGGCCAGAATCAGGTACACCTCGGCCATGCGAATCACCGGAATGTTAAGCTCCGAATCCCAGACGTTGGTATTCACCTTGCCGATAAACCACTTTTTTACGCCGTAGCCATTGGGCGAGCCGGGCAGTGAGCCGGGCTGCACGCGGCCGTCGGGGTACACGTCGCCGGGCTTCCAGATGGTTACCTCGCGGCGCAGGTCGCCAGCCTCGTAGCCAGCCACAAAATCAGGCTCGGGAATGTTGAAGCCGTAGCCACCCTGGGGCACGATGCCCTGGCCGCGGGGCCCAAAAAACTCGTTGCCTACAAAGCCCAGCCCGTCGAAAATGTATTCGTTACGTCCCGAAACGTAGCCCACTTCAAACAGCGCTTCTTTGCCGTACTCGTTGGCCACCTTAAAGTTGTCGCCGTAGCTGTCCCACATAGATTTGCCGCTGGACGCGATAACCGCGCGGGCCTGGGTGGCGGCATCGGGCAGCTTGCCTTCGGTGAGGTACACCTTGGCCAGCAGCGCGGCGGCGGCCCACTTGGTGGCCCGGCCCAGGTCGGAACCGCTGTAGGATGCGGGCAGCTTGGCCACGGCGTCGAGTAGGTCTTTCTCAATCTGGGCGTACACCAAGGCCTGCGCCGTGCGTGGAATGTTCACTTCCTCCACCGTCGTGGGTGGCGTCGTCAGCAGCGGCACGTCACCGAAGGCCCGCACCAAATCGAAGTAGTACTTGGCCCGCAGAAACGAGGCTTCACCAATGCTGCGCTGCTGAATGGCCGGGTCAATTTGCATGGCGGGCACTTTTTGCAGCACGATGTTGGCCCGGCCAATGCCCACGTAGCACCCGCCCCAGAGGCGGCTGGTGAGCGGGTTGGTGGCCGGAATGCTGCCGTAGCGGTCCAGCTGCTGCTGCTCGATGCCGTCGCCGCCGCCGCCCCCGCCGGTGCTCGACAAGTCGGAGCCGATGTCGCCGATGCCCCACAGGGCGTAGTTGTACTGCCCGCCGCCTCTCAGTTCGGCATAAACAGCGTCGGTGGCCTGAATGGCGTCGGTGGTGGTTTTGTAGAAGTTGGCGTCGGTCACCTGGTCGGTGGGGGTTTCGTCCAGAAATTTCTCGCCGCAGCCCGTGAGCAGGCCCAGCGTGAGGAGCAGGGTGCCGCCGGTGTATTTCGTGAATATTGACATCTTAGTAAGTTCGTTAAAGATTAAAAACCCAGGTTCAGGCCGGCCAGAAACACGCGGGGCTGGGGATACACGCCCAGGTCCACGCCGCGCGAGCCCACTTCCGGGTCAAAGCCCGTGTACTTGGTCAGCGTCACCAGGTTCTGGCCGCTCACGTAGAGGCGCAGCTGCTTGCCGCCGATGCGCTCGGTGAGGGATTTGGGCAGCGCATAGCCCAGGGTGAGGGTTTTGAGGCGCAGGTAGGAGCCGTCTTCGAGGTAGTAGCTGCTCACCTGCAGGTTGCCGTTGGGGTCGCCGGCTACGGCGCGGGGCACGTCGTTGCTGGTGCCGGGGCCGGTCCAGCGGTCCAGCACGCGGCTGCTGCCGTTGCTGTTGCCATACAGGGCGCTTTCCAGAATGTAGCGGTTCTGGTTGTAAATCTGGTTGCCCTGCGAGCCCTGGATGAACAGGTTCAGGTCGAAGCCCGCCCAGCTCACCGTGTTATTCATGCCGTAGGTGAAGTCCGGGTTGGGGTTGCCGATGAAGGTGCGGTCCTGCGCGTTGATAACGCCGTCGCCATTGATGTCCTTGAAGCGGATGTCGCCGGGGCTGGTGGCCTTGTTGGGGTCGGCGTTCACGGTTTGCACGGCGTGGTTGCGCACGTCTTCCGGCGTCTGGAACAAGCCGTCGGCCTGTAGGCCGTAGAACGAACCAAAGGCGTAGCCCTCGTCGTAGCGCACGATAACGCCGCTCAGACCGGTCAGGCCGTTGTAGGGCTCGCCCACGCCCAGCTTGTCGAGCTCGGTTTTGTAGGCCGACAGGTTCAGGGTAGTGGTCCAGCTCAGGCCCGGGCCGCTGCCCTGAATGTTGCGCGAAGTAAGGGAGAAGTCGATGCCACGGTTATAAGCCGAAGCGGCGTTGCGGTTCACGCTCTCGAACGTGCCCGATACCAGCGACACGGGTACTGGCGCAATCAGGTTCGGCGAGGTGCGGTCGTACAGGTCGATGCTGCCCTCAAAGCGGTTTTCAAGGAAGCCGAAGTCAATGCCGAAGTTCGTCTGGTTGTTGTTTTCCCAGCGCAGGTTGGGGTTGGAAAGGCGGGTGGGGGCGGCGCCGTTCACAATAGTGCCCGCGGGCCCGAAGGCATACTGAATGCCCGAGTTCACGGTGAAAAGGTAGGCGAAGCGACCCGCGTTGTTGGGGTTGCCCACTCGGCCGTAGCCCACCCGCACTTTCAGGTTGCTGACCACGTTGTTATCCTTCAAAAACGCCTCTTCCGAGATGCGCCAGCCCGCCGACACGCCGGGGAAAAAGCCGAACTGCTCGCCGGGCGGGAAGTTGCCGGAGCCGTCGTAGCGCGCGATGGCCGAAAACAGGTACTTGCCCGCAAACTCGTAGTTGAGGCGCGTGAAGTAGCTGGCCAGGCGCGAAGATGGGTTGATGGTGCCGCCATTGCCCAGTTGCTGATTCACCGGCCCCGAGCTGATAACCTGCAGGTCATTATTCAAGTAGCCCGTGCGGAAGGCCGCCACGTTGCTGAAGTTGAACTCCTGCGCCGACTGACCCAGCAGGGCCGTCACCTGGTGCTTATCGCCGAAGAGGTGGTCGTAGGTCAGCGTGTTCTCAATCAGGTAGCTCGGGGCGTACGACGATGTGGCCGTGGCACCGGCCGTGGCCTGCGTGTAGCGCGTGTTGTACGTGTCGGAGCCGATGGTCAGCTCCGGCACGCCGGGCCGGAACGCGTTGAAGTTGTCGAAGATAAAGTCGAAGCCCACGTTGGTGCGGAAGCGCAGCCCTTTCAGCGGCTCTACTTCGGCGAAGAAGGTAGACAGAGCCCGGTTGCGGGTGAACTTCTGGTTGGCGATGGTGGCCGATGCCAGCGGATTCTCCTCAATGAAGTTGTCCTGCTGGCCGCGGGGCTCATAGTAATAGCCGTCGGGCCGGAACAACGGAATGATGGATGGAATGCGGATAGCCTGCTGCACCGTGCCGTACTCGCCGTTGCCGGCCGTAATCTGACGGTCTTCGAGGTGCGTAAGCGAGATGCTGTTGCCGAATTTCAGGTACTTGTTGAGCTGCACGTCGCCGTTGGCCCGCAGCGTAAACCGCTCAAACTGCGACCCTACAATAGTGCCGTCTTGCTGGAAGTAGCTGCCCGAAACCGCGAAACGCGCCTTGTCGCTGCCCCCGGTAGCCGAAAGTGAGTAATTCTGAATGGCGGCCCGGCGAAACACCTCGTCCTGCCAGTCGGTTCCTGCGCCCAGTGCCTTGGGGTCGCGCAGGCGCGGCACCACAATCCGCTCGCCGCCCGCAATGCGGTTCTCGTTGTTAATCACCGCGTACTCTTCAGCCGTGAGCAGGTCGAGCTTGCGCCATACCTGCTGCACGCCGCGGTAAGCATCCACGTTCACAGTCGAAACACCCGCCTTGCCGCGCTTGGTGGTGATGATAACCACGCCGTTGGCCGCCCGCACGCCATAGATGGCCGTGGCTGAGGCATCCTTCAGAATGTCAATGCTTTCAATGTCATTGGGGCTGATGGCATTCAGCTGGTTCTCGCCGGCGTTGTCGGGCAGCGGGAAGCCGTCCACTACGTACAGCGGGTTGTTGTTGCCAGCCGAGGTAATGCCCCGCACCCGCACCGACGTGCCCGAAGCGCCGCCCGGCGCGCCCCCGTTAGAAGTAACCGTGACGCCGGCCGCCCGGCCTTGCAGGGCCTGGGTAGCATCGGCCACCGGCTGCGAGGCAATTTCCCGCGCCGATACCGACGACACGGCGCCCGTTACGCTGCCGCGCTGCTGGGTGCCGTAGCCCACCACCACCACTTCACTCAGCTTTTGGGTGTCTTCCAGCATGGAAATGTTCAGCGTGCTGGTGCCAGCCGAAATCACGGTGGATTGGGTAACGAAACCCACAAAGCTGAACACCAGGGTGCTGCCTTCGGGCACCGTGATGATAAAGCCGCCGTCCGAATTGGTGCTGGTGCCCACGGTGGTGCCGCGCACCAGCACGGTTACGCCGGGCAAGCCCGTGCCATCAGGTCCAACTACGCGCCCCGAAACGGGCACATCGGCCGCCGGGCTGGCATAGTGTGGTGCTGGCGCGGCCACTGCGGCCGTTGCCAGGGCGGGCAGCCCGCAGGCCAGCAAAACCGCAGTGCGGCGTGCCAGCGCAATCATGTAAAAATTTCGCTTCATGGTGGGAGTAATGATGAGTTGAGCGAACGGTGAGAAAGGTTGAGTTGAGCTGAATCGGGGGGCGCTAGTTGGATGCGCCGCTCGCCGCCGGGCGGCTGTTGGAGGCCGGGGTCTTGCCGGCTGCGTAGCGGAAGCGCGCCATCTGCGTGCCCACTCGCAGGGTGTACCAGCCGTCTTCCAGCTGCGGGCGGCCCTGGCCGTTGGGGTAGCTCAGGTCGCGCAAGGGTTCGATGTCGAAGGTCAGGTCGCGGCTTTGGCCGGCGGCAAAGGCTTGCTTCTCAAAGTGCTTGAGCATCCGCACCGGCCGGGTGACGCGGCCCACCTCGTCGGTCAGGAACCAGAGCACGGCTTCCTGGCCGGCGCGGGCGCCACTGTTGGCCACGCGCACCGTGGCGCGCAGCCGGGCGCCGGGGCCCGTGAGCACGGTGTCGCTCAGCGTCAGGCCCGCGTAGGCATAAGTGGTGTAGCTCAGCCCCTCGCCAAACTCCGTGAGCATGGTGCTCTTGTACTTGGCATCCCGCTTTTCAAAGCCGGCGCCAAAATCGCTCAGGTCCAGGCTGTTCTCGTTGTTGTCGTGGTGGTAGTTGGAGATGTGGCCAGCAAACTGCGGGTAGGTGAAGGGCAGCTTGCCGCTGGGGTTGGTTTTGCCACTGATGATTTCGGCCAGGGCCGTACCGCCGCCGTAGCCCGGCAGCCCCGCCCAGATAATGGCCTTCGTACCCGCCGACACGTTGCGGATGATGCCGGGCCGGCCACCAATCATAAGCAGAATGGTGGGCTTGCCGCTGGCTTGCGCGGCCATAGTCAGCTGCTGCTGGTCGTCGGGCAGGGTCAGGTCGGAGGTATTGCCCAAGCCCTCGGTGTAAGGTCGCTCGCCCAGAGCCAGCACGATGGCATCGGCCTGTTTGGCGGCGGCTGTAATAGCCGTCAGCGTCAGCTTGCCCGCCGCGTTGCGGTAAGGCATCGTTTCGACTTTGGCGTTGGGGTATTCCTGGCGCAGGGCTTCCAGCAGCGTGGGCACGTCTTTGGGATATTCCGCCTCCGGGCGGCCCTGCCAGGCTAGCGTCCAGCCGCCAGCCAGGTTAGCGCGGGAGTCAGCCGAAGGCCCTACTACCAGCAGCCGCTTCACGCGGGCGGGTGCCAGGGGCAGGGTATTGTTATCGTTTTTGAGCAGTACCACCGACTCCCGGGCGGCGGCCGTAGCCTGAGCGCGCAAGGCCGGGTCGCCCACACGGGAAAGCCGGTCGGCGCGGGGCATGGGGTTTTCAAACAACCCGATTTCGTCCTTCATCTGCAGCACGCGACCCGCCGACAGGTCGATGCGGGCCTGGGAGATGCGGCCTTCCTGCACCAGTTCTTTCACGAGGCGGCAAAAGGTGGTGGTGTAGGGCGTCATGGCCATGTCCACGCCGGCGTCGATGGCCATCCAGGTGGCTTCCTTCTCGTTAGGTGCCACTTTCTGAATGCGCACCAAACGGATAATGTCCTCCCAATCAGTCACGGCCACGCCCTTGAAACCCATTTGGTTGCGCAGCAAATCAGTCAGAATAGCTTTGGAAGCGTGCACTGGCTCGCCGTTTATTTCGCCCGAGTTAATCATGATGGATTTCAGGCCGGCATCGATTGCGGCCTGAAACGGCGGACGGAAAAACTCCTGCAGCCGCTGGTCCGAAATCATCGCATTGGTGCGGTCCCAGCCGTTGCGGGGGTCGGAGTAGCCAATAAAATGCTTGCCGGAACCCGCTACTTTGTAAGGTGCTATTTCCGAGTTGTTCTGCAGCTCCTTCACAAAGGCCGCGCCCATGCGGGACGCCACCAGCGGGTCTTCGCCGTACGTTTCGTAAAAACGTGGCCAGTAGGTATTAACGCCCAAATCAACTACCGGGGCAAACACCCAGTGGTGGCCCAGGTCGGCCGATTCCAGGACTGTGGCGCGGGCCGTCTGGCGGGCCAGCTCGGGGTTGAAGCTGGCGCCGAGGTTGATGTTGTGCGGGAAAATGGCCGTGCCCGCCACGTAGCTGGCCCCGTGCATGTGGTCGATGCCGTAGATGATGGGCACGCGCAGCCGCGATTCCCGCAGGGCAATGCGTTGCAAGGCCGCCGAGTAGCGCACCCATTGGGCGGCTGGCACGGCTTCCCCATTAAGGAAGGAGCCAATGTGAAATTCCCGGACCAGCGCGGCAGCCTTGGCCGAATCCAGCACCACGTCTTTTTGCACTCCGGTGGTATTAATCACCGAAATGTTAAGCTGGGTCATCTGCCCGATTTTCTCCTCCAGGGTCATCTTTGCCAGGAGCTCACGCACCCGCGGACTGAAGGCCGAGGTGGCGGACGCCTCGGCAGGAGCTGCCGCTGATGCCGGAGTAGTAATTGCTTGCGTCGTGGGAACGGCTCCGCGCTGACAAGCTACCAGCAGCGGCAGGACGAGCAGGGCGGCGCGCCACCGCAACGGGCGCGCAACACCCGATAGCAACTGGGGTCCGCCAGTTGCGAAAATGTAAGTGAGAGCAGGGCGAAACACGGGCATTTGATGGGAAGTGTTATCCAAATGTAGAGCAGTGTGTTTTGCTAATGCAATCCTAAAAGGCCCTTAATCAGCTGTTTTGGCTATTTTTTATCTTGTGGGGCACATTGGCTATACGCTTGCCGCACACGTAAAAAATCCGGATTCTGACTTGATTGGGGTAACATAGCGTTTTGGAGTAATTTGTGTGAACGCTAAAAAACAACGAGAAAAAAGCGCTCAATGCCAAAAAAAAATGCCGTTCCGCTCACCGAAGTAACAAGCAGCCACATTATCCGCTAGAGCATCTGCTAAAGCCGGATAGTTTCGCAGTTTCGCGCCACAATCGTTACCGGAAGTTTGTCCTCTGAATTTGCCCGTCTTACTCCTCTTCTATTTCAGCCAACTCCACTTCTGCGGCACCATCCAGTAGTACATAAGTCCAGGCTTCCCCTACTTCAAAGTCGGTGGCCATGCGGCGGCGCTGCAGGGCTGCCAGCACTTTCTGGGCGAAGGCCCAGCTAGTGGCCTGCCGAAGCTCCAGCACGCGCGCCAGCTCGGCAGGCGAATAGTTGCCTCTGTGTGCGTGCAACAGGAACACCGCATACAGCGCTTTCACAATCGAGAATTTGCATTTTTGCAATAAAGTACCCGCCGTGGCCGACTCCACGTACCGGCAGCGGGTGCAGCGTCGGGCGTAGGGTTCGCGGGCCTCGCAGCTCTTTTCGTGGCCACACTTCCGGCAACGGTAGCCGCCGTGGGCCCATTTCAGGTCGGCGAGGTAGCGCAGGCAGGCGTCCTTATCAGGGTAAATCTGGCTGAACTCGCCAAAGTCCACTTCCCGGGCTTCGATGCGGGCGGCTTTTTCGGCGTGCAGGTCGCGGCTAAGGTCGCCGTTCAGCTTTTCGATGGCGGCCGATTGCAGTGCCAGCAGCCCATTGGCTTCGAGCAGCTCCCGGTTGCGAGCCGCTACGGTGTCGTTTTGGTGGCGTAATTCTGTAGTTCGCTGGTTAACAAGGGCTTCCAGCTCGGTATTGAGTTGGTCCTTGAGCTCTTGGTTTTCCTGCATCTGCACCACCAGGCGGTCCTGGGCCTGGTGCTTTTTGCGCAACTGCTTGAGCAGGCGGTGCTGGGTGAGCAGCGTGGTGTCCATGATGCCCTTTATTTTCTCGCCCAGCGCATAGCTCAGCACCACTACTTCGAGCACAAACGCCACGTACAGGCTGTAAACGGTGTAGGCGTTGTTATAAAAATCGATACCCAGCTTGCGCATGATGAGAAACAGGAGGCTGGCCGCCACCAGTCCCTGGCCCAACAGCAGGTAGCGGGCCGGCTTCAACCCATTTTTATAAGCTTGAAAGCCAGCATAATAAATCATTCCGTACGGCATCAGGTACAACCAGAAGCTAAAGCCGGAATGGATGATAGCAGCGTCGAGCAGGAGCAGGGCGGTGCTTACGCCCACCACCCAGCGTCCCAGGCGGTGCAGGGTCGGCAGCCGGGAAGCCGTATCCAGAAAGCCGCTGGCATAGGTGGCAAACGTGAGCAGCAGCAGCACCGGCGCCACGGCCCCGATGAAGTAATTGAATCCTGGCGCGGCGGCCCATAAGTACTGAAATCCCAGGCCGTCTTCGGTGAGAAAAAGCAACGTGCCGCTCAACACGTAGAGCACATAGTAGAGGTAAGTGCGCTCTTTCAGAAAAAAGAACAGAATGAGGTTGTAGAGCACCATGATGCACAGAATGCCGTAGAAACCACCTAGCAGCCAGTATTGTAGCGACAATTCGGGAATGAGGCCGTCGCCGCTATGCAGCATGGCCCGAAAGCTGGTGCGGGTTTCGGAGTGCAGGCGCAGGTAGTAAGTGGCCGTTTGGCCCAGCCGGGGCGGCAGGTCGAAAAGGAAGTTTTTGTAGGGATGCGGGCGGGTGGCAAAGGGCAGGCTGGCACCCGTGGCTACGCTGTCGTAAGGCAGCGGTGCACCCGGAGTTGCAGCAGTAAGAGAGGGCCGGAAAAATACCGCCCGACCAATGTGCGAGTCGTAAAGCTCGAGGTACCAGGTGGCCGTTTGGGTGGCCGGGTGGCGCACCGTGATGCGCAGCCAGTAGGTGCTGCTGGGGTGCTGAATGTTGGGGGGCTGCTTGGAGCCCTGTAGGGTATGAAAGCGCCGGGTCCAGGCCGGAGATTGCACGTCGGCAATAGTCAGGCGGCCCGTTGGGTCCTCCAGCACGCTGTAGTAATAGTCCTGCAGGTAGATAAACGGCAGCGCGGGATTCACCACCAGGGTGTCTTCGGGCGCGGCAGCGGCGCGCAGGCTGGCGCTCAGCAAGACGAGAACAACCAGGACCGTGCGAAGGGCGCGCTGCCAGAAACCCCTAGCTGGGTTAGGAGTTTGCTGGTCCCGAAATCGATTGCAGTAGTACGGCATGGGGCATCCAAAGTACAACAAGGCCCACGAAAGGTCGAGTCATGGGCTCCTCAGAGCCGACTAAAAGGTGGTCCGGATTACAGCCGGAACTGTGCTCCAACCTTGATTCCGAACGTTCTTGCCCCCGGCGAGTCGCGGTACGTGAGTCGGTGAATGAAGTCAACCCGGACGAATTTAAAGATGTTTTCCAGGCCGTAGCCTACCTCCACATAGGGCTGCCGGCCCAGGGGGCGCAGTATCGGGAGCAGCTCGCCGTTGGTGTCGGTGCGGGGCTGCTCGGCGTTGGAGGCCGACAGGCCACCGTACAGAATGTTGGCCGTGCCCACGAAGCGCAGGTTCAGGCGCCGGATGCCGGGCAGGCTATTCAGAAAAAGACCCTCAAAATGCTGGTCGAGTCGCAGCGAAACCGACCGGTCCGACACAAACTCGAAGTAGTTCATCAGGTTGAAAGCGTTGCCGTTGTAAAACGGGGTTTGGTTGCCCAGCGGGGTTTTGAGAATCAGGTAGGGCACCGGGTCGGGTATCAGGCTGCCCTCAATACGGTAGCCCAGGCGGCCCAGCTGGCCCACCGACACGCTGTGCGTCATCAGCAGGTTGAATTTCTGGTAAGCTGGCGAAGGCTTGGTGTTCAGCAGATTGCGCGCCCCGATGATGTAGCGGAATGAGAATACCGGCCAGCGCTTGAGACCTACCGGCCGGCGGCGGTTTTCGCTCTGCACCAGGTTTTCGTCGGGGGCGTAGCGCGATTCGAACACGATTTCCGACAAGCCCAGCTGCCGGGCTTTGGGAGCGGTGGGGCCGCGCAGGTCGGTGGTGAAGTAGGCGAAATCGTGGAGCGGGGTAATATCCTGGTTGCGCACCGTGAGGTACTGCGTGAAGCCGTGGAACAGGTCGCGCTGCATGCTCAGCGACAACAGGTTACGCATGATGGGCTTGCCTTCGCGCACGCGGCCCCAGCGCGAGGCTGCCACGAAGAGGTTGTTGGATGAGAGGAAGTCGTTGTCAAGCAGCGCCGCCTGTTCCACGTCGTGGCGAAACTCCGCGCTGATGACCGTCCAGTGGCGGCGCTCGGCGATGAAGCTGGTTTGCAGGTCGTACTTAAGCTTCTCATCCCTGGTGCCGTAAGCCACATAGCCCTGAATCAGCCAGTTGCGGCTAATTTCGGGCGTGGAGCGAAAACCAAACCGCAACCGGTTGCCCTCGTAGTCGTTGCGCGAGTAGGTGTTCAGAATCGGGCCCAGGTCCCAGCGACCCACGCGCTTGTAGCCGTTCACGAGCAGCTCAATCCAATCGAGGGCGTTGCGCACCGAGGGCAGCTGCTTGGCCGAGTCGAGCACGGTAAAGGTCTGGCGTTCCGACAGGCTGAGCGTATCGGGGCGATGCAGGTCGAAGTAGCCACCCGTGGTGCCCGGAATGGCGCCGCCGGGCAGGGCGTTGCCCGCGCGTGCAACGGGCTCCATCAGCGACGAAACCACGGGTTGGTCGTAGAAGCCGCGCTCGGTATGCACTTGGTCGCGCACAAAATTGCTGCTCACCGTGGTGAGGCGCACCAGCATGGCCGCCTGCTTGGCCGAGGGCCGCACGCTCACCACCAGCTTGGTGCGGGTGGGCAGGCCGGGGCCGTTGGCGGGTGAGGTGAGCTCCTGAAAAATGCGGAGGTCGTCGATGAAGTTGAGGTTGGCGTTGGGGCTGGCCACGAGGTCGGCCCGGCGCAGAGCGTAGCCTTCCTGGGTAATCCAGATGGTGCCTTTGAAGGCCAAATCGTGGGACCGTTTGGGCGTAACGGCAATTTTGTAGCACCAGTCGGAGCCCACCAGCACCGAGTCTTTCAGGTCGTAATCGTAGGTGAGGCGGCCGCCTTCGGCAATGGGCGAGATGAAATCCTTGCCCATCACGTTCTGCCAGTTGGGGTAGAAATCGAAGTTCTGGAAGTTCGAGCCCAGCATTTGCGAGAGCATGGAGCCCTCGCGCGGCCCCACGCCCCGAATCTGCTTGTGCCGCAAATCTTCGCGCCGCCGCAAGGGCGTGGTTCGCTGGTAGACCCGTGATTCTACTTCCGAAGCAAAAATGGGTAAGGGCGCATCCTCGTCGGAAGCTGCCGCTGCACCCTGACGCACGGCCAGCGCCCGAATATCTTTGATAATGCCGCGCTTGGCCATGCCAGCGGGCAAGTCAATCAGGCTGGTTTCGATGCGGTTATACGAATCGTACTCAGCCGCTTGCAGTGCTTGGCGCGCGTTTTCGGGTTTGTGGCGCTGCACTTCGCGCAGGATGCGAAAGGCCGGGTTTTCGGGTTGGCGCGAGCTCACCACCACTTCGCCCAGCGTCACGCCCCCGGCCCGCAGGCGAAAAAGCACCGTCTGAACGGGGGCAGTAGTCAGCTTGCGCCGCTGCACGGCAAAGCCAATGGCCGAAGCCGCCAATGAATCGGGCGCGCCCTCCAGGGCCAGCTTGAACCGGCCGTCGGCATCGGCCGTGACGCCGGTGCTGGTGCCGGGCACAAATAGAGAGGCAAACGGCACCGGTTCGCCGTTCTTCGCCTCTACCACTTGGCCGCTTAGCACTATCCGCTGGGCTGCGGCTGGCATTGCCCACAGGCACACCAAGAGCAACGAAGCAAGAAATCTCATACGTAGTACAGATTGGCCAAATGCGTGGTGCGACAGTAGACGCGCAATCTACGTAAAGCGGGGCGGCCTCCCAACTAGTTCCGACGAGAATTGTCAGATTGTGCCATCGGGAATTAGTGTATTCTGCTAAAAACTTGTTCATCAGATAAATGGCGACAGTTTTTTGGGTGGCAGCAGAAACTTCTGAAGTGCCGGTGAAATTCGGTGCGGCCGGTGCCGGGCAACTTCCCGGCTCAGCCGGCCAGCCAGATTTCGGTGCCGGGCAGCAAGTTGGCGTCGGCGGCGCCCAGGTCGAGCAGCAGGCCCCGCACCGCGCCCTCGGGCCGGGTCACTTCCTCAACGGTGGCCGTGCCGGAGCAGCCAGTGCCAACGGCCCGCCGCAGCTCAACGGCCAATGCCGTGTGCAGCGCGTAGCCCGCCAGGTGGGGGGTGGGCCCGGCGGGCAGGGCCAGCAGCCCCAGGCCCGGCAGGGGCCAGGCCGCGGCCACGCGCAACAGCAGACAGGTAGTGGGCATGGGAGTGGTCGAAGGGTAAGAGGATGCATGAAAATAGGCAAACACTTATAGCGCAAAGCCCCCAACTGCTCCGCACGGAGCAGTTGGGGGCTTTGTGTTGGTGCGCCAACAGCTACACTTCCACTTTCAGCGTGGCAGGGGCTTCGGTTATTTCAAACAGCTCGCCGTGGGGCACTATCGTAATCTGGCCGTATTCCTGGAGTAGCATTTTATAGGCGTCGGCCACGGGGCGGGGCTTGCGGTCCAGGTCGAACAGGCCGCAGGGGTTCACGGTGCCCTCTTTGCGGGCCAGGCCCTTGTCCCAGTCAATCTGGTCGATGAGGGAATACCAGTTGAAGCCGAGCACGGGCACGCCCTCTTTACGCATCCGCAGGATGTTTACCCACTGCTTCCACAGCCACGCGGGGGCGCCGTCGGCGTCGAGCACGTTGGTTTCGGTGTGCATCACCGGTTTGCGGTAGCGCAGGTAGTACTCGTGGGTGATGTTGTACCAGCCCAGCACGTCGATGCTGGTTTGGATGGTGCCATCGGGCAGCATAATTTTCTCGTTGCGGCCGTAGTAGTCGTTGCCCATTATCTGGTATCCGGGGGGCTCGCCGGCCATGAACCAGTCGTACTCGCGGCGCGTCATGCCGTTGTCATACAAGTAGTTCAGTACTTCGCCTTCGGGGTGGCGGGCATAGAGCAAGTCGAGCGAGGCGAAGCGCAGCTTGTTCCATATTTGCACCTCATAAGTGTGTTCGGCGCGCAGCTCGTGCGTGAACTCCGCCGACTCGCTCTGCACGATAATGCAGTCGGGGCGGTGCTTGGCAATCTGCTGCGTGCCCATGATGCTGGCCGCCACCAGGTGCTTCAAGGCCGTCACGAAGGCTTTGTCGGTGGTCAACTGCTCGTTCCAGATGCCGTCTTTGGCGCTGAGCTTGGCCGTTACGTATATCTCGTTGATGGGCGTGTAAAACCGCACCCAGGGATAGCGCTTGGCCACGGCTTTGCAGTAGGCCGCAAAATGCACCGGCAGCTCGGGGTTCTGGAAGTTGCCAATAAAATCGGGCACCCCGAAGTGCATCAAATCCAGAATCGGGGTAATGCCCAGCCGCCGAATCTCAGCCATGGCCGCATCGGCAAATTCCCAGTCGTACTTATTGGGCCCAAGCTGAATCTTGTAATAGGGCAAGCCGTAGCGCAGCACCTTCAGGCCCATTTCCTTTACCAGGGCCAGGTCTTCCTTGTAGCGGTTGTAGTGGTCGCACTCGGCCAGCAGGTCGCGGCGGGTTTTGCCGTTATCGATGGTGGGGTAGCTGCACTCAATGCCAGTGGCAAACATAAAGTTATTGGGCAGCCCAGTGGGCAGGCCGTTGCCGTTGTGCCCTTGCGCGCCGCCGTACTGGTCGCCCTCGTACTTGCCACTGCCGAAATGGTCTTTGATGTTGGTGAGAAAAGATTTCATGGAAAGTGCTAAAAGAACAGAAACTCCCCTCCTTTTTTAAGGAGGGGACGCTTACGCGAAGCGTAAGCTGGGGTGGTGCAGTCGTTGCACGACACCCGAACACTCCCGCAAGACTTGTTCGTCCATCGTGCAACGACTGTACCACCCCCGTCCGAGTCGTTGGCTCGAACATCCCCTCCTTAAGAAAGGAGGGGAGTGGTCGTTCAACCGTCCCGGCGCTGCTGGCTCTCCAGAAACTTGTCGGCGGTGCGCAGGCTCAGGGCCATAATGGTGAGGGCCGGGTTCACGCTCAGCGCGCTGGGAAAGGTGGAGTTATCGGAAATGTAGAGGTTGGGCACGTCGAAAACGCGGCCGTTGGCATCCACCACGGCATCGTCGCCGCTCAGGCCCATGCGGGCCGTGCCAATGACGTGGGCGTAGCGCTGAAACGACCAGATGTCGGTGGCACCGGCAGCTTCCCAAATGCCGCGCATGATTTTCTCGGCGTGGGCGTTCATGCGCTGCTCGTTTTCCTGGGCCGTGAAATGCAGGCGGGGCTTGGGCAGGCCGCGGCCGTCCTTTTCTTCGGCCAGCTCCAGGAAGTTGTCGGCGTGGGGCAGGCAGTCGCCGAGGATATTGATGCCGGCAATGTGGTTGAAGTTTTTCATGTAGTCGCGCAGCTGCTGGCCCCAGTACTTGCGGCCCCGCGCCACCTGCCCGGCAAATGTCACGGGCATCACCCCGATGCTTTGCAGCAGGTAGCCGCCCACAAAGTCGGCCCCGGCCGGCCGGTGCGTATCCTGCGAAATAAGCCCGCCGGGAATGCCTTTGTTGGGCCGCACTTCGTCGGCAAACGTGCCCCATACCTGCAGGCCGGGGTGGGCCATGAGGTTGCGGCCCACCTGCCCGCTGCTCAGCCCCAACTCGTTGAGCAGCAGCAAGCGCGGCGTTTCCACCGAACCGCCGCACAGAAACAGATTGCGGCAGCGCTGGCGCTTCTGCTCCCCGTTGTGCGTGTACACCACGCCCGTGACGCGGCCGCGCTCGTCGCGCTCAATCTCCGTCACGAAGCTGTTGGGCTGAATAACGGCCCCGTGCTTCACCGCCAACGGAATGTACGTCACGTCCATGCTCGACTTGGCTCCGTTGGAGCAGCCCGCCTGGCAAAAGCCGCGGTTGGTGCAGGCCTCGCGCCAGCCCACGCCGTCCTGGTAGTAGCGGGCCGAGAGGGCCGCGTTGGCCGCCGGCGAGGTCTTGATTCCCATTTTTTCCGCGCCGCGCACCATCAGCTGGGCGGCACTATTGAGGGGCAGCGGGGCCATGGGGTAGCCCTGGCTGCGAGCGGGGCCCCACGGGTAAGGTGTGGGGCCGGATACGCCAATAAAGCGCTCGACCTCGTTGTAGTACGGCTCCAGTTCTTCGTAGCTCACGGGCCAGTCCTCGCCCTGCCCGAAGTCGCGCCGTACGTGCAGGTCGTCGGGCAGGGGGCGGGGCGTGTAGGCGGTGTAGTGCAGCGTAGAGCCGCCCACGCCGGTACCGGAGTTGTTCTTGCCCATGGCCAGCGGGTCGGCCCCAGCGGCCAGCCGCTCATCGTTCCAAAATAGGAAGTCCTGGGCTTTTTCGTCGGTGGCGAAGTCGGTGGTGGGGTTGTGCCAGGGTCCGGCTTCCAGCGCCATCACCTTTAGGCCGGCCATGGCCAGGCGGGCCAGCAGGGGCGCGCCGCCCGCACCCAAGCCAATCACCAGGCAGTCCACTTCATCGGCTTCGGCCGGCACGGCCTGGGGCTGTTCGAGTGGAGTGGCAACCGGCGCTGCTGCCGGCGCGGGTTCGTCGGCCATCAGCGCGCGCAGTAGCGGGTCTTGAATTTCGGGTTCAACGGGGCTGAGGACGCCTTCTTCTAGGATTTCTTCGTCGGGCATTTTATCAATGAGTGATTGAGTGATTGAGTAACTGAGCGAATGGGCCAGGAAGCAACCGGGTAGCGACGCTTGCGCCATTTACTCCGTCACTCCGTCGCTCAGTCATTATTCGCCGGGTTCCCGTTCGTCGCGTTCGTTAAGGCCGATTTTCGTCCAGGCCGGTAAGTCGGCCATACCAACGTACCCAATTTCTTCCTGGGCCAGCGGGTGGGCGTAGTAGTTTTCGGCGAGCTCGGCCAGCAACTCTTCAAAGAAGCGGCCCGCATCCAGCGTTTCCCAAGCAGCGCCGGGCGGGTTGCCGTCGGCCAGGGCCTGCAGCGCGGCATCCTGCTGCTCGGCACTCAACGCCATAAATTCTGCCTGAAATAGCTCCTGCGCTATTTCATCAATGCCGCCCAAGCCCAGGCGCATGGCCTCGCGGTCGGGCGGAAGGGCATCGTAGCGCCAGCCATCGGCGCGACCTTCGGCCAAACGTTGGTCCACGGCGGGGGCCAGGGCAATGGGGTTTTCAGGCCGGTCGGGCTGGGGGAAAATGCGGGCGGCTACGGCTTCGAGCAGGGCAAATGTTTCGGGTGCCAACAACTGCGGTTCGTAGGCAGCAGGGGCATTTAGGCGGCTTTCAAGAACGGCGCGGGTGGCTTCCGAAACGTGCTCAGTGGCCAGCAAAGCACGCACGGTGCCGCTGGGATAGGTGGGGACAGACATACAAAAGGCTTGAGCTGATGCGGTGCCGATGGAGTCGGCCCAGCTAGTAACCTCTTACGAGTTAAATCTTCCCGGCGGCTGAGGAATAAGTAGCTGATATTAGCTAGTTCGCTTCCTCCTACACGTGCGCCTCACCCTTGGTCCCAGCGTTGATATGTTCAGGTTCGCCGCCCGTTCACCCCATCCCCTAGCCCCCCTCCGCTTGATGCGCGGAATCCTCCGGGGGAAGGGGGACTAGCTTATAATCATAAAAATTTGATTTTTAATTAATTATACCTGAAAAATTAGCTCCCCTTCCCCCAGAGGATTCCGCGCATCAAGCGGAGGGGGGTTGGGGGATGGGGTTTGCAGGCGGCGAGCCAGAACCTATCAACGCTGGGGTCAGGAGGTCAGGCAACCGCCAGCATAGCCACCTACTTCAGCAGCATAATAGCAGCCATGGTTTCAATCCCGTCCCACAAATTACCAAGGCGAATGTTCTCGTTTTCAGCGTGCTGGTTATTGTCGTAGTTGGCCACGGGCACCGTAATAGTCTGGGCGCCTAGCTGCTGCTCGAACACGTAGAGCGGTAGGCTGCCGCCCATGGTGGGTAGCACTACCACGGGGTCAGGGGTGGTGGTTTGCACGGCGGCAATAATCTGGCGGGCAATGGGCAGGTCGAGGCGGGTGCGCTGGGCATTGTAACCGGTTTCGGGCTGCACGCAGGCCAGCAGCGGGTACTGGGCACGCTCGGCGTCGGTGGGTTCGGCGGTGGTTACGTGGTAGCCCTGCCGCTCGATGTGGCGGATTACTTTCTGCACCTGGCGTTGGGCGTCGTTGCCAGGCACCAGGCGCAGGTCCAGCACGGCCGAAGCCACCGTGGGAATAACGTTGGCCGCCTGCGCGCCCACATTGGCACTCTGCATGCCATTGATGTTGAGCGAAGGCTGGTTGAGCAGCTCCACCAGCGACTGGCCGGTGCCGTAGGGCCGGGCAAAGCCCAGCTCTTGCTGAATGGTTTTATCCAGATTCGGCACCTGACCCAGGGCCGTTTTCTCAGCCTGGCTGAGCGGTGTCACGTCATCGTAGAAGCCCGCCACGCGCACCCGGCCGGTGCTATCCGTCATGGAGGCCAGCAGGCGCGAGAGGGCCAGGGCCGGGTTGGGCACCCAGTTGCCGTAGTGCCCGCTGTGCAGAGGGCGGCGCGGGCCGTACACCTTCAGGCTCATGTTTACGTCGCCGCGCGCGCCAAACACCACCTGCTTGCGGCCCGACTGGTGCACCGGCCCGTCGCAAATCACCCACACATCCGAGGCCAGCAGTGGTTTGTGACGGGCCAGGATTTCGGCCAGGTGCGGCGAGCCCCGCTCTTCCTCGCCTTCAAAAAAGAACTTGATGTTGACCCTGGGCTTGAGCTTACTGGCCACCAGCGCCTGGTAGCCAGCCAGGATGGTCATCACCCCGGCTTTGTCGTCGGAAGCGCTGCGGGCGTAGAGGCGCCAGTCGGGGCTGAAGGGCTGGCCGGATGCGGGCCGGGCTGCCAGCTGGCCGCCGCGGTCGAGCGGGCCCGTGGCCAGCGTAGGCGTGAAGGGGCTGAGGCCTTCGCGCCACTGGGCGGGGTTCACAGGCTGGCCGTCGTAGTGCGCGTAGAAAATGACGGTGCGGGTGGCACCCGGCGTGCGCACCTCGCCAAACACCACTGGCGGCGCGCCCGCCGTGGGCGCGGCCAGCAGCTGCGTTTTAATGCCGCGGCGGCGCATCATGTCCTGAATAAACAGGGCCGTGCGGCGCAGGTTGGCCGTGTCGGCGGCCACGTTCGGGATGGCCACCAGCTGCTCAAACTCGGCCAGCAGCGCGTGCTCGTTTGCCTGCCGGAACTGCCGGACTTTTTGCAGCGGGTCGTTGGCCTGCACCGACCCCAGCAGGGCCACCAAGGCCAGCGCGAATAGCTTTTTCATAGCCGTAAAGTAAGCAGTCAGCCACAAGCTTTAAGCTACAAGCCGCAAGGTCAGGGTTGTCCCACAGTATTTTACAAAAACTAGACTTGTTCCTAAATACAAAAAAAGTGTAAAATCGACGGTCATGCTGAGCGCAGCCGAAGCATCTCTACCGCTTCGTTGAGTCGATTGGATTAGTTGCGCGGTAGAGACGCTTCGGCTGCGCTCAGCATGACTCGCTTTTTTCGTTTCTGCTTATTCGGGAACAAGTCTACTCAGTACCCATTTATTTTTGCGCCGGTGCTTAAAGCCGGTTTAGACCGGAAAAGCTACTTTGAAATTCTTCTGAAATAGTGACAGCTCAATAAAAAAAAGCAGCCGACCCAAGGCCGGCTGCTTTTCAGTAAACAGTAACAAAAAGCCAGGCTATCGGAACAGCGTCAGGGCTTTGATGAACGTTTGCGACACGCCCCACATCAGCGGGACGCCCACAAACAGCCAGGCCAGTGCCACCGACAGGCCCGAGCTGGGCTCTTCGGTGTTGTTCGCGTGCGAATTCGGTTGCGGATTCATATCAGTTTCAAATTACAGATTTGAGAAGAAAAGGCTTACACGCCCGCGGGCACAGCATTGGCTTTTTTCACGTGGTACCGCTCACTCACGGCCGTCACCAGAATGTTGGCGATGAAGCCTACTACCAGCACGCCGGCCATGGTGTAGAATACGCTTTCGTAGGCGGCGGCCCCGGTAAGGCCTTTGGCCTTTTGGTTGTCGCGCAGGTAGTTCACCAGCAGCGGGCCGAGGATACCGGCCGTGGACCAGGCCGTGAGCAAGCGGCCGTGAATAGCGCCCACTTGCATGGTGCCAAACATGTCGCGCAGGTACGCCGGAATGGTGGCAAATCCACCGCCGTACATGCTCATAATCACGCAGCACACCACCACAAATAGGGTGAGCGAGGCGCTGGCGGCCAGCGTGGGCACCAGCGCATACAGCGCAATGCCCAAGCCAAAGTATATCATGTAAGTAGGTTTCCGGCCGAGCTTATCAGAAGCCGAAGACCAGAAGAAACGGCCCAGCAGGTTGAACAAGCTGAGCAGGCCCACAAAGCCGGCTGCTGCCGCCGCCGTTACGCCCCGGCCGGCGCCCATGGCCGCATCCGAAAAGGACTCCTGAATGAGCGGTGAGGCCGACTCCAGTACGCCGATGCCGGCCGTCACGTTCATGCACAGCACCACCCACAGCAGCCAGAACTGCGGCGTTTTGATGGCATTGTCGGCGTCCACGTTGGCCGTGGTGATAAGGGCGCTCGACGTCGTGGGTACCACGTAGCCTTCCGGCTTCCAGCCCTCGGCCGGCACCCGAATGGTGAACACGCCAAACATCATAAACGCCAGGTAGATAAGGCCCATGACGATGAATGTGGGTGCTACGCCCATGGGCGCCACGTCTTTGAACTGCGCCATGAGGGCCACTGCCAGTGGCGAGCCAATCATGGCGCCGCCGCCGAAGCCCATAATGGCCATGCCCGTGGCCACGCCCGGCCGGTCAGGAAACCACTTTATCAGGGTGCTCACCGGCGAGATGTAGCCGATGCCCAGGCCGCAGCCACCCACAAAGCCGTAGCCGAAATACACGAGCCAGATGCTATGCAAATGCACGCCCAGCGAGGCAATGAGAAAGCCGCCGGCGAAGCACAGCGCCGAGGCCAGCATGGCCTTGCGCGGCCCCACCCGCTCCAGCCACTTGCCAAACACCGCGGCCGAGAGGCCCAGCAGCACGATGGCAATGGAGAAAATAACGGCCAATTGGCCAGCCGTCCAGTCGTCGGGCGCGGGCGCGTCTACATTGCCGCTGATAAGGGCGCCCATGGGCTTCTTGAACACGCTAAAGGCGTAGGCCTGGCCAATGGCCAGGTGAATGGCCAGCGCCGCCGGGGGCACCAGCCAGCGGTTGTAGCCGGGGCCCGCCACGGTGCGGCTGCGGTCAAGCAGAGATGCGGAATTTTCAGCCATATGAAAAAGTGAAGTTGACGTGAAAGAAAGTGAGAATTGGGGGCAGCCCTATCAGCCATTCGCATGGCCGATAGGGCTGTTAGCGAAAGGTAACGGGCTTTTAAATAGATTGATTATTTGAGGCTTGAAAATTTTGCTAAACAGCTATAGCCGGCTACTTCTAAAAAAAGACGACGGCCGAGTTATCAGATGATAACTCGGCCGTCGTTTGGGGGCAGGTCTGCTGTGGTATTATTCGTCGCTGCTGAGCTTGCCACCCGTCACATGTACGAGGCTGCCGGTCATAAACGAGCCGTCCTGGCTGGCGAGCAGCACGTAGGCGGGCGCAATCTCCTCGGGCTGGCCGGGACGCTTGAGCGCCACTTCGTGGCCGAACTTCTTGATTTCTTCCATCGGCATGGTGGCCGGAATGTTGGGCGTCCAGACCGGGCCGGGCACCACGCAGTTCACCCGAATGCCGCGCTCGCCCAGGTACAGCGCCAGCGACTTGGTGAGGGCGTGAATGCCGGCCTTACTGGCCGCGTAGTCCACCAGAATCGGAATGCCCGTGATGCCCACAATGCTGCCCGTGTTGATGATGCAGTCGTCTTTTTTGAGGTGTGGCAGGGCTGCCTGCGCCATCCAGATGTAGCCAAGAATGTTGGTGTCAAACGTGCGCCGGATTTGCTCCTCGCTGATGTCTTCAAATTTCTCCTGGCTCATCTGAAACGCGGCGTTGTTCACCAGAATGTTCAGCCCGCCCAGCTCGGCCAGGGTGCGGCGCACGGCGTGCCGACACTGTTCCGGGTCGCGCACGTCCATCTTCAGCAGCAGGCACTTACGCTTTTCCTTCTCGACCATTTGCTTGGTTTTCTCAGCATCTTCCACGTTTTCGTTGAAGACGATGGCGACGTGGGCACCTTCCTTGGCGAAGGCAATGGCCACGGCCCGGCCAATGCCCGAGTCGGCCCCGGTAATGAGGGCCACTTTGTCCTGGAGCTTGCCGGCGGCGCGGTAGTTGGCCAGGTCGGAGTCGGGCTGCAGCCTCATGTCGGCCTGCTTGGCAGGGTAGGGTAGCTTCTGGGCGGCCTCTTTAAAATCGGTGGCCATAGGCCGGCGCTCAGCTTTGGCGGGGGCGGTTTTGGCGGCGGGCTTGGCGGGCGTAGCGGGCTTCTTGGGAGCGGGTTTGGCGGCGGCAGTTTTTTTCGTAGTCATGCAAAAGGGAGGAAATGTGGACCTTTGCTTACGCGAAAAAAAGCAGAACGGCCACACCAACTCACGCCAGCCGGACTGGTTTTTACAGCCGCCGCAGCACCACCCGGCGGTTTAGCGGCCGTTGGTTGGGGTCGGTATTATCGGCCACGGGCTGGGTGCCGCCGTAGCCCACGGGGCGCAATTGGGGCTCGGATACGCCGTGCGCCGTGAGGTAGCGGCACACGGCGGCGGCCCGCTGTTGCGAGAGCTGCCGGTTCAGCTCGGCGTTGCCCACATTGTCGGTGTGGCCCTGTACTTCAAAGTGCAGGTTGGGCCGGGCCCGTAGCGCGGTGGCCAGCTCGTCGAGCGCAGTGCGCACGGCGGGCAGCAGCCGGGCCTGGCCTTGGTTGAAATACAGTTCGGGTAAGGTCACCGTTTCGCCCACCGCCAGGCGTGCCAGCTGCGCCGTGCGGCCCGAGTCGGCCGCTGGCCGCGCTGGTTCGGGCGACGCGCTGGGCGCTATGGTTACAGCTGGCCCGACCTCCCGAACCCGCCGGGCCGGCCGTACCGAGGGCTTTGGCGCGCGGCGCGGCGCGGTGGACGCCTGCTGGGGTTGGGCCGGCACCGCCTTGGCCTGCACTGTCACCGGTTGCAGCTGCACCGTCAGCGGCGGCGTTGGCCTGGGGTTACGTGTGTATAGGAACTGGGTGGGAATGGGCTGCGGCGCTGGGGGCTCGGCGTTCAGGCCCCACAGGTTGCGCCAGGTGGCCGGGGGCGGCGTGGTCAGCGGCTGGTCGGGCCGTTCCCAGGTCACCACTGCCCGGGTATCCATGCTGTACTGGCAGTAGTCCACGCGCAAGCGGTAGGCCTCGTTGGCCTTCAGGTTGACGGCTGCGGTGTAGCTGCTCACGGGCTGGCCCCGCCATTCGTTGAGAATTAGCTTGTCGTTGACCCAGATGCGGATGCCGTCGTCCACGGTCACGTGAAAGACGTAGCGCCCGGTGGCCGGCGGCACCAGCCAGCCCGTCCAGCGCACCGAAAAAGTCTCACTCGGCATGCCGGCCGCCGGCGGCTGGTGTCCCCAGTTGAAATTGATGCTGGCGTCGCGGCGGCTCAGCACGAACCGCTCAAAATCGGTGCCCTCGTAATAATCACCCCTGATGCCGCTGCCCGCCCGCTGGGCCTGGCCCCGCGCCGATAGCACCGGCAGGCACAGCCCCAACAGCAGCAGTAATCCCAGCAACGCAGCCTTCTGCCGCTCCCGATGCATAATCCAAGCCATGCTGCAACAACGGTGGTTTAGCAAAATCAGTATCGGGCTTTTGAAGCAGTTTATGCCCATCAGTCAAGTCTGAACTCGGGGCTTGCTACTTGAATTCGTGGCCGCAATGGAAGCAGTGGTGCCGCTTGCCGCGCACCGGGTAGCGCAACAATATGGAGAGTAGGCCCGACCACAGTCCGTAGGTATTGCGCGTGGCCGCCCCGTAGGCCACATCCGAGGAGCCGCACTTGGGGCAGCGCGGTGCTACGGGGTCGGGCGCATCGGCGGCAAAGGAGGCTTCGTCGGGGCCGGTGGCGGGTGGCACTGCTACGTCGCGCAGAATTTCCAGCGCGGTTTCGGCATCGGCCTGGCGCACGTGCAGGCGCACGCCCCCGGTAATGGGGCTATACAGCGGCATGATTGAGACCAGGTTTTCGTTGCTCAAAAAGCAGGGGATACCCGCTGCTTCCAGTCGCGTACGGGCCAGGTTGGCGGCCATCGGCTCATAGTATGATTCCAGGAAAATGACGGAGTCAGGGGAAGACATGGGTTGAGTTATGAATCAAAAGTTATAAGTGATGAGCGGAAGTATAGCCATGCGTAGGACTCACCACTCATAACGTTTAATTCATAACTCACTGTGCTTTGGTAGCTGTTTTGATGCCCTTGGCAGCATGGCCGGCCTGTAAGGCCACAAATTCGGCCTGCCGCGCCCGAATGCGGACCTCGTCGCGCGCCGGAATGTCAAGGCGAATCTGCTTCACCTGGTCGTTCAGGCGGCGGTACACGGCGCGGGCGTAGTCCCAGTCGCGGTCGGTCCAGGTGGCGCGCTGCTCGCGGGCCGTGCGAATGAGCTGGGCGTAAGCGTTGGGCAAGTCGCTGGGGGTGAGGTTGTCGAGCTGGCCGGAGTAGGGACCCATCAGCTTGGCTTCCATGGCAATTTCCTGGCGCGGGTCCAGGGGCTGGCTGCGGCGGGCGCGGTTGGCGGCGTCGTAGCTGGCGGTGGCTTTGCCCAGGCGGGCTACCTTCTGGGCGGCGGTACGGGCCAACGTATCCAGCTCGCGCACGCCTTCGCGGGCCACTTCCTGCCGCTCGCGGGGCGTCGAGTCGCAGCCGGTGAGCAGTAAAGCTGGCAGCAGCAGCGTTGCGGCCACGCCACCCAATCCCTTTTTCAAATCCTTAACCAATGAGTTCATAGCAATATGCCCGGCAAGCCGGACGTCTGGTGAGCCGCTTTCTACGGCTTTGCCAGCCGAAAGGTAAGCGTGAGCTCATATTCCGTGGGCACGGCGCGGGTGCCCAGCCGGGCTGGTATCCATTCGTTGGGCACGGTGCGAACCACGCGCAGGGCTTCCTGGTCGCAGCCGCCGCCGATGCTGCGCACCACCCGATGGTCGCTGGCCTGTCCCAGCGTGTCAATGGCAAAGGCAATGGTGACCTGGCCCTGAATATTGCGGGTTTGGGCCTGTTCCGGGTACTGCAGCTGCGTCGTGTAAGTAGCCAGCGCGGGGTCGCCGCCGATAAACAGCGGGGGCTGGTCCACTACGCGGCTGGCCCACTGGCCCGGCGTGGCCTCCACGCGGTACCGCATGTCGCCGCTGGGCCGGTAATACACGAGGGCTTTGGCGGAATGGTCGTAGCGCTGCACCACCACTTTCTCCTGCGAAGCGGTGTAGCCGTAATATTCCCAGATGCCCACCTTTTCACGGCGTTCCAGCTGGCCACTTTCCCATTTGGTGGTGCGCATCTTTTGGGCGCTGGCAACAGTGGCAATGCCTAAGAGTAAGATAAGTTGAAAAGCTAGCGTAATTGTGTTTTTCATAGTAGGGCAGCGTGTGTAAATAAGAATAGTTGGCTATTTTTTATCCTCAACCGTTTCCGGTTGGGCAAGGTAAGAAAACGTTTTTTGTTTGCAAACGTTTGCAAGAACCATGCCTCTACAAGCCTTCCTCTTCCATCTGCTCGCGTACTTCCCGTAATTGCTGTTGTAGCCCTGGCAGATGTGGGCAAATGCCTGAGAGCCGAACCAGTACCCGCAGCGCCCGCGGATAGTCGCCCAGTTGCCGCAGCATGCCCGCCTGTCCCCACAGCGCCCCAAAATGACGGGGCTCCCGGCGCAGGGTTTCCCGAATGTCGTCCAGCGAAGCCCGGTATTCGCCGCGCAGGTAACGTGCTGTGGCTCTCTTGTTCCAAGCCTCGGCAAAGTCGCCCTTAACTTGAATTATACGAGTAAAGTGCTCAATGGCAAGCCCGTGGTCTCCGGCTTGCAGGGCACGCATGCCCACCTCCATTGCTTTGTTGATGGCCACGTCCTCCGTGGTGAGCCACAGCTGCCAGATGCCGTTTTGCATGGCTTCAATCTCGGCCGGCGCAGTGGCCAGCCGCAAGCGGGCAAACAGCTCGTCTAGCATAGAAAGTTAGCAGTGAACAGGTAGTAGTGAACAATACCACAAGTTACCCCAGTAGGATAAATGACGCTGGAAGGAACTGAACAATTGCGTACTAATTCTAAAACAGCTCGGCCGCAATGCGCCGGATGCTCTCCGACTTGCCCATGGAATAATAATGCAGGCAGGGCACGCCGCGGGCCATCAGCTCGCGACTCTGGTTGATGCACCATTCGATGCCGATGGCGCGGGCCGCCTCGTTGTCGCGGCACTGGCTGATGGCTTCCACCAGTGGCTCGGGCAGGTTGAGGTAAAAGGTGCGCGGCAGCATGGTGAGCTGCGATTTGGTGGTGAGCGGCTTCAGGCCCGGAATGATGGGCACCGTGATGCCGGCCTCGCGGCACAGGCGCTCGAACCGGAAGAATTCTTCGTTGTCGAAGAACATCTGGGTCACGACGTAGTCGGCGCCGCGGTCCACTTTGTGGCGCAGGTAGCGGATGTCGGACTGATAGTTGGGGGCCTCGAAGTGCTTTTCGGGGTAGCCGGCCGTGCCAATGCAGAAGCCGGTGGCCCAGCTGTCGTCCTGTTCCTGGTCGAGGTATTCGCCCTTGTTCAGGTCGGCCACCTGCCCGATGAGGTCGGCGGCGTAGGCGTGCCCGTCGGGCTCGGGCTTAAATATGCCTTCGCTCTTAATGGGGTCGCCGCGCAGAGCCAACACCGAGTCGATGCCCAGAAAATGCAGGTCAATCAGCGCGTTTTCGGTTTCTTCCTTGCTGAAGCCCCCGCAGATGAGGTGGGGCACGGTGTCCACGTCGAAGCGGTTTTTGATGGCCGCGCAAATGCCCACCGTGCCCGGCCGGCGGCGCACGGTCTTCTTCTCCAGCAGCCCGTTGGGGTGGTGGCGGTACACGTACTCCTCGCGGTGATAGGTCACGTCGATAAACGGCGGCTTAAATTCCATCAGCGGCTCAATATTGGAGAACAGCGTGTGGATGTTTTCGCCCTTTTTCGGCGGCAGTACTTCAAAGGAGAAGAGGGTCTTGCCGTTGGCGCGGTCCAGGTGGTCGGTAACTTTCATTTTTGAGCTGCTAGCCTTTAGCGGTTAGCTATTAGCTTTTTAAATCGATTATTTTCAGAACGAGGGCTACTGGCTAATAGATGCCAGCTAAACTTTCGGTTCGTAGTTCAGATTCGGCATCAGCCAGCGCTCCAGCTCAGCCAGTTCCATGCCTTTGCGCTGAGCGATGTCGGCTACCTGGTCCTTGCCAATCCGGCCCAGGCCAAAGTAGCGCGAATCCGGGTGGGCGTAGTACATGCCGCTCACCGACGAGGCCGGGTACATGGCCAGGTTTTCGGTGAGCGTGATGCCGGTAGTGGCGCCCGCGTCGAGTAGCTGAAACAGGGTAATTTTCTCGGTGTGGTCGGGGCAGCCGGGGTAGCCGGGGGCGGGGCGCACGCCTCGATATTTTTCCTGCACCAGCTCTTCGCCGCTCAGGTGCTCATCGGGCGCGTAGGCCCAGAACTCGCGGCGCACCCGCTCGTGCAGGCGCTCGGCAAAGGCCTCGGCCAGGCGGTCGGCCAGGGCCTTCACCATGATGCTGGAGTAGTCGTCGTGGTCGGCGTCGAACTGCTCAATGAGTTTCTCGATGCCGATGCCGGCCGTGACGGCAAACCCGCCCAGGTAATCGGCCCGGCCCGTTTCCTTGGGCGCCAGGTAGTCCGAGAATGCCACGTTGCGGATGCCTGGGCCCTTCTCGCCCTGTTGGCGCAGGGTGAAGAACTCGGTAGCCACTTTCTCCCGCGAGTCGTCGGCGTAGATTTCGATGGTGTCGTGGCCCACCGTATTAGCCGGCCAGAAGCCTAGCACGGCGCGGGCCGTGAGCAGCTTGCCGTCAATGATTTTCCGGAGCATCGCCTGCGCATCGTCGAAGAGCTTGGTGGCGGCCTCGCCCAGCGTTTCATCGGTGAGGATGCGCGGGTAGCGGCCTTTCAGCTCCCAGGTGTGGAAGAACGGCGTCCAGTCGATGTACTCGGCTAGTTCGGCCAGGTCGTAGTCTTCCAGCACCTTAGTGCCCAGAAAAGTAGGTTTGGTAATGGGAGTAGTGGCCCAATCAGCCTTGAACCCGTTCTCACGGGCCGCGGCTATGGTCAGGTAGTTTTTATCACGCTGGCGGCTGGCGTAATCGGCACGCAGGGCGGCGTAGTCGGCGGCCACGGTTTCGGCGTAAGCGGCCTCGCCTGAGCCCAGCAGGCCCGCCGCCACGCCCACCGAGCGCGAGGCATCGTTGACGTGCACCACGGCGCCGCTGTAGGCCGGCGCAATTTTCACGGCCGTGTGCAGGCGCGAGGTGGTGGCGCCGCCAATGAGGAGCGGCACTTTCATGCCGCGCTTCTGCATGGCCTGGGCCACGTACACCATCTCATCGAGCGAGGGCGTGATGAGGCCGGACAGGCCAATGACGTCCACCTGTTGGCGTTGCGCTTCGTCGAGAATCTTCTCCAGCGGCACCATCACGCCCAGGTCGATGATGTCGAAGTTATTGCATGCCAGCACCACGCCCACAATATTTTTGCCGATGTCGTGCACATCGCCTTTCACGGTGGCCATCAGTATTTTACCGGCCGTCTGGCGTTCCTGCCCGCGCTTGTCGGCCAGCAGGTACGGCTCCAGGTAGGCCACGGCCTTTTTCATCACGCGGGCCGATTTCACCACCTGGGGCAGGAACATCTTGCCGGCCCCAAACAGGTCGCCCACCACGTTCATGCCAGCCATTAAGGGGCCCTCAATCACATCAAGCGGCCGCGCCAGCTCCTGGCGGGCCGCTTCGGTGTCTTCGTCAATAAACTCAGTGATGCCCTTCACCAGCGCGTGCGACAGCCGCTCCTGCACCGGCAGGCTGCGCCAGGCATCGGCCACCACTTCCACCTTGCCCTTTTGCTTCACGGTGTCGGCAAATTCTAGTAGGCGCTCGGTGGCATCGGCGCGGCGGTTGAGCAGCACGTCTTCCACCAGCTCCAGCAGGTCTTTGGGCACTTCGTCGTACACGGCCAGCTGGTTGGGGTTCACAATGCCCATGTCCAGCCCGGCCCGGATGGCGTGGTAGAGGAAGGCCGCGTGCATGGCCTCGCGCACCACGTCGTTGCCGCGAAACGAGAACGAGATGTTCGACACGCCGCCGCTGGTCAGGGCACCGGGCAGGTTGGCCTTAATCCAGCGCACCGACTCGATGAAGTCGACGGCGTAGTTGCGGTGCTCCTCCATGCCGGTGCCGACGATGAGGATGTTGGGGTCGAAAATGATGTCCGTGGGCGGGAAATCGATGCTCAGCAGCAGGTCGTAGCTGCGCTGGCAGATTTCTTGGCGGCGCTCCAAGGTGTCGGCCTGGCCGTCTTCGTCAAAGGCCATTACCACCATCGCCGCGCCGTACTGGCGCACGGTGCGGGCTCGCTGCAAAAACAGCTCCGGCCCCTCTTTCAGCGAAATCGAGTTCACGATGCTCTTGCCCTGCACGCACTTCAGGCCGGCTTCCAGCACGCTCCACTTCGAAGAGTCTATCATCACCGGTACCCGCGAGATGTCGGGCTCCGAGGCGATGAGGTGCAGGAACGTGGTCATGGCTTGCTCCGAGTCGAGCATGCCCTCGTCCATGTTCACGTCGATGACCTGGGCGCCTTCCTCTACCTGCACGCGGGCCACGGCCAGCGCTTCCTCATATGCGCCGGTGCGGATGAGGCGGGCGAATGCCCGCG
>NZ_JNLX01000005.1 GCF_000715495.1 Hymenobacter sp. IS2118 | reverse complement strand
CGGGAACCGCCGATAAGTCGCCGCCGAAAACGTCCTGTACGCCGAAGCGGGCGCCAGGCAGCGTGGTAGGGTTGCCGGAGGTGTACACGAAAGAGCTCGTGAGGTTGAGGCGCTCATTTAGCTTGTGCAGCAGCACCACGGTCAAGTTGTGGCGGCGGTCGTAGCTGGGGAAAAACACGCGGCCTTCGTTGATGCCGCTCGTGCCGCGCTGGGGCGGAAACTGACGCTTGCTCCAGCTCAGGGTGTAGCCAATCCAGCCGGTGGTGCGGCCCTGCTTTTTTTCCAGGTACAGCTCGTTGCCGTAGGCCCAACCCTTGCCAAACAGGAATTCCGTGTCCAGGTCGGGGTTCACAAACAGCTGGGCGCCGTCCTTGAAGTCCACCTGGTTTTGGGCCCATTTGTAGTACACCTCGTTGGTGAGCAAGTACTTGCCTTTCCCCAAAAGGAAGCTCACGCCGGTGGCCACCTGCTGCGAGCGCTGCGGCTTCACCGACAGCCGCGACGGGTACCAGATGTCGGTGGGCAGGGTGGCACCCGAGTTCGTGACGAGGTGCACGTACTGGTACATCAGGGCATAGCTGGCCTTGATGGACGTGTTGGGCGTGAGCGAATAGCGCGCCGACCCGCGCGGCTCCAGGCCGGCGTAGCGGTTGGCGCCGCTCTGAAAGCCGCTCAGGCGCAGGCCGTACTCCAGCTGCAGGTCGTCGGTGGCCTTGAAATTGTCGGACGCGTAAAGGCCGCCTTCCACGCCGGGGTAGCGCACGTCGGAGCCGATGTTGAAGCGGCCGTCGGCGGAGCCGGCCTGCAGGCGGCCCACGCCAAAGCGGTGATGGATGAACTGGGCCCCGAACTTGAAGGCGTGCCGGTCGTTGGGCGCGTAGTCGAGGTCGGAGCGCAGGGTCAGGTCCTGGATGTCGGAGGCCAGGTTGAAGCTGAACTGGTCGAGCTTATTGGTGACGTCGTACTTGTAGTTGGTGTAGGAGGCCGTAGTGTTTAGAAACAGACGCTTGTTGAACACGTGGCTCCAGCGGACCGCGCCCAGCGTATTGCCCCAGCTGAAATTGAAATCGAAGCCGCCCTGCGAGCCAAACCCGAACACGTCGCGCCCCAGGTAGCCGCTGAAAAACACCTGGTCTTTGGCGCCGAGCTTGTAGTTGGCCTTGGCGTTGAAATCGTAGAAATAGTAGTCGGGAATGGGGTTGAAGTCGGGGTTGCCTTCGCTGGCTTTGTTGATTTGGCGCGTAAATACGTCGAAGTACGTGCGGCGTCCCGAGAGCAGAAACGAGCCCTTGTTCTTCACAATCGGGCCTTCCACCGTCAGGCGCGACGAAATCAGGCCGATGCCGCCGCTGACTATGGTTTTCTGGTTGTTGCCCTCGCGCATCTTCACGTCAATCACCGACGAGAGGCGCCCGCCGTACTGCGCCGGGAAACCGCCCTTGTAGAGGTCCACGCTTTGCACGGCGTCGGGATTAAACACCGAAAACAGCCCGAACAAGTGGGCCGGGTTGTACACCACGGCGTCGTCTACGAGCACCAGGTTTTGGTCGGAAGAGCCGCCGCGCACAAACAGGCCGCTGGTGCCTTCGCCGCCGTTTTGCACGCCGGGCTTGAGCTGCAGCGTTTTCAGCAGGTCCACCTCGCCAAAGAGCGCGGGCAGCAGCTTGGCCTCGGCAGCCGTGAGGCGCTCCACGCTCATCTGGGTGGTTTGCAGCTTCTGCTCCAGCGAGCCCGAGCCTTCCACTACTACTTCGCCCAACTCGTTGCCGCTGGATTGCAGCGTCAGGTTCAGCCGTTGGTTGCGGGTCAGGTTCAGCTCGCGGGTGAGCGACTGGTAGCCCACAAAAGCCACCACCACCTGGTGGCGCCCCGTCGGCAAGCGCAACGTAAAGTGGCCCAGCGAGTCGGCCGCAGTGCCGGTGCTGAGCGCGGGCACCGCCACGCTCGTGCCGGGCAGTACTTCGCCCTGGGCGCTACGCACGGTGCCGCTCAGCGTGAACCGGGCCGTCTCCTGCGCCCACACAGGTTGGTGTCCGAGCAGGCCGGCCAGCAACAAAACCAATCCTATAAAACGCACAGCAGCACTAAAAAAACATGAGGCAGCAACCAGAAGTCCACAAAGGTACTGCCGTAATCAACGCCCGAACCCTGCGGATGGTTTGGCCACCACCAAGTAGAAAGTACCGTTGCTGGGGCCGGCTATTTGCTCACGTAGGGCTGCAGGGCCTGCGCGATTTGGGCGGCCGGCACCACGCCCGCCTGCCGCCATACCGGCTTGCCCTGATGAAACAGTATCAGGGTAGGAATGCTCTGCACCCGGTATTGCTGGGCCGCCGCGGCATTTCGGTCCACATCAATCTTAATAATGCGGAGCTTGCCGCCGTGCTGCGCCGCGACTTGCTCCAGAATGGGGGCCATGGTTTTGCAGGGGCCGCACCAGGTGGCATAAAAATCAACCAGCACCGGCATGCCAGGACTGTTGATGAGTTCGGAGAAGGATTTACGGGGCATACATGAAAGAGTCAGGTGAGTGCGCTCAGCAACCAAATGCCGGCTGCCAGCCCCAAAGGAAGCTGACTGGAGTAAACGAAAAAAGCCTGGCGCAGGGCCAGGCTTTCAGCGAATTCGGAGCTAAAAAGACGTAAGGTATTTTGCCTTAGCGGTTAATGACCGTAACATCATTGGCCACTTCGGGGAATACAAACCGGCCGCCCACGGCTTTCACGCCTTTCACCTGGCATTCCCAGGTATAGCGGCCGGGAGTAGCGGAGGCGGCTTCCCCGGCCTCACCCTTGAAATAATCGGGGTCGGAAGGGTCCGTGGGGAAAAGCACATCGATGCCGGTCTGGCCCTTAGTAAGCTCCTTTACCAGCATGTAGTCCTTGCCAGTACGCTCGTTGTGAACGATAAACGTGGCAGTGTACGGGCCCAGCTGGCCGTATTTATCCAATATTCCTATTTTGATTTGAGCCGTAGTGCTCACCATCCAAGTTTGGGCGTGTGCGGCGGGTGCCGCGCCCAATAGCAAGAGGGCCACGAATGCGCCCGTCACCCGGCCGGCTATGGACGGCGACTGGGCGGGAGAAAAAGGGGGTACTGTTGTCTTCATGGGTCGAAATTGGGGAACGTTGCTTAATAAAAGGGCATTTAAACAATGCTGCTACGCACAATTCAGGCCAAGTTAATGGGTAAGGATTTAATCTGCAACTTGTGTGGAAACGAAGGGGTTAATACGGCTGCTGAATGTGCTCTTTCTACCGATGTGTAATCCCAAATGGCAAAGTACGGGTTGCGGCCTAAATTATTTTTAAATGAAACCATTGCTGCTGCCAGTCTCCGCTGTGGCCTCTGCGAGCGCGAAGTGCAGTCCACTTCGCGCCATCACTTGGTGCCGCGTGAAGAGGGCAGCCGCCACGGCCCCGTAGTGGACTTGTGCCAGCCCTGCCACAGCAGCGTGCACCGCTTCCTGAGCAACCGCGAGCTGGCCCGCCGCTACGCGTCGGTAGAGGCCCTGCGCGCCGCCGAGGAGCTCCAAACCTACCTGCGTTGGATTCGCAAGCAGCGGGTGGAGCGCATCAGCAACCGGCGGGCCCGGCGCTAGGGGCTCGGCGGCCCAAACCAGATTTGTACCTCAGCTTTGCCGCATGAATCGCTACTTCGTGCCCTTCGCGCAACTTCGGCAGCAGCCCACCATTGTGGTAGACAGCGTGGGCAACGGCGCTGCCCTCACCCTGGCGCACTGGCGCGGTGCCGCCACGCCAGCCCTGCTGCGCGACGACACCAGCGCCGGGTCGGCGCTGCGGGCCCTGCACCAGCCCGCCACCGCAGGCCTGGAGGCCGCGGCCGTCACGGCCAATCACTTCGACATCGACGGCTTCATCGGGGTTTGGAGCCTGCTGCATCCCGAATTGGCCCTGCGCCACGAAGAATTGCTGCGCCTGGTGGCCGTGTTGGGTGATTTCAGGGAAATAAACTGGGCGCACCCGCTGGCCGACCATGCGCTGCAGCTGGTGTGCTGGCTGAATGCCGAAGAAAAAGCCCGCTTCTACGAGCCCTTCGGCGCGCCTCTACGCCAGCGGCGCGAGGACGAGGCCTCGGCCGAAAAGTTCGCGTGGTTTCTGCCGCGCTTCGGCGCAATGCTGGAAAACCCGGAGGCCGGCCGGCCGCTGTGGCTGCCCGAGTTTGAACGGGTGAAGCAGGCTGCTGCCGTGGTGCAGGGGCCGCGCAGCCAGTACCGGAGCTACCCCACCATCGGCCTAGCGGTGGTCAGTACGCCGCAGCCCGTGCCGTACTATGCGCTTTTCGGGGCCACGGCGGGGTTCGATATCGTGCTGGCCATCTACGAGGGCAACCGCTACGAGCTGGAATATAAATACACTACCTGGATTGACCTGGAAAGCCGCCCCACGCTGCCACGCCTGTCCCTGGCCCCGTTGGTAGCGCGCCTGAGCGAGCTGGAAGCCGGCCCCCGGCTCTGGACCACCGATGGTATTACCGACACCGGGCCGCTGCTGCGCCTCGGCGGCACGCGCAAGCTCAGTAAAGCCCAGCGCTACGCCGACCCCGACGGGCGGCCTATTTACGCCTCGTCCATTCCGCCCGAAGTATTTGAACAGGAAGTGCTGGCGTTTTTTGAGCAGGGCTACGCGGGTATTTCGGCCAGGAAATACTGGACCTGGGCCGAAGTGAAAGCCGTAGGGGCGGGGCCTGCCCCCGCCCGTCGTTGAACTCGTGCCCGGCTACACCGCGCAGTCTGTTTCGGTGCCCAGCACGTTCACCAGGTGCACGGTGCTGTTGCCGCCCGCGCCGGGCCGCACCCGAATCTGGGTTCCGATGCGGTCCTTGAGGTCGGTGACGTGGGAAATGATGCCAATCATCTTGCCCGAATGCTGCAGGCGTTCCAGCGCGTCGAGGGCGGTGTTGAGGGCTTCAGGGTCGAGGGTGCCGAAGCCTTCATCAATAAACAGCGACTCGATGCGGGCCTTGTGGCCGGCCAGCTCGCTTAGGCCCAGGGCCAGGGCCAGGCTCACCAGAAAGCTTTCGCCACCCGAGAGCGAGGCCATGGGCCGGGTGATGTCGGCCTGGTCGTGGTCGATGATGCGCAGCTCCAAATCCTGGCCCGTGGTTTTGAGGATGGTGTAGCGGCCCGTGAGCTGGCGCAGGCGCAGATTGGCCAGCTGCGCGAGGTGGGCCAGCGTGATGCCCTGCGCAAACCGGCTGAACTTATCGCCCCGCGCCGAGCCAATCTGCTCGCTCAAGTCCTCCCAGCGCTGCTGCTCCTGCTGACGCACCAGCAGCTCCTGCAAGCCGGAAGCCTGCTGGGCGCGCGCGTCGTCGTCCTGCTTCAGCTGGTTGCCCACGGCCCCCAGCTGCTGCTGCAACGTGTCATCGGCCAGCGAAAGCGTGTTGAGCTGGGCGGTTAGCTCGGCGCTGCTGTGCGGGGTGAGGCCCGCCTCGGCGTGGCGGTTGAGGTCGGTGGTGAGGGTGAGGAGCAGGCGGGCGGTGGCGGCCTGTGCGGTGCGGTGGTCCTGACGGCGCTGGTCGAGGCGGGCGGCTTCGGGGGCGGGCAGGAGCAGGGCGCGGGCTTCCTCGGCGGTGGCCAGGCCAGCCGCGGCGAGGGCGGTAGCCAGCTCCGTCTGGCGTTGAGTGTGAGCAGCGCGATGGCTCAGGAGCTGGGTTTCCAGGTCGTGTTGGCGATTCTGCTGAATGGCAAGGGCTTTCTGCTGGTCGGCCAGCAGGGTTTGGGCCAACTGCTGGGCCTGGGCGAGGCGCTGGGTAGCAAGTCGCAGCTGCTCGGCGGCGGCCAGCGGGTCGGAGCCGGCGTAGTGGGCCTGGCGGGCGGCTTGCTGCTGGTCGATGGTTTGCTGCTCGGCTTCAAGAGCGGCCTCGGCGGCAGCCAGCTGCTTAGCTTGTTCGGCCAGCGCTTCGAGGCGCGGCTGGTACTGGCTTTTGCGCTCCAAGAGCTTCTTGCCCAACTCAGCCAGAACTCCGGTTTGGGCTTCATACAAATCGGCCCGCTCGCGCAAGGTCGCCAGAATGCCGTCGTAGGGCGGCTTGGCGGGCAGCTTGAGCTGATGCGGGGCAAGGAAATCCTGAATCGAGCTTTGGAAAATTTCGGCTTGTTCCTGCCAGTGTTCCAGCTCCGCGACCAGCGTGGCCAGCTCCTGCGCGATGCCAGTCTGCCGGTCCTCCAGGCGCGGAATTTCCTGCCGGGCGGTGGCGGCGGCATCGGTGGCTTGCTGGTACAGTTCGCGCAGCGCAGCCAGCTTCTCGTCCAGCTCGGCTAGGCGGCGGCGGGCGGCGGCGGCAGCGGCCAGTTCGGTGGCGGCCGTTTCCAGCAGGGCACGCACGGCGGCCGGGTCGGCGGGGCGGGCGGGGGCGGG
>NZ_JNLX01000004.1 GCF_000715495.1 Hymenobacter sp. IS2118 | reverse complement strand
GGAGAAGATGGCCAGCCTGGGCGAGCTGACGGCGGGCATCGCCCACGAGATTCAGAACCCGCTCAACTTCGTCAACAACTTCTCGGAGGTGAGCACCGAGCTGCTGGAGGAGCTGGAAGAGGAGCAGGCCCGGCCCGCGCGCGATGCCGGGCTGGAAGCCGAGCTGCTGGGCGACCTGCGGCAGAACCTGACCAAAATCACGCACCACGGGCGGCGGGCGGCGGCCATCGTCAAGGGCATGCTGGAGCACTCGCGCACCAGCACCGGCGAGCGGGCCCCGACCGACCTCAACCGCCTGGCCGA
>NZ_JNLX01000003.1 GCF_000715495.1 Hymenobacter sp. IS2118 | reverse complement strand
TGGCGCGCCCACGGGGCGCCCGGCTGATGCGCCCGGTGCGCCCGGCACTCGCCCAGCCGGTGCGCCCGGTGCGCCTGCCGGCATAGCTCCGGCGGCCCGGCCCGGCAGCCAACCCCTGACCACGCCCACCGACAGCACCACCACGGACTCAACCAAAACTCTGCCGGCCACGGTACCGGGCACGGTGCCCGCGCAGCCCCAGCCCACGGTGCAGCCGGCACCCCCAACGGGCCAGCCGGGCGCCACGGTGCCCAACCCCATCAACACCCCGGCCAATGCGCCATCGCCCGGCACGACTACGCCCGGCGGCATCACGCCGGCCGGCAGCACCGGCGGCCGGCCCTAGCGGTTCCAGACCGGTATTAGCTGGCTTTGCCCGAGAAAAAAGAACGTCATGCTCCGCGGTGCGGGCATGACGTTCTTTTTTCTAGTCCGCCCGGCTGGGTTGTAGCAGCCGGCCACGGCCTACTTTTGCGTTGCGCCCGTTTTCACTTCCCATGCCCAATACGCCTCCCGACCTTTCCGAAAACGACGCGAATTTTTTGCAGCGCCTGCGGCCTTCTCGCCTCATCCTGCCCGTCGTTATTGGCCTGGGCGTGGTGGCGTTTCTGTTTTACCGGAGCTACCAGCCCGGTGAGCTGGCGCCGCTGCAAAACGCAAGCTGGGGCTGGCTGCTGGTGGCCCTGCTGGTGCTGGCGGCCCGCGACCTGGGCTACATCTACCGCATCCGGCACATCGCCGAGGGTGCGCTGAGCTGGCGGCAGGCCCTGGACGTTATCATGATTTGGGAGTTTGCCTCCTGCGTGCTACCGTCGGGGCAGGGCGGCACAGCCGCCGCCCCGTTTATTCTGGAAAAAGAAGGTATTCCGCTGGGCAAAGGCCTGGCCTACATTATGGTTACGGCCCTGCTCGACAACCTCTACTACGTGCTGATGGTGCCCCTGGTGGTGCTCATTGCCGGGGCCGGGCTTTACCCGCACGAGGCGCTGGAAACCGGCTTCGTGGCCACACTGCGGGTGGCGTTTGGGGTGAGCTACATCTTCGTTACACTGTACGCAGGGCTGATGCTCTACGCTATTTTCGTCAATCCGCGGTCGGTGCGCCGGCTCATGGTACGGCTGTTTTCCTTGCCTATTCTGCGGCGCTGGCGGCGCAAGGCCTACAAGCACGGGCAGGAAATGGTGCGGGCCTCGGTGCAGCTGCGGGGCAACGGGCCGCGCTACTGGTGGCACGCCGCCGCAAGCACGGCCTTTGTCTGGACGGCCCGCTACGCCATCATCGGCTGCCTCATCGCAGCCTTCGTGCCGATGAGCACGGGCACGTTCCTGTTCATCTTCGCCCGCAACATCACCTACAAGGTCATCCTGCTCATCGCCATCACGCCGGGCGGCGCGGGCATTGCCGAGGGCGCGTTTCCCACGTTCTTCGGCTCGTTCATCGGCACCGCCACCATGACCAGCTTCCTGGTGCTGCTCTACCGGGTAGTCACATATTACCTGTATCTGGTGCTGGGCATGGTGTTTTTGCCCCGCTGGGTGGCGCGGGTTTTTGGCAAGCGGCCGGCCAAAGCGGCTACGGCTTAGCGGCGGGCGGGGCCGTTGCTTCGGGCGCCAAGTCGGGACGCTGGTACGTTTGCCAGAACTCCGGGTGGTAGTCGGTGTATTGCAGCTGAAACAGTTCTCTATTGGCGGAACGAGGGTCTATTGTCGGACTAATTTTGGAACTCAATGCCGGCAAAGGGGTGCTTGGCGGCAGCGGCACAAAATATTCCACACAAGAAGACTGCCGATAGAACGGCTTACCGCCTAATACCCGACCGCTGCTGAGGCCCTGCCCCACGCTGCGCTGCACATGGTAGCGGCCGTTTGCCCCGCGGGTGTACTCCACCATGTGGTCGGTGCGGGAATCAGCGAAAATAGTGCTGTAGAGCTGTGCTGTCAGGTTCCGTCGTCCGTAGTACTTGCGGGCCACAGCATTGTAGGTCACCGTATCCGTTTGCCACAGCGCTTCATAGTGGGTTACCGCGAGGTTGCTTTGCTGCACGTACACGCGCCCAGAATAGCCCGCCATCAGGTACGTGCCGGTGCTGCGATGATTGGCCCTCTTGGCTGCGAAGCTGATGACGTACAGGTTTTCGCCATTTTGGGTCAACACACTATCCAAGTGGAGCCGGAACTTGCCCAAGGTTTTGGTCTTGAATAGCGGCGAAATACGGATTGGGTCGGCGCTGGCAGTCAAAAACCCCTGTCCGCCCCATATAGCGCCCCCGTAGTACTTGTATCCCGCGCCTGGTAGCGTTTTTAGGATGCGCATTTCCTTCACCCGGTGTTGCTCTACGGAGCCCAGCATCAAAAAGCCGCCGCCCCAGTTCCGGTAGCCCGCGGGCTCCAGCACTTGGCTCACGTATTCGCTCTCGAAGCTTAGGGTATCGAAACTTAGTACCCGGCGGTGGGTGTACACTTCGGCGCTGTAGTCTTCCTGCTCGTAGTTCTGGGGCAGGGCCGCCAGCACTTTCTTCATGATTTTGCGCGGGTCCAAGCTTTCGCCGCGCACCTGCACTTCCTGCAGCTCGGTGGCGGCCGGCACCAGCCGCAGCGTCAGAAGCGAGGCATCTGCCGTGAGCTTGACATTGACCGTGGCATAGCCCACGCTGCTGACTTGCAGGATGCTACCCGCTGGTGCGGCCAGAGCAAACTGACCCTCGCCATTGGCCACCGTACCCACTCCCTGAGTGGGCACCGATACGGAAGCATATGGCACGGGGGCGTTGGTTTTGCGGTCGAGCACTTGGCCGCGCACCGTTTGGCTGGTTGCGCTGGCTTGCGGGGCGCGCACGCGCTGGGGACTCTGGGCCGGGTTCAGCAGGCCCGGCGACGCCCCGGCAATGGTTTCCGCATCGGCTGGGGCGGCACCGGCGATGGCAACGGCCGCGCCGCGGTGAGGCGGGTTCACGGCGCGCAGCCACAAAAATCCGTCAACTACTTCGCTCCACGGGCCCGCCAGCGGCTCATATTCAAAAGCATACGTTGTGATATTTTGCCCCGCGGCATCGTGCTTCAGGCTCACAAAAGCGTAGTCGGCCGGTTGGGCCAGCAACTCCGCCTCCAGCGTGCCAACGGCCGGCGTGGGCACGGGCTTCACGTTCAGGCCAAAAGCGCCGTGGCTGCCTCCGCCGGCCAGGGTACCCAAAATGTACACCTGGTCGGGGCCAAGGGCGGCTTTCACGGTGCGACCCATTGGCCGGTACTCTTTCATTTCGGCGTTCTCCAATAATTCAGCTTTGTTGGCCAGATGTGGCAGTGCCGCCCAGCAAATCACCTTCTCCTGCGGGTGCTGCCGGAGGTACCACAACAGGTTTTCGGCCATTTGGGCGTCGCGCGGGTTGCTGTCTTTGGCTTTAAATTCGGATTCGGTTTTCTCGCCGGGTTTGTTGAGCGCATAGTTGCGGCCCTGGAGCAGTAAGCTCCGCAGGCATTGCTGCCAGAAAGCGGCTTCGGCGCGGCGCGTGGAGTTGCTGCTCGCCGCTGCTTTGGCGGCGAGGCGCGTGGCTTTGTCCAGCTCCTTCTCGAACAAGGGCAAAGAAGCGGAAGGCTGAAAGATGTAATGCTCGCCCATGTAGCTCACCACTTCTTCCAGGTGGTCGTAGTTAACGGCCGCCGCGCCTTTCTCAGGGGCCAGAAACGCTTCTAATTCCTCCACCAGCGCCTCGCTGTACTCGCCGGTCAGCTGCGGGTCGAAGCCGGCCACGCGCAGCTTGCCTTTGCCAATGAGCGGCAGCACGGCCTGGAATTCCCGCTGTTCCGTCCAAATCGGAAACACGCTATTGCCTATCGTTTCCTGCGCGGTTTTGCCGGCTTCCAATTCCTGCTGCGCCTTGTGCAAATCGTAAAACCCACTCTCAAACGCCAGGGTGGTAAACCCCATTTTCTCCCGCAAAAAGCGAATCAGCCGGATTTTGGCCTCGAACACATTGCCCTCGCCGTGGGTGGGCTCGCCGAGCATCACCACCCGCGCCGGGCCAATTTCCCGGGTCAGGAATTCTAAATCCTCAAAGTTGGTATCGGCGGGATTGATGCTGCGCAGTGCGTGCACCGGCAGGGCGGCGGGCACCTGGGCCTGGGCTGGAGTAGAAATCAGCCCGCATAAAAGGCCGAGGGCAAGCACGTATCGGGAAACGGAACGCATGGATAGAAGCAAATGAGCCAGGATTCAGCAGTAGGATTGAACCGCGCGGTTTGAGGTTGCAAGCTAGCAGGCATTTGCGCTGGCGCCTCTTTCATTTGCCCCACTTTCGGCACAAAAAAAGCCCCGAACCATAGTGGTTCGGGGCTTTTTCAATGGAATTGAGGGGTGCTTACTCAGCTTCCAGCATCAGGGCCGCGCCGTCGGCCGACTTCAGGGTGAGCTTGTCGTCGGTGAGGGTTTCCACGGCGAAGGTATTGCTCGTGGCCGAGCCGTCAGGCGTCATGGTAATCGATTTGCCAGCCTGGTCAAACGTGTATTTTCCCGTTACTGCGCCACTGGCGCCGGTCATGTTGTAGGTGCCGTTGGCAAAAATGCGCAGCTCCTCGTTCTCCTGCGCGTCGGTTTGCGTCATTTTGTCGCCGGTGGCATCGGTTTCTTTAGCAGTTTTCCATACCTTGCTGTCGGTACCGTACAGCATGTTCACGCCTTCTACCTTGCCTTTATCGCTGCCACAGGCAGTAACAAACAGCGACATGAGCAGCAACAGGCTGGCGATATAACGAAGCGAAAAGAGGGAATTGGTTTTCATCGGAACAGATTTTTGTGTGAAAGAAAAGAATAGCCAAACCCAAAAGCATGGGCTCGTCGGCTTACGGCCCACAGGCAAAAGAGTTTAGAACGAAACCCCGCTTCGGCGGGCCCGTATAGTTGTTTTGTTGGCATGGCTAGAACCAGTCGGCTATTTTTTCATTTAATTTGAAACCATTCATGGGACTTCTTGATTTCCTCAGCGACAAAGGCGAACAAAAGCCCGTAGAGCCCGCCGCGAAAACCGGTACCGGTGCCACCGACTTCTTTGGCAACGCTGCCAATCCAGCCGCCACCGGAGAAACGTATACCGTGGTGAGCGGCGACTCGCTTTCTAAAATTGCTAAGAACCACTACGGCGATGCCGCCAAGTGGCCACAGATATACGAGGCCAACAAGGCCATCATCGGCAACAACCCTGACCTGATTGAAGTAGGCCAGGTGTTGACCCTACCTAGTCTCTAGGTACTTTTTTGCAGAAAAAAGGTGAGAAAGGCCACTCTGTTTCAGGGTGGCTTTTTTGTGTTTTAGCGGTTTTGCATAACCCGATTCGCGCTTTTCTCAGCACGGTGCTTCGCGCTTTTTTTGCAGGCTCGTTTGGGCTCCGGAAAAATTATTTTTGCCGGCACGCTTGCCTATCCAAAAAATTCTCCCTTACATTTGCCCTCACCAACCCGGTACTCCCTGCTAACGGCGGGCAGTTTTAAGTTTTATACAGAAGTGGCGAGAGAATAGGCTCCGTGACCCACTGGCAACCTTCACAAAATGAAAGGTGCCAATTCCTACCCACCTGCGGCTTCGGCGGCACTGGGACAGATGATTCGAGTGCCATGGAAACTACCTCACGTCCTGCTTTTCTCCTCCCGACTGCGCCGGCTGCTTTGTGCACCCTGGTTTCGGGCTTCTTCGTTTCGACCGATGGCGGCCGGAGCGTGGCATCGTGTCCGGCACGAATGCGAATGTGCTGTTGTCGCCCGTGTTGTTGCTAGCCTGAGCGCGGCTTAACAACCTTCTCTTTCTTCTTCGTGGGAATGCCGTTGCGCCTGGTGCCCGTTGTGGCCCCGCGGGTGCCTCGAATGCGCTGAGTGCGGCTACGGGCCGGCTCGCGCCGCGCCAGACTGCCGCCCTGCGTGGGCCACTCCCCTCGAATAAGTATCTCTCCCTCAACCAGATAATTTTTTCGACTTCGTATGTCCACGCTCATCGCTCCCGCTTCCATTCAGCCAGAGCTGGCCGCTACGGCCCAGCACCTGGCCACCGTGCTGCCCGCCACCGCCAGCCAGACCATCGATGCCGGCATTGCCGCCGTGTACGCCGCCGGCCTGACCCGGCACAGCCTCCGGGCCGGCCAGACGGCCCCCGATTTTAGCCTGCCCGACGCGGCGGGCCAACCAGTTACGCTGGCCGGACTGCTGGCAGCCGGACCGGTCGTGCTGGTGTTTTACCGCGGCAACTGGTGCCCCTACTGCAACGTGCAGCTGCGGGCCTACAACCAGGCGCTGGCCCAGTTTAAGGGCTTTAATGCTACGCTGGTGGCGGTTTCACCCCAGACGCCGGACCTGACCAGCCTCACGGCCGAGGGAAAAGAGCTGCGTTTTCCGGTCCTCAGCGACCTGGGCAACACCGTGGCCAAGCAGTTCGGGCTGGCCTATCAGGTGGGCGACGCCGTGTACCACACGCTGCACGGCGTGGGCATCGACCTGGCCACCTTCAACGGCGACGACAGCGGCGAGCTGCCGCTCACGGGTACGTTCGTGATTGCACGGGACGGCACCATTGCCTGGGCCGCCACCGAAGCCAACTTCAAGCAGCGCCCCGACCCGGCCGTGCTACTCGCCGCCCTGGCCCAACTCTAATCGGGTTGTCCGCTGCTGGTTGCTGGTTTTTACGTGCCAGCGCCAGCCAGTACCCAACCAGCAACTCACAACTCATAATTCACAACTCATAACTCCACTTACCATGTCCGCTTCACCCCTGCATTTCGACACCCTTCAGCTCCACGCCGGCCAGCAGCCCGACCCCACCACCGGAGCCCGCGCCGTGCCGCTGTTCCAAACCACTTCCTACGTATTCAAGAATGCCGAGCACGGGGCCAACCTGTTTGCCCTGAAGGAGTTTGGCAACATTTACACCCGCCTTATGAACCCCACTACCGACGTGTTTGAGCAGCGCGTGGCAGCCCTGGAAGGCGGTGTGGCCGCGCTGGCCACGGGCTCGGGACAGGCGGCCCAGTTCATTGCCCTCAACAATATTCTGCAGGCCGGCGACAACTTTGTAAGCTCGGCCTACCTCTACGGCGGCACCTACAACCAGTTCAAGGTCGCTTTCAAGCGGTTGGGTATTGAAGTACGCTTTGCCGACGGCGACAACCCGGCCAGCTTCGAGGCGCTGATTGACGACAAAACCAAGGCCATTTACCTGGAAACCATTGGCAACCCCAGCTACAGCATTCCGGATTTTGAAGCCATCGCGGCCGTGGCCAACAAGCACGACCTACCGCTGGTAGTGGACAACACGTTTGGCGCGGGCGGCTACCTGTTCCGGCCCCTGGAGCACGGGGCGCACATTGTGGTGGAGTCGGCCACGAAGTGGATTGGCGGGCACGGCACCAGCGTGGGCGGCGTGATTGTGGACGGCGGCACCTACGACTTCGGCAACGGCAAGTTTCCGCAGTTCACCGAGCCCAGCGAGGGCTACCACGGGCTGGTTTTCAACGACGTATTCGGCAAAAACGGGCCGTTCGGCAACATTGCTTTCATTATCCGGGCGCGGGTCGAAGGCCTGCGCGACTTCGGGCCGGCCATCAGCCCGTTCAATTCCTGGCAGCTGCTCATCGGCCTCGAAACCCTGAGCCTGCGCGTGGACCGCACCGTAGAAAACGCGCTCAAAGTCGCTACCTGGCTCGAGCAGCACCCGCAGGTGGAAAGCGTGAGCTACCCCGGCCTGGCCAGCAGCCCCTACTACGCCATCGCCCGGAAGTACCTGAAGCGCGGCTTCGGCGGCGTGCTCAGCTTCCGCCTCAAGGGCAGCAAGGAAACGGCCACGCAGTTTATCGATAATCTCAAGCTAATCAGCCACCTGGCCAATGTGGGCGATGCCAAAACGCTCATTATTCAGCCTTCGGCCACCACGCATCAGCAGCTGAGCGAAGCCGAGCAGCTGGCGGCCGGCGTCACGCCCACTTCGCTGCGCCTCTCGGTGGGCATCGAGCATTTTGAGGACATCAAGGCCGATTTGCAGCTGGCCTTTGACGCTATTGGGAATACCGCTACCGCGCCTACGGAGGGCGCGGAAGTAGGCGAGCCCGAGCTGGAGCACGCCCAGCCGCTGGAAGTATAACCTCAAAATTTCACCGCAGAAGGCGCAGAAGGTTTCGCAGAAGACGCAGAAGCTTCTGCGGCCCTCTGCGAAATCCTCTGCGCCTTCTGCGGTGAAAAAAAACTGTTCGAGTAATGCCAAACCATATTTTCCACCTCCCCAACCTGACGCTGGAAAGCGGCGAAACGCTGGCCGGGGCCCGCGTGGCCTACCAAACCTGGGGGCAGCTTAATGAAAACCGCGATAACGTGGTGTGGGTGTGCCATGCCCTCACGGCCAATGCCGATGTGCTGAGCTGGTGGCCGGGGCTGGTAGGCCCCGGCTGCTACTACGACCCGGCCGAGTGGTTCGTCGTGTGCGCCAACGTGCTGGGCTCCTGCTACGGCAGCACCGGCCCGCTCGATGCCAATCCGGCCACGGGCCAGGCGCGCTTCCAGCATTTCCCCCGCCTCACCATCCGCGACTTGGTGGCGGCGCACGAGGCCCTGCGTCAGGAGCTGGAAATCACGGACATTCACACGCTCATTGGCGGCTCGCTGGGCGGGCAGCAGGCGCTGGAGTGGGCCGTGCAGCGCCCGGATTTATTCGACCATCTGGTCGTTATTGCCACCAATGCGCGGCACTCGGCCTGGGGCATTGCCTTCAACGAAGCCCAACGGCTGGCCATTGAGGCCGACCCGACGTACGCGGCCGGCCAGCCCGGCGGCGGCGACGACGGCCTGCGCGCCGCCCGCGCCGTGGCCTTGCTCAGCTATCGCAGCTATTCTGCCTACGCCGAAACCCAAACCGACCCCGACAATGAGCTGCCGGGCGAACACCGCGCCAGCGCCTACCAACGCTACCAGGGCGATAAGCTGGTGGCGCGCTTCGACGCCTACAGCTACGTGGCCCTGAGCCGAAGCATGGACTCTCACCATCTGGGCCGCAACCGGGGCGGGGTGCCAGCGGCGCTGCGGCGCATCGGGGCCCGCACGCTGGTGCTGGGCATTACGTCCGATGTGCTTTTCCCGCTTCGCGAGCAGCGGGAGCTGGCCAACCACATTCCGGGCGCCATGTATGCCGAGCTGGATTCGCGTTACGGGCACGACGGGTTTTTGCTGGAAACGGCGGCCATTACCCATTTCCTGGAGCTGTTTTACGCTCCCACCTTCGCGCACTGACGGGCAGTACGTCATCAGCCAAAAAGGTGCCTTGATTTGAAACCAAGGCACCTTTTTGGCACAAAGATGATACTGAAAGTACAACAGCTATTTATTTGGCACAAAGTGAAGTGGCGCAGTATAAACGCATTGCCTTCCCATTCTTTTAATTCTTAGGAATTACGCACGCAGCTGCTGGCGCGCGTAATTCCTGAATTCTGTTGAAATTAACCCTCCCCTCAATGGACGACAAACGACCCCTGCGCATCGGATTGATTGGTTTTGGCTGCGTGGGCCAGGGCTTTTACGACATCCTGCAACGGCAGCCCGAGCTCGGCCTGACCATCACGCGAATTGCCGTAAAAAGCCCGGACAAGCCCCGAACGCTGCCAGCTGAGCGGTTTAGCTTCCGGGCCGATGAACTGCTGGCCGACCCCAACCTGGACCTGCTGGTTGAGGTGATTGACGACCCCGCAGAGGCCTTCCGGCTGGTAAGTGCCGCCCTGCGGCAGGGCCGCCGCATAGTGAGCGCCAACAAAGCCATGGTGGCCCGGCACCTGCCCGAACTGGTAGCGCTGCAGCGGGAATTTGGCGGCACGCTGCTCTACGAAGCGGCCGTATGCGGCAGCATTCCCATCATTCGCACCCTGGACGCTTACTTCAGCCACGAGCCGCTGCGGGCCGTGAGTGGTATTTTCAACGGCTCGTCGAACTACGTGCTGACGCGCATGAGCGAAGAAGGCTCCGACTACGGCCCGGCGCTGGCCGAAGCTCAGGCGCTGGGCTTTGCCGAAACCGACCCCGCGCTCGACATGGGCGCCTTCGACCCGCGCTCCAAAGCCGTCATTCTGGCGGCCCACGCCTTCGGCCTGCTGCTGAATCCGGACGAAGTGCTGAACCTGGGCATCGAAGGCGTCGGAGCCGCTGACATTGCCTACGCAGCTAGTCTGGGCCAGAAAATAAAAGTAATAGCCGGCCTCTACCGCCTACCCAACGGCCGGGTAACGGCGCTGGTGACGCCGCAGCTGCTGGGGCCGGAGTCGCCCTTCTTCAACGTGGAGCACGAGTTCAACGGCGTGGCCATCGAAGCGGAGTATGCGGGCCCGCACTTTCTGCAGGGCCGCGGCGCCGGCGGCCACCCCACCGGCTCGGCGGTCCTGGCCGATGTGCAGGCCCTGCGCAGTGGCTTTCGCTACGGCTACACCAAACAGGCGGCCCGCTTTCAGGCTCAATTGGTTGAGGGCCTGGAAGTAGAAGTCTACCTGCGGCATCCGTCGGCGGCAGCGCTGGGCCAGGCCCTGGACTGGCTGCGGCTACCAGCCCAAGCCGTGCTGCCCGGCACCGACGGCACGCAGGCCACTGGCAGCGTCGGCCTCGCGGCTCTGGGGCAGTGGCGGGTCGCGTTGCGCGAAGCCGGGGTTTTCGTCGCCCGGCTCGGCGAGGTTGGGCTCATCCCGGAAGTTCCGGCCGAAGCTGAAACTGCCCACGCGCTGGCATAAAGCTGAAAGTGAGCGGTGAGCTTTAAGCTACAAGCCGCAAGCTTTTCTTTTGACTATCAATTGCTTGCCAGTCATTAATGTGCGTTTGCACAACTGCTCGATATCACAAAGAAAGTTGTCATGCTGAGCGCAGCCGAGGCATAACGGGCTGGGAACTACGGTTGCTTTTGCGCGCTTGCCCTGGCCGCTAATCTGTCTCTCAGTGTTTAGCCAAAAAATCCAGCACGGCGGCGTTGAATACGGCCGGGTCCTCCTCGGGTGCGAAGTGGCTCAGGCCGGGCAAAATAGTTACCTGCGCGCCCGGAATACTGGCCGCAATCAGCCGGGTGTGGGCTTCTTTGATGACGTCTTTCTCGCCGGCCAGCACCAGAACCGGCGCTTTAATGGTGGCCAGCTCAGCGGGTTTCATGCGTGGGTAGTCCAGCAAGAGCGTGGTGATACGGTGGTAACGGGCCGGGCTGCGACGCAGGTTTTCGCGGATTTCGTCCAGAATTCTTGCTTCCACGGCCGTGGTGTCGGCGTAGAGGTTGGCGCCCATTGCTACCAGGCTGCGCACGCGGGCGGGGTAGCGCAGGGCCATGCTCAGGCCGGTGTTGCCGCCGTCGCTCCAGCCCACGACGTGGGCGGCGGGCACTTGCAGCGCGTCGAGTAGGGCCACCATGTCATCGGCAAACAGGTCGTAGGTGAGCACGCCTTTGGTGATGGCCGACTTGCCCTGGTCGCGGGTATCGACGGCGATGACGCGGTAATGCCGGGCCAAATCGGCAATCTGGTAGTTGAAGCCGCCGATGCTGTAGGAGTTGCCGTGGAGCAGCAGCAGCGGCGGGCCCTGCCCGTAGGTTTCGTAGTAGAGGCGCACGCCGTTGGCCAGTTGGTAGTGGCCAGCGGCGGGGTTGTTGCCGTAGGGTACGATGCCGGTGCCGCGCAGCAGCAGGTAGCGGTTGCCGGCGGCCTCGCGGGCTACGCGGTAGGTGTAGCCGGCCACCGGCTGGGGCGCGTAGGGCTGCCAGCCCGGCGGCAGGCGCGTGGCCGACGAGTCGGCGGGCGCGGGCGCCTCAAAGTCGCCGTTGGCCACTGGCACGGGTAGCCAGGTGCCGCCGGGCTGAGCCACTTCCAGCCGGAAATCGTCGAAGGCGAAGCGCCCGTTGCCGTGCACGTTGGGGTTGAGGTGCACGGTGTCGGTGCCCGCGGGCAGCGTACCGGTGATGGTGTACGTGGTCCACTGCCGGGCGCGCACGCGGTTCAGCGGCTTTTTTTGGTTGTAGAGGTCGGCATCGGCCAGGTAGCGGCCGCCCTGGTAGTACACCACGCCCAAGCTGGCCCAGCTGCCGCCGACGGTGTCGGCCTGCGCGCGCATGGTGCAGCGGTAGCGGCGGCCGGCGTAGGGTGCCACGGCCACTTTTTGCCGGAACATAGTACCCTCGGCCACGCGTACCGGGGGCTGCTTAATGGGTTGGGCCGGAGCAGCAAAAGCCAGCGCAACCAGCGCGGCGAGCAGAAACAAGGGTTTCATGGAGGGAGCTGATTAGTAACTGCTGTTATGCAACGGGCTGGCGCGCGTCTCTGACGCGCTGCCGATTGGCTCCGAGCCTCTGGCTCGGGTCAGGGATACGTCGGCAACGTTATCGCACGTTCGAGCCAGAGGCTCGGAACCAATCGGCGCCGCGTCAGAGACGCGGGCCAGCGCCTTTTATTTCTTACTCCATATACAGCACCTGCAACACCGTCTGGCCCACGGCTTTCAGCGTAGCGCGGTCGATGACGCTCATGTTGTCGGTGGTGGCGTGGTGGTAGTTGGGGAAATACTGCTCGGGGTTGTTGGGCAGGTGGTCGATGATGTCGACCGTGGGAATGCCCGCCTGATTGGTGTACACGTGGTCGTCGACAATACCGGGCGAATCATTGAACAGGAAATAATCGGTGTAGCCGAGCGCGGCGGCGGTGTTCCAGATTTTATCCACGGCAAACCGGGCCTTCTCCCGCGAAAGCGCCTCGCGGCTGAACTTGGCGCCGCGGGCCCCCACCATGTCAAATAGCACCCCGTACTCGGCTTTGTAGTTAGCCGGCAGCAGGTTTTTGGCCCAGTACTGCGAGCCCAGGCACCAAGAGTCGCCGGCGCCGTCAAGCTGATTTTTGAGGTCGGCCTGGGTGCCGGAGTCGTGGCCCCAGTCTTCGGCGTCGAAGAGAATGAAGTCGACGCCCACGTTTGGGGCGAGGCTGTCGGGCTGCAGGCTGAGCACGCGGGCCATTTCCAGGGCCACGGCCACGGCGCTGGCGCCGTCGGAGGCGCCGTCCATCGGGGCGTTTTTGTTGGTCGGGTCGTTGTCGGCGAAGGGGCGGGTGTCCCAGTGCGCGAAAATGGCCACGCGCCGCGCCGCCTGGGGCTGGTAGCGGGCCACGATGTTGCGGGCCTTGATGACGGTGCCGTCGAAGGTGACCGCCTCAAAGGGCTGCTCCATCACTTGCAGGCCATAGCCTTTGAACTTGGCTACCAGCCAGTCGCCCGTGGCTATGTGCGCCTTGGTGTTAGGCACGCGCGGCCCAAACGCCACCTGCTTCGCCGTGAAAGCGTAAGCCGAATCGGCGTTGAACACCGGGGCCGGGGGTAGCTTGGCTTCGGCCGTGGGCGCGTCCGGCGTTTCGGTAGTTTTCTTGTCCGGGCAGCCGGTGAGAATGAGCAGGCCAGCCAGGGCGGCGAGCGGAAGACGAAGTTTCATTGTTTAGCTGTTAGCTGTCAGCCGTTAGCTGTTAGCTTTTATGGTTACTTGAGCATAAAAAGCTAACAGCTAACGGCTATTAGCTAACAGCTACTACTGAGCTATTCCTCGCTGTAGGCCCACTCCACGCCGGCCTTGGTATCTTTTATCACGATGCCCTGGCCTTTGAGGGCCGTCCGAATCTGGTCGATTTTAGCGTAGTAGGGCGTGGCATCTTCAGCAGATTCTTTCGCTTCCTTAGCCCCGTTTTTAGCTTCGGTGTAGAAGCCGAGCGTGAGTTCGAGCAGTTGCTCGGCGTTGGCGCGGGGCTCGTCCTGCAGGCCCAGAATATCAACCACGAGGGTCCGGTAGGCAGCTACAGCTTCCGTCAACGAAGCGGCCGACACGTCGGCCAGCGCGGCGGGCGTGGTGGCCAGGGTATTGAATTTGCGCAGCAGGTTGAAAAGGCTGGCGATGCTGCGGGCCGTGTTCAGGTCGTCGTCGAGGCCGGTGTAGAGGTCGGCGGTGAGCTTGCGCAGGTCGGCGTCGGCGGGCTTAGCGGTTGGCTGTTGGTGGTCGGTTGTTGGCTCAGCGTCGCCTTCACCAGCAACCGGCAACGAGGCACCAACAACTAATTTATCGAGCAGGCGCAGGCCGTTCATCAGCTTGCGGTAGCCTTTGCGGGCGGCTTGTAGGGCGTCGTCGCTCACGTCGACGGGCGAGCGGTAGTGGGCCTGCAGCAGGAAAAAGCGCACCACCATCGGCGAATAGCCCTGCGCCAGCGGCCCGGTGGGGCCCTTAAACAGGTCGCCCAGCAACACGAAGTTGCCCAGGCTCTTGCTCATCTTGGTGCCGTTCACGGTAATCATGTTGTTGTGCATCCACACCCGCGACTCGTCGGTATGGGTGTCGCTGGCCTGGCACTGCGCTATTTCGCACTCGTGGTGCGGAAACATCAGGTCCAGCCCGCCGCCGTGGATGTCGGAGAGGTTGCCGAGGTACTTGCGGCTCATGGCCGAGCACTCGAGGTGCCAGCCGGGGAAGCCTTCGCCGGGTGCCTCGCCCCAGGGTGAAGGCCAGCGCATGATGTGCTCGGGCGCGGCCTTTTTCCAGAGGGCGAAATCCAGGGGGCTGCGCTTTTCGTCCTGGCCGGCCAGCGTGTCGCGGGTGCCGCCGAGCTGGTCCTCAATGCTGCGGTTCGAGAGCTTGCCGTAGCGGTGCGCCTCGTTGTATTTGGGCACGTCGAAATACACAGAGCCGTTGACTTCGTAGCCAAAGCCGTTGGCGATGATTTCTTCTATCATGCCGATTTGCTCGGTGATGTGGCCGCTGGCCTGGGGCTCAATGTCGGGCGGCAGGCAGCCCAGGGCCATCATGTGCTGGCGGTAGCGGTTGGCGAAGTGCTGGGCCACCTGCATGGGCTCGATGCGGGCGGCGCGGGCGGCCTTGGCCATCTTGTCCTCGCCGGTGTCAGCGTCGCTTTCCAGGTGCCCCACATCGGTGATGTTGCGCACGTAGCGCACCTGGTACTTCAGCTGGCGCAGGTAGCGCGTGAGCACATCGAATACCACCGGCCCGCGGGCGTTGCCCAAATGAGCCTCGCTATACACGGTAGGGCCGCACAAATACACGCCCACCTGGGGCGCATGCACGGGCTGGAATTCTTCTTTTTTACGGGTAAGCGTATTATAAAGCGAGAGCGACATGGCACAAAGGTAGCGGCGAGGAAACTCCCCTCCTTACCAACCGTAGGTCAGCGTAGCTAAGGAGGGGACGTTCGAGCCAACGGCTCGAACTGGGGTGGTTGTGGCGTTGCACGGCCCACGAAAGCATCACCCCAATGCAAGCCCTGCAACGCCAACAACCATTACCCCAATTGCGCAAGCCCTGCAACGCCACAACCACCCCAATTTCAGCTTCGCTGAAATGTCCCCTCCTTAGCTACGCTGACCTACGGTTGGTAAGGAGGGGAATTGGTGGCTCACTGCTCACTATTAACTGTTAACTGATACAGCCCTTCAAGCGGAAAATGGTCGCTCCATTCGACTTCCCGGTGCACGCGGCAGCCTAGCACCTGCCACTTTGGGCCGGCAAACTGCTGGTCGATGCGCAGGGCAGGCAATTTACCGTTGTAGGTGGCGCCGATGCCGGTGCCCGTGGTGGCCCAGGCATTTTGCAGGCGGTCGGCCAGCTGGTCGTAGGCGTAGGAATAGGGCAGGTCGTTGAGGTCGCCGGCCAGCAGCACGGGATAGGGCGAGCGGGCCAGGTGGGCCAGCACGGTGTCGATTTGGGCGGCGCGGGCCACAGCGCCCTTGCGAAAGCGCCGGAGCAGGTTGGGCGCTTTCTGGCGCAGGCCGGCCCGGCTTTCGGTGGCTTTGGCGATGTCGGTTTCATCCATGCTCATGCTTTGCAGGTGCAGGTTGTACACCCGAATGGTATCGGGACGGGCGCGGCCGGTGCGGTCGGCGGGCCGGGCCAGGTCGGCCCACATGGCGTGGTTTTGGGAGAGGCGGCCGAAGGCAATGGTGCCGCGCCGCACGATGGGAAACCGCGAAAAAATGGCCAGCCCAAATTCCGCTCCGGCGGTATTGGTGAGCGTGACCGACACGAAGGCACTGCGGTCGCTGCCCCGTCCCAACTGGTCGGCCGAGCGAAACAGGTCCTTGTCGTGTCGCGAGCCGCGGGGCTCGTTGTAGTATTCCTGCAGGCAGAGCACGTCGGCCGGGCTCTCGGCCAGCCAGCGAATAAAGCCCCTGGACGAGACGTTATCCGGGTCGCGCAGCTGGGCATACACGTTGAAAATGCGCACGTTGGCGGAAAGCAGCGAGACGCTGGCTTTCGATGTCGGCACGAAAAACGAGGACCGCAGCGTATTGCCGTTGGCCAGCTCCTGCGTTCGTTCCTGCACCGCCGTGCCCAGGTGGGCCGGGTGCAGGGCCAGGCCGCGCTGCACATGGGGCCACGTAAGAAACAGGGCCACGGCGGGCAGCACCGCCACCCGCCAGTTGCGCCGCAGCCAGTACAGCGCCAGCAGCGCCGTGAGGCCCAGCGCTACCGGCGTGGTGAGGGCCCCAAAAACCACGGGCCAGAACGCGCTGGCCGGCACCTGCTGGCAGGCAATGGCCAGCAGCAGCCACGCCAAGGTGAGTAAGGTTATTTTGAAGGCAAAAGAGCGGCGCACGGTACAATCAAGGGGGGGCGCAAAGGTAGCGGCGCGGGCGCGAGGCCACGGCGGGCACCGGGTTTATTTATCTTTAGGCACTCGGACGGCGGCTGGTTTTCATGCCGGTGGCGCGGGTTGGGCTGCTCCGCGCGTCTGCGCGGGAATGGCCGCGTTTTTTCATCGGTTGCCGCCGGTGGAACTTCGCGGCCGGGCTGCTGGTATCTCCTTCCGATTGCGCTTCTACGTTGTTCTTTCCCAGCCGTTTGTATGAATCTATCTTTTCGCGCCGCTTACCGCTACCTGCTTGCGTTGCTGTCCGAACGCCGAACGCACCAAGGCGCGTTTCTGTCCGGTTTTTGTTGCGGCCTGGCTGCGCTGCTCACGCTACTGGCAGCACCGGCGCGGGCAACGGCCTCGGAGCCGACGCCGGCCAGCCTAGAATTTATTCAGAACAAGGGGCAGTGGAACCCGCGCGTGCGCTACGAGGCAGCGCTGCCGGCCGGTCGGCTTTTCGTGCAGGCCGACGCCCTCACGTACTCCTTTCTGGACCCCACCATCCTGAACCACCACCACGCGGGCACGCCCCTGGCCACCCCCACCGCCGATATTGCCGGCCACGCCTACACGGTGCATTTTGAGCGGGCCAACCCCCAGGTGCGCCTCACGGCCGAAGGGCCCACGGCCGGGGAACGCAACTACTTCGTGGGCGCCGACGCTACGCGCTGGGCCAGTAATGTGGGGGCGTTCCGGCGCCTGCGCTACACCGAGCTGTGGCCCGGCATCGACCTAACGCTGTATGAAAACGCCGGCCAGAACCTGGAATACGACGTGCTGCTGGCACCCCGCGCCAACCCTGCCCGCGTGCTGCTGCGCTACGACGGCGCCAGCAGCCTAAGCCTGAACGCCGCCGGCAACCTCGTCATTAAAACTACCGTGGGCACCACTACCGAGCTGGCCCCCAAAGCCTGGCAGCTCGATGCCGCGGGCCGGCAGCGGGACGTGGCCTGCCGCTACGTACTCACGGGCCGCACCATCAGCTTCGCCCTCGGGGCCTACGACAAGGCCCGCGCGCTGACCATTGACCCCACGGTGCAGTTTTCGAGCCTGACCGGCTCCACGGCCGACAACTGGGGGTACACGGCTACTTATGACAACGCGGGCAACATGTACTCGGGCGGCATCGTGTTCAACACGGGCGGGGTGTTTCCGACCACGCCGGGGGCGTTTCGCACCACCTTCAGCAGCGTGGTCGACATGGCCATCATCAAATACAACACCCAGCTTACCGGGCAGGCGTCGCGGGTGTGGGCCACCTACCTGGGCGGCAACGAGGCCGATTTTCCGCACAGCCTGGTGGTGAACGGGCAGAATGAGCTGGTGGTGCTCGGCAGCACGTCGTCCACGAACTACCCTACCACGGCCGGGGCCATGCAGCCGCGCTTTGGTGGCGGCTCGGCCCTCGACCCGCTGGGCTCGGGGCAGGCCAATACCACGATGCCTAACGGGTCGGACCTCGTCATTACCCGTTTCAATGCCAGTGGCAGCACGCTCGTGGCCAGCACGTACTTTGGTGGGTCGGGCAACGACGGGGTGGTGGCCCAGCCGCGGTCCATCGGGGCCAACTATGGCGACGCTTTCCGCAGCGACGTGCTGCTCGACGAGGCCGGCAACGTCTACATTGCCGCCGCCACCAGCTCGCCCAACCTGCTGGGACTCACGCAGGGCTTCAACCCCACCTTCCGGGGCGGCGGCACCGATGCGCTGGTGAGCAAGCTGACACCCAACCTGGACGCGGCCCTGTGGACCGGTTTTCTGGGGGGTGCCGGGGCCGAAGCTGCTTATTCGGTGCAGCGCGACGCGCAGGGCCGGGTATTCGTGTGCGGCGGCACCACCTCGGCCAATTTTCCGGCCTCGGCCGATGCCTACCTGCCGGCCGCGCCCGGCGGCGGCACCGATGGCTTCGCCGCCCGCATCAGCCCCGACGGCCGCACCCTGGAACGCGCCACCTTCATCGGCACCGATTCCTATGACCAAGCCTATTTCCTGCAGCTCGATGCCACCGGGAACCCCTATTTATTTGGCCAGACGCTGGGCACGGTGACCATTCCCCAGGGGCTGTTTGGCACGGCGGGGGGCACGCAATTCATTCAAAAGCTCGACCCCGACCTCACGACCAGCATTTACAACACGGCATTCGGCAACCGCGCCGGGGCCCGTGGCGGGCCCAACCTGGTGCCCACCGCCTTTCTGGTCGACGACTGCGAGCGGGTGTACATCAGCGGCTGGGGCGGCAACACCAACGCTGCCTGGTTGGGCGGCAACACCACCGGCCTGCCCGTGACGGGCAATGCCACGCAGGGCACCACCGACGGCAGCGACTTCTACCTGGCCCAGTTTTCGGCCGGCATGACCAGCCTGGAATACGGCACTTTTTTCGGTGAGCGGGGCGGCCGGGGCGAGCACGTGGACGGCGGCACTTCGCGCTTCGACAAGCGCGGCGTGGTGTACCAGGCCGTGTGCGCCAGCTGCGGCGGTACCCAGGGCTTCCCGGTGCCGCCCGGCGCGGGCAGCTACTCCACCCGCAACGGCAGCACCAACTGCAACAACGCAGCCTTCAAAATCAATTTCGAAGTAGTGCAGGCCGACCCCGGCCCCCGCCGCTTCGTGTGCGTGACCGACGGGCCCGTGCCGCTGGGCGGGCGCCCGGCCGGTGGCGTGTGGAGCGGGCCGGGCGTGGAAGCCCTGCCGGGCGGGGGCTACCGCTTCGTGCCCTCGGCGGTGGGCGCTGGCCAGTACCCGCTGAGCTACACGGTGCAGGCCACGGGCACTTGCCAAAGCACACGCACGGTGCGCTACCTGGTGGCGCCGCTTGTGGTACCGGTATTTGCGCCGGTGCCGCCGCAATGCACCACCATGCCCGCACTGGCTTTGAGCGCCACACCGGCCGGAGGAGTTTTCAGCGGGCCGGGCGTGGCGGGCGGGCGCTTCAGCCCCGCCACGGCCGGGGCGGGCACGCACACGCTCTCGTACGCCGTGTCCGATTCGCTGGGCTGCGGCGTAATCACGCAGCAGGTGATGGTGAGCCGGCCGCCCACCGTTACGGTGGGACGTGATACCACGCTGTGCGCCGACCTACGCCAGCCGTTTCAGCTGCGCGGCTCGCCGGCGGGCGGCGTCTGGAGTGGCACCGGGGTTTCGGCCACCGGCTTTTTCACGCCGCCGGATACCGGCAACCGGGGCGGCATCTTCCCGGTCACCTACACCGTGGTGGATGGCGTCTGCCAGACGGCGGCTACCAAGCGGGTGATATTAGCGCCTACCTCGGCCCAGGACGTGGGGCTGAACCTGCCCGTGTGCGCCAGCGCGCCGCAGTACACGGGCCTCGCTCCGCTTGAAATCATGTTCACGCCCGTGCTGCTGGCGCCCAATGCGGTGTACCTGTGGAATTTTGGCGATGGCCCGGCCACCAGCGACAAGCCTACGCCTACCCACACCTATACCCAGCCGGGCACGTACCAGGTTACCCTCACGGCCCGCTACGGCAACTGTGAAGTCCTGACCGGCTTCGCGCCCGTGGTCATCGGCGACGTGTTCGTGCCCAACATCATCACCCCCAACGACGACGACGCCAACCAAACCTTCCGGCCCCGTTTCAGCTGCCGCCTGGCCTCACTGGAAGTATTTTCGCGCTGGGGCCAGCGGGTGTACCAGACCGACAATTACCAGAATAACTGGGATGCCAAGGGCGTGCCCAACGGCGTTTACTACTACCTGCTGCGCGATGCCGACGACCGCCGCGTGAAAGGCTGGGTGGAAGTGCGCCGGTAAGTATTGAGCTGCTAGCTTTTAGCTGGTAGCCTTCGGCTGGCCACAGTTTAGCGCGTAGCGCGTAACTGCGGCCAGCGCGCCAACAACGGCCAGGGATGCCTTAGCGACAATCACACTTCGGCCGGGCGCCCGCGCCGCAGCAGCCAGCGGGCATCATCCCGGCCGGGCAGCAAATCGCGCCAGCGGGCCTGAATGGCGCGCCGGTACTGCCAGAGCAGGTACGTGGCGCTGGCCGCGTAGGAGGCCGACATGCCCAGCGCCGCGCCTACCATGCCCAGGCGCGGCACCAGCACCAGGCTCGTGGGCACGGCAGCAACCAGGCCCAGCAGCGCCGCACGGTTGTTGACGCCGTAGCGGGCCATGCCGCTGAAATAGCTGCTGGCCTGCATGCCCGCCCCGTTGATGAAAATGCCGGGCGCCAGCGCGAGAATCACGGCGCGTGCCGCCCCAAACTCGGGGCCAAAAATGGCCGCCAGCCACGCCGCGGGCACGGCCACCAGCACCAGCACCGCCGCCGCCGTGGCCAACAGCGTGAGCCGGCTGCCCCGGAGCGCCGCGTAGGTTTGGCCGCGCTTGTCGGCCGCGTTCACCAGGGCTACATATTGAATGAGGGCGGTACTGCGCGGAATTAGCCAAATGGCCTCGGCCAGAGCCACACCCACCGAGAGAATGCCCAGCGACCGGGTATCGGCCAGGTACGCCACGGCGTAGTAGCCGAAGCGGTAGTTGGCGAAGGTGAGCAGGTTGGACAGGTGGGCGCCGCGGCTGTGGCGAGCCAGCTCGCGGGCGGCGGCGCGGCGGCGCGGACGGCGGCGGTCCCAGGCATCGGGCAGGCGCAGCAGCAAAACCGTGCTGATGAGCCACGGCAGGCCGTAGGCTACGTAGTTGGCGTAGTAGTAGGCCGTGATGCTGAGCCACTGCCCCGGCCCAAACGCCAGCGCCAGCGCCCCGGCCAGCAGCCCGGCCTGCGCGGTAGTGAGCACGTTGAAGGCACGCTCGCGCTGCCGGCCCAGCAGCAGAAACACATTAATGGAAAGCAGCACCTGTACCAGCGTCACGCCCCCCAGATGCAGCGTGTAGGCGAAGCTGGCGGGCCGCAACAGCCCCACCGCAGCCGCTCCCAAACCACTCACCACCAGCGCCCAGCCGTAGGCAGGCAGGAGCAGGTGCCAGGCGTTGCGCCGCGGCACGAGGTATATCAGCGACGAGCCGCCCACCAGCCCGGCCAGCAGCACCAGCCCCGCTACGTCGGTCACAAACAAGCTGACTTGCCCGCGCCCGGCCGCCCCCAGGTACCGCGCCGTGAGCCACACCACCGCGAAGCTCAGCCCCGCCGTGAGTACCCGCGCCGCGAAGTGTTGAAGAATCCGTTTTAGCATGCCGGGCCGCAAGGTCGGCACCGGGGCCGGAACATGGGGAAATGGGGCGTTACATACCACTTCAAAAATCCAACCTACAACGCCCGCCCCAACACCTCCCGGTACAAAAGCCGGAACGCCGCCCCCACCGCCGGCACGCTAAAATGTGCTTCGGCATTGGCCCGCAACGCCGCCGCGTCGTATGTAGTGGCCAGTACGGTCTGGATAGCCTGCGTCAGCGCGGCTTCGTCGCCGGCTGCCACCAGTTCGCCGAAGCGACCGTCAGCCGGCAGCAGCTCCGGCACGCCGCCCACTTTGGTGGCCACCGCCGGCAGGCCGCTGGCCTGGGCTTCGACCAACACGCAGGGCAGGTTTTCAAAATTTGAGAAAAGCACGAAGCACGACGCGCGGCGCATTTCCTCGGCTACCTCGGCATGGGTCAGCTTGCCCAGAAAAACGACGGAGCCCTCGGTGAGCAGGCCCAGCCGGGCAGCCTCAGCACGCATCAGGGCTTCGTCGGGCCCGTAGCCGGCTATGCGCAGTCGCAGGCCGGGCAGCTGGCTGCGTAGCCCGGCCACCACCCGTAGCAGCCCGCTCAGGTTCTTGGCCGCTTCATTGAAGGCAGCCACGTGCAGCAGCACTGGCCCGCCCGACGTGCGCACCAGCGACGCTGCGGGATGAAACAGGGCCGTATCCACCACGTTGGGTATCACCACTGTGCGGGCATTGACGGCTCCCAAGGCTGCCAGCGCAGCGCGCAGATTAGCCGACACGGTATGCAGCGCTGCCGCCCGCCGCACCACAGCCCGCGTCAGCAGCCGGCGGGGCCAGCTCAGGGCTTCGGCCCGGCCCGGCAGATAGGCCGTCCAGTGCTCGGTAATGATGAAAGGAATGCCGAACCACAGGCGCAACGCCCAGGCAAATAGCCCCGTGCGCAGCAGCACATGCACGTGCACCAGGGCCGGCGGCTGGCCCCAGTGACCGCAGATGCGCCGGTAGCCCCGCGCCAGGCACCAGAAGTAGAGCAGCAGTTTCAGGGGCTTGTCGAGCAGGGCGAGGCCGGTGGGCGCGGCGCGGTAATAGTAGCGCAGCGTGGGCCAGGGGCCGCTAAAATCTTCCTCCGCAGCAATTAAACCGGGCAGGGGGCCGCGGGCCACGGCGGCAAAAAGCACGGCCACGGCGGCCCCGCCTTGCTGGGCAATGGCGGCCACGTGGCGCCCCACAAAGTCGCCGTCCTGGTCGTCGTAGCGGTTGGGATACCACTTGGGCAGCATCAACACGCGGGGCGCGGGCACGGAGGAATCAGATGGAGACGGCGGCATTCGGTACAAAGTAAGGCCCCGGCCTCCGCTCCCGCTTTGTACGGCCCGGCGCTACGGAAAAAGCCTGCCCTTAGAGAAGGGCAGGCTTTTGCTTCAATACAGAAAAAAGGATTGAAACGGTGCTTATTGCGTCACCACGAAGCGTACCGACTGCACGGCCTCGCCAGTGGTTACAGTGGCCAGGTACACGCCGGGGGCCAGGTTGGCGGGCAGGGTCAGGCGCTGCGGGCCCGCCCCTAACTTACCTGCATTCAGCACGGTGGCTATTTCGCGGCCCATCATGTCGACGATGCGCACGGTGGCGGTGGTGGCGCGCTTCACCTCGAAACCCAGGGTAGCGGCGGTGCCGTTGGTGGGGTTGGGCGCCACGCTGAGGGCCTGCAGCGGGGCGGTCACTACCTCACGGTTGCCCAGCGTGAGGCCGGGGCGGTTGTAGCAGGTGATTTGGGGGTTGAAGTTGCTCCAGCCCGCTGCCCAGTTGGGCGTGCCGGCCGGGCCAAATGCGCCCCGATAGTCCACCTTATCGAAGAAAGCGCCGCTCACCTTAGCATCGGTAAAGGCCGCGCCGGCTACGAGCGGCGAGGCCGCGGGCAGGCTAAAGTCGGGCATGCAGTTCACCGCGAAGCCGCAGTTGCCAGCCGAGGCCAGGTCTACGAGCCCAAAATTGTCGGCGTTGAGGTTCAGGGCCGCCTGCGTGGTGATAAGGTTGGCGCGGCTCGCGTCGTTGAAAAAACCTGCGATATCGAACGTGCTGCCGGTGGTGACGCTAAAGTTGCCGGGCGTGGAACTGCCGGTGCGGGTGCCACCCAGGGCAAACACGTTGTTTTTGAGCACCAAGTTGCCGTTCGCAGCCTGGGTTTCCGAGTTGGGGGTGATGAAACCGCCGCTGCTAGCCGTGGCCGCGTCGATATTGAGCACGGGGGCGTAGGGGCCCGAAATCACGGAGTTGAGCAGCGACAGGGCCGAGTTGCGGCGGATGTGGGCGCCGCGGCGGTGCCGCTCGGCAAAGGTCTGGCCGGCGCCGGCCGAAGGCAGAAACAGGCTCATGTTGGAGAACACGGGCGCGGTTTGGGGCGTAGCGTTGGAGCCGTTGCGGTCGTTGTCGGACTCAAAGCCGTTAGAATCGGACACGTCGGCCGCCGAGGGGTCGCGCAGGGCCAGGCCAAACTGCACGTTACCGGCAAAGCCGTTGTCGCTGTCGAAGTCGTCGTCGAGCGCGCCGTAGGAAATCAGGTGCTTGGCGTTCACGGTGCCGCCGAACCACTCAAACGAATCGTCGCCGGAAAAAGAAACCTGCACGTGGTCGATGGTAGTGCCCGAGCCCACGCCGCCCATCGTCAGGCCGTTGATTTCGTTGCCCGTCGAAATGAGAATGCCCGGAAACTCGATGCGCACGTAGCGCAGCGTGCCGGAGTTGTCGTTGAGCACGGGCGCGTTTTCGGCGCCGCTCGTGCCGCTCACGAAACCCGGCCCGTAGTTGTAGCCCGCCACGCCTTCGATGAGCGGGTCGCCGGCCACGTTTTCCTGCGAGCGGCCCAGCATGATGATGCCACCCCAGTCGCCACGGGCCCGCGAGCCGGCCGGCTGGTTCGAGGTGAACACGATGGGTTGCGTGGCCGTGCCGCTGGCTTCGAGCCGGCCGCCACGGGCCACGATGAGCGTGCCGTTGCTGTTACGGTCGCCCTTGATGATGGTGCCGGGCTCAATGGTGAGCACTGCGCCGGGGCCTACCACCACGTTGCCATTGATGAGGTAAATGTTGGTATTGGACCAGGTAATGGCACCGGTGAGCACGCCGGCCGGCACGCTGATGGGCGCTGCCGACGCAGGGCAGGCGGTTTGGGCCAAGGCTTCGGTGCGGGTGGCGGCCACGGCGGCCACCGCCAGCAGGGCAGAGAGTACAAGCTTTTTCATATCAAAGGGAGGGGAATAGTACGGGAGATTTCGTCCTGCAAAGGACCGAAACAGCAACGCCCGCCCCAAGGGACAGGCGTTACCATTCAGTTGGTTACGTGTTACCTTATTGTTGCTTGCTGCCCGGCCTAGAAGCGGTAGGTGAGCCCGAGGGTAGAGTACTGCCCGCGCCGGAAGCTGCCGAAGTGGGTGCGCTCTTCCTGGGTGCCACGGTTGATTTTGTTATCGCGGTTCAAGTCCCAGCTCTGGCGCACGGGCTGGTTCAGCAGGTCCTGAATGCCCGCCCTGATTTCCAGGTGCGTGCCCACGGTTTTGGTCACCGACAGGTCTACCACGTGGCGTTGGCGGTCAATTACCGAGAAGTTGTCGGTGCGGTCGCCCACCAGCACAATGCGCGGGCCCACCACGTTGTACTGGACCGCTGCCTGCCAGTGGTGCTCATCGTCCTGATAAAAGGCGCCCACGTTCACCACGTAGGGCGACTGGCCTTGCAGCGGCCGGTTCAGAATCTGCCGCTGGTCGTCTTCCAGCGTTACCCGGCTTTTGATGAGCGAGGCATTGAGCACGAAGTTCAGGCGCTGCAAAAACGGGCTCTGACTCAGGCCCACCAGGCTTTTGCGCGCTTCCAGCTCCACGCCGTAGTCGTAGGCCGTGGGCGAGTTCTGGTACGATACGTTGATGGCCTCGCCGCCCTGCGCCAAAATGGTTTGCTCGATGGCGTTGCGGAAGTGCTTGTAGAACACGCCCACCGAGAGCAGCTCCGAGCGCGAGGGGTAAAACTCGTAGCGCAGGTCGGCGTTGTAGATAGAAGCCGTTTTTAGCTTCGTATTGCCAGTTACGGCCGTGCCGGTGCTGAAGTCGTAGAAAATGTAGGGCGCCACTTCCCGGAACTCGGGCCGGTTCACGGTCACGCTGCCGGCCAGGCGCAGCAGCGACCGGTCGTTGAAATTGAACGTGGAGTTGAGCGAGGGCATCGGAATGAAACGCTTTTCCTCGTAGGTCGAGTCGTTGCCGCTGAGCAGGTACTTGCGGTTGTATTCCAGCCGCACGCCGCCCGACACGTTGAGGCGCTCGGTGAGCGGCGCCACCACGCCCACGTAGCCGGCCACCAAGTCGTTTTCGGCCGAGTAGCGGTCTTCGGGCCGGGTGGCCCGCTCAAACTTGAAGCCGTTCGGGCCCACGTTGGCCGGGTCGAAGATGCGCTCGATGGGCAGCTCAAGCAGGGCGGGGTCGGTGGCGCGGTCGCGGGTGTAGGAGTAGTAGTCGTTGTTCAGGGTGCGGGCCTTTTGCTCGGCGTAGAAGCCCACCCGAAGCTTGTATTGATTGACGCTGGTAGTGTCACGGCCGGCAAAGCGCCGCTCCCACTGCCCGCTCAGCATGTAGGTATTCTCCTTCAAATCGGAATAAAAGCGCGAGGCATCGAGCTGGTTGGGAGCGCCGGCAAGCGGCACCTGCACCAGAAACGGGTCGTTGGAACCGCGGGCCCGCTGGCCCTGGTAGCGGCGGTAGTCGGGCTCGTCGCGAAACACGTAGTTGTAGCCCCCCGACCACGTGAGGCTGGTGTGCCCGGTGCTGCCCACGGTGTGCTGTCCCTGCAGCTGGCCCGAGTAAATGGTGCGGCTCTGGTAGTGCGTAGCGTACTCGTCGCGCTCCTCGTCCTGGGGGTTAAACAGCCCGGTGCGATGAATCACCTCGTCAGTGCCGTACTGGTTCAGGAAGTTGCGGAAATCGATGCGGTTGCGGTCGTTTAGCCGCACCTGCCAGTTGTGAATGATGCCCAGGCGGGTAGTAGCCAGCGAGCGGCTGTCGGTATAGTCGCTGCGCAGGTTCACCAGCTCGGGCTCCTGCTGGTAGAGCTCCACGCGCTGGCGGGTCACGTCGTAGCGCTCCTGGGTATTGGAATACGAGAGCGAGGTGACGTTGCTGAGGTACTTGGACCCAATCTCAAACTTGCGGTTCAACCCCAGCGACATCCGCACGTCGGGCCGGGCCGTAATGGTGCGCGGAAAAAAGGTGTTTTGCAGCTTGGGAGCAATTTCGGCGGTCGAACCGGCCGTGGGCAGTTGGCGCTTGCCGTCGTCGAAGCCCAGTGCGTCGGTGCCGGAGCGGGCGCTGGCCAGGTAGGGGTTGAACGTGGTGCCGCTGCGGTACCAGCCCGAAACGCTGGCCGTGGTGCTGTTCTCCAGCACCGAGTTTTTGGTGTACACCTTCACCACGCCGCCGCCGAACTCGCCGGGCAGCTCGGGCGAACCCGACTTGAAAATCAGCACCCGGTCAATCACCGAGCTGGGCAGAATATCGAAGGAAAACGAGCGGGTGTCCACCTCGGCCGAGGGCGTGAGGGCGTCGTTGAGCAGCACGGTATTATAGCGCTCGGCCAAGCCGCGAATCACGATAAAGTTGTTGCTCTGCACCGTCACGCCCGGAATCCGCTTCACTACTTCAGCAGCGTCGCGGTCCAGCGATTTCACAATCTGGTCGTTACTCATGCCGCTCACCACCACCTCGCTCCGCTTCAGGTCCTGAATCAGGGCCACTTCGGTACCGGTTTGCTTCACGCCGGTCACGGTCACTTCGGTGAGGCTGGTGGCGCTTTCCGCCATCACGCCATTCAGGGTCGTGGTTTGGCCGCTGGTTATCACCACGCCGGCGAAGGTGAGCGGCTGGTAGCCCACGTAGGTCATCGTGATGTTGTAGGTGCCGGGGTCGAGGGGCAGCGTGTAGCTGCCGTCCACGTTCACGGGGGCGGCCTGGGTGGTGCCAGTCACGAGTACGGTAGCACCAATTACGCCTTCGCCGGCCTTTTTATCGGTCACTTTTCCCGCCAGCGTACCCTGCTGGCCGAAGGCCAACACATTCATCCACAACAAAAAGAAGCCTAATAAGGTGAGGCGCATAAAACGAGGGGTTGGTTTCACGCCACAAAAGTACCGGGGGCCTATTACGACAACATAGCCGGTGAATTACCTTATTGTTACGGCGCTATACGAGTGTTTTAGAATGCCTCATAGGCCCTTACTTTTGCACCTTTTTTCAAAAAACCCTGCTTCTCGCCTACCCTTTTACCGTGCTTCTCTTCCTTGATTTTTCGCCGTCCGCACGGGTTCAGTCGTTTCTTTGCGGCCCCAATCAGCTTCCCCCCCGCCCATGCTCCTTTCTATGACCGGCTTCGGCCAGGCCCACCGCGAAACCGACACTTACACCGCCGGCGTCGAGCTTCGTTCCGTCAACTCCAAAACCATGGACCTGACCTTGCGCTTGCCGCGCTTCCTCATGCCGCACGAGCTGGAAATCCGCAACACCGTGGCCAAGGCCCTACTGCGCGGTAAAGTCAACCTGAACTTGGATTTTGTGCGCCCCGCTGCCGCCCGCGCCGCCGCTACGCTTAACAAAGACGCGTTGCTAGCGGCTTTTGAGGAGCTGAAAGGCGTGGCCCAAAGCCTGGGCCTGCCCACTGGCGAAGCTACCCTGCTGGCTGCCCTGCGCCTGCCGGGCGTAGTGCCCACCGCCGCCGAAGCCCGCGAGACCGAGCCGGCAGCCGAAGAAATTACCTGGCCCGAGCTACAGCCCCTGCTCGTGGAGGCGCTGGCCGCCATGCAGCAGTTCCGGCAGGACGAAGGCGCCGCCCTCACCCGCGAAATTCTCGGCTACTTGGCCACTATTCGCCAGCAGCTAACGGCCGTGGAGGCGCACGACCCCGCCCGCATCGAGCACGTACGCCAGCGGCTGGCCGGCCATCTGGCCGAGCTCACCAGCCACGAGCAGTTCAATGCCACCCGCTTCGAGCAGGAAGTGCTCTACTACATCGAGAAGCTGGACATTGCCGAAGAGAAAGTGCGGCTGGCGGCCCACCTGATTTATTTCGAGCAGGCAATCCATCAGCCCGACGAAGCCGTAGGCAAGAAGCTCGGTTTTCTGGCTCAGGAAATCGGGCGTGAAATCAACACCATCGGCTCCAAGGCCAACGATGCCACCGTGCAGCACCTCGTGGTGGGCATGAAAGAGGAGTTGGAAAAAATAAAAGAGCAGTTAAATAATATTCTTTAACGTTCGACTGTTGAATCATTTCATCACCCTCGCCCAAAACAGGCAAAACCCTGTTAGGGTATAAAATCAATCTATTTTTGCACTTTTCTTTTATTGGTTTCTTGCCTTATGGTTGTGCAAAGCATTTTGACGAGAGTTTGCCAGTGCAAAACCATGTTCAACTTTGATTCCTCAACCCTTGGAATCTTAGGCAGTTATTCACAAATCGTCTGGCTTGCCGTTCATCATAAAAAATAAATCGCAATATTTGCAACCCGAAAGTTGGATACTTAAGTATTGTATCTAACTTGGGTTTACCAAAGAGGCCATTAGTTAATCACCCCCATATTCCTATTAGCATGAAACTTACATTTCTACTCTGCATTCTTGGATTAATGCTAACGGCGGCGCATCCCGCCTCCGAAATAGAGCTGGTAAAGAAGCGCGTGCTCAGCGAGCGGGTTGAAATCCTGATTCCTAAAGGCTTCGAGGTAATGACCGAGCAGCAGATGGACTTCGCCTACGCCAAGGCCCAAAGCCGCCCGAGCGTTATTTTCACCAACAACAACCTCATCAGCCTCGCTTTCAACTACAGCGACAACGATGCCGACCAGGACATGGTGGACATCTACGCCGCCTCGTTTGGCAAGACTTACCACAAGCAGTACAAGGACGCCACCTGGTTCGGTGATGGTGTGAAAAGTATCAACAACCGCAAGGTGGGCTACCTCGAATTCATGAAGCCCGAGATGGGCCACGAAGTATACACCCTGGTTTTCTTCACCGACGTGGAAGGCAAACTGATGATTTGCACCTTCAACTGTGCCGACCGTCAGAAGCCCGAGTGGGAGCCCATCGCCAAGCAAATCATGCTTTCGCTGAAATCCAAAGGCTAGACGCTTAGTGGTTAAACTTATTGAGTCGGTAGTCGGACCTGGGTTCGGCTACCGACTATTTTTTTGTGGGTGGGGCAGCGCCCAGCTCGTTGAGAAAGTCGCGCACCAGCCCGAACGCCCCGGCAAAACCCGCCAATGACAGCGCCTCTGGCCGGTCATTCACGTCGTGGTAGGCGGCACTCCCGCCGCGGGTGTAGATAAAAAATGCCGGTACGCCGGCTTCGGAGAAGGGGAAATGGTCGGAGTTGGCGGCCCGGCCGCGGGCACCCAGCGCGGGCAGGTAGTGCCGGGCTTCGTTGATGGCCACCAAGCGGCGATACGGCGCTTCGAACACCCGGCCATTCACTACGGTGGCGCCCTGCTCGCCGGTGCCCAACAAGTCCAAATTCACCAGAAACTTGATGCTTTGGAGGGGCACCAGCGGATGAGCCACGAAGTAGCTGGACCCCACCAAGCCGGCTTCCTCAGCCCCGAAAAGCAGGAAGACGACTGAGTACGCCGGCCGGTTTTCGGGCCGGGCGTAGTGGGCGGCCAGCTCCAACAGCAGGGCCACGCCGCTGGCATTATCGTTGGCACCGGGGAAATAGGCGTGCTTGCCCATGCGGCCGAGGTGGTCGTAGTGGGCCGTAACTACTAGGAAGGAATCAGGCTGCGCAGTGCCGCGGATGATGGCGGCCAGGTTTTGGGTTGGGTAGTCGCGGCGGAGCTGGGCGTCAACTTTAATGTCTACCCGCCTTTCGACCGGCTCGGGGATTGAATTATGGCCCATACGAATTCTGCCTGCTTCATTTTCTGATTTAGGCGATAATGCTTCTATTTCGACACGCTTGCTTTGCGCAGCTGCCAGCGTGGCCGTGAGTTTTGGCACTAGCTTAACCCAAGCAGCCGCCGAATCCAAGTGCTGCTGAAGCGCGATAGGTAGCGTGGGCAAGCGGCTCGCATCGCGCGCGGTGAGCAAGAGTGCTTTACCGGCCAATGGCAGCTGTAGCAGCCGCTGATGCGCTACTACGTTCGGCAGCGGCCCGGTAAAAATGGTAGTATCCAGCACTATCAGCGGCACATTACGCAAGCTGCCGCCACCGGAGTGGGCGGCAGCAATGAAATCACGACCGGGCGAGAACGACGGTATTTGCAGCCGCTGCGGCTTTCTACCAAGAAAGGCCAAACGATAGTGCAGCTCCCCCGGAAACGTGTTCACGTCCAGCGTAAATGGCTGGGTATAGTTGGGCGCCAGCGGCTCTAGTTTCAATTCTTTCAGCCTATCGCGCAAGTACGCGGCGGCTTTTTTATCGCCCTCATTCACGTAGCCGCGCCCGTGCAGCTGCGGCGACGCCAGCTTCGCGATAGTGCGGCGTACCCGCGGCATATCCTGCGCGTGGCCCGGCAGCGGCACTGTTGCCAACGTTGCACCAGCCACACCCGCCCAAACCACCCCCGACGCCAGGTTGCGGCGCCGGCCGCGCCGATTCCAGGCAGCAGTCAGGGACACGGCCACGGCGGCACCGATGGCGTCGCTGAGCAAATCCGTCCAGTCGCCGTGCCGGCCCAGGTGCATGCTGTGTTGCAGCAGCTCTATCAGCCCGCCAAAAAGAATGGTGCCCACCAGCACTACCCAGCCAGCGTGCCGGGCCAATTGGGGCCAGCGGCGCTGCCGCGACAGGGAAAACCAGCTCAGCCCGGCCAGAACGACAAACACGCCCGCGTGGGCCGCCGTGTCGAAAGACAACAGCTCCCAGGCGGGCGTGATGGGCATATTTTGAGCAGGCGTGAGCGTGAGCGCCAGCACCACGGCGGCCCACAGCGCCGGCAAGCCGGCGTAGGGACGCGGGGCTGGCGTAAGCTTGTGAGAAAGCGGTTCTGACATCACGGCGCACCAGCGAAAGCGGGACCGGCAGCGTTACGCGCCGACCAGCTCCCCGTAGGTTTCGGCCGACAGCAGGTCGGTCAGCTCTTCGGGCTTGGCGATGGAGATTTTCACCATCCAACCGTCGCCGTAAGGGTCCGAGTTCACGGTTTCGGGCGCGTCGCCCAGCTTGTCGTTGATTTCCAGCACGGTGCCGGTGATGGGGCTGAACAGGTCCGAAACCGTTTTCACGGCTTCCACGGTGCCGAACACCTCGTGTTGGGCCACTTCTTTGTCCAGCGTGTCAATGTCAACATACACAATATCGCCCAACTCTTTTTGAGCGTGGTCGGTGATGCCCACGTAGGCAACATCGCCTTCAACGCGAATCCATTCGTGGTCTTTGGTGTAGTGCAGCGTGGCGGGCAGGTTCATGGCGGGAAATTTTGAATGATGAGTTATGAAGGATGAATCTGAGCACCGACCTCAAATCCAGGCTCAAAAGTAGGAACCAAAAGGCTGTTCGTGGTTACAATATTCCTCCAACAGCCCATTGCGGAACCCAAAATTCGGGCATTCTACTGCGTGAGGCTGTAGCGCAGCTGCAGGCCGCCCTCGGTATTGGTGTTGCGGAAGGCGTTGCTGATGCGCGGCGTGCTCACGGTCTGGCTGAAATAGAGCTGCAGGTTGAGCCGGGAGTTGAGCAGGTAGTCGACGGTGGGCCGCAGCTGGAAGGTCTTCGAGCCGTTGGTAACCTTGCCATCCGGGCGGCCTTTGTCCGGGTTCGGGAATTGAGCGTCGCCGAAGTCCACCACGTCCTCAATGGTGCGCTGCACGGTGATGTTGTCGCGGATGCTCAGGTCGAGGCGGGCGGTGAGGTTGTTGCGCAGCACGCGCTGCTCGCCGCCCACTTTAAAGGGCAGCTTGAGGCTGTTGGTGGCGTAGCCCAGGCCCACTATTATTTCGTTGGTATACAGCTCGGTTACCTGCGAGTTGGTGGTGTTGAGCACGATGGCACGGTCGGTACGGTATTCGAGGCGGCCGGTGGCCCGGCTCACGGTCTGGAAATTGATGCCCACCAGCGGCGAAAGGCGCTCCACGATGCTCACCTGCCCCACCACGTAGTAGGGCAGGAACTGCCCGGCCGTGTTGGTGAGGTTGGGAAACTGGGTTTCGGGGTTGAAAGTAGGCGCGTAAACCGTGGACGTGGTGTAGCTGCCCACGCTGTAGGTAGACTGATAGGCGTGGTTGAAGGTGAAGGACGTGAAGTACTGCTTCACCAAGGGCAGCTCGGCAAACCCGTTGTAGTCGATGCGCCAGTTGGGCAGCGGAATCTTGCCAAACGGGTCGAATTTATCGGCCTCGTAGCCATCCGACGACCGGCCGTGGTAGGCATCGATGAAGCTTTGCACCAGCACTTCCTGCGAGTTGAACCCGTAGCCAACTTCCGGGTTGGAGCCCGGCGCGGGGTTGGCCGTGGCCAGGCGCTGACGCACGATTTCGCGGTTGTTCACGAAGCGGTTGAACGCCTTCGAGGTTTCCCCATTGGCCCCCAAATCGCCAAATAGCGTTTGGATGGTGACAGTGGAGGTCTGGAACGAACCCGTGCCGAGCAGCGGGCTGGGCGCCTGCTGGAAACGGCCCGGATTGTTGGGGTCGGGCACTAGCTCCAGGGTCGTTTCATTCAGCAGGTTGCGGTAGTACACTTCCTGGTTGCGGGCCAGCTGCCGCCGCGCATCCACCTGAATATTGAAGCCGCGGAACGGCTCCAGGGCGGTGCGCAGCGTGAGGGTTTCGGTGAGCAGGGAACTGAGCGGGGTGTTCAGAAACTCGCTGCGCTCGGTGTACCAGCCGTTGCGGCTGGCGCGGTCGTAGAGGTCGGGCAGCTCGTACTGCCGGCCCAGAATAAAGGGTACGCCCGGCGCTGTCAGGTCGCTGTTGAGGCCGAACAGACGGGTATTGGGCAGGTAGCCGGGCAGGAGCGTGCCGTTGGTGCGGATGTAGGTGAAGTTCAGCGAGCGGGCCGTCATCAAAGAGCGGAGCACGGCTTTCACGAAGCGGTTAGCTTCGCGGGTGGTGTCGGCGGCAGCTTCCTCGCCCGCCTGCACCGACTTGCCCTTGGCCGTCTCGTCTTTTTTGGCACGGGCCACGGGCGGCGGCGCGTTGTTGATGATGTTGAGAAACTTCACCTTGTTGTAGAGCTTCACCAGGTCGATGCGGCCGTTGGCGCTAAGCTCGGCGTTGTTCTGCACGGTGTTGCCCAGGCGCAGCTCGGTGGTGAGGTTGTCCTGCTCTTCGTTGCCGGTGGGCACCGGAAACACCGGCGCGCGCAGCGCCGTGGAAGCCGCCTGCCAGGTGTAGCTGGCCGAGTAGCGGGTGTCGGCGCTTATCCAGTCGGTGAGCGGAAACTTGTCGAGCGGCAGCCGGTACGTGAGGGCCGCCACCTGGTTGAAATTGGTGGTGCGGCCGCCGCGCAGCAGGTTTTCCTTCAGCTGGTCGCGGTTGCGGATGGCCTCGTCGCTCCCGCCGATGGTGCGGCCCTGGCCCTCGTCGACCACGCCGCGGTTGTTGGCGGTGTAGTCAAAAATGAGGCTTTTGGTGAGGTCCCACTTCAGGTCGTAAATCCGGCTGATGAAAAACGACTTCTGAATAACCGGCGCGATGCCCGCCGTGCTGGGCAGCGTGCCCGGCTCTAGGATGCGCTGCAAAAACCGCTCGTTGTAGCGCCGGTCAATATCGGTGCGGAACGAGAAGCGCGAGGGCAGCGGCGTGAAGTTCACCTCCTGAAAAATCTTCAGGTACGGGTTGTCCAAGGCCTTAATCTTGCTGAAGGGCGTGTAGTTTTTGGGTGTCGTCTGGTACACATAGGCCAGGGCGGCGGTGTAGGCCTTGGTGTAGTCGCGGTCGGTGCGAATGTCGGTGTGCAGGCGGTCAGTGATGGCATAGCTCAGGGCCAGGTTCTCAATGTCCCAGGGCTTGGGCGTGCTGGGAGTCGCGCCGGGTTTGCCGGGGCCGCGCTCCTTGCGCACGTTCAGCACCGAAATGCTGCGGCTGGTGGTTTGGTCGATTACCTCGTTGCGGTACTCGGCCTGGGCCGCGCGGTTCAGGTCGCCGCCGGCATCGGTGAACTTCTCCAGGCTCTGGCTCAGCTTGGTGTCGGGGTCGAGGGGGTCGTAGAGGGGCGTGCGGCTTTCGTGGCCGATTTGCAGCAGCACGGGCACGCGCAGCTGGAACCGCTCGGGCAGGAACTTCTCGGCCGCCACGGTAGCCTGCAAGTCGCCCCGGAAAGCATCGTCCAAGGAGCGCTGCTGCACCTTGTCCTGCAGGCCGCCGAAGCCCACGCTGGTGTAGCTGCCGGTAGCCGTGATGTTGGCCAGGTCGGCCATTTTCACGTTCAGGCGGGCCGTGGCGGCAAAGCCGTCCTGCTGCTCAAAGTCAAACACCCGAAACTCGTTGGCCCACAAATTGGCCGAAATCGCGTTCGTGTTGCCGCTGCTAATGTCGGCTGTGGGGTTCAGCATGCCAATCATCACGCCCTGCACCGCCGAAAAATCGGGGTTGCCCACCACGGTAATGGTGGCGCCGTTGGGCAGCGTCTTGGTGTAGGGAATCAGGTAGTTGACCGGCGTCCGCTTATTGCGCTCCGATTTGGCGTCGATGAAATCCTGAAACGAAACGTCGATGCGGTTGGCAACGGGCCATACCTGGTCGGCCGTAGTGGCGCCGGGCCCGGTGATGGCCAGCGGCAGCGCGTACTGGTAGAAGTTCTGCGTGTAGTCGGTGCCGATACGGATGAAGGCCTGCACGTCGCCGTCGGCCACGCTGGGGTCCTCGCTGTCGCCGTGCAGGAACAGGCGCAGCTTCTTATAGCGCAGCATGTTGATGCTCAGATTTTTGTAGGCGGCTTTGGCGTAGCCGTCGCGCAGGTTGGTCACCGACAGGCGCAGGCTCTGCTCGTTTTGCAGGCGTGAGGTACTGGTGCTGCCATATTCCTTGTCGCGCAAAATGCCGGGGGGCGACAGGTACGGAATTTTACCACTGGGACCCAAATTCGCGGCCAGCCCGTTTTCCTCAATGCTCACCGTCGACACGCTGAAGGCGTCGGCATCGGTGAGCTGGCCCACGGGCGGCTGCGTGCCCTGCCGGGCATCCACGATGCGGTAGATAAAGCGGCGCCACTGATTGGCTACGAACTGCGGCTGCACCAGGCGCACCACCACGGGCTGCTGCCAGCCGGTCATGTACATGCGCAGGAAGCGGATGTTCTTGAAGCCGAACTCCTGCGTGGCGCCGCGCACGGTGTAGCCCTCCCGAATCGGAATCCGGAACTGGTACCACGTCACTTCTTCGCCGCTGGTGCGCTCGTCCTTGTTCGTCACCTTGTCGATGATGAAGTTCTGGCCCACCTGCAGGCCGCCGGGCGCGGTGCTGGGCCGCAACGACATGCGGTACTCGTAGTAGCGCTCCACTTCCTGCACCACGTTGTCGCGGTTCAGGTCTTCCTTGTCGGGAAAGGCCGTGGAGCTGAGCTGGCTGTTTTCGACGGAGTTGCCCTCGTAGCCGTTGTAGTTTTTGTAGCGGCCCAGCAGCTTGGTGTTGCCCTGGTCGTAGCTGGGGTCGAGGTGGTGGCGGAAGTTGTCGGCCGAGGGGTCGGGCAGGTTAGCAAACTGCGCGCCGTAACCGTCGGGCTGGGTGGCCTGCACCCTTTCGGCGGCGTCGTTCACGCCGTCCAGGCCCACGTCCTGGCGCTGGCGGGCGCCGGGCGCGGCGTTGAAGGCGTCGGTCAGAAACTGCTGGTTCGTGACCCGGCCCCACACCGTAGGGCGGCTGTTTTCCTGGATGTCCTGGGGGTCGTCGCTGGTGGGCAGGCCGTTCTCGAACTCGTGCTGGTTTTCATCCTTCAGCAGCTCCTCGCTCACGTTGCCCAGGTTGATGACCAAATCGCCACCGGTGGTATTATTCACTGGCGGGTTTACCCCATCGTCTACCCGGCCTTTTTCGCCTCCCAGGAAGGGGTCCATCATCCAGAATTCCAGGTACTCGATGTTGGCATTGTCGAAGTCCGTGTCGAAGGTGATGGCCCGGCTAATGCCGCCGAACTTGCCTTGCAAGCCCACGGCACTGGCTTCGGGTCCGGTAAATCGCTGGCCGCCCGCGTCAATGCTGGGGTTGTAGTTGTAGGCGCCACGCTCGCCGGGATAGTACGCCATGTCGAAGGTGTACTCGTAGCCGTTGCCGGTGGCGCCCAGGTCCTTATTCGGGAACACCTCATCGCGCTTGATGCCGCGGATGTAGTGGTTAGTCAAATCGGCCGGGTTGATGTTGCCGGGCACGTTGGGGCCGCCGGTGTAGTAGCTCTGGTCGATGGTGTACCAAGCCAGGCGGGCGCGCTGGTAGTTATAAGGCAGGCCCACGGCCGTGCTGCCGGTGATGGGCAGCGGCGTGCTGGCCAGCCGCCACGCCGGAATAGACGCCAGCCCGCCCAGCGTGTAGGGCGTGCGGGCATTCTCAAAGTCGTCGATGTAGGAAACCCCGTTTTCGCCGTTGCCGAGCTGCGAGCGGCCCGGCAGCAGCTTGGCAAACTCGCCGCCGAAGGAAATGGTGGAAATTTCCTTGGTCGACACAAAGGGCAGCATGTCGAGGTACTTGGTGAGCACCCGGCTGTCTTTCCGAATACTGCCATCCACGCCCACGATGGTGTTGTTGCCCGGCTCGTCGCCGATGTTGACGCGGTTGATGCCGGGCGCCTGGTTTTCGAGCAGGTGCAGGGCCGTGCCACCAATGTTCACGTCGTCGCTCAGGCGGTAGTCGAGGCGCACGCCCACCAGCCGGCGCGGCTGCACCTGCACCAAGGCGTTTTTCTCAAATTCCACCCGCAGCTCGTTGGCCGAGTTTAGGTAGGCCGGGTTCAGGATTTTCACCTTGGCCTGGTCGTAAAACACCTGGTAGTCCACGCCCTCCGTCAGCAGCGTGGAGCCCGAGCGCACCCGCACCGAGCCCTGCGCAATGCCAATGCCGGGCAGGTTGATTTCGTCGGAAGCGGCCCCACCCTGAAAGCGCCCGCGCAGGAAAAACTTGTCCTTCACCTGCAGCTGCTGGGCGTCGCTCTGGGTCTGGTTGTAGAGCTCCGAGTACACGTATTTGTCAATCAGCTCAGTTTCGCTGGGGTCGAACTGCGTGCGCAGGTAGGAACCGAAGGGCTCCACGTTCGGGAAAATGATTTTGCCCAGCTCCGGGTCAATCGTGACGCCGGGAAAAAAGTCGAAGTTGCCGTCCGGGTTGCGGTCGTTGTTGGGGTTCACGTTGTCGAGGTTCAACACCTCGATGATGGGCCGATTGGCGATTTTGATGCCTTCCTTCAGCGAAATCAAATCCACCCCGGTTTCGTCATCCTTGTAAATAATCTGGAGCTGAAAGTTATCACGCTGCAGCTGCGAAGCATTCAGCGGATACACGTTTTTCATCATCAAATCCCAGGTCGGCGTGTTCAGCGTCAGCAGGTTGGCATTCTGCGGGTTGCGACTGGGGTCGGCCACGCCCACGCCGGGGTTGCTGGCCCGCAGCATTTTCAGAAACACCACGTCGTCGGGCCGGCGGTTGCCGTACTCATCCTGGGTTTCGCCCACCTGGTAGGTCGTCCCGTTGTAGAGGTACTGGAAGCTTACGCCCAGCACCTGGTCGGGCAGCAGGGCCGTGTTCAGCGACACGTAGCCCAGCTGCGCATTAAACGTGTACTCGCGCGGGTCGAGCTTGCGGGCCCGCACCCGCTCAAAATCAAGGTTCTTGCTCAGGCCCTGGCCTATCTGCAGGAAGTTATCGACGCCCAGGTTGTCTCGGGCCTGCGGCCCACCGTCGATAATGGTCTGGTACAGCCGGTTGGCTTCATTATCGGCCGGCACCCGCGGGGTGGGGCTGCCCAGGCGGTACTTGTCCCGGTAGAGCCGCAGGGGTTCGCCAATATCCATGAGCGTCACCACGTTGCGCAGGTTTTCGGTGGTGCGGTTGTCGTTGGTCACGTACACTTCCAGGCGCGTAATGGTGGCGCCGCTCTGGATGGTGGGCAGGTTGCGCAGGGCCTGGTCGTAGCGGTCGCGGAAGAAATGCGACAGGAAAAAGTGCCGGTCCCGCTCGTACTGGCTGGCCTTGATTTCGTACTGCCGGCTCTGGGCGCCGTTCTGAATGCGCACCTCGTCGGCGGTGCCGCGCACGGTGGCGGCCACGGCCGTTACGCCAAGCTTACCAAACTGCAGCTGGGTTTTGATGCCGAACAAATTTTGCCCGCCCTGCACCAGCGAGTTGGTGAGCGGCAGACTCACGTTGCCCAGGTCCAGCTTCTGAATGATGTCGGTTTCCTCGCCCACGTAGTCGAACTTCATCTGGTTGTCGAAGTCGAACGAAGCTTTGGTGTCGTAGTTGAACACCAGCTTGAGCTTGGTGCCGATGGCGCCGGTGAGGTTGACGTTGATGTTCTGCTCGAACAAAAAGTCGCCCACGCTCTGCTGGCGCAAAGTCAGGGCCGGGTTTTCGTTCTTATTGTGGCGCCAGCCAAACTTGAGGGCCACCGAGCCGGCCGGCCGGATATCGACGTAGCTACCGCCAAAAATGCGGTTGGCCACCGGCCCGAGGTAAATTTTGGGAATCAGGCGCTGGGCCTGGGGGGTGCCCGCCGCCGCCGCGGGCCCGGTTACGCCGCCCCTGGCTTTCTGGCGGTAGTAGTCGCGCACGCCCTGCCGGCGCTGGAACTCCTCGTACTGCTCGTAGCTAAGCACGCTGGGGTCGCGGTAGTCAATGTCGGCGCCCACCTTTTCCTGCACGTCAAACTGGGTCAGGCTGTCGTCCACGGTCACGTTCAGCTTCACGTTGCTGGGCAGCGGCAGTATCAGCGGCGACTCGCGGCGGCGGGTGCCGAAGGGGCTGCCAGGCCGGTCCTGGGCCTGCACCCTGGGGCGCCGGCTGGGGACGTAAGGCCCCGTGGTGTCGGCTACCGGGTTCGGCGTATCGGCGGCCAAAACGTGGCTGGCCCGGAGCCATGTGCCGGGCCGGCGGGCACTGGCCAACGGCGCGGCCTGTGACCACCACGTAAGCAAGGATGCAAGCGCGACAACCGAGGCAGGAAGTAGTTTCTGACCGAATTTCAAGCAGATAAATGAATAGTGGCCATGTAGCTGTTAGCCAATAGCTGTTAGCTGATAGCTGATGGAAATCGGTGGTTTAATGATGCTTTGGAAAGAAGCAAAATGATGAATGTGGCTAGTAGCTAAAAGCTATTGGCTAACCGCTCAAAACCGCCGCGACTCAATGCGACTTCAAAGCAAATTTAATCAATTCCTCCACGGTCAGCTCGCCACCGTGCTTGTGCTGAATCTGGTCGAGGAGCTTCTCGGCGGCGGCCCGCGCGAAGCCCAGGGTCACCAGGGCCTGCAACGCTTCGGCGCGGCGGGTATTGTGCTGGCGGGCCAGGGGCACGGTGTCCACGCCGGCTTTGGCCAGCATTTCGTCCTTGCGCAGCTTGTCCTGCAGGTCCAGAATCACGCGCTGGGCCGTTTTCGGCCCCACGCCTTTGATGCTCTGAATGGCCCGCACGTTGCCGCTCACGATGGCCTCCCGGATTTCGCCCACGCTCATGCTGCTCACCATCACGATGCCCGTGCCCGGCCCGATGCCCGACACCGAAATCAGAAGCATAAACAGCGCCTTCTCACTGGGGTCGAGGAAGCCGTAGAGCGTTTGCCCGTCCTCCTTAATGTGCTGGTAGGTGTAGATTTTGGTGGCCGCACCCTCGGCCGGCAGCTTGGAGTAGGTGGCCAGCGAAATGCGGACTTCGTAGCCCACGCCCAGGATGTCAACAATGGCCTGGGTGGCGTCTTTGTAAGCGAGTTTACCGTCGAGGTAGGCAATCATGCGGGAAAGGGATAAAAGCGAGGCGGCGCCCGCACCCGGCAACGGACGCAGGCACGAAACAAGTGCCCGAAGAACTAACAAAAAGCCGGAACCGGCCGACCAGCCCAACAGCACACACGCCGGTTTCTATCCCAAATCTACCGGCTTTTCGGCGAAATAATTTGATTAAAAAAAGGAATCGCCGCCTCCGTGCGCAGGCACGATGGCGGCGATTCCCAAGTTACCGGGTAGCCTGCGGCTTAGGTGCTGGCTTTTTTAGTGGCAATGTATTCGTTCACCACGCGCTCCAGAATGGTGAGCGGCAGGGCGCCATTTTTCAGTACCACGGCGTGGAAGTCGCGCAGGTCGAATTTGGGGCCGAGCTGCTGCCGGGCGCGTTCGCGCAGCTCCAGAATTTTCAGCATCCCCACTTTATAGGAACACGCCTGGCCGGGCATCACGATGTAGCGCTCAATCTCGGCCTCTACGTCGGTGGCCGCTTCGCCGGTGTGGCTGCCCATGTAGGCAATGGCCTGCTCGCGGGTCCAGCGCTTGTCGTGCAGGCCGGTGTCCACCACCAGCCGCACGGCCCGAAACAGCTCGGCCTGCAGGCGGCCCAGGTTATCGAAGGGGTCTTTTTGGAAGTCCATTTCCCAGGCCAGTCGCTCGGCATACAGCGCCCAGCCCTCGGTGTAGGCCGTAAACGGTACCAGCGTGCGAAAAGTGGGCAGCCCTTTCAGCTCCTGCTGCACGCTGATTTGGAAGTGGTGGCCCGGAATGCCTTCGTGGTAGGCCAGCGTGCGCATGCCAAACCGGGGCGTGGCCGCTACGTCGTACAAGTTGGCGTAGAACACGCCGGGCCGGGAGCCGTCGCCGGCCGCGCGGTTGTAGTAGGCGCCGGGCGCGGTTTTCTCCTTGAATTCCGGCACGCGCTGCACGTCGAGCGCCGCCTGGGGCCGCTCGCGAAACGCTAGCTCCAGACCGGCATTCACTTCGGCCAGAATGCGCTTGTAGTCGGCCAGAATCTGCGCCCGGCCCGAATCCGAGTCCGGATACAAAAAGCGGGGTTCCTGGTTTAGTTTGGCCATCAGCGGCCCCACGGCCGGCCCGTTAAGGCCCTGAGCTTGCAGAATGGTTTGCATCTCGCCTTCGATACGCGCCACTTCGCGCAGGCCCAGGTCGTGGATTTGGGTGGGCGTGAGGTCGGTAGTGGTGTTTTGCTTGAGGCAGTAGGCGTAGTAGGCGGCCCCGTCGGGGAATTTCCACACCCCGGCATCGGTAGTGGAGCGCGGCCGGAGCGCGGTGAAGTAGGTAATGAGCGACTGGTAAGCGGGGTATACGGCCGTCGCGAGCTGGTTTTTGGCTTCGGCTAGCTGTCGGTCCTTTTCAGCCTTTTCCATCTCCGTCACCTTACCCAGCTTCTCGGCCAGCGACGTGTAGAGAATGTTTGCCTCGGGCTGCTGGGCCACGAAAGCTGTCATCTCGGCCAGCACTTTGTCGATGACGAACGTGGGCGGCACCACGCCGTGCTGCTCCCGTATTTTGAGGCCCTCCAGCACCTGCGCGAACTGGGTTTTCACTTTGCCCAGGCGCAGGTTATAGTACTCGGCATCGCGCTGGTTATGCACCTGATGCGTGGTGGCCATGAAGGTGGGAAACCCGTTCTGCACCCCAAACAGCTGGTTCACCGGGTAATTGTCGTAGCGAAACTTGTCGCCCTCGGCGGCGGTGCTCATAAACCAGTCGAGCACGTCGTACGACAGCTTCTGCTGGGTGTCCATGCCGCTCACATCGTAGCTGTGCAGCACGTCGAGGTTGTGGCGCAGGCGCTCGGCCTGCCGGGTTGCGGCAGCTTCCGACAAGTCATTCAATTCCTTATTGTGCCCCTGCACGCCAAATTGCTCCACCATGCGCAGGCTGGACAGCAGCTCCGGCGAATCGAAGGCAAATTCGATGAACACCCGCTCGTAAAAAGCGCGAATAAACACTGGTTTGAACCAGGTCGCATTCACAACGAATGCGACCAGCAAGAGCAGCAGTACGCCAGCGCTACGGAGGAGAATTTTCTTCATTCCGCAAAGAAATAAAGAAATAGGAATTCTTAGCTGCTCATACCATCGCGCCCTGACGCAACCATCTCAGCGGGTGCGTCAGGGCGCGATTGTATGGATAACTATCTAATTCTTTACAACCCTTTGCTACCCAGCTGCGCGTCGACCACGGCAATGGCGGCCATGTTCACGATTTCGCGCACGCTGGCGCCCAGCTGCAGAATGTGTACCGGCTTGCGCATGCCCATGAGCACCGGCCCAATGACTTCGGCACCACCAATTTCCTGGAGCACCTTGTAAGCAATGTTGGCCGACTCTACGTTGGGGAAAATCAGCGTATTGGCACCTTTTTCGGCCAGGGGGCTGAAGTCGTAGTGCTCCTGAAGCAGCTGCGGGCTGAGGGCCACGTTGGCCTGCATCTCGCCGTCGATGAGCAGGTCCGGGAAGCGGGCTTTGGCCAGCTCGGTGGCGCGGCGGGTTTTCTCGGGCAGCGGCCCGGAATTCGAGCCAAAGTTGGAATAGCTGATAACGGCCATGCGCGGCTCAGCATCGAAAAAGCGTACCGCCCGCGCCGTGAGGCCGATAATTTCCACCATTTCCTCGGCCGTGGGGTTGATGTTCACCGTGGTATCGGCGAAAAAGTACGGGCCTTTTTTGTGCTGAATGATGTACATCGACGCCACGCGCCGCACGCCTTCTTCGGTGCCAATTACTTGCAGCGAGGGAATAATGCTCTTGCCGTAGTCCTTGGTCAGGCCGGTAATGCAGGCGTCGGCCTCGCCGGTTTCCACCATCATGGCGGCGTAATAGTTGCGCTCACGCATCAGGCGGCGGCCTTCGTAGAGCGTCATGCCGCGCCGCTGCCGTTTCTGATAGAGCAGGGCAGCGTACTCGGCGCGCTTCTCGTCCTGCTTCAGAATGTTGATAATTTCGCAGCCTTCCAAATCCAGGCTATTGGCGCGGGCAATGGTTTCGATGGCTTCCTGCGACCCCAGCAGAATGGGCATGGCAATGCCTTCGTCGCGCAGAATCTGGGCTGCTTTGAGAATTTTATAGTTGTCGGCTTCCGCAAATACCACCCGCTTGGGGTTGGCCTTGGCAGCCGAGGTCATGCGGTTCATCATCTTCTGGTTCACGCCGAGGCGGGCCCGGAGCTGGTCTTCATAGGCCGCCCAGTCGGTGATGGGCAGGCGGGCCACGCCGCTTTCCATGGCCGCCCGCGCCACCGCCGGACTAATAGTAGTAATGAGGCGTGGGTCGAGCGGCTTGGGAATCAGATAGTTCGGACCAAACGACAACGTATTGTCGCCGTAGGCTTTGTTTACAATTTCGGGCACGAACTCCTTGCTCAGCTCGGCCAGCGCGTGCACGGCGGCCAGCTTCATGGCCTCGTTGATTTCGGTGGCGCGCACGTCCAGCGCGCCCCGGAAAATGTAGGGAAAGCCCAGCACGTTGTTCACCTGGTTGGGGTGGTCGGACCGGCCGGTGGCCATAATCAGGTCATCGCGCGTGGCCATCGCCACCTGGTAGCTGATTTCCGGGTCGGGGTTGGCCAGGGCAAACACCATGGGTTGCGCCGCCATGCGCAGCAGCAAGCCCGCCGGCAGCACGTTGGCCGCCGAAAGGCCCAGGAACACGTCGGCCCCTTCCATGGCCTCGTCCATTGTGGTGATGGGGCGGGCAGTGGCAAACTGCATCTGAATCGGGTCCAGATTGGTGCGGGCCGCGTTGATGATGCCGTCCTTATCGAACACCACCACGTTATCCTTATTCAGGCCCAGGGCCAAATACAGCCGCAGGCACGACACGGCCGCCGCGCCCGCGCCGCTCACCACGAGCTTGATTTCACCGATTTTCTTGCCCACGATTTCCAACCCGTTCAGCAGCGCGGCCGAGGTGATGATGGCCGTGCCGTGCTGGTCGTCGTGCATCAGCGGAATATTCATCTTCTCCCGCAGCTCGGTTTCAATCCGAAAGCATTCCGGCGCCTTAATGTCCTCCAGATTGATGCCGCCAAACGTGGGCTCCAGGGCCTTCACGATGCGAATAAATTCGTCGGGGTCGGTGGCATCAATCTCAATATCGAAGCAGTCGATGCCCGCAAACTTCTTGAACAACACACCCTTACCTTCCATCACCGGCTTGGACGCTGCCGGGCCAATATTACCCAGGCCCAACACTGCCGTGCCATTGGTAATCACGGCCACCAGGTTGCCTTTGGCAGTGTATTTATACACGTCGTCCGGGTTGGCGGCAATGGCTTTGCAGGGTTCGGCCACGCCGGGCGAGTAGGCCAGGGCCAGGTCGAGCTGCGTGCTCATGGGCTTAGTGGGCACCACTTCCAGCTTGCCGGCGGGCTCCTGGGAGTGGTAGTTGAGGGCGTCTTGTTGGCTTGTTTTCAGCATCGAAAAGCAGTACAAATGAGAAACGGCCGCGCAGGCAGCGCGGCCGTATAGGCGAAATTAGCGCGAAATACGCAGCAAAGCCGTCTTTATTTTACCTCACCGGCAGTAGCTGGCTTATAACCCAACCCGCCAAGCGGTAGCATCGACGTGGCAAGCAAGCAGGGTTTTTTATCCTTGCGGCACCAGTAGCTTCTGGCCCAGCTTCACTTCGTCCGAAATCAAGTTATTGGCTTCACGCAGGATTTTCACGCTCACGCCAAAGCGGCGCGAGATATTAAAAAGTGTATCGCCGCGCTGCACCAGGTGGACTTTCGGAGACCCCAATGCTTTGGCCATTGCCGGGGCCTGGCGCGTAGTAGCCACTGCCGCCGTCTTGGTAGCCCTGCCGACGGGTTGCTTTCGAGGGGTGGCTTCAGCCGGTATTTCCTCATCCTCAGCCGGCGCGGAGAATACCAGCCGTTGGCCCGCCGCCACCTTTTCCGAATCCAGTCCGTTCCACGCCACCACTTGCGCCACGCTCACCTTGTAGTCGCGGGCCAGCTTGGTCAGGGTGTCGCCTTTGCGCACGGTGTAGGCCGTTCCTTCGGCATTACCGGCCGGTGTCACTTCATCGGCAATTTCACCGGCAACTGCCAGCTCAGCGGCTGGTTTGGCTTCGTTGCGTTTGGCTTCCGCTGCCTGGGCCTTGGCCAGCCGGCTGGCGGCTACGCGGGCCTGCGCCTCCGCCGCGGCCTGCTGAATGGCTTGGCGCTGCCGGATACCAGCCAGGCGGGCTTCCTGGGTTTTTTCCTGGCGCGCGATTTCCTGCATCCGTGCAAGCTCGCGGGCATTGGCCTCGGCCTGCGCCTGGCGGGCGGCAGCTACCTCGGGAGCAACCGTGGGCCGCACGGGGCGCGTCGCCACGGCAATGGCAACCGGCGCGGCAGCTTCGGCAGGCGCCGCAGGTTTAGAAGGTGCCGCCACGGGCTGCGGCACGAATATCACCAGCTGCTTGCCGGGCTTCAGCGGGCGGCCTTTGGGCAGGTCGTTCCAGCGGCGCAGCTGGGCCTGGCTCACCTCGAAGCGCTCGGCCACGCTGGCCAGCGTCTCACCACGCCGCACCTTATGTGGCACCCGCCGGAAGCGCGGCGCCTCGGCTTCGCCACGGGCGCGCGGGCCTTCAGTAGCGGCCAGCAATGGCCGGGCTGCCCAGGGCTCCACGCCATTCAGGCGCGGCGGCATAAACGCCAACGGTTGCGGCAAAGCGGCGGTGGGCTGGCAATAATCAAGTAGCGTGGCGCGGTCCACGTCGCCCAGGTGCACCGCGGCGGCGGCGGGATAACGCACCACATAGGACCGGTAGCCGGCGGGCAGCGTCGCCTGCCGCAGCTCCGGGTTAAAGCGGGATAGATAGGAGGAATCCTGATAGCCGCAGGCCTGGCTAAGCCGCCGCAGGTCGAAGGCCTGGCCCCGCAGGCCCAGCGTATCCATGGGCTCCGCGCGTTGGTAGTTCAGGTTGTCGGTGCGCAGGCCGTGGGCGTCGGCGTACTTCATGCTGTACATGATGGCCGTGAAAGTGGGCACGTAGTTGCGCGTTTCGGCGGGCATGTGCGGGTAGAGGTCCCAGAAGGTTTTTTTGCCGGTGCGGCGCATGGTGCGCTGCACGCTGCCCGCGCCCCAGTTGTAGGCCGCCAGCACCAGCTCCCAGTCGTGGAAAACGCCGTAGAGGTAGCGCAGGTGCTTGCAGGCGGCTTCAGTAGCCTTTTCGGGGTGCATGCGTTCGTCCACCCACTCATCGCGCTTCAGGCGCAGGTCGCCGGCGGTAGGCCCCATAAACTGCCACAGCCCGGTGGCACCTACCGGCGATTTGGCCGTCGGAATAAGAGCGGACTCCACTACGGCCAGATACTTTAAGTCGGTGGGCAGGTTGTACTGCGCCAGGTATTTCTCGAACAGCGGGAAGTACAGGTTTTCCCGCTCCAGCACGCGTTGCATATAGCTCCGGTTGCGGGCCGTGAACAAGGTCACGTAAGCCATTACGGAATTGTTGAACTGCCGCGGCACGTCGGTTTCGAAGCAACTCACCCGGTCGCCCACCAGGTCGCGCAGCGTTGGGGCGGTTCGCAGCCATTCCAGCCGGGCCGAATCAACGCTCACAGGCTCAGCCGGCTCCGCTACCAACGAGTTGGGCAGCAACTCCAGCTGCACCCGTAAGGTATCGCCCAACAAAGCTGGCACCGTGGCATTTGCCGGGTTCGCCAACTCGGGCTCCGGTACTCCCTGGGCCTTGCTATCTGTCGTTTTAAACAACAGCCAAGGCAGCATCAGCACCAGCCAAAGCCGGTCGCGGCGGGAAGTTTTAGTTTGCTTAATCCCTTGCTTCATAGCACTAAGATAGCGCAAGGGTAAAGAACTTGTATAGGTAGCGCTGGAGGTTTTAGAGAAAATTAAAGCCGGCCTTTGTCTTGCGCTCCAAATCAAGGTTGAATTGCGAAGGGAGCCAAACACTTGACTGCCGGTCTGCTTTCAGCAACGCTAGCGCCGAAAAATTGCCATCTGCCGCTAACGCAATTCCTGTAGCCAGATGGGAGCAACACGCTGGTAGCATAAAAAATGGCCGCCTACTACAGTGGGCGGCCATTTTTTATGCTGTTTGTTTGGCAGTTAAGCCACTATTTCTTCTGTCAGCACACTCGCAAAGGCCAGCAAATCGGCTTCGCGGAAGGCACCAGCCATTACCTGCAGGCCAATGGGCAAGCCGGCCGCGTCCTCCCCTATCGGAACGGAAATCGCGGGCACGCCGGCTAGTGAGGCCTGCACCGTAAAAATATCAGCCAGATACATGGAAACCGGGTCCTGCTTCTCGCCTATTTTGAAGGCCGTAGTCGGCGTAGTGGGCAATACCAAAAAGTCGAACTGGCGCAACAGCTCGTCGGTTTTATCCTTAATCAGGCGGCGCACACGCTGGGCCTTGGTGTAGTAAGCATCGTAATAATTGGCGCTGAGCACAAACGTGCCTAGCAGAATGCGGCGCTGAACTTCCGCACCAAAACCCTGGGAACGGCTTTTCTTGTACAGCGACTCCAAATCGGTGGCGTCGGCGGCCCGGTGGCCGTACTTCACCCCGTCGAAGCGGCCCAAATTTGAGCTAGCCTCAGCGGTGGTGAGGATGTAATAAGTCGGAATCATAAAATCCAGGTACGGGAAATCCACCGCTTCCACCACGTGGCCCTGGCCACGCAAGATGTCGAGCTGAGTTTCCAGCGCCGCTTTGATTTCAGGATTCAACCCCTCGCTATCAATGGCATCGGCAATGTAACCAATGCGGTAATGCGGCGCCGGCGTGAGCTGCTGGCTGTATGCGGGCACTTCGCGCTGGCTGGCGGTGCTGTCCATGCCGTCGGGGCCGGCCATTATTTCCAGCAACAGCGCGGCGTCCTGCACCGAGCGCGTGATGGGCCCAATCTGGTCGAACGACGAAGCGAACGCCACCAAACCATAGCGGGAAATGCGCGAGTACGTGGGCTTCAGACCAATAACGCCGCAAAAAGCTGCCGGCTGCCGCACCGAACCGCCCGTGTCGGACCCAATGGAGGCCAGGCACATATCGGCCTGCACGGCCACGGCCGAACCGCCCGACGAACCGCCGGGCACCCGCTCGGGGTCGGCCGCGTTCCGGGCCGGACCGAAAAATGACGTTTCGTTCGAGCCGCCCATGGCAAACTCGTCGCAGTTCTGGCGGCCAATCAGGATGGCATCGGCATCGAGCAAGCGCTGCACAGCCGTGCCGGTAAAGAGCGATTTGAACCCGTCCAGCATGCGGCTACTGCTTTGTAGCGCATGGCCCGCGTAGGCCAGCACGTCTTTGATGCCGATAACCATGCCGGCCAGCGGCCCGGCGGTGCCAGCCGCTAACTTGGCATCAATGGCCTCGGCCTGGGCGCGGGCCTCGTCGGGCCACACTTCCAAAAAGGCATTGAGATGCTGCTGGCGCTCAATGTTGTCCAGGTAATACTCCACGAGCTGGCGGCAGGACGTGGTGCCCGCCGCCAGCTCGCTACGAACTTCGGATAAGGAATGAAAACGCTTCAAGCTGTTTTGCAGATTAGGTGAGCGGTTGAGCGCTATACGTTGGGATTTGGGGCCGCCGGCACGTACGGCTGCCGGGGCTGAGTACCTTCCGGCGCCAGGTTGGGGGGCAGCGTGGGCGCAACGGGTGGCGCGGGCGCCGGGGCATTGTCTGTTGCGGAGTAGTCGGCATCGGCGGTTGGCATGACCGAGGCCGTGGCCGGTGCCGCCCACGGGTCAAAGCCCGAGCCCGTGTCCGCTGCCGGAGTAGTTGGCAATGAACTCACGGGTTGGTTGTGGGCGTCGTAAACCGGCTGCTGCTGCGCGTAGTTCGTGGGGGCGGGCTGGCCGGCCTGCTCAAATTCCTTACGGATTTCAGTGCTGGCGTCCTTAAACTCGCGGATTCCTTTGCCCAGGCCCCGCGCCAGCTCCGGTATTTTATTAGCCCCAAAAAAAATGAGTATGACGACCATGATGAGCATGAGCTCAGAGCCGCCGATGTCGCCCAAAAAGAGCATGAAAGGGATTTGCATGAGTCAGAAGTGCGCGGATTAGCGCGGCTGGTTGTTGGGGTCGTTGGGATTGTAAACGGGCGGCACGGGCTGCTGATAGCCTTGCTGCGGAGCGCCGGGCTGCTGATAAGGCGGCTGCACGGGTGGTGCCATGGGCTGGTCGCGGTACTGGGGCTGCTCGTTTTCAGCCACTTTGCTAGCATCCTTAAACTCACGAACGCCCTGGCCCATGCCTTTGAATAGCTCGGGAATGCGTTTAGCGCCAAATAACAAGACAATAACAAACACAATGAGCAAGATTTCGGTCGTACCGAAGCTGCCGATTAAAAACAAAGAATGAAGCATACGTTAAGAAGGGATTGGGCCCGGTTAAGTTGATGAATGGCGATATACGAGGCTGAACGACTTTTGGAGTTCCAAAGATACCTGGCAGTGCGGTTTTGGAAGAGTATTCCAGTTCATTAACCGGCAATTTACACCTATTGGCAGGCTGAGAATGAAAGTTGCGCGGAATCCTTCCCTGCTTTCCTCAGCACATTATGTAGCTTTACCAACCAGTCTATTACCATAATTGGTTCATAACGAAAATACTATACTTACCACGCTGCTGTGAAATCATCGAAGCGCACAACCCAGGCCGACGCTTCGCTGCGTCAAGTTAACGAGCCGGAACGCTTGGAAGCCCTCCACAGCTACCAGGTGCTGGATACTGACCCTGAGCAAGTATTCAATGACCTGGCGCAACTCTCTGCGTTCATTTGCGGCACTCCGATGTCATTGGTTTCCTTAATTGACGACGAACGGCAGTGGTTCAAAGCCCGGGTAGGAATGGAAATGAAGGAAACGCCCCGCGAACATGCGTTTTGTCAGTATGCCATGCGGGCCGACGATATTTATGAGGTACCGGATGCCACCTTGGATGCGCGTTTTGCCCAGAATCCGCTAGTAACCGGCAACCCTAATATACGTTTTTATGCTGGTGCGCCGCTGCTCTCCCCCGAAGGCCAGCCCTTGGGCACCCTCTGCGCCTTAGACACCGTCCCCCGGGAACTGACCGGAGACCAGCGTGAGGCCCTGCGCATTCTGGCCCGCCAGGTGATGGCCCATCTGGAACTCCGGCGCGTCCGCATTCAGCTCGAAGACGAGCGGCAGAAGCTGGAAGGCGTCCTACGCATGGCCAACAATACCGGCGATGCTCTCTACGCCAATAACCGGGCAGAAATTTTTGTTAAACAAGACCAACGCCTGGTCCGCATTGCCACCGCCGACCTCCAGTATGTGGAAGCATTGGGTGATTACGTCAACCTACACACTACCCGCGAGCGGTTTACAGTGTACGGCACGATGAAGGACCTGGAAACAAAACTACCCGTCCGCGACTTCGCTCGTGTGCACCGGAAATACATCGTTCGCCTCGACCGCATCATGACCATTGAGGCCGATTCAGCCCTTTTGGATGGGGTACGGGACACTATTTCGTCCCGCGCACCGGTGCGCGTTCCCATTGGCAACTCTTACAAAGCCGGACTGCTTGGCCGCTTGAATCTGGTCTAAAATCACCAATGGCCAGCCGAAGTGTCGCCTTGCACCCCGCTATAGCTGCCGTTCGCCGTGTCAATCCCCCGACTCACCGAAATGCTAGTTTATCCTGTTCCAAAATACCCCACCTTTGATTCGGTTATCGGTTGCAGCGAGCTAGTAGCTACTATTGCCGACGACTAAGTTTGTTTTCATAGCTCAGAAAGACCCGCACCTTTGGCGCGGGTTTTTTTTTGCTTCACGGCATGGGGTCGGAAGTGCAAAGTTGTTTCAAGGAGATGTGTGAGGAAGTTTGGGCAAGCGAACTGTCCGCTGGCCCTCGCCCAATCCGCTAATTTTCGACACTTTCAACGTGAAAGCCAGGCAATGAACGTGTTGCCACAAATCCAAAGGAGGCCACCACTTACAATACAAAGGCTAAAGTGGGTTGGTACGCCCTGCGCCCACCTTACTTCTGCGAGCCTGCCGTTAGTGGCATAGTCCTCCAAATTTTCAACCAACATACAAGGAGCTACACCCGCTAAATCAACAGATTAATGGCTATTTCGGTGGTATGAGGCAAGGTAATACCACGGAGCCCTTCGGGCGATTCGTGGCACCACTAGGGCTTAGAGTCTATCCGAAAAATACCCAAACGGTCATACTGAGCGCAGTTGAAGCATCTTGAGGTGGTCTAGTTAAGCAGGAGAGAATTAGGTAATGTTGTTAAGTTGCTGTTGATGAAATTGATATGGTTTCTGATAGCCAATACTGGAGTGACGGCGCTCGTGGTTGTAGTAGTCAAAATAGTCGGCCACGCTTGCCTGCGCGTCGGCCAGGTCGGCAAAAACGGGCCAGTCGCGGGCTTCGAGTTCCTCGGTTTTGAGGCGGGACCAGAGGCTTTCCGCTTGCGCGTTGTCGTAGCACTCGCCGCGCCGGCTGTGCGAGAGCTGGGCCTTCGCATTGCGCAGCAGGGCCTTGTAGGTGTTGCCCACGTATTGCCCGCCCTACCGGGTACGCCCCCGGTCGGAATGGACGATGAGGCCGGGCGCAGGCCGTTGGGCCAGCAATGCCCGCTGCAAGGCACTGGTGACCAGGGCCTCGGGCATATCGGCGCGCACCTACCAGCCCACCACGTGTTTGGTGAACAGGTCTTGAAACGCGCACAGGTAGGACCAAGCGCCGCTGGCCAGCGGCAGGCAGGTAATGTCGCTCACCCACACCTGGTTGGCCTGCATGGCAGGCGGCTGGTCCAGCAGCAAATTGGGGGCGTAGCGCTGCCCATACGTCGAATCGGTGGTGCGCGGCACGAACGACTTGGGCTGCAACGCTTTCCGTCCATGGCGGCGTAGTGCCGTGCGTAGCGCCTGACGGCCCACCCGGTGGCCCGTTGCCCGCAACTCGGCTTGGATTCGCCGTGTGCCGTAGCGGCGTTTGTGGTGGTCAAACACGGCCACCATTTCCGTTTCCCATCCCAGCACCGCGCCCGTTCCCGCCCCCGGTGCCGGGCGCTGCCGCCAGGCGTAGTAGCGGCTGGACACCACGCCCAGGACCTGGCACAGCTGCCGGACAGGGTAGTGAGTCCGTTGTTGCTCAATAAAATGCAATGGGCTCACGGGGTCGGGGACTGGGACTGGGACTGGGACTGGGAGAAGATGGCGATGGCTTTTTTTTAAAATCTCCAACTCCTGCGCCAGCCGTTTACTGGCTGCACGCAGCGCCCGAACCTCGGCCGCCTCGGTCGGGTCGGCGGGCAAGGGCGGCTGGGCCGCTTTCAGCCAGGCATAAATGCGCTTGGCATCGATATTTAACGCGCGGGCGGCGGCCAGCGTGGAGCGGCTTTCGTTGGCCAGCCGCAGCGCTTCGGCGCGGAAGGCCGCATCATAGCGCGGTCGTTTTGTCGGAGGAGCTTTTTCCATCAGATTGGGAAGTTAGCACCCAATTCTCTTGTATGATTGCACTGCCTCTCAAGTAGAGAGGTAGCCAGAAAAGGAAACGAGGACACCATAATTCTCTAACGGCGGCTCTTTGGTGTCGACCGTGTATAGGAGAACCTGTGCCTCGTTTCTCGTTTTTGCCTGAAGACTGCACAGTATGTAGGGAGCTCGGTTCGCTTAAGCATCCCGTATTTGTACAAGAATAGTTACGGTAAGAACCTTGCTGGCTGGTTGATTTCCCCCTTTTTACCCCACGCCCATGCCCGCTGTCCCTTCCCCCCCCCGCCCCGCTCAAGTACGTCGTGGCCATTGACATTGCTAAAGACACGTTTGTGGCCTGTTTCGGCCGCATCGAGACCAGCCAGCAGTTGCATTTCGGCAAAGAAGCCACGTTTGACAACACGCCGGCCGGCTTCGCGGCCTTGCTGGCGTGGAAGGCCAAGCAACAGCCCACCGCAGCCCCGCGCTGGTTTGTGGTAGAGGCCACCGGGGTCTACTACGAGGCGCTGGCCTATTTTCTGGCGGATAACGCACAGGCCTTAAGCGTGCTGCTGCCCAATAAAGTCAAGCACTTTGCCCAAAGCACCGAGCTCAAGAGCAAGACCGACCAGCTCGACGCCCGGCTGCTGTGCCACTTGGGCCTGGAGCGGGCCCTGCCCGCCTGGCAGCCGCCCACACCGGCCCTGCGCCAGCTGCGGCCCTGGCCCGCGAGCGCCTGAGTGACCAGGGCGGGCGGCTCAAAACCCTGCGCCACGCCTACCAGCACAGCTACCAGCCCGACGCCCGCACCCTGGAACGTCTGGCCGCCCAGCAAGCGCTTCTCATTGAGCAACTAAAAGCCGTGGACCAGGACCTGGCCGCGCTGCTGAAAGCCGAGCCGGAGCTGGCCGGCAAGCTGGCCCACCTCAACAGCGTGCCCGGCATGGGCCTGACCACGGCCATCGTGGTGGTGGCCGAAACCAACGGCTTTAGCCTGGTGGAAAACGAGCGGCAGCTCGCCTCCTACGCCGGGCTGGACGTGGTGCAGCGTCAAAGCGGCCTCTCGGCCGGGGCTACGCGCATCTCCCGACGAGACAACGTGCGCCTGCGCACGGCCCTTTACCTGCCAGCGGTCAGTAGTCTGCGCTTCAACCCTCAGCAAAAAAGCTTTTTACGCCCGCTTGCGCGCCCGCCCAGCGGCAAGCCCGGCGTGATTGCCGTCATGCGCAAACTCTTGCTGCTCTGCTATTCTCTCTGGAAAAATGACCGGCCCTACGACCCGCTCTTTCACCCTGCCTACGTGGCGGAAAAAGAAGTAGCCCCGACCGTTTAATGGGACGAGGCTACACAGGATGAACCCGAAGGTCCTCCTTTAAGGAGCCCAAAGATAAAAAAATTGCCCAATTTCTTGCTTTTCATCACAGTATCTCCTGGTTTACCCGACCACCTCGCGTTTTCCCCTTTCCCTGACGGCCGACGAAGTGACGAGCCTTGAGGCGTGTAGCCACCACGTGCGCAACCCCCGCCAGCGCCGCCCGTGCTCAAGCCGTGCTGGGCCACCACCGCGGCCAGAGTATGACTCAGTTAGCCATCTTTTTTGCAGTGCGCTATGCTACAGTCCACGACTGGCTCACGGCCTGGGGCGACCACGGCTTAGCGGGACTGCTCGAAGGGCAGCGATCGGGCCGGCCGACTAAGCTGCCAGCGGCGGCTAAAAAAAGTGAGCGCCTGGCTTGGCCAGGCGAC
>NZ_JNLX01000002.1 GCF_000715495.1 Hymenobacter sp. IS2118 | reverse complement strand
GCTGATGCCCAGCGAAAAATTATTTATCTCAGCCAGCTGGTGCCCGGGTCAGTGCATGATTTCACGTTGTTAAAACAATTGTTTCCCCCTGACAAGCAGTGGTTTGATGGACTGACGCTGCGATTAGATTCCGGTTTTCAGGGCTTTGCGAAGGCGTATGCATGCGGCAAGTTATTTCTTCCCACAAAAAAACCGCGTGGCGGACAATTGACCAAAAACAATAAGTTTCGCAATACGCAGCAGGCCCGCAAGCGCGTAGTAGTGGA
>NZ_JNLX01000001.1 GCF_000715495.1 Hymenobacter sp. IS2118 | reverse complement strand
GGGCTGGCCGCCCTGCCCGGCGCTCCCGCCATCACGGCGCCGGCGGGTACCTACTACGTTTTTGCTGATTTTACCCGTTTTCTCTCGCCCGAAATGCCAGCCATTGCGGCTTCCGCCCATTTGGTGGCCCGGTTGGCCGCCGCCGGGGTCGACGTGGTGGACGGCGCGAATTGCGGGGCGCCCGGTTTCGCGCGGCTCTCTTACGCCGTACCCGCTGCCGACCTGGAGCAGGCGCTGAACCGTATGCAGGAGGTGTTTGCCGGCCTTCCCGTTCGGGCCGGGGCGCTGAGCTAAAAAAGACGGGCGCAGCAGCTTATCCCACCCCAAAGCTCAGAGATAATACGTCCTGGTTCGCCGCCCGCAAACTCCATCCCCTAGCCTCTTCCCCTCCGGGGGAAGGGGAACTAGTTGCGGGGCTTAATCTACTAGCTTTTAGCTTTTTAAAGCTAAAATTTAGCTCCCCTTCCCCCGGAGCGGAAGGGGTTGGGGGATGGGTGCACGGGTGGCGAGTCAGAACGTATCAAATCTGCCCCCAAGCTTCCGGGCGAAAACCCGCCGCCGTACCTTTGTAGTCGGCTGGTTGGCCGGTTGTTTTTGATTGTTAAGTTGGAAAACCTTCGTTCGCATCTGCGTCCCACGCTGCTGCTTGCTTTCCCCGTGATGCTCTCGCAGCTGGGCCACGTATTGGTGAATTTTGTTGATTCGGTGGTGGTGGGCCACATTGGCAAGGTGCCCCTGGCGGCGGTGGGCGTGGGCGTGAGCACGACCAGCGTACTACTGGTATTGGGCATTGGCCTGAGCATGGGCGCGGTGCCGCTGGTTGCCGCCGCCAGCGGCCGCCGCGACTTGCCGGAGCTGGGCCGCCTGCTGGTAGCCTCCGTGTGGATGAGTGCGCTGGCCGGCCTGGTTCTGGCCGGCGTGGGCCAGTTGCTGCCCTGGCTCATGCAGTTTCTGGGCCAGCCGCCGGAGGTGGTGGCGTTGGCCGGGCCCTGGGTGCAGGTTATCAGCCTGTCGCTGTTTCCGCTCATGGTGTTTCAGGGGTTCCGCGAGTTTGCGGCCGGGCTGGGACTCACGCGGCAGGCCATGTGGCTTTCCATTCTCGCCAACGTCATCAACGGCCTGCTTTGCTACGCCCTGGTGTACGGGAGCTGGGGCGCGCCGGAAATGGGCATGATGGGTTCGGCCTGGGCCACGCTTATCGCCAGGGGGCTGATGGCGGCACTGATGGCCGCCTACGTGCTCTACGCCAGCCGGCTGCGGGCCGAGCGGGCGGCCGTGACCAGCTGGCTGCCCGCCGGGGCTACCATCCGCCGGGCGGTCGGCCTCGGCGCACCAATTGGGGTGCAGATGGCCCTGGAAGTTGGTGCCTTCGGCCTGTCGCTGCTCATGGCGGGCTGGCTGGGCGTTACTACCGAAGCAGCCCACAAAGTAGCTATCGACCTGGCCAGCATGACTTATATGGCCGCGAGTGGCATCGCGGCGGCGGCTACTATTCGGGTGGGCCACCTGCGTGGGGCGGGCAACATGGGCGCCACGCGGCAGGCGGGGTTTGCCGCGTATTGGCTCACGTTTGGCTTCATGGGCGCGATGGGGCTGGTGATGGTGATGACCCGCAATATTGTGCCCTACGTCTACATCACCGACCCGCAGGTGGTGGCGCAGGCCAGCACGCTGCTGCTCATTGCCGCCCTGTTTCAGGTGTCCGACGGCCTGCAGGTGGTGGGCCTGGGGGCCCTGCGCGGCCTGGAGGACGTGAAGGTGCCGTCGGTGGTGGCGCTGCTGGCGTATTGGGCCGTGGCGCTGCCGCTGGGCTACTTTCTGGGCTTCAAGCTGCACCTGGGCGCGCCGGGCGTTTGGATAGGTTTGCTGGTGGGCCTCACCATTGTGGCCGTGGTGCTGCTGCAACGCTTCCGGCGCGAAAGCGAGCCCACCTCCCCGGCGACGATAGCCCCCGCCACGCAGGAAACTGCCGCCGCGTAAGGCGCACCCGGCTGGAACCCTTCGGGCAAACTGCGGCGTTGGGGCAAAAAGACTTGTTCGACTTCACAAAGCAAGCTTTTTAGCTTCGTTATGCTTTCTCTCATAACCTCTTTCCTGCTGGCCGCCGCGTGGTTGGCTGGCCCTGCTGCAACTTCCGGCCCGGCGCCGGCGGCCACTCCCGTTCGGGCGGGTAATGCTACGGCGGCGCTCATCGTGTGGTCGGCGGAGCGCCCGCTCACGGTGGCCGATTTTCAGAGCCGGCCCAAGCCCTCCGAGAAGCACGCCGCGCTCACGACCACTAACATAAAGGCCGGTGCGGCCTGCCGCGACTTTGTGTTTTCCGGTACCGTGCAGGCTACCTTTGAGCCTGGGTTATCCTGGTTTCGGGACCCGGTGAATTTTACGCCCCAGCTCCTCCGGCACGAGCAGATGCACTTCGACCTGACGGAGGTACACGCTTGGCTGTTGCGGCAGAAACTGTTGGTTTTTCAGGCCAAAATGAATTGCAATCAACTGCAGCCCGCCTTCGATAACGTCACCAAAGGCATTTATGCCGCCTGGGACAAGGAGCAGAACCGCTACGACCTGGAAACCAACCACGGCCTGAACGCCGTGCGCCAGGACTATTGGGAGAAGCAAACCCAGCTAAAGCTGGCGCAGCTGCAGGCCTTCGCACTCTAGTACCGGTCCTCACCGCGCGCTACCTTGCGGCCATGATTTCTTCTCCGCTAACCTGGGCCGAATTTGAGCGCGTGGACTTGCGCGTGGGCACCATATTGGAGGCGCAGCCATTCCCGGAAGCGCGCCGGCCGGCGTATCAGCTGCTGATTGATTTTGGCCCCGAAATCGGCCTGAAAAAATCCAGTGCGCAAATCACGCACCACTACACTGCCGCTGGCCTGATAGGCCGGCAAGTGCTGGCCGTGGTGAATTTTCCGCCCAAACAAATTGGAAAATTCCGGTCTGAAGTGCTGGTGACGGGCTTCGCCGATGCCGAAGGCCATGTAGTGTTGGCCGGCGTGGCCGGCCCGCTGCCCGATGGCAGCCGCCTTATTTGATGGGGCCAGTGAGAACCTGCGGGGGCGGGCTGAGAACCTGGGGAGGCCGGCCGGGGCCAAGCAGGCCCGCGGCGGAGTCGGCCCGCTGGCTGCGCGCATTCAGGGTGTCCACCACGGCCGAGTAGATGTCGTTCAGGTCTTTGCCGTGGCCACCGTAGTAGCGGTAGCTGCGCTGAAAGGCCGAATCGGTGACCTGGTTTTGCTTGAGCAGCCGCTCGTGCTGGCTCAGGTAGAGGGCCCGGGCCGAATCGGGTTGCAGGCGGCTGCTTTCCACACGCGCTTCGAGCACGTGCAGGTCGGTGAGCAGGATTGTCATCTTCTCCTTGGGCAGCAGGTCGGCGGGCACAAGCGTCTCTTCGGGGCGCTGGCAGGCCGGCAGGGCCAGCAGGAGCGGGGCCAGCAACAGGCCCCGGCAGCGGCGGTGGAATGATTTCACAGCCGTAAAGTTAGTCCCAAGCCGTAGCTTCGCCGACAGTAGCGGGCTATTAGCTGTTAGCCGTTAGCCGTTAGCTTCGTGTCGATGGCCAGATAAAAGCGCGCGACAGCCAGGAGCTAACAGCTAGTAGCCAACCGCTAACAGCTCAATTATGAATCCCCCCGTGCCTTCGGCCCTGACCGCTCTGGTGCGCCGCCTGCGCCACCTCGAAATCCGCATCCGCAAGGCGGTGGAAGCCCAGCTGCAGGGTGATTTTCACTCCGTATTCAAGGGCACGGGCCTGGAAGTGGACGACGTGCGCCTCTACCAGTACGGCGACGAAGTACGCGCCATCGACTGGGCCGTTTCCAGCAAGGGGCACGGCACGTTTGTGAAAACCTACAAGGAGGAGAAGGAGCAGCAGGTGCTGGTGCTGCTCGACGTGAGCGGCTCGCTGGACGTGGGCGACGGCCAGCGCCGCAAGCTCGACGTGGCCCGCGACATTGCAGGCCTGCTGGCGCTCTCGGCCGCCCGGCAAGGCTCGGCGTTGGGTTTGCTGGCTTTTTCCGACCAAAAGGAGCTGTATTTGCCGCCCGCCAAGGGCCCGCGCGTGGCCTACGCCCTCATTCAGCGGTTGTTTGCGTTGGCGCCGGTTTCCCGCCGCACCGGGGTAGGAGCGGGCATCCGGCAGGCGCTGGGGCTGCTCAAGCGCCGCACGCTGGTGGTTTTAATTTCCGATTTTATTGATGGCAACTACGAGCGGGAGCTTACCATGCTGGCCCGGCGCCACGACCTGATAGTGGTGCAAACCCTGGCCCCGCGCGAGCGAAACTTTCCGGCCCTGGGCATCGTGCCCCTCTGCGACGCCGAAACCGGGCAAGTGCGCTGGGTCAATACCTCGTCGGCCAATTTTCGGGCGCAGCTGCAGGCCGATGCCGAGTATCAGGAAGCCCAGCTGGTGAACATCTGCCGCCGCAACCGCACCGGTTTCCTGGCCCTGAGTACCGAGGGCGATTTCGTGCCGCAGCTCGTGAATCTGTTCCGTCATCGCCATCAAAAAAGCTGACCATTGACGTACTCGCCCGCAATTTCTAGCTACTGTTTTAACAAGGGAAGCCGTGCCTGTTTCGGCTTGTTGGCCGCGCTGTTGCTGCTGCCGTTTGGGAGCTTCGGCCAGCAACCGGCTGCCCAGCTGCGGGCCTTGCCGGTGCCCGCCGGCCGGTTTTTGCAGGCCAGTGTGCGTGTAGGCGAGCCGCTGGACTACGAGCTGCGCTACGAGCACGCGCCCGACCTGGAAGTGGTGTTTCCCGATTCGCTGGCGGCGTTCGAACCTTTCGAGTACACGGGCAAAACCTACTTCCCCACCCGCACCCGCAACGGGCGTAGCCTCGACCGCGCCATCTACCACCTGCGCACGTTTCGCCTCGATGCGGTGCAGCGCCTGGCCCTGCCCGTGCTGGTGCTGCAAGGCGCCGCCGACACCCTGCGCCTGGCCCCGCCGCCCAGCTCGGTCCGGCTGCGGCGCACCGCCCCGCCCCAAACCACCACGGGCCTGCCCGAATTGCGTCAAAACCTGGCCTTGGTGCCGGTAGAGCCGATTTTTAACTACCCCTACTGGCTGGCCGGGAGCCTGGCGGTACTGCTGCTGCTGGCTGGCGGCGCGGCCTTGTTTCGGCGGCGCCTCACGCGGCGCTATCAGGCCTACAAGCGGCGCAAAAACCACGGCTACTTCCTGGCGCAGTTTGCGCGGCACGTCGAACGGTTTGAGCTGTCGCGCTCGGCCACCAACGTGGAACGGGCCGTGGTGCTGTGGAAAAACTACCTGGCCAGCCTGGAAAACAACGAGCTAAGCTCCTTCACCACGCGGGAGATTGTGACTTACTTCGAGAACGATAACGACGTGCGCAAAGCCTTGGGTGCCACCGATAAAGTGATTTACGGCAACCTGCAAACCGAAGACGCCAAAGAAGTTGACCGGGCCTTTCAGCGTCTGCGCGGCTTTGCCGAGCGGCGCTATGCGTCGGTGGGTGACAATTAACTGCCGATTATACAAATACGGATTCCAAATTGAACGACTTTTTCTCCCTTCTGCGCTACACCACGCTGGCTGGCTACCAGTGGCAGGAGCCCCGGCTGCTGCTGCTCATTGCGTCCGTGCCCTTGCTGTTTGGGCTGCGGTGGGTGCTGGCCCGGCGCCGGGCGCGCGTGGGAGTGGCGTTTGGGCCGGGGGCGTTGCCGCGGGATTGGGTGGCGGCGTTGCGGTTTTTGCCCGATTTGGTGCTGGGCCTGGCGCTCAGCTTTGCTATTGTGGCGCTGGCCCGCCCCCAGCGCACCGACGAGCGGGTGGAGCAGTCCGGCCAGGGCATCGACATTGTGCTGGCCCTGGACGTCTCGGGTTCCATGGAAATCCAGGACCTGCGGCCCAATCGCCTGGCCGCCGCCAAGCGCCTGGCCACCGACTTCATCAATTCCCGCGCCGGCGACCGGCTTGCCCTCGTGGCCTTTGCCGGCGAAGCCTACTCACTGGCGCCCCTCACCACCGATTACGACCTGTTGCGCGAGCAGCTGGCCAGCCTCCGCTTTGGCATGATTAAGCTCGACGGTACGGCCATTGGCACGGCGCTGGGCGTGGCCACCAACCGGCTGCGCGAATCCACGGCCCGCTCCAAAGTGTGCATCCTGCTCTCCGATGGCGAGAGCAACGCCGGCAGCCTCGACCCCCAGCTGGCGGCCCGGCTGGCCCACGCCTACGGCATCCGCATCTACACCATCGGGCTGGGCAAGGACGGCTTCGTGCCCTACGGCAAAAACGAGCGGGGCGAAACCCGCTACGTGCAAACCCGCCTCGACGAAACCACCATGCGCGCGCTGGCCGCCGCCGCCGAAGGTCAGTTTTTTCGGGCCACCGACACGGACGGCCTGCGCGAGGTATTCAAGCAGATAAACCAGCTCGAAAAATCCGAAATCAAACAGCTTCGTTTCCGCAATACCAAGGACTTCTACCCGCCCTACCTGCGGCTGGCCATCGCCCTCTGGCTCCTCTGGCTGGTCCTGAAAAGCACTTTTCTGAGCAACCCGCTAGAAGACTAAATCGCTGATTGGCGCTGATTGAATTGATTTCGTTGATGGCGAGTGCCGTTGGTTTTGTGAATCGGTTCAAACACCTGTCATGCCGCGAGGTTCTTCCGGCATCAGATAAACAGTGGTGCAAAGGCAAACGCCCATCGAATGGCTGGCAACCAACTAATAATCAAAAGTAAAGCTTGCGGCCTGTAGCTTAAAGCTTATGGCTTACCGCTTAACAGGCATCAACGAAATCAATTTAATCAACGCAAATCAGCGATGAGCATAGCCGATAATATTCACCGCATTGAAAAAGAGCTGGCCGGGACGGCGGCGCGGCTGGTAGTAGTTACCAAAACGCACCCGGTGGAGAAGCTGGAGGAAGCTTATGCCGCCGGCGCGCGCCGGTTTGGCGAAAACCGGCCCCAGGAAATGGCCGCCAAACACCCCCAGCTGCCCGCCGACGTGGAGTGGCACCTCATCGGGCAGTTGCAAACCAACAAAGCCAAACTGGTGGCGCCCTTCGTGCACACCGTGCAGAGCATCGACAGTCTCAAGCTGCTGCGCGAGCTCGACAAGCACGCCGCCGCCCACGGCCGGGTTATCAACGGGCTGCTCCAGTTTCACATTGCGCGGGAGGAAACCAAGGCGGGCCTCACGCTGGCCGAAGCCGAGGAAATACTGGCTTCCGAAGACTTCCGGCAATTGCAAAACGTGCGCCTGACCGGTGTGATGGGCGTGGCTACCTTCACCAACGACGAAGCGCAGCTGCGCCAGGAATTCAAGCAGTTGGGCGGATATTTTGCGCAGCTTAAAGCGGGCTTTTTCGCCGACCAGCCCGCCTTCTGCGAAATTTCGATGGGCATGAGCGGCGACTACGCCCTGGCCGTGGCCGAAGGCAGTACGCTGGTGCGCGTGGGCAGCGCCATCTTCGGCAGCCGCGGCTGAGTGGGGCCGGGCGGCGGCGCGGGGCCGGAGCCTGGTGGGCGGCGGTAGAAATTCGGCTATCTTGCCCCCTTCGCCGCTCCCGCTCCCGCCCGCTTATGTCCACTGCTGCTTCCGCCACATCTCCACCGCCAGCCATTGCGGCCAACCAGCACATCTACGACGACTATTTCCGCGAGGAATTTACCCAGACGCTGGACGAAAATATCCTGCAGCTGCTCGACCGGGTGTGGTTTCGGTCCGAGCTGGTGGGGTTCGATGACTACCCGCAGCGTAACAACCCCGACCGGCCGCTGATTTTCGCGTCCAACCACTCGGGCATGGCCTTCCCCTGGGATGCCATCGTGGCCTTGTCGCACCTGTGGCGGCACCTGCTCCGGACCCAGGGCTCGCTCCAGGATTTGCCCCGCCCGCTTTCGGCCCCGCTGCTCTCCCAAACAGCCCTGATGAATCCGTACCTGGTGCGGGAATTCTGGAAAAAATGCGGCTCCGTGGATGCCACGACGCTGAATTTTGAAACCATGATGTACTACCAGGACCACAACCTGATGCTGTACCCGGAGGGCGTGCCCGGCATCGGCAAAGGGTTCAACCGCAAGTACCAGTTTCAGCGCCTGGCCACCAGCATGGTGCGCCTGAGCCTGCAGCACGGCACCGACATTGTGCCTTTCTATACCATCAACGCCGAATACCTCAACCCCTACGCCTATTCCTGGGACTGGATAAACCAGTACACCAAGAAAATCGGCATCCCGTTTTTGCCCATCACGGTGCTGCTGGTGCTGGTGCTCATTCAGCCGTGGGCGTTTTACCTGGCCCTGCCCGCCAAGCTCACTTTTGTGATGGGCAACCGCATCCGGCCGTCCGACCTCACCACCAAAAAGCCCGAAGACCTCACCCGGCAAGACTACGCCGAGCTGAGCGAGCAAATCCGCCAGAAAATGCAGGCCGAAATGGATGCCGCCGTGCGCGCCCACGGCCAAAAGCCCTACCGTTGGGGCGAGCTGTGGCAGCGCATGAAGGAAAACCGGCGCTACTTCCCGTTCTTCCTGCCCTTTGCCTGGCCGGCTATGTTCACCGAGTTCGAGCGCCTGTACGTGAAGGAAGGCCGCCGCAACTTTCGGATGGAGCTTGACCGCCCCGGCGCCTGGTTGCGTATGCTATGGCGTAACCCCATCACCCTGGCCTATTTCATTCCCTTGATTGGCTGGATTCCGCTGGCCATCAAAGGCTACCGGGGCAACAAACTGGGGCAAAAGCCGTAGGTTGCTGCCCGATATTACCGGCACAATCTTGCTGCCGCGCCTGCCTCCTCCGCACTCCGCATTTATCCCACCCAATGCCTTCTTTTCAGCACTTGCTGCTTAAGCAGCTACTCACCGCGGCCGCCTCGCCGTTGGCGCGGCGCAAGCCCAGCGTGGGCGCCATGCGCCTGGCCATGGAAGCCGGCGCGCTATTTCAGTTCATGCCCTGGCGCGTGCATTTGGAAAGTTTGAAGGTGGACAACCGGCTGGAAGCGGAGTGGCTGCGGCCCCGTGGCGCCCACGCCACGCGGGTGATGCTCTACCTGCACGGCGGCGGCTACGTGCTGGGCTCGCTCAATACCCATCGCAGCATGGTAGGCAGCCTGGCCCAGCGCTGCGGCCTCAACGTGCTCACCATCAACTACCGCAAGGCCCCCGACCACCCGTTTCCGGCCGCCCTCGATGACGCCCGGCGTGCCTACCGCTGGCTGTTGCGCCACGGCCACCAGCCCCACGACATTGTGGTGGCCGGCGACTCGGCCGGTGGCGGCCTGGCCCTGGCGCTGGTGCTGGCCCTGCGCGATGCCGGCGAGGCCCTGCCCGCCGCCGCTATCGGCCTCTCGCCCTGGACCGACCTCAACCTGCCCCTGACGGCCCTGCGCCGCGTGGCCCGCGAAGAAGGCCTCCTGCTCGAAGCGCTGCAAATGCGCACCTGGGGGCCGCTCTACGCCCGCAAAACGCCACTGGCTCACCCGCTGCTCTCGCCCACGCAGGCCGATTTGCACGGTTTGCCGCCCATCCTTATTCAGGTTTCGACGGCCGAAGTGCTCTACGACGACGTACTGAAATTTGTGGACAAAGCGCAGGCCGCGGGCAGCGAAGTCACGCTTCAGCCGTTTCAGGGCCTGGTGCATTGGTGGCATTTATTCTGGCGCGTGGTGCCCGAAGGCCGGCAGGCCCTGGACCAGGTAGCGGGCTTTCTGGAGCAGCTGTGGGCCACGGCCAAAGCGCCGCCGGTGGTGTGGCCCGGTGCGGAAATGCGCCGGGCCCCCGGCCGGCGCCGGGCAGCTTAAAAACGCTTAAACGTCCTGGTTTTTGGTGTCAGTCAAGGTGCTTTTCGGGGTGTGTGGCACACCGCATAAAAAAGATTTCTCGTTTTAGATGAAACAGAGCACCTTTTTAAAAAAAAGCGAGTCACTCCGTTCAACTATATTGTATTGTGTTCGTAGGTTTGCAATAGAAATAGTCGGCTTGCATACTAATTTTGTGTGACAAGGTCTTTTGATTCAACTACTTCCCTGTTTCCATTTTTCACCTTCAATCCTGTCCTAACCATGGAAGATTTGTTTAAGAAGTTCGTTAATGCCGGTGTTGGCTACATTGCCCAAGGCAGCAAGTCGTTGCAAAGCACCATCGATAAGTTGGTGAAAGACAACAAAATGACCCAGGCAGAAGGCAAGAAGATTGTCGATGACCTGATGAAGAGCGGCGAAACCAAGCGCGCCGAGCTCGAAAAGCAGTTCCAGGGCCTTTCGGAGCGCATCAAAGGCAGCGTTGGGTTGGGCGATTCCAAAGCCAAAAGCAAGCCGGCCGCTAAGAAATCGGCTGCTAAAACCGCTTCAAAGCCTGCCAGCAGCGCCACGAGCAAAGTAGCCGGTGCCACCAAGAAGGCAGCCGACAAAGTGAGCAGCGCCGCGGCCACGGTCCAGAAATCAGCCGCCGCGAAAGCTGGTGCAGCCAAAAAGTCTGCGGCTAAGAAGCCTGCTGCTGCGGCCGCTACTTCCGGCGACCAGGCTTAATACACCGCTAGCCCTTACAAAAGCCCCGTTCGCACGCCGTGAACGGGGCTTTTAGGCTTAAATTCCGGGCGTAATTCCGGTGCTGCGCTGGAGGGCGGCCCGTATTTTTCCGTTCAAAACCTCGTTCTGTCGCCTGATGCCGTTCGGTAGCACTACTTTCACGGTCGATGTTTAAAAACACGATTTCCAACCTCACCCGCATTCGCCAAGTGGCGGAGGTTTTGCTGCGTTACGGCTTCGAGGACGTGGTGACGACTACGCCGCTGCGCCGGCTGGTGAGCCAGGCGCGCCGCCTGACCTGGCAGCGGGCCGACCGCCAGGTGTTCGAAACCACGCGCTGGGAGCGGGTGCGACTCATTATTGAGGAGCTGGGGCCCACGTTCATCAAGCTGGCCCAGGCCATGAGCAACCGGGCCGATTTGCTGCCCCAGGCCCTGATTGACGAGTTTGAGAAGCTGCAAAGCAATGTGCCGCCGTTTGATGTGGTACTAGCCCGGCGGATTATTGAAGAAGAGCTGGGCTGCCCGATAACGGAGGTTTTCAGCGAGTTCGACGATGTTACCCTGGGCTCGGCCAGCATCGGGCAGGTGCACCGGGCGAGGCTGCTGACCGGCGAAGAAGTGGTGGTGAAGGTGCAGCGCCCCGGCGTGCGCGAGAAGGTGCGTTCCGACCTGGCTTTGCTGCATGAATTGGTGCGTCTCACGGCGGGCTTTCTGCAAAAGCAGGGCCTGGCCAACCCGCAGGACGTGGTGGATGCCTTCGAGCGCAGCATGAGCAAGGAGCTGGACTACACGGCCGAGGCCCGCTCGATGGAGCAGTTCCGCAAGCTCTACGAAGACTACACCACGTTCTACATTCCCAAGCCCTTCCGGGAGTTCAGCACCGAGCGGATTCTGGTAATTGAGTTTGTGAGCGGCTGCAAAATCACCGACAAAGCGAAGCTGCTGGAATGGGAGCTGAGCCCGGCCGCCGTGGCTGAAAACGGGATGGATATCTACCTGACTCAGATTTTTGAGTTCGGGATTTTCCACGCCGACCCGCACCCCGGCAACGTGCTGGTGCAGCCCGATGGCAAAATTGTACTGATTGACTTTGGCATGGTGGGCCGGCTCACCAAGCAGCAGAAGTACGCCTTTGCGGGCGTGTTTATCGGCATGGCGCGCCAGGATGCGCGCAGCATGGCGCTCAATTTCCGGCGGCTGGCCCTCACGGCGGAAATCCCGGACATGCGCGCTTTTGAGGCCGACCTGAGCCAGCTCATCGAGGACTTCGCCACGCTTGATGTGAAGGAGATGAGTATGAGCGACCTCGCCGACGCGCTCCAGACGGTGATTTACGACTATAAGCTGCAGGTGCCCGGCGCGGTATTTCTCATTCTGCGGGCGCTGGTGATTCTGGAGGGAATTGGCAAGGTGCTGCACCCCAATTTCAACACTTTTGAGTTTGTGCGGCCCTACGGCGCCAAGATTATCCGCGAGCAGTACTCGCGCCAAAACCTGCTCAGCGAAGCCGAATACACGGGCACGCAGCTGCTGGCGCTGCTGCAAACGCTGCCCTCGGACGTGCGCCAGATTATGCGCAAAATCAGCAAGGGCGAGCTGCGGCTCAAGTTTGAGCTGGTGGGCTACAATCTGCTCATGCGCAAAGCCGACCAGCTGGTGAGTCGTACCATTCTGGCGCTGCTGGGCATGGGCGGCCTCATTTTTTCGGGCCTTACGCTGCTGGGGCGCTACTCGCCCGACATGCCCTACCGGCGTGGCGTGCCCGAAATAACGTGGTGGAGCCTGGGCGCTACGGGCTTTCTGTTGCTGATTTTGCTGCTGCTGGGCACCGGCCGCCGCGACAAGGAGAAATGGTAGCTGGGCGGGGCACTAATTTGGGACCGGATAGTGGAGCCGCGCTTATACGACCCGACCTTTGCGGCGTGGGGCCCAATATCTGCCCTGCTCGCTGTGAATGCCGTTTTTGAGTCGATTTCGAATAATACTGGCTGTTGCTGGCATTACGTTGGGGATTATTCCTCATTTGGCTGTGGCCCAAACTGCGCCGCTTTTGCGCGAGGTTAGCCTGCGTACCGACACCGCCACCTACCTGTTGAGCCGCGATAAAGTGGAGGTGCAGGGCGAGCTCACGCAGTACTTCTGGTACCGCCGCGACGATGAAACCGTGGAATTACGGCTGTATCCCGCCGCCGAAGCCAGCGCAAAATCCCTGCGCCTGCGCCGCAGCTCCGACTACCTGCAGCTCGATTCCTTAACCAAAGAGGACGATGGCAGCCTGCGTACCCGCCTGAAATTTAAGAACCTGACCGCCGCAGGCTTTTTGCGCCTGGTGGTGGAGCAGGCGGCCGACTCGGTAGGCGCAGCACCCCGTCGCCAGGTGGTGCCGCTGTTGCCGCTGGCCCGCACCACGCTGGCCCTGCGCGTGCTGGAAAACGAGCTGTTCGTGGGCGAAGAAAAGGTGCTTGAGCTCACCAGCTCGAACGCCCGCAACGTGCAGGCCTCCGGGGAGTGGGTGCGCGGGGCGGATTTCGACTACCGCCTCGTGCGGGAGGCCAATGGGACGCTTCGCCTGCACGTGCTGCCCCACCAGCTGGGCAGCCGGGCGCTGCTGGTGAAGGCCCAAACCGAGCGGCCGACCCTGCTGCCCAACGGCCGCCTGAGCTACCAGCTGCCCGTGCTGCGGCAGGAGTTCAATGTGAAAGGCAGCCGGCTGCGGTTCCTCTCGCCCGACCAGCGCAGCGTGACGATGAACGAGCTGAACCGCCGCCGGGGCGTAGAGCTGATTCTGGACAACGGCCGCAGCTTCGATTTGCGGCGCACCTACCGCATTGAAGACCAGGAGGAACCCGGCGGAACGCTTATTGCCGAACTCTTCACGCGGCAGTACCTGAGCAACGACCGGGTGCTGTGCTACCTGCGCCCCTACAACACGCATCGCCAGACGGCGGGCTACCTCTACATCAAGGAAAACGACGTAGCCCGCTACGTGACTAACCTCGACATTACGCCCGAAACCGTGGTGCGTAGCGTGCAGGTGCTGCACCGCGGCGGCGAGTGGACAGGCAATCTGAGCGTGAGCCCCGGCGAGCTGGTGGACGTGCGTCTGGAGGGCGAAGGGCTGCAGAAAGCCCGCCTCTCGTTCGAAGATTTGCCCATCGTGCCCTCCGATTCGTCGGTGCGCACCGATGCGCGGCTGGTGTACCGGGTGATGGTGCCGGTGGGGTATGCCAAGCGCAAAAGCACCATCTACAATATTGGGCAGCCCATCGGCCATGCTTTGACTATTAAGGAGTTTCAGCGGCCGCACCCCTTGGATTTCGTGTCGGTGGGCTACGGCGAGGCAGCCCGGCCCATTACCCGTTTGGGCGGGCCGGTGCTGTACGACGGCACCATTCGGGACGTGGTTTTTCAGTTCAATCCCAATGGCATCGACCAGAGCGAGCAGTTATTCGGCAAGCAGTTTCTGAGCTTTGAAATCCGGACGCTCAACAGCAAAGGCGAGCTTATGGAGCTGCGTAACGTGGAAAACGTGGTGATTTGTCCCGGCGACAACTCGCCCCGTGCCGCCTTCTACGCCGACAAGCAGTGTCGCACCGACCCGCTGAGCCTGAACGCCCTGCTGGCGCGCAAAACCTACGACCTCGACGACTGGAGCCGCATTTTGGTGACCGTGAAGCACCAGACCGCGCCGTATGCCGAGCCCGGCTACACCCAAACCGTGGAGGTAGTGCTCAAGCGCCGCTACAAGTTCGACATCGACGTGAGCTTCCCGGCTGGCTTGCTCACCCGGCGGCAGGGCGAAAGCGGCTACGGCTCGTTTGGCGGCATTTCGCTGGCCACGCTGGCGCAGCTCAGCTTCTACAGCCCCGACAAAATAAACCGCCTGCGCCCGTATAAAATCGGCGCCGGCTTCGTCGCCCTCAACGCCTTCAACCTGAGCAACACCAGCAGCAACGACCGGGACTTGGGCCTGGTGATTCTGGGCTCGGTGTACCCCACGCGGCGCGAGGCCAAGTTCACGTTTCCGCTGTATCTGGGCGGCGGGTATCTGCTCTCGGCCGGCAAGTGGTTTTACCTGTTGGGGCCGGGAATTGGGGTGCGGCTATAGGCGGTTAGGTGTTGAGTTAGGGAAGGGCCTGCGCGTTTGAGCTCTGGGGCCGGTGCCGCTGAAATAGCAGCTCTGGCTGATTCGTGGCAGTAGAACAGCGCAGTTAATGGCTATTTTAAAAGTCTGATTTTATAAAACAAAAATATTTTCAATCAACTGAAAATAAGGTAGTTGTGTTAAATTTATTTAATTTTAGAAAGTCTGTGAATTTATAATTTTGCTTTGCATGAAGATGAGTTGGCGGGCCAACTTGCTGCTGCTTACCGCTATTGGCAAGCTGTTCGAACCAGGCCTTTCTCATGAAAACGCTCACAACTGCCCTGCAAATCCTGCTATCCATGTGCTTGCTGCTGCCGGCCGCCGCGCAAACCTCCCAAACCAGAAACGATGAGCCCAGCTACGCCACCCGCAAGCACATTACCCTGGCCGTGACGCGCTACGCAGAGGCCCACGCCGCGCTCAATCTGTTCATTGCCAACCGGGCGACGAAGCTCTACAAGAAAGAGGAAAGCCCGGAGCAGCTGATTGCTGACTTTTCCCTGTCGCTGCAAAAGCTGCCCCAACTCGATTCGCTGGTCGCTACGCTGGGCCTGGTGCTCGAAAATAAACTCAACACCGAAGACCTGACGTCCCGGGAGCAGGAGCTGCGCGTCGATGAGCAGCGGCAAGAGAACCAGCTGGCAACTGCGGAAGCGCAGCTGAAAAAATCAGGGCCGGATAAAGACGTGGCCGACCTGCGCACCGAAGCTGAAGGATATAGAGGCCGACTGGCCCGCAGCCGTCAACTGCTGGCCGACCTCCAAAACCACACGGAACAGGCCTACGTGACGCTGCGCCTCTACGATGAGGTGAGCTTCCCGACCGGCAACCGGCGCGTCAGCTTCGTGAACATGCCCGGTGTGGAATACGGCTACCTGCGCCTCGACAACCCCCAACTTGGTAAGACCAGCCAGGCGTACCAGGGCTATGCCGTCAAATACCTCTTCACGCGGGGCAAAAGCTACCTCAACTTGGGCGTTTACAAGCCGCTTACCAAGTCTGAAGAAGAAGGATTCGTGGATGAACTGTTCATGATAAATTTCGGGCAGGACTTTTACCCGCGCAATTTTGGCCGGGGCCGACGCCGCTACCTCAATCTGTATTCGAGCTATCAGATAGGTGGCGTAATCGTGAACCAGCAGGGCGCCAAAGGCAGCGAATTTATCCCCAACCTGAATCTAGGTCTGGGAGTCGAGCTGCTCAAAACCCGCCACATTTTGCTCGATACCAAAGCCAGCTATTTCGTGCCGCTGCACGACCGCAGCCGCGAGCTGCGGGGCCTGTTAGGCCAGGCGTCGTTCAACTTCGTGTTTTAAGCAACGCCGTTGGAGCATTGTTTAGCCCGCGTCAAAATCCCGAACTGGTACGGCAAAATATTCCGCCAGCTCATTTGCAAGGGTAATAGCCTGGGCCTTGTGGCGGGACGGGAATTTATGAACCACGATGCCCTGCCGGTTGGCCGCCGCTGTCGAGAGCATCACGATGCAGGAAGGAATGTGGTTTTCAACCTGCCAGCCCCGGCGGCCCGCGATGGGTAGTTCCGAAAAATGCTTCAGCACCACACCCGTTACGGGTTGCAGGGGCTGCCAGGAGCCCAACTGTTTTCCAAGCACGCTAACGAAATATTGGTATCGTTGGGCGTGCTTATCGGCAGCAAAATTCATGCAGCTGAAGTGCATGCAAAAAGCACTAAAAAGAAAGCCTATTCCACTAAATAACGGAAAGGCAAATTCCGAAGACTTGTCTACGTTTGAAGCTGTCAGTAATAGCAGTATTCCCGCAATAGTCAGTGCAATTGCACTGCTGCCTCTGAGGCCGCTAACCGGGCAAAAGTTCGTGCTGAACATTTGTCTAAATATTGTAAGTTGCTGATGTTTAATTGTAAACAACTGTACTTGAAAATCGTGTCATGCTGAGCTTGTTGAAGCATCTCTACCGTATTGTCAATACCGTGCAACGAAGCGGTAGAGATGCTTCGACAAGCTCAGCATGACACGGTTTTTTTGAATTGATTTATACAAGACTGCTTTAAAAAAAATAAGCCCAGCGAATCATTTCACCGGGCTTACTTTTTGTAATTATTATCACTACCTATTTCAATTGCATATCTGCAATGATGGCCTGAATTTTTTCATGCGCCTGGCGCGTTGCCAAATCAAAATCTACCACTGATTTTAGCGGCTGTTTCACGCTGAAATAGAATTTGATTTTGGGTTCGGTGCCGCTGGGGCGGGCCGATATTTTGCTGCCGTCTTCGGTTATGAACTGGAGCACGTTGGAGCTTTCCAGGCCGGTTTCGGTGGCCAAGCCGGTGCGCAGGTCGTGGATGCGGCCGGTTTTGTAGTCGCGGATTTCCACCACTTTTAGGCCGGCAATGGTCTGGGGCGGGTTGGCGCGGAGCTGGGCCATCATTTCCTGAATTTCCTCGGCGCCGCGCTGGCCTTTTTTGGTGAGGGAAATTAGGTCTTCCACGTAGAGGCCGTAGTGGGCATACATGCGCACCATTTCCTGGTAGAGGGTGCGGCCCTGGTCTTTGGCCACGGCGGCCATTTCGGCTACCATCGCGCAAGCCGATACCGCGTCCTTGTCGCGCACAAAGTCGCCGATGAGGAAGCCGTAGCTTTCCTCGCCGCCGCCGATGTAGGTTTCCTGGCCTTCGAGGTCGCGGATGAGGCCGGCGATATACTTGAAGCCGGTGAGCGTCTGGTAACTCTTCACATTGTGCTGGCGGGCAATATCGCCGATTATTTCACTGGTCACGATGGTGTAAACGATGAAATCCTGGGGCGTGGCCTGGCCCGCGCGCTGGCGGGCGCTCAGCAGGTAGTAGGTGAGCAGGGCGGCGGTTTGGTTGCCGTTGAGCAGCACCCATTCGCCTTTGTCGTTTTTCACGCCCACGCCCACGCGGTCGGCGTCGGGGTCGGTGGCAAATACAATGTCCGCGTCCTGAGCCTGGGCCTGGTCGAGGGCCAGCTGCATGGCGCTTTTCTCCTCCGGGTTGGGCGACTGCACGGTGGGAAAGTTGCCATCGGGCGTGGCCTGGGCTTCAACCACGCTCACGTTGGTAAAGCCGAATTCGCGCAGCAGGCCCGGCACCAGCGTAATGCCCGAGCCGTGAATGGGCGTGTACACAATCTTCAAATCGTGCTGGCGCTGAATGGCGGCCGGGTCGATGCTGAGCTGCCGGGCCCGGGCAAAATACAAGGCGTCAATGTTTTCCCCGACGCTAATTATTTTCGACCGGTCGGCTTCGAATTTTACTTCGCCAACGCTGGTAATTTTATTTACTTCGGCAATGATGTTGGCGTCGTGCGGGGCCACTACCTGGGCGCCGTCGTTCCAGTACACTTTGTAGCCGTTGTACTCCTTGGGGTTGTGCGAAGCCGTTATTACACAGCCGCTTTGGCACTCCAGCTCGCGAATGGCAAACGATAATTCGGGCGTGGGTCGCAGGCCGTCGAATAAATACACCACAATGCCATTGGCGGAAAAAATGCCGGCCGCAATTTGCGCAAATTCGGCGCTGTTGTTGCGGCTGTCGTGCGCAATGGCCACTCTAATTTCCTGGCCCGGAAAGCTCTGCATTAAATAATTGCACAAGCCTTGCGTGGCCATGCCCAGCGTATAGCGGTTCATGCGGTTGGAGCCCGGCCCCATGATGCCGCGCAGGCCGCCCGTGCCAAATTCGAGGCTGCGGTAGAAGGCATCGGTGAGCTGCTCGTCCTGCCCGCTGGCCTGCATTTCGCGAATGGCGGCTTGGGTTTCGGCGTCGTACTCAGGTGTGAGCCAGGTGTTGATGGATTGCTGAATGGCGGGGGCGAGAGGCATGGATTGAACTGAAAAGCTCTGCGAACCTCTGCGTTTTTTCCTCTGCGTCCCTCTGCGGGAAATGCCATTAAACGACGGTTCCCGCAGAGGGACGCAGAGGAAAAAACGCAGAGGTCCGCAGAAGGTGGTTAGTGAATATTACAAGTTGCCGCGTAACGCCTGCTCACGCTCGATGCTTTCAAACAAGGCCTTGAAGTTGCCTTTGCCGAAGCTCTTGGCGCCTTTGCGCTGAATGATTTCGTAGAACACGGTGGGCCGGTCCTCTACGGGCTTGGTGAAAATCTGGAGCAGGTAGCCTTCCTCGTCGCGGTCTACCAGCAGGTTCAGGTCCTTGAGGGACTGCAGGTCTTCGTCGATGGCGCCGATGCGCTCCAGCAGGTCGTCGTAGTAGGCGCCGGGCACGCTCAGGAACTCCACGCCGCGGCGGCGCAGCTCCGTGACGGTGCTGCGGATGTCGTTGGTGGCAATGGCGATGTGCTGCACACCGGGCGAGTGGTAATAGTCGAGGTATTCCTCAATCTGCGACTTTTTCTTGCCTTCGGCGGGCTCGTTGATGGGGAATTTCACGAAGCCGTTGCCGTTGGAAACCACCTTGCTCATCAGGGCCGAATACTCGGTGCTGATGTCGTCGTCGTCAAACGTAATGAGCAGCTTGAAGCCCATCACGTCCTCGTAAAACTTAATCCACTGGTTCATTTCGCCCCAGCCCACGTTGCCCACGCAGTGGTCGATGTGCAGCAACCCTACGGGCGCGCCCTGTGGCACGAGGCTGGTTTTGGCCACGAAGCCGGGCATAAACGGCCCGGTGTAATTGTTGCGCTCCACAAAGGTGTGGATGCTTTCGCCGTAGGTGTAAATGCCGGCCATGGTCACGGAACCGTGCTCGTCCTCAATGGTATAGGGCTCGAAGGCCGAGCGGGCACCGCGCTTGGTGGTTTCCTCGTACGACTGGCGGGCATCGTCCACGAGCAGGGCCATCACCTTCACGCCATCGCCGTGCTGGCGCACGTGCTCCGAGATTTCGGAGTCGGGCAGGAGGGAGGTGGTGAGCACGATGCGGATTTTGCCCTGCTGCAGCACGTAGCTGGCGCGGTCGCGCAGGCCGGTTTCGGGGCCGGCGTAGGCCACCAGCTCATAGCCGAAAGCGGCCTGGTAGTAGTAGGCCGACTGCTTGGCGTTGCCGACGTAGAATTCGACGAAGTCGGTGCCTTTGAGCGGGAGGAAGTCCTGGGCGGGTTGGGCTAGTACTTCGGGCGAGGTCATGGTGTGCATGGAGGGAAGGGGGAGAATGAGGGTGGGGGTGGGGTGGTAAAATTACAGGTTCGGGACGAAAACAGCCGGTGCCGCCCAAATGGCGAACGGATAACGGTGTGTGTTTAGCAATTCATGCCCATTTTTGTGCCCAATCACTTGCCTTAGCGCCCCATGAAGACCGAAGAACTGAACCAAGCCCTTGTGGCCCTGATTGAAAAGAAGGCCGAGCTGCACACCCTCAAGTACGACGACGCACGCTACGACGACGTGGAAGAAGCCCTGCACGATTTGGAGGACGACTTCAACGACGAGTACGGCGAGTTCCTGGAAGCAGCGCTCGATAAAGTGCATACCGACCTGAAATCGGACACCGACGTGCTGCTGCCCACCGCCTACCTGCCCAGCACGCCCGGTTCCACGCCCTCGCCCAAAGAGGGCGTGTGGGTCGATTCGGAGAAGTACCCCGGTAAGGAAGCCCGCATCACGCTGATTCCAAGTCCCGTGCGCATCATGCTCACCGTGGGCAAGCAGGTGCAGCAGGAGCTGTGGAAAGCGTAGGGAAGGGTTGAATTGTGGGGGTTGAATGTTGATTTTTGCTGCTGATTTTGAAGGGTGAAAATGAATAACGCAACATTCAACCTCCTCACGCACCATCATGTGCGTGCTTTCCAAATCGTGCGAAAATGAATAACTCAACATTCAACCCTCAAAACGCAAAGCTTCTTTACCGTATTGCCGACGCTGCCGACTGGCAGCAAGCCCAGCAAACCGGCTTTTTCGCCAGTGCCGACCTGTCCGCCGAGGGGTTTATCCATTCCTCAGAGCCGCAGCAGATTCTGGAAACGGCCCGCCGGTACTACGCCGGGCGGGCCGATTTGGTGCTGCTGGAATGGGACGAAGTCGCGCTGGCTGCGGCCGGCGTGCGCGTGGAACGGGAGTGGGTGGCTTCGCGGGGCGAGGCGTTTGCGCACGTATTTGGGGCGGTGCCGCTGGGCGCGGTGCGCCGCACGTGGCCATTTGGCGCCGATGCGGCCGGCCAGTTTACGCTGCCCGCAGGGTTGGCCGGTGCAACCAAATCTGAGTAAGCAGGCTCCTCATCACGGCTTCTACTCACTTTTTACCATCCTCAACATGCGTTTTCCTACCCGTTTGATAGCTGCGCTGGCCTTTGCTGCGGCGTTGACTTCCTGTGGCCCTTCCTATTTTTTGACGATGCGCCCCGTTCGGGGTTCGGGGGTGTGGAGCGATGGGTCAGAAACGGTTCACGAGCAGCAGGACAGCGTGGACGTGCGCATCAACTTTATTCGCTACGATGCGGACCGGCTGGTATTTGACGTGGATTTTCGGAATATCTCCCGTCGGGCGCTGACGGTAGGACCTACCGACTTTCACTTTCAGCCCGTGGCCACCCAGCCGGTAGCCTCTACCGTGGCGGCTTCTCAACTGCCCGGTCGGCTTGCTGCCTTCGACCCGGAGCCGCAAATTCAGAACCTGACCAGCCGTGTGGCCGAAGAGTCGGCCGCCGCCACCCACGTAAGTGGCGGCGAATTGCTGACCAGCCTGAGCCACGTAGTGGAAGACCTGGCGAGTATAAAAAAGAAGGAAACCAAAGAGCAGGAAGAGGCCCGCGAAGCCAGGCAAAACGACGAAAACGCCTACTACACCCGCCAGCGCCTGGATGCCGCCGCCGCCGCCGACCAGCACCGCGCTCAACTACAAGAACTGCGTAGCCAGGCCCTGCGCCGCAACACCGTGGAGCCCGGCCAACGGCTGCGCGGCTACGTGTTTTTCCCGCGCCTGGACCAAGCCGACATTATCCGGATTTCAGCCCCCGGCATGCGGGAGGGGACCACGCTCGACTTTACACAGCTGCGCGCCCGGCAGCAGTAAAAGCCCTTTGCCCAGCACGGGTAGTGGGCCGAGGGCGGCATCGATAAAGGTCTTCATTGCCCGGCCCTGCAACTTCCGGGGTATTTGTATCTTGCCGCAACAAGCACTTTCCAGCTTCCTATGGTTGACATGCTGCCGCTCTACTTTCGCTCCCTGATTTTACTGGCCGGGCTTAGCCTGGGCGCCACCGCCTGTGCCCCCACCTACAACCTTGCCCTGACGCCCGCTAAGCCCACCGGCCTGTTTGCCGAGGGCCGTGAGCAGGCCCTCACCGTGGCCGACAGCGTGGAAGTACGCCTCAGCTTTGTGTGCTACGAGCCCACGCGGGTGGTTTTTGAAGCCGAATACTACAACCCCACGAGCCAGCCGCTTATCGTGGACCCAGTAGGGTTTCAGTACCAGGCCCGCCGTGTGCCGGCGCCCGCCACCATGCCCGGCCGGCGCGCCCGGCGGCCCAAGCCATTGCCCGGCGAGGAGGTGACCGCCGCCGTGGCCGCCGCCAGCATGGCCCTGCCACTGCCGCCGCTGCCGCCCCGCGAAGTAGCCGCCTACGACCCGGAACCCGAAATAAGTACGCTGCGCGAACGCGCCCAAAAGGAAGCCGAAAAAGCCGCCCGCATCGATTGGTTCGGGGTAGCGCTGAGTGTGGCCAGCGTGGCAACCGACATGGCCAGCATCGGCAAGAATGAAACCCGTACCCAGTTCGAAAGCCGCGTAGCCCTCCAAGACGCGGCCCTGACGTACAATGCCATTTCGACCGCCGCCAAAATAGGCCACGCCTTGGCGGCCGACGTGATGCAGCAGCGCGCCGCCAACCTACAGGAATACGCCCTGCGCAAGGTGACGCTGCAACCCGGCCACCAAGTGCGCGGCTACCTCTACTTCCCCCGCTACGACGCAGCCGATGCCCTGGTGGTAAAGGCACCGGTGGGCACTGGCCTGGTGCCGCTCGAATTCACGCAGAAGCGGGTGCGGCGGTAGTTGTTTCGGCTGGCAGCAGAAGATTCTACTGCGGCAGAAGCTTCTCCGCAGTAGCTTTTGGGTTTACTTTCGGAACATGAAAAAACTGCTATCCAAAATTGCCTTGGTATTTCTGCTGCTCCTGCCGCTGCTGGGGCGGGCGCAGGAAACCCGGATTAGTGGGTGGGTGGTGGATTCTGCGACTAAAGAGCCCGTTCCTTTTGCTTCCATAAGCCTACAGCAAACAGATAAAGGAGTGCTTTCAAATGAAAAGGGTTATTTTCAAATACAAGGCGTACTTAAAAATCAGCAAGATTCACTTGTTTGCACGTCTCTTAGATATAGACGCACATCAGTGTTAATTAAACAGGGTTTGACAGATTCGCTAAAAATAGAAATGACAGTGCTTCCATTCGGTTTTACCGTGGCGGGACCATGTATAGTAAATAGAGTTGTTGTAGCGGTTTATCAATGAGTTAAGCAGAAATTCCACAAACCTGCACACACTTCCAGCGCCACATCGAACTGTTCCAGGTTGTGCATCCGCAAACGGTCTGATAAAATACGATACCTTTTTAGACCCCCGATGCTGTGTTCCA